>NZ_JAIULA010000009.1 GCF_024160875.1 Ligilactobacillus ubinensis | reverse complement strand
TGAAGCGGACCATTACTAATCGGTCGAGGACTTAACCAAGTACAAAAACGTGAGTTTTTGGTTTTTAAATAAAAGAAAAGAATATATCTAGTTTTGAGAGAATAAGTTCTCTTAGAAAAATAGTGCGGTGATGATGGCATGAAGGCTACACCTGTTCCCATTCCGAACACAGAAGTTAAGCTTCATAGCGCTGAGAGTAGTTGGAGGATCGCCTCCTGCGAGGGTAGGACGTTGCCGTGCACAATGGAGGATTAGCTCAGTTGGGAGAGCGTCTGCCTTACAAGCAGAGGGTCACAGGTTCGAGCCCTGTATCCTCCATTTCAATGAGTCGTTAGCTCAGTTGGTAGAGCATCTGACTTTTAATCAGAGGGTCGACAGTTCGAGCCTGTCACGACTCATACATAACTAATATATTGAAGTAACTTTTGCCGGCTTAGCTCAGTTGGTAGAGCATCTGATTTGTAATCAGGGGGTCGGGCGTTCGAGTCGTCTAGCCGGCATATGCGGAAGTAGTTCAGTGGTAGAACATCACCTTGCCAAGGTGGGGGTCGCGGGTTCGAATCCCGTCTTCCGCTCTTACATTATGCCGGGGTGGCGGAACTGGCAGACGCACAGGACTTAAAATCCTGCGGTGAGTGATCACCGTACCGGTTCGATTCCGGTCCTCGGCATTTTGTTTTTTTTATTTATGCACCCATAGCGCAACTGGATAGAGTGTCTGACTACGAATCAGAAGGTTGTAGGTTCGACTCCTACTGGGTGCATTCATCGGGAAGTAGCTCAGCTTGGTAGAGCACCTGGTTTGGGACCAGGGGGTCGCAGGTTCGAATCCTGTCTTCCCGATTTATAAAGTACACTGTATTTAAAATAGTCTAGGACGAGAGTCTTGGGCTATTTTTGTCTGCTAGTTGATACAAGAATATGTGTCCAAAGAAACAAGAGACACTTAATTCATGAGCTAGATAATTTAAATTGAGATTATCCTGTTTGTACTGTTAATATTCTCTAGATAATTGTCTCTTTAATTCCTTTATTTTTGAAAAAATACTTAAAAAAATCGTTTAATATAAGTGTTAATGAAATAGCAAATGGTGTATACTAAAAAAGTAATTGTAATATAGTTTTTTTGAGAAACGGGAAGTAGCTCAGCTTGGTAGAGCACCACGTTCGGGACGTGGGGGTCGCAAGTTCAAATCTTGTTTTCCCGATTAAAATATTTATATGGTGGGCATACGGTTTTAAACTGATGCCTACTATTTTATTTTAACTACTAGGTAAGCAGACTAATTTTTTGCTTTTTCACTGGTTTTACGTTTATAATGAAAGTCAATATTAGTCAAACAATATAAGGATGGATTTCTATGCAGAATCGCAATATTTCTGATATTATTGAGCATTACCTAAAGGATATTTTAGCAGATTCACAGCAAATCGAGATTAAACGTTCTGAAGTTGCGGAGCATTTCAATTGTGTGCCTTCTCAGATTAATTATGTAATCAAAACACGATTTACTATTCCTAATGGATATATTGTCCAAAGTAAACGTGGTGGTGGTGGTTATATTAGAATAGCAAAAATAAATTTAATTGATGATACAGATATTTTAGATGAATTAACGGCCTATATAGGAAGTAGCATTAGTGCGACAAGAGGATTTCAAGTTGTTCAAAGTTTGTATGAAGAAAAACTTTTAACTCAGAAGGAAGCTAATTTGATTTTAACGACGATTGATCGTGGTACTTTAGCGTTCTCAGAGAAAAAACTTGAAGATGCAGTTCGTGCTCGCATATTAATCAATATTTTGGAACGCTTGAGATGTGCTGATTGATGATGTAGTTTATTAAATATAGAAAGAAGGGGTTAGAATGGATGAATTATATACTTCTAGTGCAAACCGTGTTTTGATAATTGCTCAAGAACAGGCAAATTATTTTAAGCATCAAGCGATTGGTACGGAACATTTATTATTAGCTTTAGTCTTAGAAGAAAATGGTGTTGCTAGTAGAGCTTTACAAAAAGCGATGGTTACGTCAACTGATGTTCGTGAAGAAATTGAACGTTTAACAGGTTATGGAACGCTAAAACGCCAAGCCCCAGATAACTATTTGCCCTATTCACCAAAGGCGAAAGCGGTTTTAGAACGCGCTAAATATGAGGCGAGTGTGCTTAGTACAACCAAAGTTGGAACAGAGCATATTTTACTAGCCCTTTTAGGTGATGAAACAATTATTTCTTCTCGTATTTTGGCAGGCTTAAATGTTGATATTAGAACATTACGGCAATCTATTTATCATCAATTAGGAATAAACACTGCACAAATACGTAAAGGAAATAGGAATGCAGTTAACGCTAGCAAAAAAAAGGTAGCAGGCACACCAACTCTTGATGAATTAGCACGTGATTTAACAGCGATGGTACGTAGTCAAGAAGTTGATCCTGTTGTAGGACGAGAAACTGAAATTAGACGTGTTATTCAAGTTTTAAGTCGGCGTACAAAAAATAATCCAGTCTTGTTAGGTGAACCTGGCGTTGGGAAAACGGCTGTTGCAGAAGGCTTAGCGCAATATGTTGTTGATGGAAATGTACCTGAAAATCTAGTTAATAAACGTGTTATGATGCTTGATATGGGTTCACTCGTGGCTGGAACTAAGTATCGTGGTGAATTTGAAGACCGCTTGAAAAAGGTACTTGATGAGATATATAAAGATGGTAATGTTATTTTATTTATTGATGAGCTGCATACATTAATTGGTGCAGGCGGCGCAGAAGGTGCTATCGATGCTTCTAATATTTTAAAACCAGCATTAGCACGCGGTGAAGTTCAAGTTGTTGGTGCAACTACTTTAGATGAATATCAAAAGTATATTGAAACAGATGCCGCCTTAGAAAGAAGATTTGCGCGTGTTAATGTTAGCGAACCTACAAAAGAGGTAACACTTGAAATTTTACGTGGGTTACGATCTCGTTATGAAAAACATCATAGAGTCAAAATTACAGATGCAGCTTTAATAGCAGCAGTTGATTTTAGTAGTCGCTATATTACTAATCGCTTTTTACCAGATAAAGCAATTGATTTAATGGATGAATCAGCAGCGCGGGTTCATATTGCTAATTCTGAAAAGAAAAATAAGATCTCACAAGAAGAAAACAAATTACAAGAAATTGTTGAAGCTAAAGAGGAAGCTTTGGTATCTGAGCAATTTGAAGAAGCTGCTAAATTAAGAAACAAAGAATTAAAGATACGTAGTAAAGTAACTAATTTGCGTGAAAAAGAGAGAAACGTCGAGGAGACATTAAACTTTAAAGTTCGTGTTGAATCTGAAGATGTAGCTGAAGTTGTTGCTGAGTGGACGGGTGTACCTGTGACACAAATGACTAAAAGTGAGAGCGAACGTTTAATTAGTCTTGAAAAGATATTGCATGAAAGAGTTGTCGGGCAAGAGGAAGCTATTAGTGTTGTGGCAAAAGCTATTAGACGGGCACGAAGTGGTTTAAGTGATCCAACACGTCCTATTGGTTCATTTATGTTTCTTGGACCAACTGGTGTTGGCAAAACAGAACTTGCAAAGACATTAGCCGAAGCAATGTTTGGCTCTGAAGATTCAATGATTCGTGTTGATATGAGTGAATACATGGAAAAATACTCAACTAGTAGGTTAATAGGTTCACCTCCAGGATATATTGGTTATGATGAAGGTGGGCAACTAACTGAAAAAGTACGTAACAAACCATACTCAGTCGTTTTACTTGATGAAGTGGAGAAAGCTCATCCGGATGTATTTAATATATTGCTTCAAGTTTTGGATGATGGGTATCTAACTGATTCAAAAGGAAGAAAAGTCGATTTTAGAAATACTATTATTATAATGACATCTAATTTAGGCGCTACTGCATTACGTGATGAAAAGTCAGTGGGCTTTGGAGTTTCCACACAGGCTAATGAGTATGCAGCTATGTCGGCCAAAATCAGAGAGTCATTAAAAAAGAGTTTCAAACCCGAATTCTTAAATAGGATTGATGAAGTTGTCATTTTCCATTCCTTAGATAAACTACAACTACATGAAATTGTCAAAAAGATGACGAAAAAGATTATCTCTCGTCTTCAAGATAGAGATGTCAAGTTGCGAATAACCCCAGCTGCAGTTGATGCGGTTGCGAAAATTGGGTTTGATCCTGAATATGGTGCACGTCCAATTCGTAGAGCATTGCAAAGTGAAGTAGAAGATAAATTAAGTGATGCATTGCTAATGGGGCAAATTGCGCAAGGTGCAACCGTAACAATAGGTGCAAAAAAAGGAAAAATTTCGTTATCAATCAAAGAAAATAGCAGCAAACAAAAGCAAACAGTTAAGTAAGAAAGATTTTAATATATATCTATATGATATTGACAATTATTTGGATTGTTGTTATAATTTATGGATACAAAAACTGTGAATTTACATGTCTATTGTGATATATTGTCCATGATAGACGATGAAGAAGCAAAAATAGTGACGTTAGAACTAGTTCAACTGACTCTGTTTTTGGTTTTTTTTTGCCAAAATTCATTGAAATTAACTATATTTTTTTATTTGTAATATAAATGTAATTTTTCGTAATAGAAAGATTCACAGAATATTTTGAGAGGTGAACAACTTGGCAGGACATTTAGTAAAATATGGTAAGCATCGAGTACGTAGAAGTTATTCGCGGATTAAAGAAGTTCTTGACTTACCTAACTTAATTGAAATTCAGACAGATTCTTATAAGTGGTTCTTAAATGAAGGCTTGAGAGAAATGTTTGATGATATTATGCCGATTGATGATTTTGCAGGAAACTTATCACTTGAATTTGTCGATTATCAATTATTAGATCCCAAATACAAAGTTGATGAAGCACGCGAACATGATGCAAACTACTCTGCACCACTGCATGTTACTTTGCGCTTAATTAATCATGAAACAGATGAGATTAAATCACAAGATGTTTTCTTTGGGGACTTCCCATTGATGACAAGACAAGGAACTTTTATTATAAACGGGGCAGAACGTGTTATTGTTTCTCAATTAGTACGTTCACCTGGTGTTTATTTTAATTCTGAATTGGATAAAAATGGTCGTGAAAACTATGGTGCAACGGTTATTCCTAACCGAGGTGCATGGTTAGAGTATGAAACAGATGCAAAAAACATTGCTTATGTCCGCATTGATCGTACGCGTAAAATTCCTTTAACTGAATTAGTTCGTGCTTTGGGCTATGGTTCAGACAGTGAGATTGTTCAGATTTTAGGGACAGAGAATGACAGTTTGAACTTAACTCTTGAAAAAGATGTTCACAAAAACATGGATGATTCAAGAGTCGAGGAATCATTAAAAGATATTTATGAACGTCTACGCCCAGGCGAACCTAAGACTGCTGATTCATCACGTAGTTTATTAACAGCGCGTTTCTTTGATCCTAAGCGCTATGATTTAGCACCTGTTGGACGTTACAAAATAAATAAAAAGTTAGATTTAAAGACACGGTTACTTAATCAACGTATAGCTGAAACATTAGCCGATCCTGATACAGGTGAGATTTTGATTAATAAAGGTGATGTTATTGATAAACGTGTTATCGAAAAATTAGCACCTTACTTAGCACGTGAAGATTTTAAAATGGTAACATTTACGCCTTCTTCAGACGGCGTTGTGCAAGAACCAATGACCTTACAAATAATTAAAGTTTATTCACAAGTTGAGCCTGAACGTGAAGTTAACGTGATTGGCAATGGAAATATTAGCATTGATTTCAAGCATATTACACCTGCTGATATCTTAGCTTCAATGAATTATTTCTTTAATTTACAAGAAGGTTTAGGCGCAACTGATGATATTGATCACTTAGGTAATCGTCGAATTCGCTCTGTGGGTGAGTTGTTGCAAAATCAATTCAGAATTGGTTTGTCAAGAATGGAACGTGTCGTTCGTGAACGAATGTCAATTCAAGATTCAGCAACAGTTACACCACAACAATTGATTAATATTCGTCCGGTTGTTGCTTCAATTAAAGAATTCTTCGGTAGTTCGCAATTATCTCAATTTATGGATCAAACTAACCCATTGGGTGAATTAACTCATAAAAGAAGATTGTCTGCCTTAGGGCCTGGTGGTTTGACGCGTGATCGTGCAGGATATGAAGTTCGTGATGTGCACTATACGCACTATGGACGTATGTGTCCAATCGAAACACCTGAAGGACCTAACATTGGATTGATTAATAGTTTGTCATCATATGCTAGAGTTAACAGATATGGGTTCGTTGAATCTCCATATCGTCGTGTCTCATGGGATACACATAAAGTAACAGATAAAATTGATTATTTGACAGCTGATGAAGAAGATAACTACATTGTTGCGCAAGCTAACTCTCCATTAAATGATGATGGCTCATTTGTTGACAATGTTGTTATGGCTCGTCATAAAGATGAAAATATTGAAGTTTCGATTGATAAAGTCGATTATATGGATGTCTCACCTAAACAAGTAGTTGCTGTTGCTACGGCATGTATTCCTTTCTTGGAAAATGATGATTCAAACCGCGCCTTAATGGGAGCGAATATGCAACGGCAAGCTGTTCCTTTAATTCAGCCACATGCACCTCTTGTGGGTACTGGGATTGAATATAAGGCAGCTCATGACTCAGGTGATGCTTTAATATCTGATTTTGCTGGGACAGTTGAATACGTGGATGCTTGTGAAATTCGAGTTAGACGTGAAGATGGTGCTTTAGATAAGTATAAACTAATGAAGTTCCGTCGTTCTAATGGTGGTAAAAACTACAATCAAACACCAATTGTCCGTGTTGGCGACCATGTTGATGTAGATGAAGTTCTAGCAGATGGTCCATCAATGGAACAAGGTGAGATGGCTTTAGGTCAAAACCCATTAATTGCTTTCATGACATGGGATGGCTATAACTTTGAAGATGCGATCGCTATTAATGAACGTTTAGTTAAAGAAGATGTTTATACATCAATTCATATTGAAGAACATGAATCAGAAGCACGTGATACAAAACTTGGGCCTGAAGAAATGACTCGTGAAATTCCTAATGTTGGTGAAGATGCATTAAAGAATCTTGATGAATTCGGAATTATTCGTATTGGTGCTGAAGTTAAAGATGGCGATATCTTAGTCGGTAAAGTAACACCAAAAGGTATGACTGAATTATCAGCTGAAGAACGTTTGTTACATGCTATTTTTGGTGAAAAAGCCCGTGAAGTACGTGATACATCACTCCGCGTTCCACATGGCGGTGGCGGTATAGTGCAAGATGTTAAGATTTTCACGCGTGAAGCAGGTGATGAATTGTCACCTGGTGTTAACCAAATGGTTCGTGTATATATTGCTCAAAAACGTAAGTTACAAGTAGGCGATAAGATGGCTGGTCGTCACGGTAACAAAGGGACTGTTTCCGTTGTTATTCCGGAAGAAGATATGCCATTTATGCCTGATGGAACACCAATTGATATCATGCTTTCACCAATGGGTGTGCCTTCACGTATGAATATTGGACAAGTTTTGGACTTACACTTAGGAATGGCTGCACGTAAATTAGGTATTCACGTTGCCTCACCTGTTTTTGATGGTGCGCGAGATGAAGATATCTGGGGTGCGTTAAAAGAAGCAGGTTTGCCAAGTGATGGTAAGACAGTCTTATATGATGGACGTACAGGTGATGCATTTGATAACCGGATAGCGGTTGGTGTTATGTATTACATGAAACTTGCACATATGGTTGATGATAAGATACATGCCCGCTCGATTGGGCCATACTCGTTAGTCACACAACAACCACTTGGTGGTAAAGCTCAATTTGGTGGACAACGTTTTGGTGAAATGGAAGTTTGGGCACTTGAAGCCTATGGTGCTGCGTATACTTTACAAGAAATCTTAACCTACAAATCAGATGATGTTGTTGGTCGTGTTAAAACTTATGAAGCCATTGTCAAGGGTGAACAGATACCACAACCTGGTGTGCCAGAATCTTTCCGTGTGTTAGTTAAAGAATTACAAGCATTAGGATTAGATATGAAGGTTCTTGATACTGATAAACAAGAAATTGAACTTCGTGATCGAGAAGATGAAGACGAAGAAGACAATGACAGTAAAAACAACAAAGTTTATGATTTAAGTAAGATTGAAAAGGCAACATCTAAGCCGGAAACAAAAATCGAAAATTAAATTAGACACTAAACGATAAGCGATTAATTCGAAAGGGAGGTCGGTCCTTTGATCGATGTCAATAAATTCGATAGTATGCAGATTGGATTAGCTTCATCAGATAAGATTCGCAGTTGGTCTTATGGTGAAGTTAGAAAACCAGAAACTATCAACTACCGTACGTTGAAACCAGAAAAAGATGGTTTATTTGATGAAAGAATTTTTGGGCCTACAAAAGATTGGGAATGTGCCTGTGGTAGGTACAAAAGAATACGTTATAAAGGTTTAATTTGTGATAAATGTCATGTCGAAGTTACACGTTCTAAGGTTCGTCGTGAACGTATGGCACATATCGAATTAGCTGCCCCAGTGACGCATATTTGGTACTTCAAGGGTATTCCTAGTCGTATGGGACTTGTTTTAGACATGAGCCCACGAGCTTTAGAAGAAGTTATTTACTTTGCTTCTTATGTAGTTACAGATCCTGGAGATACACCACTTGAAAAGAAACAGTTAATGACTGAGCGAGAATATCGTGAAAAGAGTGACGAGTATCCAGGTAAATTTAAAGCAGCAATGGGTGCTGAAGCTATTCGTACATTGTTAAATGATGTTGATTTAAACAAAGAATGCGAAGAACTTAAAGAAGAATTAAAAGAAGCAACCGGACAAAAAAGAACACGCGCGGTAAGACGCTTAGATATATTAGAGGCCTTTTTGAAGTCGGGTAATGATCCTGCTTGGATGGTTATGGATGCAGTCCCTGTTATTCCACCAGATTTACGGCCAATGGTTCAGCTTGAAGGCGGACGTTTTGCAACATCAGATTTGAATGACTTATATCGCCGAGTAATTAATCGTAATAATCGTTTACAACGATTATTAGATTTGCATGCCCCGGGGATTATTGTTCAAAACGAAAAGCGGATGTTGCAAGAAGCTGTTGATGCTTTGATTGATAATGGTCGTCGTGGTCGTCCTGTTGTTGGACCAGGTAATCGTCCGTTGAAATCTCTTTCGCATATGCTAAAGGGTAAGCAAGGCCGTTTCCGTCAAAACTTATTAGGTAAACGTGTTGATTATTCTGGACGTTCAGTTATTGATGTTGGGCCTAAATTAAAACTTAGCCAAATGGGTATTCCTCACGAAATGGCACTTGAATTGTTCAAGCCATTTATGATGAAAGAATTAGTTAAACGTGAAATGGCATCTAACATCAAGAATGCTAAACGTAAAATTGATCGTCGGGATGATGATATTTGGGATGTCTTAGAAGATGTTATTAAAGAACACCCAGTATTATTAAACCGTGCACCTACATTACACCGTTTAGGGATCCAAGCTTTTGAACCAACATTAGTTGATGGCAAAGCAATGCGGTTACATCCACTAGCCTGTGAAGCTTATAATGCTGACTTTGATGGCGATCAAATGGCTATCCACGTACCTTTATCAGCCGAAGCGCAAGCTGAAGCAAGGTTGCTAATGTTAGCAGCGCATCATATTTTGGCACCAAAAGACGGTAAACCAATCATTTCACCATCTCAAGATATGACAATTGGGAATTACTACATCACAATTGAAGAAGCAAATCGTGAAGGCGAAGGAATGATCTTCAAGGATGTAAATGAAGTAAGAACGGCCTATCAAAATAACTATGTTCATTTGCATACACGTATTGGGTTGCAAGTATCTTCTTTAGCTAAAGATGGCAAGCCGTTTACTGATTGGCAAAAGGATCGTATTTTAGTAACAACTGTTGGTAAGGCGGTATTTAATGAAATCCTACCAGATGACTTCCCTTATTTAAATGAGCCTACAAGTGCTAATTTAACAGGTAAAATACCGGATAAATATTTCTTGGAACCAGGTCAAGATATTCATGCTTATTTAGCTGAGACTCCATTAATTGGACCGTTTAAATCAAGTTTCTTATCAGATATCATTGCACAGGTTTATAAAGAATATAAGGTTACGGCCACAGCAGAATTGCTTGATCGTATGAAAGACTTAGGTTACTATGAATCAACTAAATCTGGCCTAACAGTTGGAATTGCTGATGTTACTGATTTGAAGGAAAAACCAGCGATTGTTGAGCAAGCTCATAAAGAAGTAGCCACTGTTGCTAAACAATTCCGTCGTGGCTTAATAACTGAAGACGAACGCTACAACAGGGTTATTGCAATTTGGAACAAAGCTAAAGATGATATTCAAGATAAATTAGTTGAAAATATGGATGCATCTAATCCTATTCAAATGATGAGTGATTCAGGTGCCCGTGGTAACATTTCGAACTTTACGCAGTTAGCGGGAATGCGTGGCTTGATGGCTGCTCCTAACGGTAAGACAATGGAATTACCAGTTATAGCTAACTTCCGTGAAGGCTTATCTGTGTTAGAGATGTTTATTTCAACACACGGTGCCCGTAAAGGTATGACGGATACAGCTTTGAAAACTGCCGATTCTGGATACTTAACCCGTCGTTTAGTTGATGTTGCGCAAGATGTTATTATCCGTGAAAAAGATTGTGGTACTGATCGTGGACTTGATGTTACAGCTATTCGTGAAGGTAATGAGATGATTGAACCGTTATATGATCGAATTTTAGGTCGGTATACAATGAAGACGGTAAAGAATCCAGAAACCGGTGAAGTAATTGTACCTATCAATACTATGATTGATGAAGAACATGCTAAGATGATTATTGATGCAGATGTGCAATTAGTTACAATTCGTTCTGCATTTACATGTAATACACGTCATGGTGTATGTGAACATTGTTATGGACGCAATATGGCTACAGGTGATGAAGTTGAAGTTGGTGAAGCTGTAGGTACTGTCGCAGCGCAGTCAATTGGTGAACCTGGTACTCAGTTAACAATGCGTACTTTCCATACTGGTGGGGTTGCCGGTGACGATATCACTCAAGGTCTTCCTCGTGTTCAAGAAATCTTTGAGGCACGTAATCCTAAAGGTCGTGCACAGATTACTGAAGTAACAGGGGTCATTGAGTCTATTGAGGAAAACCCAGCAGAAAGAACAAAAGAAATTACAGTTAAAGGTGAAACAGATACTAGGACATACAATTTACCATTTACTTCAGTTTTGAAAGTAAAAGAAGGTGATTCAGTCCATCGAGGTAATCCATTAACTGTAGGTTCAGTTGATCCTAAGGAATTAATTTTAGTTCGTGATGTATTATCAACTGAAAATTACATTTTACGTGAAGTGCAAAAAGTTTATCGTATGCAAGGGGTAGAAATCTCTGATAAACATATTGAAGTTATGGCACGTCAGATGTTACGAAAAGTTCGGGTTATGGATCCGGGTGATACTGATTTATTGCCAGGTACATTAATGGACATCAGTGATTTCAAAGATCGAAATACTGATACAGTAATTAAAGGGAATGTTCCTGCTACTGCACGCCCAGTTTTACTTGGAATAACTAAAGCATCATTGGAAACAAACAGTTTCTTATCAGCCGCATCATTCCAAGAAACAACACGTGTCTTAACAGATGCTGCTATTCGTGGTAAGAATGACCCATTGATTGGTTTGAAAGAAAATGTCATCATCGGGAAAATTATACCTGCAGGTACAGGAATGAAGAAATATCGTGATATTGAACCTGATGAAGTTGTTTCTGTTTCAAAAAGTGTGTATTCAATCTCAGATGTTGCAAAAACACTAAACATAAATGGAAATTTAACAACAAACGATAATAAATAAATACTAGAATTTTAAAATGCTCGCTACTGTTAGAAAAAAACTAACGATAGCGGGCATTTTGTATTTTTATCAGTGTATAAAGAATAGAACAAGAAAAAGAGAGATACCTATAAAAGGTAAAAATGCAATTGATTTTTGAAATTTACAAACAAAAAAGTAACAAAGAGCAAATAGACAACTAATGATAACTACAATTAACATAGGAATGAATCCGTAGATAAAACCAAGAAAAATTAGGAATATTGTATCGCCACTTCCTAGCATACGTAAAAAAGAAAGTAAAACTAGAATAGAACTGAAAAAAAGCATAAAAAGCAAATTTAAACGAAGAGTAATTAGTATCCTTTGAAAATTAAGAATACAAATTAGAAAGCCACCAGATATTAGAAAATAAGTAGGGACAGTTTTAGTAAAGAAATCGGTTAAGATAAGAAGTAAAGTCCAACAACAAAGTGCTAATAGTACAAAAGTTTTTTCAATAGGGTAAGTAGCACAAATAATAGTTAAGTAACCACTAAAGCACAGTTCAATGATTACACTTAGACAGGGGATTTTTGCATGACAATAAAAGCAATGTCCTTTTTGAATACAGTAGCCTAAAATGGGGATTAATTGCCAGAGTTTCAGGGACTTAAGACAATTATCACAACGTGAATGAGGTTGGATAATTGAAATGTTATGTTGGTAGCGATAGGCAAAACAACAAGCAAAAGAAGACCAAGTACTTCCTAGGATAAAAATCAAAAGATAGTAAACGAACATAAATTAAAAACCTCACTTTCTTACTATATAAATACGCTAGAAGAGTAGAATATTTTAATAAAATTACGCCTAAGAAAAATTTAAATGGGTATTGACTTTAATAGTTTATTTATGGTAGTCTGTTAAAGGTGCTTTATGTGAACAGTTCTCTTAATGTATAAGATTAAGAACGTGCTGGCTGTGAACAAGGTTAGCACAAATTTCAACGTACACGGGACGTTCTTTTTTTAAATCAAAAAAAGAAACTCCTGGATGTGTGTGCTTAATTTATTTTAGGAATAAGGAAGGAGGAAGCTTTAGATGCCAACAATCAACCAATTAGTTCGTAAGGGTCGTAAATCTAAAGGTTCAAAATCTAATGCCCCAGCTTTAAACTTTGGGTACAACAGTTTCAAGAAAGTGCAAACTAACAACTCTGCACCACAAAAACGTGGGGTTGCTACTCGTGTCGGTACAATGACACCTAAAAAGCCTAACTCAGCATTACGTAAGTATGCTCGTGTTCGTTTGTCAAACTTAATTGAAGTTACGGCTTATATCCCTGGTATTGGCCACAATTTACAAGAACATAGTGTTGTTCTTATTCGTGGTGGTCGTGTAAAAGATTTACCTGGGGTTCGTTATCATATCGTTCGTGGGGCATTGGATACAGCTGGTGTTGATGGCCGTATGCAAGGTCGTTCGAAGTATGGTACAAAGAGACCAAAAAAATAATTAAATAAAATAAAAATAATAAACGAAAGTAACTAGTATTTGAGGAGGTTATTTTAGATGCCAAGAAAAGGTGCCGCTGCAAAGCGCGAAGTACTCCCAGATCCAATTTATAACTCAAAATTGGTTACTCGCTTAATCAACCGTTTAATGTTAGACGGTAAGCGTGGGACTGCATCAAAAATTTTATATCAAGCATTCGATATCATTAAGGAACAAACAGGTAATGATCCCTTGGATGTATTTGAAGAAGCAATGAAGAACATTATGCCTGTTCTCGAAGTTAAGGCTCGTCGAGTTGGTGGTTCTAACTACCAAGTGCCAATCGAAGTTCGTCCAGATCGTCGAACAACTTTAGGATTACGTTGGTTAGTTAACTACTCTCGTTTACGTGGTGAACATACAATGCCAGAACGTTTGGCAAAGGAAATCATGGATGCTGCTAATAATACAGGTGCTTCTGTGAAAAAACGCGAAGATACACACAAGATGGCAGATGCCAACCGTGCTTTCGCTCACTATCGCTGGTAATTATTTCGAAAATGGCTATTATAAGATTGCTACAATCTATAGTAGTCATTTTTTTAGAGGAAATAATGTTATATAGGATTCGAATTTTGGAAGGAGAGAGATTCTCAAATGGCTAATAAACGTGAATTCCCATTGGAACAAACACGTAATATCGGGATTGTTGCGCATATTGATGCGGGTAAAACAACGACAACCGAACGTATTTTGTACTATACTGGTAAGATTCATAAAATTGGTGAAACACATGATGGTGCTTCACAAATGGACTGGATGGCTCAAGAACAAGAACGTGGGATTACAATTACTTCTGCTGCTACAACGGCAGAATGGAAAAAACACCGTATCAACATTATCGATACTCCAGGACACGTTGATTTTACTGTAGAAGTAGAACGTTCATTACGTGTTTTAGATGGTGCTGTAGTTGTTTTGGATGCACAATCAGGTGTTGAACCACAAACAGAAAATGTTTGGCGTCAAGCTACAACATATGGTGTTCCCCGTATAGTATTTATTAATAAGATGGATAAAATTGGAGCAAACTTTGATTATTCAGTAAGTACAATCAAAGATCGCCTACAAGCAAATCCATTACCTGTTCAAATGCCAATTGGTGCTGAAGATGATTTTGAAGGTGTAATTGACCTTATCGAAATGAAAGCCGATTTATACGATGAAGATGAACTAGGCTCAAAATGGGATACAGTAGATGTTCCTGAAGAATATAAAGCCGACGCAGAAGCTCGTCGTGACGAAATGGTTGAAGCTTTAGCTGATATCGATGAAGGTATTATGGAAAAATACCTTGAAGGCGAAGAAATTAGTAACGATGAAATTCGTCAAGCAATTCGTCGTGCAACTTTGAACTTAGAAGTATATCCTGTTTTTGCAGGTTCTGCCTTTAAGAATAAAGGTGTGCAAATGATGCTTGATGGTGTTAATGATTATTTGCCATCACCATTGGATGTTAAGGCTTATAAAGCTACAAATCCTGATACAGAAGAAGAAATTGAATTAATTGCTGATGATGACAAACCATTTGCTGGATTAGCATTTAAGATTGCAACAGACCCATTTGTTGGACGTTTAACATTCTTCCGTGTTTATACAGGTACACTAGAAGCTGGTTCATACATTTTAAATGCAACAAAGGGCAAACGTGAACGTGTTGGTCGTTTATTGCAAATGCATTCGAACCACCGGACAGAAATTCCTGAAGTATTTTCAGGTGATATTGCTGCTGCTATTGGTTTGAAGAATACAACAACAGGTGACTCTTTAACAGATCCTAAGAACCCATTGATTCTTGAATCCATGGAATTCCCTGACCCAGTTATTCAAGTTTCTGTTGAACCTAAATCAAAAGCAGATCAAGATAAGATGGATGTTGCTTTGCAAAAACTTGCAGAAGAAGATCCAACATTTAGAGCTGAGACAAATCCAGAAACAGGCGAAACATTAATTGCTGGTATGGGTGAGTTACACTTAGATATTATCGTTGATCGTATGCGTCGTGAATTCAACGTTGAAGCTACTGTTGGTGCACCACAAGTTGCTTATCGTGAAACATTTACAAAACAAGTGTCTACACAAGGTAAGTTTGTACGTCAATCTGGTGGTAAGGGTCAATATGGTGATGTTTGGGTTGAATTTACACCAAATGAAGAAGGTAAAGGCTTCGAATTCGAAGATGCAATTGTTGGTGGTGTTGTTCCTCGTGAATACATTCCATCAGTTGAACAAGGTTTGAAGGAAGCTATGCAAAACGGTGTCTTAGCTGGTTACCCATTAATTGACGTTAAAGCTAAGTTATACGATGGTAGTTACCATGATGTCGATTCAAGTGAAGCTGCCTTTAAAGTTGCTGCTTCGATTGCATTACGTAATGCAGCTTCTAAAGCAGGTGCTGTAATTCTTGAACCAATCATGAAAGTTGAAATTATTGCTCCTGAAGATAATTTAGGTGATGTAATGGGACATGTAACAGCTCGTCGTGGTCGTGTTGAAGGTATGGAAGCTCGTGGTAATTCACAAGTTGTTAATGCCTTTGTGCCATTAGCTGAAATGTTTGGTTATGCTACAACATTACGTTCTGCTACCCAAGGACGTGGTACATTTACTATGACAATGGATCATTACGAACCAGTTCCTAAGTCAATCCAAGAAGAGATTATTAAGAAAAATGGCGGTAACGCTAAATAATAATCTTTAAAGTATAAAAAGATTTTTGAGATGCTCCTCTATATGGGGGGCATCTTTTTATCTTCAAGGTATTGAGTGCCTAACATTTAGTCAAAATAATTCATTGAAGTAATCTCCAAGTTATAATGTTAAATTAAGCTAATTAATCAATTTCTGACCTGTTCTAATTCTTTAATAACAATATGAATAAAAAAGCTTGCATTCGTTCTTATATTGTAATATTATAGAAAGGTACTTGTGCAAGAGATGAAGCAAGTACTGTTGTCAAACATTTTAAATGAGCTATGATGTGGAAGGTTGCGACACACCCGGATGCTTTGCCACGGGCGTACCGGTAATTTCTACGGAGCTAGTCTTATTTTTAAAATAGACGAAGGAGGGAATACAATGGCAAAACAAAAAATTCGTATTCGTTTGAAGGCATACGAACATCGCATTTTAGATCAATCTGCTGACAAGATTGTTGAAACTGCAAAGAGAACAGGTGCACAAATTTCTGGTCCAATTCCATTACCTACGGAGCGGGCATTATATACAGTTATTCGTTCACCACATAAATATAAAGATTCTCGTGAGCAATTCGAAATGCGTACACATAAGCGTTTAATCGATATTGTTAATCCAACACCAAAAACAGTTGATTCATTGATGAAACTTGACTTACCATCTGGTGTAGATATCGAAATCAAATTATAATTACAAAAATCAAATTAATTGGAGGTGTACTCATGACCACTAAAGGAATCTTAGGAAAAAAAGTAGGGATGACACAAGTTTTTACTAAAAATGGAGAATTAGTGCCTGTAACTGTTGTTGAAGTTGGCAAGAACGTCGTACTTCAAGTTAAAACAGTTGAAAATGACGGCTATGAAGCTGTTCAACTAGGCTTTGATGATCTTCGTGAAGTGTTATCAAATAAACCTGCTAAAGGTCATGCAGCAAAAGCAAAAACTGCTCCTAAGCGCTTCGTTCGTGAAATCCGCGATGTAGAGCTTGGAGAATATAAGGTCGGTGACGAAGTAGAAGCTGGCTTGTTTGAAATTGGCGACATCGTTGATGTTACAGGTACGTCTAAAGGACATGGTTTCCAAGGATCGATTAAGTTCCATAATCAATCACGCGGTCCTATGGCTCACGGTTCACGTTACCATCGTCGCCCAGGTTCAATGGGTGTTATTATTAACCGTGTTATGAAAGGTAAGCTATTACCTGGACGTATGGGTGGCAATAGAGTGACAATCCAAAACTTGGAAATTGTTAAAGCTGATACAGAAAATGGCGTTCTTTTAATTAAGGGTAATGTCCCAGGGGCAAATAAATCTTTAGTTGTAGTTAAAAGCGCAGTTAAATAATTAGAGGAAGGGAGGAAAACAAACATGCCAACAGTTACATTATTTAAACAAGATGGTACTAAAAACGGTGAAGTTGCATTGAACGATACAGTTTTTGGTATCGAACCAAATAACAATGTTGTTTTTGATGCAGTGCTTATGCAACGTGCTTCATTGCGTCAAGGAACACATGCAGTGAAAAACCGTAGTGCTGTGCGTGGTGGTGGTAAGAAACCATGGCGTCAAAAGGGTACAGGCCGTGCTCGTCAGGGTTCTATCCGTTCACCACAATGGGTTGGTGGTGGTACCGTATTTGGTCCAACACCTCGTTCATATGCATACAAGCTTCCACGCAAAGTTCGTCGTTTAGCTATTAAATCAGTCCTTTCTCAAAAGGTTGTAGATGATAGTTTAGTAGTTCTTGATACTTTGAAATTTGAAGCACCAAAAACAAAAGATTTTGCTGAAGTATTAAGTAAATTAGATGTTAAATCAAAAGTTTTAGTAGTTCTTGAAGATGACAATAAAATAGCTGCATTAGCTGGACGTAACCTAGTTAACGTAACAGTTATCCCAGCTAAAGGCTTGAACGTTTTAGATGTAGTTAATAACGATAAGTTAGTCATCACTCAAGGAGCTCTTTCTCAAGTAGAGGAGGTTCTTGCATAATGGAAACACGCGATATTATATTACGTCCAGTCGTCACAGAAGCTTCTATGGCTGATATGGATAATAAACGTTATACATTTGATGTTGATACACGCGCAACTAAACCACAAATCAAAGTAGCTATTGAAGATGTCTTTGGTGTAAAGGTTGCTAAGTTAAACGTTATTAATGTTAAAGGCAAAAAGAAACGTATGGGCCGTTACGAAGGCTACACAAAGAAGCGTCGTAAAGCAATCGTTACTTTAACTGCTGAATCAAAAGAAATTAAGTTATTCGAAGACTAATCGAAAATTTTTTAACAGGAGGGAAACATAGTGGGAATCAAGAAATTCAAACCAACCTCTAATGGTCGTCGTAACATGACTGGTTCCGATTTTGCAGAAATCACAAAGACAACACCAGAAAAGTCTTTGATTGTTTCATTAAACAAAACTGCAGGTCGTAACTCATATGGTCATATTACTGTTCGTCACCGTGGTGGTGGTCATAAACGTCAATATCGTTTGATTGACTTCAAACGTATTAAAGATGATGTTCCTGCAATAGTTAAGGCAATCGAATATGATCCAAACCGTTCAGCTAATATCGCTTTAGTGGTTTATGCTGATGGTGTTAAGTCATATATCCTTGCACCTAAGGGCCTTAAAGTAGGTCAAGAAATCCAATCTGGCAAGGAAGCTGATATTAAGGTAGGTAATACACTTGCATTAGCCGATATTCCGGTTGGTACAGTTATCCATAACATTGAATTAAAACCTGGTAAGGGTGGCCAATTAGTTCGTTCTGCTGGTACATCAGCACAACTACTTGGTAAAGAAGATAAATATGCTATTGTTCGTTTAACTTCTGGTGAAACACGTATGATTCTTGTAACATGTCGTGCAACAATCGGAGCTGTTGGTAATGAACAACATGAATTGATCAACATTGGTAAAGCCGGACGTTCACGTTGGGCTGGCAAACGTCCACAATCACGTGGATCTGTAATGAACCCTAATGATCACCCACATGGTGGTGGTGAAGGTAAAGCACCAGTTGGTCGTCCATCTCCTATGTCACCATGGGGTAAGAAGACTGCAGGTCTTAAGACTCGTTCTAAGAAGGCTAAGTCAAATAAATTTATCATCCGCAAACGTAAAAAATAAGCACTTAAAGTTTATTGTATAGTGTTTTATCTTGTAATCCGAGAGGAGGATACTCAGTTGAGTCGTAGTTTGAAAAAAGGACCTTTTGTCGATGAACATTTGATGAAAAAGGTCGAAGCACAAGCTGATAGAGAAAAAAAGTCAGTTATTAAGACGTGGTCACGTCGTTCAACAATTTTCCCTAGCTTCATTGGTTACACAATCGCTGTTTATGATGGACGGAAACATGTTCCAGTTTATATTCAAGAGGATATGGTGGGTCATAAGTTAGGTGAATTTGCACCAACACGTACTTTCCATGGTCATGTATCAGACGATAAGAAAACAGACGTAAGAAAATAATAGGGAGGAAATCACATGGCTGAACAAGTTACATCAGCAAAGGCAACTGCTAAAACAGTTCGAATCCCTGCACGTAAAGCGCGTCTAGTGATCGACCTTATTCGTGGTAAAAAAGTTGCTGATGCATTGGGCATTTTGAAGTTTACACCACGTTCTGGTGCCCAATTAATCGAAAAAGTTTTAAAATCTGCTGTTGCTAATGCAGAAAATAATTTTGACTTAGATGTTGAAGATTTATATATTAGCGAAGCTTTCGTGAACGAAGGACCAACGTTGAAACGTTTCCGTCCACGTGCCAAAGGTTCTGCTTCTCCAATCAACAAACGTACAAGTCATATCACAGTAGTTGTATCTGTAAAATAAGGAGGGATAACGCGTGGGTCAAAAAGTAAATCCAACTGGATTACGTGTCGGAATCATTCGTGACTGGGATGCAAAATGGTATGCAGAAAAAGATTTTGCTTCTAATTTACATGAAGATTTACACATCCGTAAATACATTGAAACAAAATTAGCCGACGCTGCTGTTTCTACCGTTGAAATTGAGCGTGCTGCAAAGCGTGTTAATGTTTCAATCCATACTGCAAAACCTGGTATGGTTATCGGTAAAGGCGGTTCTGAAGTAGAAAAACTGCGTAAAGAATTAAACAATTTAACAGGTAAAAGAGTTCACATTAATATTGTGGAAATTAAAAAACCTGATTTAGAAGCTAAATTGGTTGGCGAAAGCATTGCTCAACAATTGGAAAACCGTGTTGCTTTCCGTCGTGCAATGAAACAAGCTATTCAACGTACAATGCGTTCTGGTGCAAAAGGTATTAAAGTTCAAGTTGCTGGTCGTTTAAATGGGGCAGATATGTCACGTGTTGAACGATTCTCAGAAGGAACAGTTCCTTTGCATACATTACGTGCAGATATTGATTATGCATGGGTTGAAGCTACAACTACATATGGTAAATTAGGCGTAAAAGTCTGGATTTATCGTGGTGAAGTTTTGCCTACAAAAAAAGAAAAATAGAAGGAGGGAAATAACCTATGTTAGTACCAAAACGTACAAAGCATCGCCGCGAATTTCGTGGTAAGATGCGTGGTGAAGCTAAAGGTGGCAAAGAAGTTACTTTTGGTAAATTCGGTTTACAAGCTGTTGATTCACATTGGATCACAAACCGTCAAATTGAAGCTGCTCGTATCGCGATGACTCGTTATATGAAACGTGGTGGGAAAGTTTGGATCAAGATTTTCCCTCATAAGTCATACACAGCAAAAGCTATTGGTGTTCGTATGGGTTCTGGGAAAGGTGCTCCAGAAGGTTGGGTAGCTCCTGTAAAGCGTGGTAAAATTCTTTTTGAAATTGATGATGTTTCTGAAGAAGTAGCACGTGAAGCTTTACGTTTAGCTTCCCACAAGCTCCCAATTAAGACTAAGTTTGTAAAACGCGAGGAAGTAGGTGGCGAATCAAATGAAGGCTAATGAAATTCTCGAAAAGAAAGATAAGCAATTCAGAGAAGAAGTTAAGACTTTAAGTTCTACTGAATTGATTGATTTAGAAAAACAATTCAAAGAAGAATTATTCAACCTACGCTTCCAATTAGCTACCGGTCAATTAGAAAATACCGCACGCTTAAGTAAAGTACGGAAGAATATTGCGCGCATTAAAACAGCGTTGCGTCAAGCAGAATTGAACAAATAGAATACGAAAAGGAGGCTAACCACGAATGAGTGAAGGTCGTAACCAACGCAAAGTCTACCAAGGACGTGTCGTTTCTGACAAGATGGATAAAACTATTACAGTTGTTGTTGAAACTTATAAAAATCATAAAGCTTACGGCAAACGTGTTAGATATTCCAAGAAATTCAAAGCACATGATGAAAATAATGAAGCAAAAACTGGCGACATCGTAAAAATCATGGAAACTCGCCCATTGTCAGCTACAAAGCGTTTCCGTTTATTAGAAATCGTTGAAAAAGCAGTCATTATTTAGTAAATATAGATAGTGTAATTGCAGTTGATTCGTATTCATATCTAATAGCGAAAGGAGGACACATACCGTGATCCAACAAGAAAGTCGTTTAAAAGTCGCTGATAACTCTGGGGCCCGTGAAATCTTAGTTATTAAGATTTTAGGTGGTTCTCGTGTGAAAACAGCTAATATCGGTGATATTATTGTTGCTACTGTTAAACAAGCAACACCAGGTGGCGTTGTCAAAAAGGGTGACGTTGTTAAGGCTGTTGTTGTTCGTACAAAATCTGGTGCACATCGTGCAGATGGTTCTTACATCAAATTTGATGAAAATGCTGCTGTTATCATTGGTGACGACAAATCACCAAAAGGTACACGTATCTTCGGACCAGTTGCTCGCGAATTGCGTGACGGAAACTTTATGAAAATTGTTTCCCTAGCACCTGAAGTATTATAGTAACCATCTATCTGGCAAGGAGGTGCACAAAAAGAATGTTCGTTAAAAAGAATGATAAAGTTAAAGTGATCGCTGGTAAAGATAAAGGCAAGGAAGGAACTGTTGAAAAAGTCTTCCCAACTAAAGATCGTGTGATCGTAAAAGGTGTTAACATCATTAAGAAACATCAAAAACCTACAAATGCAAATCCTAACGGTGGCATTGTTGAAATTGAAGCACCAATTCATGTTTCGAATGTGATGCTCATTGATCCTTCTAACGACGAAGCAACTCGTGTTGGCTTCAAGGTAGAAGATGGTAAGAAAGTCCGTGTTTCTAAAAAATCCGGTAAAACACTTTAATAGTTAAGGAAAGGAGGATACTTTCTTCATGGTTAACCGTTTAAAAGCAAAATATGAAAATGAAATTGTCCCATCAATGATGGAAAAATTTAACTACACATCAATCATGCAAGCACCAAAAGTTGAAAAGATTGTTCTCAACATGGGTGTTGGTGATGCTGTAAGTAACGCTAAAAATTTAGATGAAGCAGTGGAAGAATTAACACTAATCGCTGGTCAAAAACCAGTTGTTACACGTGCTAAAAAATCTATCGCTAGTTTCCGTTTACGTGAAGGCATGGCAATTGGTGCCAAGGTTACTTTACGTGGCCAACGTATGTATGAATTTTTAGATAAGTTAGTTTCAGTATCATTGCCACGTGTCCGTGATTTTCACGGTGTAAGCAAGCGCGCTTTCGATGGCCGTGGTAACTATACATTAGGTGTGAAGGAACAATTAATCTTTCCTGAAATTGATTTTGATGACGTTAATAAGGTTCGTGGATTAGATATCGTTGTTGTTACAACTGCTAAATCTGATGAAGAATCTCGTGAATTATTAACACAACTTGGTATGCCATTCGCTAAATAAAGGGGGCTTATAACATTGGCTAAGAAATCACAAATTGCAAAGAATAAACGTCCAGCTAAGTTTTCAACACAAGAATATTCACGTTGTGAACGCTGTGGTCGTCCACATTCTGTATATCGTAAGTTTAAGTTATGCCGTGTTTGCCTGAGAGATCTTGCTCATAAGGGTCAAATCCCTGGTATGAAGAAAGCTAGCTGGTAAACCATAAAAGACAGGACAAAGGAGGCAAACAAAACATGGTCATGACTGATCCAATTGCAGACTTCTTGACACGTATTCGTAATGCTAACATGGCAAAACACGAATCTCTAGAAGTACCTGCTTCAAAAATCAAACGTGACATCGCTGAAATTCTTAAGAATGAAGGTTTCATTCGCGATGTTGAATACATTGATGATGACAAACAAGGCGTTATTCGTGTATTTTTGAAATATGGTAAAGATAACGAACGTGTAATTTCTGGTATTCGTCGTATTTCAAAACCAGGATTACGCTCATATGTTAAAGCTGATGCAGTTCCTAAAGTTTTAAATGGTTTAGGTATTGCTATCGTATCAACATCAGAAGGTGTTGTAACGGACAAAGAAGCTCGCGCTAAAAAAATTGGTGGCGAAGTTTTAGCTTACGTTTGGTAATATAAATAAACCATAAGGAGGTGTCTATCCAGTGAGTCGTATTGGTTATAAAAAAGTTGATGTCCCTACAGGTGTTGAATTTAAAAAAGATGGTAACACAGTTACTGTTAAAGGACCTAAAGGCGAATTAACTCGTGAATTTTCTGATAAAATTGAAATGAATGTCGATGGTAATGAAGTTACTTTTGAACGTTCAGCAGAAGACAGTAAAACTAAAGCTTTACATGGAACAACAAGAGCTAACTTCCATAATATGGTTGTTGGTGTTACAGAAGGTTTCAAAAAAGAACTTGAACTTCGTGGTGTTGGTTATCGTGCACAAATGAAGGGGACAACTTTAGTATTAAATGTTGGTTACTCTCATCCTGTTGAATTTGAAAAAACAGAAGGTATTGAATTTGCAACTCCATCTGCAACGCAGGTTGTTGTATCTGGAATCGACAAGGAAATTGTTGGCGATGTAGCTGCCCGTGTTCGAGCAACTCGTGCTCCAGAACCTTACAAAGGCAAAGGAATTCGCTATGTTGGTGAATATGTTCGCCGTAAAGAAGGTAAAACTGGTAAATAATAAAGCAGCATGATTGCTGTTCAAATAAATCTAAGAGGTGAAAATAGTGATTTCTAAACCAGATAAAAATAAGACACGTCAAAAACGTCATACACGTGTCCGTGGAAAAATCTCTGGTACTGCTGGGTGCCCACGCTTAAATGTTTATCGTTCAAACAAAAACATCTACGCTCAAGTAATTGATGACGTAGCGGGTGTCACGCTAGTTAGTGCCTCTACTTTAGACAGTGAAGTTAGTGGCAACAACAAAACGGAGCAAGCTGCTTCAGTTGGTGCTGTTGTTGCAAAACGTGCTGTTGCTAAAGATATCACAGAAGTTGTATTTGATCGTGGCGGATATTTATATCATGGACGTGTGCAAGCTTTAGCTGAATCTGCACGCGAAAATGGCTTAGACTTTTAGGAAAGGGAGGAAATAACGATAATGGCTTTTATTGATCCAGCTCAATTAGAATTAGAAGATCGTGTTGTAGCGATCAACCGCATTACAAAAGTTGTTAAAGGTGGACGTCGTCTACGTTTCGCTGCTTTGGTTATTGTTGGTGATCACAATGGCCACGTAGGTTTTGGAACAGGTAAGGCACAAGAAGTTCCTGAAGCTATTCGTAAGGCTGTTGAAGCTGCTCGTAAGAACTTAGTCGAGGTTCCTATGGTCGGAACGACACTTCCTCATGAAGTTATCGGTCAGTACAGTGGTAGTCGTATCATGTTAAAACCAGCTATTGCCGGTTCTGGGGTTGCTGCTGGTGGTGCAGTGCGTGCCGTCATGGAACTTGCAGGTGTTAGTGATGTAACAAGTAAATCATTAGGTTCAAACACACCAATCAATGTTGTTCGTGCTACAATGGATGGTTTATTAAACATGAAGAGTGCTGAGACAGTTGCTGCATTGCGCGGTGTATCTGTACAACACTTAGCTGAATAAGGAGGACATAATACACATGGCTAACTTAAAAGTTACTTTAGTTCGTTCTGTCATTGGACGTCCTCAAAACCAACGCGAAATTGTTAAAGGTTTAGGCCTTGGACGTATAAATAGTTCCGTTGTTGTTCCTGACAATGCAGCTATGCGTGGCGTGATTAGAAAAATCAATCATTTAGTGGACGTTGAATTGGCTAAATAGTCAATATTTAGTTATATAAGGAGGTGCCAACCCTAATGAAATTACATGAATTACAACCTGCAGAAGGTTCACGACATGTACGCAATCGCGTAGGTCGTGGTACTTCATCCGGTAATGGTAAAACAGCAGGTCGTGGTCAAAAAGGTCAAAAAGCTCGTAGTAAAGTACGTATAGGTTTTGAAGGTGGACAAATGCCATTGTTCCGTCGTATGCCTAAACGTGGTTTTAAGAACATTAACCGTAAAGACTACGCTATTATAAATTTAGAAACATTAAACAAGTTTGAAGACGGTGCAGAAGTAACATCAGCTTTATTGGTGGAATCTGGCCTTGTCAAAGACGAAAAAGATGGTATTAAAGTTTTAGGTAATGGTGAATTGAACAAGAAATTAACTGTTAAAGCTAATAAGTTCTCTGCATCTGCTAAAACAGCTATCGAAGCAGCAGGCGGTCAAGCTGAGGTGATTTAAGTATGCTTAAAACAATGAAGAATGCCTTTGCTGTAAAAGAGATTCGAAATAAAATCTTATTTACCTTAGGTGTCCTGATTGTATTTCGCTTAGGCACTTATATCACAGTCCCTGGGATCAACGCTAAAGCTTTATCAAGCGTTGCGTCTTCAGGGTTAATTAGTATCTTAAACACTTTTAGTGGTGGCGGCTTGACTAATTATTCAATTCTCGCTATGGGAGTTTCACCATATATTACTGCACAAATTGTGGTTCAATTGTTACAAATGGATATTGTGCCACGATTTGTTGAATGGAGTAAGCAGGGAGAAGTTGGACGTCGCAAGTTAAACCAAGTGACTAGATACTTAACAATTGTGCTAGCGTTTGTACAATCAATAGGAATTACAGCTGGGTTTAATGCTTTAAGTAGCTTGAATCTAGTGAATGATCCGGGTGTTAAAACATATGTTAGTATTGGGATTATTTTGACAGGTGGTACAATGTTTACTACCTGGCTAGGTGATATGATAACAGAACGCGGATTAGGAAATGGTGTATCAATGATCATTATGGCGGGTATTTTAGCTCGTATTCCAACAGGAATTTATCAAATATACACTGATGAATTTGATAGTTATTCTAATCTGTGGCAACCAATCTTGTATATGGTTATTCTTTTATTAGCTATTTTGCTTATTATTACATTTGTAACTTATGTACAACAAGCTAACTATAAGATACCGATTCAATATACAAGAAGACTTGCTGGAGCATCGGAAAGCTCGTATCTACCATTGAAGGTTAATGTAGCTGGTGTTATTCCTGTTATCTTTGCTAGTTCATTTATAGCAACGCCGCAAACAATATTACTTGCGTTTACTTCCAACTATTCAACGACAACATGGTATAAAGTTTTGTCTAACCTGTTTAGTACTTCAACAGCGTCGGGGATGACCTTATATACTGTTTTAATAGTTTTATTTACATTTTTCTATGCATTTGTGCAAGTTAATCCAGAGAAATTATCTGAGAATTTGCAAAAACAAGGTAGCTACATACCTTCAGTTTGGCCTGGACTAGAAACGCAAAAGTATGTTTCTCGTCTATTGGTTCGTTTGAGTTCAGTCGGTTCTATCTTCTTAGGCTTGGTTTCATTGATACCTTTAGTTGCTTCTGCAATTTGGGGCTTAGATGAATCAATCGGTTTAGGTGGGACAAGCTTATTGATTGTTGTAGGTGTAACCCTTGAGACAATGCGTCAATTAGAAGGAATGATGATGAAGCGGGAATATGTTGGTTTTATTCGTGAATAATTGATTCTTTTAGAGAGTCCGGGATATAAATCTCGGATTTTTTTTACTTTCGAATATTTGGCAGTATTTAGTGAGGAGCATTTTTAGATAGATGTTTAGTATCAAAGTAATATAGTAAGTTTTCATTTATTTAAGCAGTAATTACGTTTATAATAGATAGAGTAGTTAATGAAAATAGTAGGAGGATTTCAATTATTATGGCAATGAACTTAATGCTAATGGGCCTTCCAGGGGCTGGTAAAGGAACACAAGCAGAAAAAATTGTAGATACATATCAAATACCACACATTTCTACAGGGGATATTTTTCGTGCTGCAATGAAAAATGAAACGCCAATGGGATTAGAAGCAAAAAAGTATATAGATAAAGGTGAGCTTGTACCTGATGAAGTTACTAATGGGATTGTTAAAGAACGTTTAGCCCAGGAAGATACCAAAGTAGGTTTCTTATTAGATGGATTTCCACGTAATATGGCTCAAGCAAAAGCACTTCAAACAATTGGGACAGATTTAAATCGTTCTTTAACAGGTGTGATTAATATTCATGTTAATCCAGATTCACTAATGGAGCGACTTACTGGCCGCTATATTTGTCGCAACTGTGGTGCCACATACCATAAAGTTTTTAACCCAACTAAAAAAGCAGGTATTTGTGATCGTTGTGGAAGTTCAGAATTTTTCCAACGTGAAGATGATAAACCTGAAACCGTAAAGAATAGATTAGATGTAAACATTAAGATGAATACGCCATTACTTGATTTTTATCGTGAGCAAGGTATATTGCATGAAGTAAATGGCAATCAAGACATAAATGATGTTTTTAAGGAAGTTAAAGAGATTTTAGATCAATTCTGCTAAAAAAGTAGTAATCATCAAAAGTGTAGGAAATTTTATTCTTGCACTTTTTCATTTCAATTTCAAACTGAAAAAAATGAAAAGTTACTTGCATTGGTTACATGCTTGTGATATGATTATTCAGGTTTATCTTTTCAATAGGCTCAGTTTGCCCTTGAAAAGGGGTAGGCTGACTTACGGAAACGGGTGGGACTCCATAAAAAGCTTCTCACAATTTTCGTGTAAAGTTTTAAAACCATTTTAAGGAGGTACTTTTGCGTGGCGAAAGATGATGTGATTGAAATTGAGGGTACGATCAAAGAAACGTTACCCAATGCGATGTTCAAAGTTGAACTTGAGAACGGACATGAGATTCTGGCCCATGTTTCTGGGAAAATTCGGATGCACTACATTCGTATCTTGCCAGGTGACAAAGTGACAGTTGAGATGTCTCCTTATGATTTGACTAAGGGTCGCATTACCTATCGCTTTAAATAGATTGTACTTCAATAATATATAGGAGGTATAATTCATGAAAGTAAGACCATCAGTTAAACCAATGTGCGAACACTGTAAAGTAATCAAACGCAAAGGTCGCGTTATGGTTATTTGTGATAACCCAAAGCACAAACAACGTCAAGGATAATATAAATAGGAGGTGTAATTGTAATGGCTCGTATCGCAGGTGTCGATTTACCACGTAATAAACGTGTTGTTATCGGCTTAACTTATATTTACGGAATCGGTAATACAACAGCTAAAAAGATTTTGGCTGCAGCAGAAGTTTCTGAAGATGTTCGCGTTCGTGATTTAACAGCAGATCAAGAAGATAAGATCCGTGCTGAAGTGGACAAAGTTAAAGTTGAAGGTGATTTACGTCGTGAAATTTCCTTAAACATCAAACGTCTTTCAGAAATTGGCTCATACCGTGGCATGCGTCATCGTCGTCATTTACCAGTTCGTGGACAAAACACGAAAAATAATGCGCGTACACGTAAAGGCCCAGCAGTTTCAATTGCCGGTAGAAAGAAATAATTAAAATATAAAAGGAGGTTAGCTATTTCATGGCAGTTAAAAAATCACGTAAGCGTCGTGTGAAAAAGAATATTGAAAGCGGCGTGGCTCACATTCATTCAACATTTAACAATACACTTGTTATGATTACCGATGTTCATGGTAATGCTGTAGCATGGTCGTCAGCAGGTTCATTAGGCTTTAAGGGTTCACGTAAGTCTACACCATTTGCTGCACAAATGGCTGCAGAAGCAGCTGCTAAAGGTGCAATGGATCATGGTATGAAGTCTGTTGAAGTTGCAGTTAAAGGACCAGGTTCTGGTCGTGAAGCTGCAATTCGTGCTCTTCAAACAACAGGTCTTGAAGTTGCAGCTATTAGAGATGTTACACCAGTGCCTCATAATGGATGCCGTCCTCCAAAACGCCGTCGTGTTTAATGTGGATTAGTTTTCATTATTGAGGGAAACTTCATAATGTTTTCGCCAGATTACACGTTACGTTTTGAAAGGGGTAAAGATAAGAATGATTGAATTTGAAAAACCAAAAATTCATAAAATAGAAGAAACAAAAGACTACGGTAAATTTGTTGTTGAACCATTGGAACGAGGATATGGAACGACATTAGGAAATTCATTGCGCCGTATCTTACTTTCTTCATTACCAGGTGCTGCTATTACTGATATTCAAATTGATGGCGTCTTACATGAATTCTCTACAGTAGAGGGAGTTTTAGAAGATGTTACAACTATTATTTTGAATTTAAAAAAGGTTGCTTTGAAGATTGACTCTGAGGATAAGCAAGCATTGGAAATCAATGTTGTAGGTCCTATGGAGGTTACTGCGGGCGATATTAACGGTAGCGGTGATGTTGAAGTTCTTAATCCAGATTTGTATATTGCAACTGTGGCAAAAGGTGCTTCTTTCCATGTTCGGATGACTGCTGACAAGGGTCGTGGCTATGTTTCTGCAAATGATAACAAAGCTAAAGCTGAAGATATGCCTATCGGCGTTTTAGCAATCGACGCTATTTATACCCCGATCGAACGTGTCAATTATCAAGTAGAGAAAACACGTGTTGGTCAAAAAAATGATTATGACAAATTAACACTTGACGTATGGACCAATGGTTCGATTACTCCTAGTGAAGCTATTAGTTTGTCAGCTAAGATTTTAACTGAACATTTAACTTTATTTGTTGATTTAACCGATGAAGCAAAGAATGCTGAAATTATGGTTGAAAAAGAAGAAACACATAAAGAAAAAATGCTTGAAATGACAATTGAAGAACTTGATTTATCTGTTCGTTCTTATAACTGTTTAAAACGTGCAGGTATCAATACTGTTCAAGAGTTAACAAACAAATCAGAAGCTGATATGATGAAAGTTCGCAATTTAGGGCGTAAATCGCTTGAAGAAGTTAAAGCTAAATTAGCTGATCTTGGTTTATCATTACGTCATGATGACTAATATTTATTAAGGGAGGGAATCTGTTCATGGCTTACCGTAAATTAGGTCGCACAAGTGCACACCGTAAATCAATGTTACGCAACTTAACAACAGACTTGCTGGTTAACGGCAAAATTGTTACAACCGAAACACGCGCTAAAGAAGTACGCAAATTTGCTGACAAGATGATTACTCTTGGCAAAAAAGGCGATTTAGCATCACGTCGTCATGCAGCTGCTTTTGTAATGGATGTTGTTGCTGATGTTAAAGAAGATGGCGAAAATGTTGTTGTACAAACAGCTGTGCAAAAATTATTTGATGATGTTGCACCTCGCTATGCTGAACGTAATGGTGGTTATACACGCATTCTTAAGATGGAACAACGTCGCGGCGATGCTGCAAAGATGGTTGTAATTGAATTAGTTTAATTCAATAATTATTTAATTAATTGTCACTTTTATAATGATAACTGGGCGTTATGATGTTGGTGTAAAAACTTAGTCTAGTCCTAAGTAATAGAGAGTATCTATGAAACCTTCATTATAAACAGTGATTTTTTATTTATAACAATAATATCTATTCATAGAGAAGGGTCCGGGGCAAAAGAGTCTCGGACCTTTTTGTATCTCTAAATAATGTGTATTAAAACTTCGTCAAGAGATAGCTATTTGTACTTAACCCTGTAAATCAGATAGTTTAAAGCTTAAGTTATATCTGATTTAACCTACTTTCCTATAGTGTATAAACAATAATTAAAACTGAATACGCATATTAAGTGCAATATGGTATTATAAACGTATTGAATTAATTTATGTGAGAGGAAAAAACGATGAGTGCAATTATTGAAATTGAAAATTTAACATATCGTTATGCACCTGATGATATTATTCCAGCGTTAGATAATATCAATTTAAGTATTAAAGAAGGTCAATGGCTTGCGATAGTCGGACATAATGGAAGTGGAAAAAGTACTTTAGCAAAAGCAATCGATGGATTAATTGCACCGCAAGAAGGAACTATCAAAGTAGCAGGAATTAAATTAAGTGAAGATACAGTGTGGGATATCCGCACTAATATCGGAATGGTTTTTCAAAATCCAGACAATCAGTTTGTTGGCGCAGATGTAGAAGGCGATGTTGCATTTGGAATGGAGAACCAGGGCATAGAGCGCTCTGAGATGGTCAAACGCGTCCATGAAGCTTTGACGGCGGTCAATATGTCTCAATTTGCAAAACATGAGCCAGTGCGCCTTTCTGGAGGCCAGAAGCAAAGAGTTGCAATTGCAGGTGTTTTAGCTTTACGGCCCAACATTGTTATTTTTGATGAGTCTACAAGTATGTTAGATCCAGAAGGCCATCGTGACATCATTAAATTAATGAAGAAATTAAATACCGAGGAAAAATTTACAGTACTTTCTATTACACATGATATAGATGAAGCAGCACTTGCAGATCGGGTTGTAGTACTTGATAATGGTAAAATCATAGCAGATGACAGTCCAGAAAAAATTTTTGCACGCGGCCAGCAATTAATTGATTTGGGATTAGATGTACCATACCCCGAAAGCTTAAAGCAAGAATTGGCACAGTTAGATGTCGTCGTGCCTAAAGAGTATTTGTCAGAAGAAGGGATGATTGATTGGTTATGTCGATTACTTTTGAAAAATTAAGTTATACCTATCAAACGGGTACCCCTTTTGAACATCATGCTTTGCAAGATATAAGTTTGACAATTGCTGATCACAGTTATACTGCAATAATTGGTCATACAGGTAGTGGTAAATCAACCTTGCTACAGCATCTAAATGGGCTTTTAAAACCAACTAGCGGTAAATTGGTAGTAAATGGTCAAATGATTGATACAAAAACTAAAAATAAGCAGTTAGGTGATTTGCGTCACGAAGTCGGTTTTGTATTTCAATTTCCAGAAGCTCAGTTATTTGAAGAAACAGTTTTAAAGGATATTAGTTTTGGACCAAAAAACTTGGGAAAAAGTGAAACAGAAGCGCTTGAAATTGCTCGGCAAAAGGCTAAATTAGTTAATCTGCCAGATGATGTACTGGAAAAATCACCATTTGAACTTTCTGGAGGTCAAATGCGCAGAGTGGCAATTGCTGGAATTTTAGCAATGCAACCGAATATCTTAGTGCTTGACGAACCAACAGCAGGTTTGGATCCCAAAGGTCGAATTGAGATGATGGAGATGTTCAAACAGCTATATGAAAAGGAAAAATTAACAATTATTTTAGTAACGCATAATATGAATGATGTAGCAAATTATGCAGACAATGTGATAGTGCTAGAACAAGGTAGATTGTTACGCCAAGGTGTTCCAACAGAAATCTTTTCAAATCCTGAATGGTTGAATAAGCATCATCTTGGTTTACCGCAAACAACAGCATTTGCGCTTAAATTACAAGAACGTGGGATTAATTTGCAAGAACTACCGCTGACGGAAAAAAAGCTTGCTCAAAAACTGGCTGCTTTATTGCAACGGGAGGTCAAGTGAGTATGGATAGATTTATTTTAGGTCGTTATATTAACGGGGATTCTCTTGTGCATAAATTAGATGCACGAGATAAATTGATAATAAGTATGTACTTTATCGTTATCATCTTTCTAGCTAATAATTGGCAAACATATTCACTTTTATTAGTTGTAGTTTTAGGTTGTGTGGGATTATCTCGAATTAACCTAGGTTTCTTCTTAAAGGGCGTTAGTGCCATGATTTGGCTAATTATTTTTACAGTTTTGCTACAAGTCTTTTTTACAAGTGGTGGTACAGTGTACTGGCATTGGGGTATTTTAACTTTAACACACTATGGTATTGTGCGAGGTGTGTATGTTTTTTGTCGATTTGTATTGATTATCTTTATGTCAACATTGCTAACTCTAACGACTTCACCTTTAGAAATATCGGATGGCTTAGAATCATTAATGAAGCCGCTCAAATATGTAAAAGTACCTGTTTATGAGATCGCATTGATGTTGTCAATAGCATTACGTTTTGTACCGACTTTAATGGATGAAACTCAGAAAATTATGAATGCCCAAAGATCACGTGGGGTTAATTTTGGTCAAGGAAAACTAATCGATCAAATTAAGGCAGTTATTCCATTGTTGATTCCCCTTTTTGTCAGTGCGATTAATCGTGCTGAGGATTTAGCAATCGCAATGGAAGCACGTGGATATCACGGCGGTGAAGGTCGAAGTAAGTATCGGCAGCAAATATGGCATTTACAAGATACATTAGCATTGGGATTATTTGCAATTGTCACAGTTGCACTTTTATTTTTAAGAACATGGTAAAGGAATTGAGTTATGGCAAAACGATATAAAATAACAATGGCGTATGATGGAACTAATTTTGCAGGTTTTCAAATACAACCCAAGCAGCGAACGGTTCAAGGAGTGTTAGAAAAGGCTGTAAATAAAATGAGCAAATTAGATGACTATATTACAATATATGGTTCAGGTAGAACTGATGCGGGAGTACACGCTTTAGCCCAAGTAGCCCATTTTGATTTTCCACATGCTATTTCAGCACAAGGAATGCTCAAAGGGCTCAATAGTTTACTGCCATTAGATTGCGAAATAACAGCGTGTGAAATTGTGAGTGATGAATTTCATTCACGTTTCACAACACATGGCAAACGTTATATGTATCGGGTAAGTTTAGATCACTTCACTAACCCGTTCAAACGTTTTTATACAGGACATTATAAATACCCATTGGATATTGAACGTATAAAAGAGGCTCTTCCTGATGTGGAGGGAACCCATGATTTTACAAGCTTTGTTGCATCCGGTAGTACGGTTAAAAGTAATGTGCGTACAATTTATGAAGCTACTGTAACGGAAGATAAGAAAAACAATGAGATTATTTTTGAATTTTATGGCAATGGTTTTTTGTATAATCAAGTTCGAATAATGGTGGCTACGCTACTTGAAATTGGCAATGGTCGTCGTGCTGTCCATGATTTTTTAAGATTATATGAGGTTAAAGATAGAAATCAAGCACGTGAAACAGCACCTGCTAGCGGTTTATATTTAAAAAAAGTGTATTATAATGAAAAAAAATGAGGAATACTGCTTTTTCAATTGACTAAGTGGCATAAAAATCGTAATATAGTATTTGGTATTGTTTGCCCCACAGTAGGCCCCGTTAAACTTATTGTTTGTCAAACAGGTATACAACAAATGGAGGAAATTAAACGTGCGTACAACATATATTGCAAAACCAGGCGAAGTAGAACGTAAATGGTATGTTATAGATGCTACAGACATTCCTTTGGGACGTCTTTCAACTGTAGTAGCTTCCATATTACGTGGTAAAAATAAACCAACATTCACACCCAACGTTGACACAGGTGACTTTGTTATCGTTGTTAATGCAGAAAAAGTTGCTTTAACAGGTAAGAAAGATAAAAACAAGATCTATTATCATCATTCAAATCATCCAGGTGGTTTAAAGGAACGTACTGCCGGTGATTATCGTGCTAATGATCCTGAAAAGTTGATAGCATTATCTGTAAAAGGTATGTTACCAAAGGGTTCTCTTGGCCGTCAACAAGCTAAGAAATTACATGTATATCGTGGCGAAAATCACGATCATGCAGCACAACAACCAGAAGTTTTAGATATTACAAACTTAATCTAGGAGGATACTGAATTGGCTCAAGTACAATATAGCGGTACAGGTCGCCGTAAGAATTCTGTTGCTCGTGTACGTTTAGTACCAGGTACAGGAAAAATCGTTATGAATGGCAAACCTGCTGAAGAATACATTCCATTTGCAAACTTACGTGAAGTTATGGTACAACCATTTGCAGTTACTGAAACAAAAGATGCATATGATGTTTTAGTTAATGTTAATGGTGGTGGCTTCTCTGGTCAAGCTGGTGCAACACGTCATGGTATTGCACGTGCTTTGCTCGAAGTTGATCCAGATTTCCGTGGCGTTTTGAAGCGTGCAGGTTTATTAACTCGTGATGCACGTATGAAGGAACGTAAGAAACCAGGTCTTAAGAAAGCTCGTAAGGCTTCACAATTCTCAAAACGTTAATATTATATATCAATGTTTCAAGACACTTCTCAATTATGAGAGGTGTTTTTTTGTTATTATCCTTAGTTACGTTTTTTGCAACGAAGGAGAATATTAAGTACAAAACAATGAAGTAGCATGGCATTTTCGAAAATTATTAAAAAAATGTGTAAGTGGGTTTTTTTATTTTAAGGGTTTATTTTTGTTGTTAATATCCGATTATAGTAAATAAGATAGTTATAAATGAAGAGATATTAATTAAAGATAGATTATTTGAATATTACTAGGAAATGGGGATTAAAAGTGATTTTTTTAAAACAAAAAAAAGAGCTTACAAAGCTGCTGAAAACAATAAATGAAATGGTAATTCTTCTAGGAATGAAAAATAATGCAAACATTCAAATGCAGAATTTATTGTTACAAAGCTTAACAGTTGCAATAAACAAAATAGATAATATTCTTCAAAAAGAAAAAAAGACATACGAAATATTTAACAAAGATATACAAAGCTTACGCAACTTATTTAACATTGAGAATGGAACAGAAAATTTATTTAATAAAAATCAATTAGCAAGAATCCAAAGTATTGTCAGATTTATAGAAATCAATGTTAATAAGAATCTTCCAGACAAACTAAACATTGTATTTATGCCATATAAAGTCACAATGTGGGATAGCTTGGCATCTATTTATGAAGAAGCTAAAAATGATCCAAATTGTGTAGTTAAAGTAGTCCCAATTCCATATTATGAATTGACGGGTAAAGAAGAAATCTATACATATGAGGGAGATTTGTTCCCTAAAGATATAAAAATAACATCCTACAATGAATATAATTTAGAGGAAGAGTCTCCGGATATTATATATATCCATAATGCTTATGATGCTTATAATGAAGTTACGAGAGTGAAAAAAGAGTATTTTACATCTAATTTAAAAAAATATACTGACATGCTTGTTTTTGTACCATATCATATTACAGGATTTGGAAAGCTAATTAATGATGCGCAGTATGTAACTTATGCTATTCCAACTATAAAAAATATTGATAAACTAGTTGTCGCTGGACAATTTGTTAAAGATGCAGCAGTTAAATATGGAATACCCGAAGAAAAAGTATTAGTACTTGGATCTCCGAAAATGGATGCAGTTTATCAAGCAACAAAAGATGGGAAAAAAATTCCAGAGAAATGGAAGAAGCAATTAGAAAATAAATTCGTCTTTGCATTAGATACTAACTGTACATATCTAATTAACAATAAGTATAGTGGCTTTGCTTTTATACAACAGGTTTTTGATGCAGCTAGAATGAATCCAAATTGTGCAGTAATATGGCGGCCACATCCTTTATCAAGGCTAACAATAGAACACTTTTCACCAGATATGTTGGATGAATATGATGCTCTGGTTGAAGCAATAAAAAATAATTCACCAGAATACCCTAATATTGTGTATGATGATGGACCGGAATATTTTTCCTTTTTAAGCGCATCAGATGCTTATATTTCAGAGTTAAATTCAATAATGGCATTATATACGATAACCGAACAACCGATGATTTTAAATTCTGTTTCTTTAGGTGAAGCAATATTATTACCAGATAAGGCTTTTTATCATTTTTATGATGCAAGTTATCCATGGTATCAGATTGTAAAAGATTTGATTAATGGTAACGATAAAAAAAGAAAATTACGTAAAAAATTAGCTAGTCAAATATATAGTTATACTGATGGAACAAGTGGCAAAATGATTCATCAAGAAATTAAAAATGAAGTTATTTTGAATATGGTAGGTAAAAGCAAATGAATTTAGCATTAATTATTGCGGGCGGAGTCGGGCGCAGAATGCATCAGGATATTCCTAAACAGTTTTTAACAGTTGATAATCGTCCTGTAATTATCCATACATTAGCGGCATTTCAAAAACATCCGAGTGTTGATGCAATTGCCGTTGCGTGTGTGGCTGGTTGGGAAAAAGTCTTACAAGCATATGCCAAACAATTTAATATTACAAAATTGAAATATATTGTACCCGGAGGAGAAAACGGCCAGGATTCAATTCGTAATGGGCTGTTTGAACTAGAAAAGCATTATGATAAACAGGATGTTATTTTAGTTCATGATGCGATTCGACCAATGGTTTCAGAAGATATAATCTCTGATTGTATTGTTACAGCTCAAAAATTTGGATCTGCAATAGCGACAATTCCTTGTACAGAGGCGATGATGGAAACTGAAAATGGACAAAATTCAATTGGAAGCTATCCGCGAGAAAAATTATTAAGAGCTCAAACGCCACAGGGGTTTCAACTTGGAAAGCTATGTTCTATGCATCGATTAGCTTTGCAAAAAGGAATAACAAATTCTGTTGCATCATGTACATTATTTGCAGAATTAGGACAAGATGTTCATTTTTCTTTAGGATCAGAAAAAAACATTAAGTTAACGACAACAGATGATTTGGAAATATTTAAAGCACTATTATTAGTTAAAAAGGCACAATGGATAAAGGCATAATAAAGTGGAGGATAGACTATGAGTAAAAATGGTAGTGTATATCAAGAAGACTTGAAAGTAGCTATCACAAATTCAATGAAAATTAATCAACTTGCAGGGAAATCAATATTGGTTACTGGAGCAACTGGCACAATAGGTTCCTTTTTAGTTGATGAGCTTTTAATGTATAACAGCTTTCACAAAAATAAGATAGAAATTTTTGCTACTAGCAGGAAATTGAAAAATTTACAAAGAGTTTTTCAAGAAAAAGCAACAAATAAATTACATTTTATTGAATTTGATAATCAAAAGTTACCGAGCTTTCAATTTAAAGTAGATTATATTATCCATAATGCTGGTAATGCTTATCCAGAAGCGTTTAAAAAAGATCCAATTGGAACTATGATGGGGAACATAAACGGTACGTATAATCTATTAACATATGCGAAGCAGATGGGAACAAAACGCTTTTTATATGTTTCTTCAGGAGAGGTTTATGGGCAAGAATCTACTGATATTACAAAGTTTGGTGAAGAACATACGGGACATATTGATCCATTAAATAGTCGATCCTGTTATCCCAATAGCAAACGAGCATGTGAAACTTTGTGTGCTTCTTTTGCGGAACAGAATCACTTAGATATCGTTGTAGTTCGACCATGTCATACATATGGACCAAGGATAACTAATAACGATAATAGAGCACATGTTCAGTTTTTGAAAGCCGCATTGGAAGATAAGACAATTGTACTTAAAAGTCTGGGGAATCAGTTACGTTCTTATTGCTATGTTGCAGATTGTGTGGCTGGAATTATAACAGTTTTATTAAAAGGTCAAACTAAAATAGCATACAACATTGCAAATGTTAATTCTATCACAACTGTAAAAAGTTTAGCGGAGGAAATCGCGATGATTTCTAAAAAAAAGATAGTTTTCAAATGTTTAGATCAGTCGAAAAACGACTCACCAATTCAATATCAAGTGTTAAGTTCTGATAGACTTGAAGACCTTGGTTGGCAAGGTCAATATGATTTAACTTTAGGAATTACGCATACCTTGAATATTATGAAGCAAGAGAGGAACAAAGAATGTTAGAAAAGTTAAAACAACAAGTATATGAAGCAAATATGCAACTAACAGAGTTGGGATTAGTTAACTTTACATGGGGAAATGTTTCTGGAATAGATAGACAAGAGAAATTATTTGTTATTAAACCATCAGGTGTTGCATACAAAGATTTATGTCCAGATGATTTAGTTGTCGTTGATTTAAAGGGAAATATAGTCGAGGGAAAGTTACGGCCTTCATCAGATACACCGACACACATTGTTTTATATAATCATTTTCCAGAAATAAAGGGAATTGCACATACACATTCACCTTGGGCAGTTAGTTTTGCTGCAGCAGGGAAATCTATTCCAGAGTTGAATACAACGCACGCAGATACTTTCAATGGCGATATTCCAATCACTAGAGAATTAGTAAAACAAGAAATACAGAGCAATTATGAAGAAAATACAGGAAAAGTAATCGTTGAAACATTAAAGCAAAGAAAGTTACTATCGCTAGAAATGAAAGGCATTCTAGTTAACAGACATGGTCCATTTACTTGGGGGATTGATGCAAAAGAGGCTGTTTACAATGCGAAGGTTTTGGAAATAGTTGCTGAAATGGATTATCATACAATGACATTAAGCCCAAATATAAGGATTTTAGATCAAGATATACAGAATAAGCACTATTTGCGAAAACATGGAGAGAATGCGTATTATGGACAAGTACATTAGGGTAAGTGAAAAATGAATTATTTTATTAAAGAAGAGTTGTATTCTAATAGTCGCACAATGAAATCGGCTGCATCAAAGGCAAGAAATGATATTGAAATAATTTTAAAAGATAGCGGGTTTAATCCGATAGTTATTAAAATCTTACCTAGAAAAGGTAATTTGAATTATATATCAACGGATCGAAAAAATCATCAAGAAGTTGCAGATTTATGGAAAAAAGAAACTAAGAGACTTTTGAAAAACGATCTGTTATTTATTCAATTTCCATTTTTACAACATTCTATATTTTTAGAGGCCGTATTATCAAATCTAAAAAAAAGAGGTATTAGAGTAATCGTTTTATTGAATGATATAGAATCATTAAGAGTTGTTAAAAGAGATGATATTTCTGACGATAAAAAAAGGATTTTAATGACAGAGGAAAATTTCATATATGATATTAGCAATAAAATAGTTGTACATAATTTTAAAATGAAAAATTTTTTAATCAACAAAAATATAAAAAGAGATAAAATTATTCAGCTTGAAGCTTTTGATTACTTAATTCCACAATATGATGAAGATAGAATGAAAAAAAGATCAGTTACACCTACAGATCCTATAATAATTGCAGGCACTTTAAGAAGACACAAATCACAATATTTAAATTATTTACCAGCAGACATAGCTTTTAATTTATATGGGGTTGGTTATACCGAAAAAGAGCAGGCTAATATATCATACAAGGGGGCATTTTCGCCTAATGAGTTGCCATATTATTTGTCGGGCAGTTTTGGCTTGGTATGGGACGGAGATAGCTGCAAAACATGTAACGGAATTTATGGTGATTATTTACGAATTAATACACCACATAAGCTATCATTATATTTAGCAGCAGGAATACCAATTATTATATGGAAACAAGCAGCGATGGCAAAATTTGTTTTAGAGAATGGATGTGGACTGGTTATAGATTCCTTGGAAGATATAAAAGAAAAACAAGTTAAGGTAAGCTTTGATGAATACAGTCATTTTTATTATTGTGCTAACCAAGTAGGTAAAAAACTAAGGGAAGGATATTATACTAAAAAAATCTTGGATAGTATCCGCACATTGGAGAAGATAGAATGATTAGAGAAAAAATAAATTCTGCAATTAATGAAAATAAACACATTATAATTTATGGTGCAGGGAAAATTGCACAACAAGTGATAAAAATGTTAGCAGCAGAGCCGTATAACATAGTTCCATTTTGTTGTGCAGTAACTTCAATAAAAGAAAACGAGAAAATATGTGAAGGTGTTCCTGTATTAGAAATTAGTAAACTACTAAGTTATGTTGAGAAAAGCTTAGTCTTAGTAACGACAGTAGATAAATATAAATATGAAATAAGAGATACTTTGCGGAGGTTAAAATTTATAAACATTGATTTTTTAACTTTTGAGTCTCAAAATATGGAAGAACTTAGGTTAGATTATATAGAAAATAATATTAAAAATCCATTGGATATAAAAGGAAAATCGATTGATGTCAGTGGTTATAGTAATACGATAGAGATTTTTATGATGTGTAATCATAATGATAAAAATGTAATGATGTCAAAGATTCCAAGGTATATTACACCTTTGCAAGTTGGAAAATATAATACAGATGTTAGTTTAGCAAATCTAAAAGATGATGTAGGCGATAATATATCATATAAAAACATGAACTATTGTGAATTGACAGGCTTATATTGGATATGGAAAAATTTAAATAGAGTAAATGCGATGTATGTAGGAATATGTCATTATCGTCGATGGTTTAATATAACTTATAGTGAATTAAAAAAACTAGATCATCAAAATATAGATGCCATATTAACAATACCAATTGTAAATATACCTAGTGTAAAAAAAACATATGAACAAGATCATAGTAAAAAAGACTGGTTTGTTATGATGGATATTTTAAAAGAAATGTCACCAGAATACTATGAAGCCGCAGTAAAAATCTTTGATGAGAGAATATATAGTGGGTATAATATGGTGATTACTAGGAAAAAAATATTGGCAGATTATTGTGCTTGGTTATTTCCTATTTTGAAAAAAATAGAGGAAAAATGTCAACAAAAAGAAAGCAGATATCAAAATAGATTCATTGGCTTTTTAGCAGAAAGACTTTTAACTTTATATTTTTTTAAGAATGCTAGTAGGTACAAAATAGCATTTGTTGGGAAAAAGTATTTTGATTAGTCTGTTCCTAAAAAACATTACTTGATATTAGCATTTAAATTTAGACATATATTTTTATAATTCAAAATATTTAGTAATCTGAGATTTTCCTACTGTTGAATTAAAGTTAAAATGTTTATCGTAATATTTTTCTATTGAAGTTAGGTTGTAATCACTAGTATTAAGTGATTTCAATTGATTGTAAAATCCAATAAATTAGTAGTTATATAATAAATAAGGTGCTTAAGTTGGGCAACATTAATTGTTCAGCTTAAACACCTTATTTTTATAATAGAATACCTAATGAATAGTGGATAATCATTGTAATAATGCCAACAATTAAATTACGCGTTACAGCTAATCTAACTAAGCCATTACCTAATTTAGCACTTAAAAGTCCAGTTAGTGAAACGGAAAGACAAACTGCTAAAATAGTTGCTTGCCACATAAGTGAGGCAGGACTAAGCGTCATTGCAGCAAGTGGCAAGATACCACCAAGACTTGCTGAAAAAAGAGATGAAAAAGCAGCACTCCAAGGACTTAAATATTCATTTAACTGTAAATTATACTTAACGTCAATAACGGTTTCTAGCGGCTTTTTCTTTAATAAATCTTGGGCAATTTCTAGCGAAGTCTCTGGGGAAATGCCACGAGAAATGTAATATTTCTGTACACTTTTTAACTCATCTTCATAATTAGTATTAAGCAAAGCTTGCTCTTTTCTAACGGTTTCCACTTCAGTATCGCGTTGGGTACTAACAGAAGCATATTCACCAGACGCCATTGAAAAAGCACAAGCAATCAGATCTGCTAGGCCTGCAATAAAAATGGTAAATCGATTTGGAGTAGCGACTGCGACACTAAACAAAACACCAACAACAGTTAATATGCCGTCATTTGAGCCTAAAACACCTGCACGTAAAACGTTCAGTTTTTCATTCATGGATGCTTGAGAATCTTTTTTCTTTTTTGTTAAGGTATTGCGATTTAATATTTTCATCATTGTAAGTTCCCCCTTTCTAGCGTCCTACTAAAATACCAATTCCGTACGTAACTAACATTGTTAATGTTCCTGAAATGACATTACGGATAATGCCGTTTCTTTTATTTGCTTTGCTTAAGATTGCTGCAAAATAACCAGTTAAAGCAAGCGCAATAATAACAGCAACAAAAGTCATCAGAATTTTGTATTGTTCTGGAAATAAAGTAATAGCTGCTAAAGGTAATAATGAACCAATTGGAAATGAAATCATTGATGAAATTGCAGCTTCATATGGACTAGTGAATTGATGTGGATCAAAACCAAAACGTTCTCGTACAGTTGTTACTAATGCATCCTTAGCCATCATTTCATCTGTAGCTTTCTTTGCTAGTGCAGGTGCAATCCCTTTTGCTTCATATTTTTGTTTAACAAATTCATATTCATATGCATAGTCATTAGCCAATGATGCTTTTTGCTGAATAATTGCTTTTCGTTGTGAATCTTTTTGAGTATTAACTGATACATATTCGCCCATCGCCATAGAAACAGTTCCGGCAAGCATACCAGCAATCCCTGAAATAAAAATAGCAAAATTATTATTAGATGCTCCCGCAACACCAATAACAATACCGGCAACTGATAAAATACCATCATTTGCACCCATGACAGCTGCTCGTAAAATATTTACCTTTTGAGCAAGGTTCTCTTTTTTCAACCTTTCCACCCTCTTGTTTAGAAAAATTATAATACAGTAATTATTATAACTTGATGTGCGAAAATGTCAATATGTTTGAAATGAATTAAAAGAAATAAATTTTTCAAACGATTAATTTATAGGACGTATTTTCAAAATTATTATAACATTATTTTCATAACAAAATAACCAAAACGGAATTAAATCTTGAAAATAGTAAACAAGTAACAGCTAAATTAGAGAATAATATTCATTTATCTGTGCATAAAATGCATATAAAGGGCCTAAATATACAAAAAAATCAAATATATGGTATAAAAATTAATTTAAGGGTTGATTTTTGCATAGAATGAGATTATATTAAGAACATCACTAAGAGAATGTTAATTTATATTAATGAACGGAGATGGAAAATTATGCAAGCGGCAGTTGTAGGTGTAACAGGATATAGCGGTACGGTATTATATCAACTTTTAACGCAACATCCTGCAATAGAACAAATAAATTTGTATGATCATGCTAACGGGAGTGACACAGTCCGATATTTAGACGAGGAAATAAGTGCATTTCGCAATCAGCACATCATATTACGCCGTTACGATGCAGCTGCAATAATGGCGGACAACGATGTTTTGTTTTTTGCTACTCCTGCTGGCGTTACGAGTCAGTTAGTTCAGCCATACTTGGAAAAAAATTTTCCGGTTATTGACTTATCGGGTGATATGCGGTTAAAAGATGCAAAATGCTATGCGAAATGGTATCACAAAAAAGCAGCTACAGTAGACCAGTTAGCTAAAGCAAGTTATGGGTTAGCGGAGTTTAACACACCAACTAGCAACTATATTGCAAATCCTGGTTGTTATGCTACAGCAACTTTGTTAGGATTAGCACCGCTTGTCCTTGAAAAAATGGTACAGGTAGATTCGATTATAGTTGATGCTAAATCGGGTGTTTCAGGTGCAGGAAAGAAGTTAGCAGCTAGTTCACATTATGCATTTATTAATGAAAATGCGTATGTGTATAAAGTAAATCAGCATCAGCATATTCCTGAAATTATGCAGCAATTAAAAATCTGGGATGAAAAGATAAAAACAATCCAGTTTACGACAACATTATTACCAATTACGCGTGGTATTATGGCAACAATCTATGCAAAGCCGAAACAAGATTGTACTTTAGAAAATTTAAAGAAGGCTTTTAATAAATATTATGTTGATAAACCTTTTGTTAGAGTACTTGATGAAGGATTACCTAATATTAAAGATGTAACATATTCAAATTATTGTGATATCGGCTTTGCATATAATGAAGAAAGCCAAACGATTATGATCGTTTCCGTTATTGATAATTTGCTCAAAGGAGCAAGTGGACAAGCAGTCCAAAATATGAATAAATTGTTTGAAATGGCCGAAAATACTGGATTACCAGTAGTTTCTATGTGGCCGTAGGGAGGAAAAGAGTAAGAGATGGGAAAGACAGCAGAAATTGAGTTTACTTGGCCAAAGGGATTTTACAGTGATGGGTTGCATTCAGGATTGCGCAAAAAACGATTAGATTTGGGATGGTTTTTTTCAGAAGTCCCAGCTAGTGCAGCTGGTGTATATACAACAAATAAGTTTTGTGCAGCTCCCACTGCTTTGACTAAAAAAACGATTGCTCTAAAGCAACAGTTGCAAGGAATAGTAGTAAATAGTGCGATTGCTAATTCATGTACAGGAGCACAAGGGCAGCAGGATGCATTAACAGAACAACTTTTGATGGCCAAAAAACTAGAAGTTAAACCAGAATTAATTGGAGTTGCATCGACTGGGGTAATTGGAGAAACGTTGCCCATGGAAAAAATAAAGAATGGAATAAACAAGCTACAAAAAACACAAAATGCCAAAATAACAGAAGCAATTTTAACAACGGACACACATCCTAAGACAATCTCTATTCAATTTGAACAAGCTGGGAAACTATGTACAATGAGCGGCTTTTGCAAGGGCTCGGGGATGATTCATCCTAAAATGGCAACAATGCTAGGTTTTGTTGTTACAGATGCAAAAGTTTCAGGGTCAATGTTACAAGAGATGTTAAGTAATGAAGTTGAAACGACCTTTAATCAAATAACAGTTGATGGAGATACATCAACTAATGATATGGTTGTAACACTGGCTAATGGGCAAGCGTTGGGACAACAAATTCCTGAATTAATAAAAGATACAGAAGATTATCAGGTGTTTAAAGAAGTCTATCATCAAGTGTTAAGCCAATTGGCCCAAGAAATCGCACGCGATGGAGAAGGGGCAACCAAGTTAGTTGAGGCAAATGTTTTAGGCGCAAAAACAAAAGTAGATGCACAACAGGTAGCCAAAGCAATTGTAGGATCAAGTCTTGTCAAAACTGCAGTATTTGGTGGTGATGCAAATTGGGGCAGAATTATCGCAGCAATTGGCATTACAGCTGCAGATATTAATGTAGATACAGTTGATATTTATTTTGATGATATTCCAGTAGTTACACAAAGTTTGGGAACAGCATTTTCAGAAGAAAAAGTAGCTGAAGCATTAAGCAAAGATAAAGTTACGATAACTGTTGATTTACATAATGGCGATAAGAAAGGGCAGGCATGGGGATGTGATTTAACATATAAATATGTGCAAATCAATGCCTCATACAGAAGTTAGGAGAGAAAAAATGAAAGAGTTAATTGTCGTTAAAGTAGGTGGAAATGCATTAGACAGTCTAAACACAGATTTTTTTGAACAACTTCATGTTTGGCAAAGTGAAGGTAAAAAAATATTGCTTATTCATGGTGGTGGACCGATGATATCAAAATTATGTCAGCAGTTAGACATACCGGTTTTAAAGAAAAATGGAGTACGTGTGACAGATGAGAAAACGCTGACGCTTACTAAATTAGTTTTGTTAGGCCAAACACAGCCGTTACTTTTGCAGAAATTAAGTGACCATCAGTTAGCTGTTAGTGGATTAAATGCAGCAATGAATAATATGTTAGAAGGCACTTATCTAGACGAAAATGGATATGGACAAGTTGGTGTTATAACTTCAGTTAATCAAGAAGCACTAACACCAATCTTAAATGGAAAAATAGGTGTTTTAGCTCCTTTAGCACTAACAAAAGATGGAAATTGGCTCAATGTTAATGCAGATGAAGCGGCAGCAGCAGTAGCCAGTTTGTTAGGAGCACAAGCGCTATATTTGATGACGGATGTTGCGGGTGTTTTAGATGAAGGTAAGATTATTAGACGCTTAAATAGGAAAAGCGCGACTGATCTTACAGCTAAAAAGATAATAACTAAAGGAATGCAACCCAAAATTAAAGCAGCCTTTAAAGCTTGTTCAGCAGGTGTTAAAAAAATTTCAATTACAAATAAATTACAAGTTCCAGGAACAATAATAACGAAGGAGGACACAGATGATGATGAAGCATGTATTTTCAACGTATAACAGATTTCCATTTCAGATTGTAGCTGGTAATGGATATGAACTAATGGATGAGCAGGGAAACAAGTATCGTGATTTTACTAGTGGAATAGGTGTCTGTGGCCTTGGTTATAATGTGAAGGAACTAAATGATGCAGTCACCAAGCAGTTAGGTTTAATCTGGCACACTTCTAATTTGTATGAAAGTCAATTACAAGAAGAAGTTGCTTGTAAATTAACTAAAGGCAAAGAATATCTAGTAAGTTTTTGTAATTCGGGAACTGAAGCAAATGAAGCAGCTTTGAAGTTAGCACGAAAAGCAACAGGCAAAAAGCAGTTTTTAGCATTTAACCACTCATTTCATGGACGGACATATGGTTCATTATCTGTAACAGGAAATGAAGAAATAAAAGCCGGTTTTTTACCATTATTAGAGGATGTAAAATTTGCCGCATATAATGATTTTGATGCTTTAGAAGAAATAACGACTGATTTAGCAGCGGTTATTTTGGAAATTGTTCAAGGTGAAGGCGGTGTAAATTGCGGTCAAGGAGAATGGCTTAACGAAGTCCAAGCCAAATGTCATGAAAAAGGTGTTTTACTAATTGTAGATGAAGTTCAAACAGGAATGGGACGGACAGGGAAGTTATTTGCTTTTGAACATTTTAATTTAAAACCAGATATCTATACTGTTGCTAAAGGTTTGGCTAATGGAATACCTGTGGGTGCAATGGTTGGAAAAAAAGAATTAGGAGAGTATTTTGGCCCTGGAAGTCATGGTTCAACTTTTGCAGGAAATCCATTAGCAATGGCAGCAGCTAATGTCGTCTTAGATAAGCTAAATCCTGATTTTCTTGATGCAGTTGAACAAAAAGCAGAATTTGTATGGCATTATCTAAAACAAGAGCTAGCTAATGTAGATTGCGTTGAAGACATCACAGGATTGGGATTAATGATAGGAATTCATTTAGATGAAAAAGTAAAAGTTAACGCTGTTATTAAAAAGCTACAAAACCAAGGCTTACTAACTTTGTCAGCACATGGGAATACATTACGGCTATTGCCACCGCTGATAATACCAGCATCAGAACTTTTAGCGGGTATTGAGGTAATAAAAGATGTATTGTCAAAATGTTTAGTAACGGAGGGTTAGCCAATGAATCATTTTTATGGAAAATCATTTTTAAAAGAGTGTGATTTTACAGCGCAAGAGTTGAATTATTTAATTGATTTTAGTTTACATTTAAAAAAAATGAAGAAAAATAATATTCCACATAAGTATTTGGAAGGTAAAAATATTGCATTATTATTTGAAAAAAATTCAACGCGGACGAGATCTGCATTTACTGTTGCTGCTAATGATTTAGGTGCTCATCCTGAGTTTCTAGGCAAGAACGATATTCAGTTTGGAACCAAAGAATCCGTAGCAGATACAGCAAAAATAATTGGCAGTATGTTTGATGGTATCGAATTTCGTGGATTCTTACAAGAAAATGTTGAAGAACTAGCAAAATATAGTGGGGTTCCAGTGTGGAATGGGTTAACGGATGAATGGCATCCAACACAGATGATAGCCGATTTTATGACACTAAAAGAAGAATTTGGTAGCTTAGCAGGGCTAACTTTGGTGTATGTAGGCGATGGACGGAATAATATGGCTAACAGCTTATTAGTAACGAGCGCTATGCTGGGGGTTAATATACACATTGCCGCACCTAAGGATTTACAACCAGCGAAAGAAGTTCAATCATTAGCGAAAAAATATGCTAAAGAAAGCAAAGCTAATATTCTAATTACAGAAGATGTCAAAACTGCAGTTAAGAATGCTGATGCAATATATACAGATGTTTGGATTTCAATGGGAGAAGACATTGATTATGCTAAAAGAATTAGTCAACTGTTACCATATCAAATTAACAAAGAGCTCCTTGCAGCCACTGGCAAGAAACACACAATAGTGTTGCATTGCTTACCCGCATTTCATGATAAAAATACGATTATGGGTAAAAAACTGGCTGAACAATTTAAAGTAAGTGAACTTGAAATAACAGATGAAGTTTTTCTAGGAAAACAATCCCGTGTCTTTATAGAGGGTGAAAACAGACTACATTCCATTAAAGCAATTATGGCCGCAACATTAAGTGAACTGTTTATACCAGAAGAATATTTTGATTAATGTTAGAAACTATAAAAACTAGAACTAAGATTTAAATATAGATAGAAAAAGAGTGGGTCTTTAGGTCCACTCTTTTTGGTATAAAAGACTTAGCTTAATCTAGCTAGTAGTTTTTATTTTACGGATTGGGTGTGCGGGATTACCAACAGCAACTGTATTTGCAGGAATATCGCTCGTTACAACACTACCGGCACCGATAATAGCATTGTCACCTATAGTAACACCGCCAACAATGTTGACACCGGCGCCAATCCAAACACCATTGCCAATAGTAACTGGAGTGGCATAAATCTGGTGATGGGCTCTTTTGACAGGATCTTCAACGTGGTTAACAGTGTAAATACCAACTTTAGGAGCAATATTAACATCATTACCAATAGTTATTGAAGCACAGTCCATCAAAATGACATCATGATTAGCAAAAAAATTATTACCAATATGAAGATTGAACCCAAATTCACAATAAAAATTAGGTTCGATATAAGGATTGGTACCAATTGAACCAAATAGTTTTTTCAAAATAGAGTAATCATAGAAACTCTCTTGATAAACGATAAGGTTATATTTTCGAACGGCTTTTAAAGCATGGTTTCGTGCAGCAACAATATCGCTATCTAAATCATTATAAGTTTTTTGGTTCATTGTGAGTTTTTTAATCCGTTCAATATTAAATGTCATGAATAATCATTCCTTTGAAAGTCAAGTTAGTATCTATTTTACTACGTATTTTTAATGATGTGGTACAATAAAAAATAAACTAGGTCGTGAAAGGAAAAAAACGTGAAACAATTAATTTTAGCTGAAAAGCCCAGTGTAGCCCGTGATCTAGCACATATTTTAGGTGCAACACAGAAAAATAAAAATTACTTTGAAGGATCCAAAGTGATAGTTACGTGGGCGTTGGGTCATTTATTAACTTTAAAAATGCCTGAGGATTTAGATCAGAATTGGCAACAATGGCAAATGGAAACATTACCGATGATTCCTAAATATATTGGTATTAAACCGTTACCAAAAACAAGAGCACAACTTAAAACGATTGGTCAACTTGCTAAGCGTAAAGATATTTCTGAAGCAGTTATCGCAACTGATGCAGGCCGTGAGGGGGAATTAGTTGCACGCTGGATTTTAGAGTATGTTCGTTTTAACAAACCAGTTAAACGCTTATGGATATCTTCGCAAACAACTAAAGCGGTTAAGGCAGGTTTTGCTAATTTAAAGTCGGCAAAGGAATATGATAATCTGTATTATTCTGCGCTAGCTCGTTCAAAAGCAGACTGGCTTGTTGGATTAAACGTTACAAGAGCTCTGACAGTAAAGTATCAAGACAGTCTTTCAGCAGGACGTGTGCAAACACCTACGGTAGCATTAGTAAATAAACAAGATGAAAAGATAGCTCATTTTATTCCGCAAAAATATTATATTATTACATTACAAGCCAAGGGTCAGAAAATAAAGTTGCAGCAAAAAAATCCCTATGAACTTAAAACGAGAGAAGCTGCGCAAAAATTAGTAACTCAATTACAAAACAATCACGGAATAGTAAGTTCTATAAGTGTTAAAGAAAAAACAGAATCAGCGCCTTTACCATATGATTTAACTGAATTACAACGAGAAGCGAATGCGCGTTATGGATTTTCTGCTAAGAGAACATTATCTTTGATTCAAAGTTTATATGAAATCCATAAAATTGTGTCATATCCGCGGACAGATAGTAAATATTTGAGTAATGATATTAGGGCAACGTTAAAAGAAAGATTACAAGCTGTTTGTGATATGTATCCAGAAGCAAAAGAATATGCTAAAAATGGAGCAAAAGTAGTACAGAATAGGGTATTTAATGATGGTAAAGTAACTGACCATTATGCTTTGATTCCAACAGAACAAAAACCTAATTATGCTAAACTTTCGAGTGATGAACATCGTATATATGGATTGATTGTAGCTCGTTTTTTAGGCTTATTCGCTAAGGCACATAAAGTTAGCCAACAAAAAGTAACAATTAAATTTGGCCAGGCAAGCTTTATACTAAATCAAAATACTGTTTTAGAACAAGGTTGGAAAAGAATTGATCAAAAAGCAAAACTAGATAAAATAGAAAAATGGGTTGAAGGCCAAAGAGTTGAACCAAATTTTAGTATAAGTGAAGCACTAACAACTCCACCAGCGCACTTAAATGAAGGTACTCTATTAGCACAAATGGAAAAATATGGACTTGGAACACCAGCAACTCGTGCAGAGATTATTGAGAAATTAATCAAGTCTAATTTGATGGAACGTAAGAACAATTATGTTCAGATGACACCTAAAGGAAAACAACTATTAGGGTTAGTTAATCCACAGTTAGTAACTCCGGAGCTTACAGCCAAATGGGAAAAGCAACTTGAATCAATTGCTGCTGGTAAATATGCAAGTAAGCAGTTTTTAAAGGAAATTGAAAATGATACGCGTAATTTGGTGAAAGAAATTAAGAATAGCCAGGAAAAGTATCAAGATTTTAGCTTAACGCAAAAAAAATGTCCGGAATGTGGTTCCCTACTGCGAGAAAAAAATGCGCGTGATGGTAAACTATACGTATGTAGCAATACTGAATGTAAGTATCGGCGACGTGCTGAAGCAAAAGTTTCTAACCACAGATGTCCGCAATGTCATCGGAAAATGTTGATTGTTGCTGGAAAAAATGGTGATTACTTTAGATGTAAATACGATGGAACAACCGATAAGATGGCGGATAAAAAGAAACGCAGTAAGAAGATGACTAAATATGAAGAAAAAAAATTGCTAAAAAAAGTCAATCAAGATAATGAACCACAAGAAAGTGCGCTAGCAGAAGCGCTTAAGGTAGCCATGAGCAAAAATAATTAACAGGATATAGTGAGTAATACAAAAACTGAAGTACCTCCGAGATTATTGTTTAATCTTGGGACACCTCAGTTTTCTCTGTTTAGTATGAAAAACATGATTTTTTAAATATTGTAATTAATCTGTATTTTCTTTAGCTGGAAGCATATTTTTAAATTTAAGAATGTATTTTTGATATAACTTTGTTCCTTTAATCCAAGCGTGAAAGCGAGGAGAAAATTTTGAGATGCTATATAAACAAAGTATGAAAAAAGGAATTTGTGGGATTATAGGAAGCATTAATCCAATGATTCCACCAATAAAGCTAATTATTGCAAGCAAAAGCCATAGACAACGAGCAATTGTTGTAAACATTTAAATCTCCTCTCTATTTGAACGGTAAACAGACAGTTTCTATATTATATTTTTAATAGTATAGCATGGATTCTTTGAATAATAAAAAAGAAAAAGATAAAATTTATTTAAAAAATATGGATAAGTCTTCGGAAACTATGGAAATGTTCTTAATCTTAACCCGGGAAATATTCCTAAAAGAATATCTCTCTTTAATCAAGATAGTTGGATTAAGCGGTATAATGCAAGACAATGTGAACAAAATGTTGATTTTATCTTAAGCAGATTGCTTGAAAAGTGGTAAAATTAATTATTGGGTTTTCATTGTTATGTAGAAGGGTGGTTATACATTATGATTGATAATATGATTTTTAAACAACTATTGAAACATTCATTTAATATTCCTGTGGAGGTGACATATCCAAACGGAAAAACTGAGAGATATGGAGATTCAAGCCCTGAAGCAAGAATAAAAATCAATGATGAGATTTCGATCAGAGATTTGCAAAAAAATGCTTCAATTACTTTAGGTGAAGCTTATATGAATGGTCAAATTGAAGTTGAAGGTTCACTTCAAAAGTTGATAGTTTCAGCATATCAGTCAGCAGATAGCTTTTTAAATAATAAGAGTTTCAAAAAATTCTTACCAAAGCAATCACACACCGAATCACGTAGTATTAAGGATGTTCAAAGCCACTACGATTTAGGCAATGATTTTTATTCACTTTGGCTAGATAAAACAATGACTTATTCATGTGCTTATTTTCGTAAACCAGATGAATCGTTAGAAAAAGCTCAAAAAAATAAAATTGAGCACATTTTAAAGAAACTTGATCCTAAACCAGGGAAGACATTACTTGATATAGGATGTGGCTGGGGAACTTTAATGTTAGCTGCCGCTAAAAAATATAATTTGAAGGTTGTCGGAATTACTTTGAGTGAAGAACAAGCTAAGTTTGTAAATCAGAGAATTGTGGAACTTGGATTGCAAGATCAAGCTAAAGTGATATTGAAAGACTATCGCGAAATTGAGCATGAACCATTTGACTATATTGTAAGTGTAGGTATGTTTGAACATGTTGGTGAAGAAAATCTAGGTGAATATTTCGAGACAATTGCTAAATATTTAAAAAATGATGGCGTTGCTTTAATTCACGGCATTACACGCCAACAAGGTGGAGCATATAATGGTTGGATTAATAAATATATTTTCCCAGGTGGTTATGTTCCTGGAATGTTAGAAAATTTACAGCATATTATAGATGCAGGGATGCAAGTTGCTGATTTGGAAACATTACGTCGTCACTATCAACATACATTGGAAATATGGGATAATAATTTCAATAAAGCAATTCCTGAAATAGAAAAGATGCAAGGTGACAAATTTGTTAGAATGTGGGATTTGTATTTGCAAGCTTGTGCAGCATCTTTTGAATCGGGTAATATAGATTGTATACAGTATTTGATTTCGAAAGGATCAAGTGGTAAAAATTTACCATTAACTCGAGAATATATGTATAAGGATATTTAATGAATAAAGAATAGAAGCATTGCAGAGTGGTTACAATCATTTTGCAATGCTTTTTTGGTGTAAATAAATAATTAAAATATGTGATAGATAATTGTGAAGAAATTTTGAATTCAAAAAAATTGAATGAGGTAGTAGTTCGAATGCTTTAAAAGTAATGCTAAAAAAATTTTAATACATAGTTCAACGTCAAAAATTCATATTTGTAAAATAAGCATATAGAATGTTCATACTTGTATCATTTTCATATCATAAATTGTCGGTAGAGTATGTTTTAAATTAACTGCTAAGAAAAATATGGGAGATGATGAACATAGAAGTAAGTAAGCTCACTTATATAAATAAACAATTAATATATAATAAAAAAATTATTTTCAACCAATCTAATAAAAAAATAATTGCCACTCTCGGTAGAGGTATTGAAAATGTAAAAATGTATCGAGGTAATTATACTGTTCAAGATAAAATGCAAGAGGAATACCCACTAATAGTTGGAAAAGTTCAGAAAATGAAACAAGGATATCGAGTTGAGCTGGTTCATGATAAAAAGGTATTCTTGCACTTAAATATAATTTTAGATAACAAGGGCCGTTTGAAAATAATGCCTGAAATTAAAAATGACAAGTGGAATCGTTTTTTAATTCGGATACCAGCGATAAAAGAAGAACATGTTTATGGTTGCGGAGAACAATTGTCTTATTTTGATTTGCGAGGACACAACTTCCCCTTATGGACATCGGAACCTGGAATTGGTCGGAATAAAAAAACGCGGATTACACAATTAGCAGATGAAGAAGGCCGTGCAGGTGGTAATTATTACACGACTAATTTTCCGCAAATGACGTATATTTCTAGTCAAAAGTATTATTTTCATACAGAAGGGTCTATGTATGCTGAATTTGATTTTTCGAATGCTGATTTTCATGAAATGCGATATTTTGGAATTCCAAAATGTTTTGTAGTTGAAACAGCTCCAATTTATCCTGAATTAATCGAAAAGCTAACACTATTTTTAGGTAGACAAAAAAAGCTGCCTGAATGGACCAATAATGGTGTGATTTTAGGTCTACAAGGTGGGTTAAACCGAGTTAAAGATATAGAAAATAAAATGTTGGCAAATAGCGTAAAATTAGCTGGGCTTTGGTGCCAAGATTGGGAAGGAACACGGACGACGAGTTTTGGTAAGCGTAATTATTGGAATTGGGCTGTAAGTGAGACTCTATATCCAAATTTGCAAGCCGAAATAAAGAAATGGCGAAAAAAGAAAATCGAATTCTTAGCATACATAAATCCGTATGTAGTAAATACCTCAGAAATGTTTAAAGAAGGTGCACAAAAAGATTATTTTGTTAAAAATAAAAGTGGTGGCATTTATCTAGTAGATTTTGGCGAATTTGACTGTGGCATGATTGATTTAACAAACTTAGCGGCCTTTAATTGGCTTAAAGAAATTATTAAAATCAATATGCTAAATCTGGGGATTTCAGGTTGGATGGCTGATTTTGGTGAATATTTACCGGTAGATGTAGTCTTAGCAGATGGTTCTGATCCAATGGAAGCTCATAATAAGTGGCCATTACTATGGGCTAAATGTAATGCACAGGCAGTATTAGAAGCAAAAAAGGAGAATGAAATTCTATACTTTATGCGAGCAGGTACAGCTAAAGCAAGTAGATTCTGCCCAATATATTGGGCAGGAGATCAGAGCGTTGATTGGAGTTTGGATGATGGACTAGCATCAGTTATTTGTGGTTCACTGTCACTTGGAATGTCTGGAACAGCATTAACACATAGTGATATTGGCGGTTATACGAGCATGTATGGCAATTTGCGAACAGCTGAACTATTTGAACGCTGGACTGAAATGGCATGTTTTACACCTTTAATGCGAACGCATGAAGGAAATCGGCCAGCAGAAAATTTTCAAGTATATGACGATATGCAAGCAATTAAGCATTTAGCAAAATTCAGTTCCATTTATAAAGAATTAACTCCATATCGTAAAGAAGTAATTTTAGAAAGCGAAGCAAATGGCTGGCCTGCACAACGGCCTTTGTTTTTCCATTATGAAGAACAAGAGGCTTGCTACACAGAAAAATATGAGTATTTATTTGGTAGAGATTTGTTAGTTGCTCCTGTATATGAAGAAGGACAGACTGAAAAGGAAGTTTTTTTACCCAAAGATGAGTGGATTCATTTGTGGTCTGGAAAAGTCTATAAAGGTGGAGTTTGGCAAGTTGCAACCCCTTTGGGGCAGATTCCAGTATTTTACCGACGAACAGCTAAATATACTAATTTATTTAAAAAATTCGTTCAAAGAGATGAGGAAAATAGATGATATATAAAGTTACTAATCCGTATACTGGTCGGGTAGAAGCAATTTTTCCAGAAGCTACTCCGGTAGAAATAGTAGACGCATATAGAAATGCACAGAAATATTATAATTTTGCGCAACAACAACAAGTAGCAGAACGAGTCGAAAAATTACACCTGTTAGCGCAAGTATTTCGCGATAATGCAACTAACTTAGCACGGTTGGAAACGGTTAATATGGGTAAACTATACACTGAAGCGTTAGGCGAAGTGAATGCAGCAGCTAATATTGCTGAATATTATGCAGAAAATGGTGCGCAAGCCTTACAAGATAAAAATTACACATATAAAGGTAATCAAAATGCAATTCTTCATTATGAGGCGACTGGAATAGTTCTTGCGATTGAGCCTTGGAACTTTCCATATACACAAGTTATGCGCGTTTTTGCACCTAACTATTTACTTGGGAATGCAGTTATTTTAAAACATGCACCTAGTGTAGCTGGTTGTGCACGTGAACTTGAAATGATTGTAAAACAAGCCACAATCAAAAAAGGTGCATTTAAAAATCTATTTTTAAATGAAGACCAGGTAGGTGAATTGATTAAACAGCCATTAGTGCAAGGTGTAGCATTAACAGGCTCTGTCACTGCAGGTAAGATTGTTGCAGGAAAGACAAGTGCTAATTTGGTAAAAACAACGCTTGAATTAGGTGGTAATGATGCATTTATAGTTTTACCAGATGCAGATTTAAAAAAGGCTGCTGCTGATGCAGTTACTGCAAGATTGCGTAACGCAGGTCAAGCATGTAATGGTGCTAAACGTTATATCGTGACTAAAGAACAGGCTGCGGAATTTATTGAATTAGTAAAAAAGGGATTTGAAAACCAAATCCTAGGAGATCCTTTAGAAAAGCAAACAACGTTAGCCCCCCTAGCTACACGAGAACAGCAATTGAGATTACAAAAACAAGTAGAAATGGCCATTGCGCATGGAGCCAAAATTTTATTAGATGGGGGAATTGAAAAGAGAGCTGGTTTCTTTTTTAAACCAATATTGATAACGGATTTAACACCGGACAATCCAATGTTTGATGAAGAATTTTTTGGACCAGTCGGGCAAGTTCATATAGTAGAAGATATTGAAGCTGCTATAAGATTGGCAAATCAATCACAATATGGACTAGCTGGTAGCATTTATACAAATGATACAAGCCAAGCAATTACAATTGCTAAACAGCTAGAAACAGGTCAGGTTTTTATTAATCAACCCGCTGGTGGATACCCAGAACTACCTTTTGGAGGGGTAAAAAATTCAGGATATGGAAGAGAAATGAGTGAATTAGCACTATATGAATTTGCCAATCAAAAAATAATTGCATTGTAGAGAGGAGTAACTTGAGTGGAAAATTTACAAAAAGCAGAAGAAAATGTAGAGATCTTTAAAATAACAGATGAGCCTAAAACAGTTACTTTGAAAAATAAAATAGCTTATGCGGTAGGAGATATGGGTAATAACTTTCTCTTTGATATGGGACAACTTTATTTGCTCAAATATTTTACTGATGTTGCTGGTCTACCAAGTGCATTAGCAGGAACAGTTTTTCTGGTTGCTAAAATATGGGATGGCTTTATGGATATCTCAGTAGGAACGTGGATTGATAATAGAGCGAATATTAGTAAGCGTGGGAAATTTAGACCATTTATGTTGTGGGCAGCAATTCCATTAGGGTTATTGCTAATAGCGAATTTTACAATTCCTAATTTCTCAGTAACAGGAAAACTATTGTATGCATATGTTGCGTACATGATTTTTGGAACGGTATATAGTATTTCAAATATTCCATTTGGTTCAATGGTACCTACGATGACAAGAAACAGTCAAGAACGGGATGAACTTGCATCATATAGAACAATTGGTGCAAATTTAGGCCTAATGTTAGCTACAATTGGTTTTACACCAATTGTACTATTATTACCGACGCAAAAAATAGGCTATGCAGTAGCAGTCATCATTTTTGCAATTCTAGGTGTTTTATGCCAATGGTATTGTTATGCCAATGTCAAAGAGGTTTATAAAGTGCCGACTAAACCTAAATTAACTAAAGAAGAACTTAAAGAACAGTATAAGGCGCTTTTTAAAAATAAACCGTTAATCGTCATTTCAGTCGTAAATTTATTGACGTTTTCATCTTTTAATTTGAAATCAACTGTTCAAGTTTATTTTGCGCAGTATGTATTAAAAGATACAGCAGCGGTTTCATATTTAGGTTTCTTTAGTATTGGGATGATTCTTGTTGCAGCAGTTGTAGTGCCTTTTTTAACCCGTAAGTTTGATAAAAAGATTGTTTATGTGGCTGGCTGCTTGATTTGGGCAATTGGTGATATTTTAGGCTTTTTCTTTACAACCAACGCAACTACATTTATTTTTTTCACAACAATTGCCTATTTTGGAAATGGATTTGCAACCACATTAAATTGGTCAATGATTTCTGATTGTGTTGAATACGGTGAATGGCAGTCAGGAGTTAGATCAGAAGGATTAGTATATTCATTTTTCACATTCTTCAGAAAACTATCACAAGCTGTAGCAGGTTTTGTTCCTGGAATCGTTTTAGCCTGGGTTGGATATGTTCCTAATCAACAACAAACAGCTGAAGCTATTTTTGGCATTCGAGGTTTAATGTTCTTATACTCAGGAAGTTTATCAATATTTGCGATAATTATGATTTTGAAACTTTACCCACTCACGGATGCACGATTTAAGGTAATTATGAAAGAAGTCGTTGCTCGACGTAATAAGAAGACTACCAAAGATTAGAAAGGTTGGATTGAAATGAAATATTTTTTAGATAGTGCAAAATTAGATGAGATAAAAAAAGCATATGAGGATTATGGTTTTGATGGAGTGACAACAAACCCTAAACATATTATGGCTAGCGGCAAACCCTTTCGCAAATGTATTGCAGATATTGCGGAATATGTAGCTGATAAACCTAATTTTCCAGTATCAGTTGAAATAAATCCTCATTTGAAAAAAGCGGATGAGATGATTGAAATGGCTAAAGAAATTAGTTTGCTTTCTCCTAATTTTGTAATTAAGATTCCAACGACAACAGAAGGGGTAAAAGCAGCAAGAAAATTGGAACAGCAAGGGGTAAGAACTAATTTGACTTTAGTTTTCTCACCATCACAGGCAATTATTGCAGGAAAAGTAAATGCGAAATATGTTTCACCATTTGTTGGTTGGAAAGAAGACAATGGCGAAGATGGACTACAATACATTAAAGATATCGTAGATATATATCAAACCTATTCTTTTAAGACAGAAATTATTGTTGCTGCTGTACGGACAGGAAAACAAATTGCTGAAGCTGCAAAATTTGGAGCTGACATTGTAACATGTGGATTAGCAGTCTATGAAACTAGTTTTAATGATCCTTATACGGATTTTGGGTTAGGCGTTTTTCAAGATGCTTGGGATCAAACCGTCACAGATTAATGAGGTGATAATATGCAAAATGTATTGGAAAAAATTCAAGAACAAAATCCTGAAATAGATATACTAAGTGTGACAGATAAAGCTTTTGCTGATTATGGTCGTAAAGTTGTATTACAAGAACAAGGTGATTTTGAAAAAAAATTAGCAAGTACGCAGATTCCGCATGAAGGAAATGTCTATATAAGAGATGATATAAGTCTTTTTACAAGTCATATGCGAAATGATATTGCTCGAAATGTTTATGGAGAGCAGGCGATTGAAATTGGCTACTGTAATGGTAATAGTGATCGAATCAATGCTTTTGAATGGCATAATTGTTCAGAAATTAATCTTGCACAAACGGATTTAATTTTATTTCTAGCACGACAAAAAGATGTTGTTAACAATACTATAACAACACGTTCAGCACAAGCATTTTTTGTCCCTAAAGGAACGGCAATTGAAATTTATCCAACGATATTGCATTTTGCCCCATGTCGTGTATGGAAAAGCGGATTTCGTTGTTTAGTTGTTTTGACAAAGGACACAAATACACAACTTGAAGATGCAAGAGAAAAAACGGATGTTTTATTTCAAAAAAATAAATGGTTACTAACACACGTAGAAAACAAGCGTATGGTTGAAAAGGGAGCTTGTATAGGTGTAGTTGGCGCAAATACACAAATTATTCCATTAACAAAATAGGAGGCAGAATATGAACAAAATTTTATATTTACCAGTAGTGAGACGTAAGTTTGATGCAAAGACTGCTGAAACAATACGTGGACAGTTAAGTGAATTGCTAAGTGCATATGATGTTATTGAACCCACAGAAGCATTAGGTGATCCAACTGAATTAGCTAGTTTTTTAAGTCAAGTTCAGGAGCAAGATTTTGCAGGAATCATTTTTCATAATACGACATTCACAGATGCAGAATTTGTTAAACTAGTACACCGTTACTACCCTGAAAAACCGATTTTGCTATTAGCACCGCGCGAGCCAAGTGTCCATGGGTGGTTACACTTCAATTCTTTAACTGGGATTGTAAGTTCTGCTAATTATTTACATACCCAAAAACATTATTTTCAGCATATCTATGGTAACCCTGATGAAATATTTGTGCAGAAAAAAATCCAAGGTTTTGTAAAGGCTTGTCTTTTAAAAGATAAGATAGCAAACTCAAAAATCGGAGTAGTTGGTACTTTTCCACCAGGCTTTTTCTTTTCAGATGCAGATGCAGTAAAACTTAAAGCTACTTTTGGAATTACACTTAAGCATTATGAAATTGATGAAGCATTTATTGCTGCTGATGCATTACAAGAAGCAATATATAAAAAAGAATTAGATTATGCAGCAGAACATTATCAAAATTTAGATATCAATGGAAAAGAGACAATCAAATTTGTTAAGTTTGTCGCCTTGATGAAGCAATGGGCAAAGCGCGATGGTTTTAGTGCGCTTGCTTCGCGGTGTTGGCCTGATTTCTTTGATAAATATGGTTGTGCGCCAGGTGCAGTTTGGACGCAACTTGATAATGAACAACTACCTACAGCAATGGAATGTGATATACATGGTGCGCTATCTATGTATATCTTACAAGAATTAACGCCGAATAAGGCAGCCACTTATTTAGGTGATTTGTCTTCCTTGGATGAAGAAGATAATACAATAACAATGTGGCATGACTATGGAGCTTACGATGTTGCAAATCCAAAGTATGGCATTAAAGCAGGAGTACATCCAAATCGGAAAATGCCAGTTAGTCCAGATGCGGTTTTAAAACCGGGAAAAGTGACGGTTATGCGAGTTCATTATGATACGGATGGCTATAAATTGGTTGCTTTTAAGGGACGTGCGTTAGATGTTGAGCCGCAGTATAATGGGTTTTCTGGGAAAATCCAACTAAAACAACCGGTAGATAAAGTAGTGGATAATTTTATTGAAAGTGGTTATGAGTCGCATTTTGCATTGGTTTATGGTGATTATGTTGAAGATATTGCCAATCTTGCGAAATTACTAAATATAAAGTGTGAAATTGTAGACTGATTATTAAACAATAATCTTATAATATAAAAAACATTCTCCTATATTGATGCTTATAGTTAAGTATTAGTATGGGAGTTCTTTTGATAATCAAATACTTAAGCATTAAGATTATTTGAATGTCAATATTAATATTGCTTGTCGGTACAGATTTGGAATATAATAAAATTTAGTGGTTATAATCACAGGTATTTATTGTATTCAGAAGGGAAATTATATTAATGATTGAATTGTTTAAAGCATTCCTTTTTGGGATTGTAGAAGGTATTACGGAATGGTTACCTATCAGTAGTACAGGTCATATGATCTTATTAGATCAGTTTGTTAAGTTGGATGTATCAAATAGCTTTTATAGTATGTTTGAGGTTGTTATTCAACTAGGTGCGATTATGGCAGTCGTTGTAATTTATTGGAATCGAATTTGGCCATTTAAGATTTCGCATGCAACAGGGTTCTCAGCTCCACGTGGAATTTGGCGTTTTATTGATAAAGATACATTCATCATGTGGATAAAAATTTTTATCGCGTGTTTACCAGCCGGAATAATTGGTGTTAAATTCAATGATTTATTTGAAAAATTATTTTATAATCCAACGTGTGTAGCAATTGCTTTAATTGTTTTTGGTATAGCATTTATATGGATTGAAACAATTCACAAAGGACATAGAGCGCATATTAATTCGATTGCAGAGTTGTCTTATTACACTGTTATACTGATTGGGTTCTTTCAACTAATTGCTGCTGTTTTTCCTGGAACATCGCGTTCAGGTGCAACAATAGTCGGAGCATTATTGTTAGGTGTTTCACGGACGACGGCGGCTGAATTTACTTTCTTTTTAGCAATTCCTGTAATGTTTGGAGCAGCGTTATTTAAAATTGTTCAATTTGGTTTCGTGTTTACATCAACAGAAGTTGTTATTATGGTGGTTGGATTAATTACTGCATTTCTATCTTCAATTGTAGTTATTAAATTTTTAATGAAGTATATTAAGAGCCACGATTTTAAAATTTTTGGTTGGTATCGGATTATTTTAGGAATTCTGGTTTTAGTATATTTTTTGGTAATTAAGTAAGGATATACAAAGTAGCAATACTATCTTTTCTAGTTAAGAGGAGAAGACAGTATTGCTACTTTTTTTATTTGTAATATATAGAACCTAAAATTTAATCTTTACGTCGTTTAATAATTAATGTTCCTAAAACACTGATAAAGACAAGTGTAACTCCAATAATACTAAGTCTAATCCCAAGATTTGCACCAGGAGTTGTATAGATGAAACGGACTTTATGGGTACCAGCTGCAAGCTTAACACCAAGAAAAGCATTATTGGTTTTTAAAACAGTAGCTTGTTTTCCGTCAACAGTAACGCTCCATCCGCGTGAATAAGGAATAGACGATGTTAGGATTCCAGTTTTTGTTGTCGTAATTTTTCCACTAAAACCATGGTTTGTATAGGTTACGTTTTGTAAAGCATGCTTTTGAATTCTTTTAACCTGCTTATAATAATTCGAATTTTTGCCAAGCGGTTCGGCAACGACTTTGAGTTTAAAACTATATGTTCCGAGCTTTGATGGAGTTAAGGTTAACTGCTTTGGAAGTTTAGTGAAATAACCGCTATTTAAAGTTCCACCAGTAACAACTTTATAAAAAGATGTTGCGTTTTGATTAGGTTGGGTTATTTTTTCAGTACCTAAACTTGAAGATACGCTTAATGAATAACTATTATCAGGGGAACCTTTCAGAATATGGTATCTAAAATATTTATAGTACGATAGGATACTATTATTTCCCAACAAACCATTTGTTAAATCATAGGTAGAATTTCTTTTTTCTAGAGCTATTTGTTGACTAAAGGTAAACGGTGTGTATTTTATATTTGTAATTTCAACATGTAATTCACTATTCGCATAAAGCTTGGCTAGTTTAGTTGCCGTTTTTTTATCAGTTGAAGTTGTTAATAGAATAATTTTATATTTCTCATCACTATCTTCTTTGACTAATTTATTAGTTGTAATGACGTTGCCACGACTAGAAATGATTTTATAAGGAACGTTGATTACAGTATTTGTTAATGCAGAATTCTTTACATGATGTGTATTTTTAGTTGCGGTTTTTGAAACAACAACGCCAGTTGCAAGAGCACGTTCTTTTTGAGTCGAAGTAAGTGAGTTATATTGCGTAGTTGTAATAGTACTACTTTGCCAATAAACAAGTGGGAAAGCATATTTAGTAGTATATCTACGTGTCTGAGAATCTTTATTTGTATCATGATTAACATTTGTAATTTTACGTGTCATTGCATCCAAAGTATATCCAGCTGGAATTTTGCTGGAATTTGCCTGATTTATTTGAGTAAATAAATAGCGAACACCTAAGAAATTATTTAAAACGGTTCGATCTGAAACTTGTCCTACCGGTCGGGTAGCTTCATATTGTGTATTACCCATTTCATTCATAAAGTTACCTAAGTAATTGTTTTGAAGTGAATAATACGAATTAATTGAATGAACGTTACTATTAAGAGAATTGTATAAATTAAATCCATTTCCAAAATAATAATTATTACTAATCGTAGAGACACGATACTGACTAGTATTCGTTAAGTCCTTATTTAGACCAGCATAAGCTTTCTTAGATATTTTTTGATATGAACCACTAGACAGCATTTCATTTGAATATCCACCATCATAAGGGGCTTCGAAGTAGACAGCATTTAGTAGAACATTACAGATTACGATAAAAGTTAAAATAGACGTACTGTGTGCTGTGCGTTTAAAGTTAAACCAAATTAATGCACCTAAAGTGACAAACAAGAAGATAATAGGTACAAATAATTTCTCAGTGCTGTCAAAAAAGTAGTCAATACAAAGGACAAACGTATAAATTATAGTTGCAAAAATAAAAAGTTTCAGTGTCTTTATGGATAAGTGAGTTGCATGTTCAAGTAGTAAGCAACAAGCAAGCGCCATTGGTAAACATAGCATCAGCGACCAACGGTTTGATGGAGACATCCCTCCATTAAATAAGGCACCAAATGCAGGAATTAGCAACATAAGAAAACCGAGGATGAAGACTGTGTTTAGCATGAGATAACGTCTGAAATTTGAAAAAACGTAGATTAAAGCAAAGAAAGCGATACTGGCAAATCCTAGGGCGCTCCAGAAATAAAAATCGCGATTACCACCATTGATTAGTTGAGATGGTAGAGCTAGATAATAGTATAGCGGATAAATTTTTAATCCATTAGCAAATGTGCTGGCAGATCTGGTTGAATCTTGAACGGCAACAAATTCTGGAACCAGCAAAAAAGAACTTAGTAATAAACTGGTAATCGTAGCCCAGCTAAGCTTAAAAAGCGTTTTTTTGTAATTAAGTGTAAAGCGATATGTTAGGATAACACGTAAAATTAAATAAATTAATGCGCCAATCCCTAGCATAAAAGCGAAGTAGAAGTTATTGAGAAGCATCCAAGTAAAAATACCTAATAACGGCCAAGCGTTTTTGTTTTGCAAGACTCTTTCCAATGATGTAATGATTAATGGAAAAAGAATAAAAGGTACTGTAAAAAAAGGATGCGCAATATTTGCATATAATAAAAAGGCATTAAAAATATAAATATTAGCACCTGCAATAATAACTCTTTTTTTAAAGTTAAAATGTGTAGCAAAGTAAGTGAAAGAAAGTCCAGCTAAGTACATGCGAACAACAATCAATATTTGATAAGCTAAGACAACCTTGCTTGCTGGAACAAGTAAAGTAAGATAATCAAAAATATCACCAACGACATAGTAAGAATAGACTTGAAAAGAACTTGAACCTAATCCCATATGCCAAGACCAAGTTGGAAGGCCACTTGTAGGATGATGAATAAAATTTAGTAAGACTTTGCGGTAGCTTTGTAATAACGGTAAGTGTTGGTTGGCAGCATCAATGTACCAAATAAGGGCATGACCTGTGATAAGATAAGTTCCATAAACAAATAATGCAACACAAGCAAAAACAATGCTGTAGTTCCAGTATATGTGTTGATACTTTCTTTTTTCAAATGAAAATTGCACAAAAAAACCCTCCCTAAAGTGTTTACATAAGACTTATTGTACCGTAAAAAGTCTAATAATGCTTTAATTAGGAAAGTTCTTTAATTATTTTTTCTCTTTTTAGTAATGTTTCAATTAGGAGTTAAGAACGTTTTTTGAAGATAAAGACTTTGCTGAAAAAGTAATTTAATATGACAATGATAATTTGATCTACTAACTTTGTTGCTAATTTATTAGCTTGTAGAATGGATACACCAATATACATAATCCCAGCATCAAATCCTAATGAAATGATGCGATAGAAGAAAAACCACCACATTTCGATCAAAAAAGCAGAGACAGTTGTATATTCTGAACCAAAAACCCAAACCTTATTAGTGAAAAAGGCAAATAAAACAGAAAGCAACCACGCAATTAAATTAGCTAGTTGATAGTACATGTGTAGGTTTGCGGAACATATTTGAAAAACCACCAAATTGATTAGGGTGGTTAAGCCACCAAAAAATAAATATGAAATCACGCTCTTATATTTTATAAAATATGTCTTTAACATGTATGTTATCCTTTAACAGCGGCTACTAAGTCATCTGCTAGTTTCTCTAAACTTTTAATGTCTTCATCTGTATCGGGAGCAAGGTTAATTTTCACCGTTTTAGCACCTTGTTTAGCACCAGCATTTTCGAGCGCTGCACCAAACATATCAACAGCTGTACAGAAGTATTCGCCATAAAAAGTATCACCAGAGCCGGCGACTGCATACACCTTGCCATTCAAATCAACATCTTCAAGGTCATCATAAAAGTCCATACCTTCATCTGGAAGGGCACCTTCATCATATGTATATGGACAAATGACACAAATATCAACATCTTCAAGGTCAGCTGGATCTGCTTGGGAAATTTCTTCTACAGACACGTCGACCCCTTTTTTCTCCAATTCTTCAGCAATAATATCTGCTACATCTTCATTGTTACCGGTAATTGTTGCAAAAACAACTTTAGCAGTAGCCATAACTAAGACCTTCTTTCTTAAAGTATACAACGGTAATTATAGCAGATTTTTTGAAACTAGACATATAATAAAAGAAGCCTGATTAATTTTAAAATAATTGATGGAAAAGTAAAAGACGGAGAATTCGTGCTATTGAAGATATAATGGACTATAATGAATAGGTATAAGAAAAAAATTGGAGGCATTTGTAAGATATGATTACAATTAAATCACCCCGTGAAATTGAAGATATGGCTAAATCAGGTGCCATTCTAGCTGGAATGCATGTTGGATTACGCAACGTCATTAAACCAGGAATTTCAAGTTGGGATATAGAGAAGTTTGGTAAGAAATATATTGAGGAACACGATGCAATTCCAGAACAAATTGGATTTGAGGGCTACAAGTATGCAACTTGTGTTAGTATAAACGATGAAATTTGCCATGGTTTTCCACGGAAAAACGTTATTTTAAAAGATGGCGATTTAATTAAAGTTGATACAGTAGTAAATTATCATGGTGCAATGAGCGACTCATGTTGGAGCTATGTGGTTGGTAAGTCAACACCAGAAATTGACAAACTTATGACAGTAACAAAAAAAGCTTTATATTTAGGAATAGATCAAGCAATAGTAGGAAATAGAATTGGTGATATTGGTGCAGCTATTCAGCACTATACTGAAGATGAAATGGGTTATGGTGATGTTCGTGAATTCATTGGCCATGGTATTGGGCCTACTATGCATGAAAGCCCAAGTGTTCCGCATTATGGTGAAGCAGGTCATGGGGTTCGTTTGCGCGAAGGAATGACAATTACAATTGAACCCATGATTAATATGGGAACTTGGCAAGCTGAAATGGATGACCCTAATGGCTGGACAGCACGGACAGCAGATGGCAGTTTATCTTGTCAATACGAACATACAATTGCGATTACAGCCAAAGGACCAAAAATTTTAACATCACAAGATCCAGACATAGATAAAGCATACTTACTATAAAATAATATGAGTTTAAGTAGATAGCTAAGATATAAAAAACGATAAATAAGTAAAAATCATTAAATGCTTATGAAACTTGTAAAATTTAGCCATACTGGTATAATATGTGTTGAATATTAAATTGTCATCGTTATCATATAGCGGTGATGAATACTTGACAAAGGGGTACACTAATGAAAGTAAGAAAAGCTGTCATCCCAGCTGCTGGGCTAGGAACAAGATTTTTGCCAGCTACTAAAGCTTTAGCAAAAGAAATGTTTCCAATTATTGATAAACCAACAATTCAATATATTATTGAAGAAGCAAAAAAATCTGGAATTGAAGATATTTTAGTTGTCACTGGTAAAGGAAAACGGCCAATTGAAGATCATTTTGATTCAGTACCAGAACTTGAACAAAATTTAAAGGAAAAAGGTAAGACAGACCTTTTACGTTTAGTTGAACAAACAACTGATATTAATTTATATTTTATTCGCCAATCGCATCCTCGTGGTTTAGGTGATGCTGTTTTAATGGCGAAGGATTTTGTTGGTGACGAACCATTTGTTGTTATGTTAGGTGATGATATCATGGAAGATAAAAAGCCTTTAACAAAACAATTGATGGATCGTTACGAAGATACACATGCATCTACATTGGCTGTTATGCGTGTTCCACATGAAGAGGTTAACAAATATGGGGTTATTGACCCTGCAGCACAAACAAAGCCAGGCTTGTATGATGTTAAGCAATTTGTTGAAAAGCCAGCAGTTGATAAAGCACCATCTGATTTAGCAATCATAGGTCGTTATTTATTAACACCTGAAATTTTTGAAATGTTGGAAACGCAAAAACCAGGTGCAGGCAATGAAATTCAATTAACAGATGCAATTGATCGCTTAAATAAGATTCAACGGGTATTTGCTCATGAATTTAAGGGCGATCGCTATGATGTCGGCTATAAATTTGGCTATTTGAAGACTTCAATTGAATTTGGATTAAAGCATCCAGAAGTTAGCCCTGACTTAAAAGTTTATATTAAAGACTTAGCTAAAAAATTAAAATAAATGGGAGAAATGTCTGGAATGAGATTTCTAGACGCTCTCTTGAATATACTAGTATCTAGTAAAATAGTCAGGCAAAAAAGACGTTCTATAAAAAGAGCGTCTTTTTTGTCACTTAATAGAAAATTTTCTAATTGTGGCCTGCGTTAATTAACGTAGTTTTTTGGCGTCACTATCAAGCTTTGCAAAGCCTGAGCCAGTTGCTGGTTTAGGCTGTTTTGCACGTTCCTCCATAGCTTTATGGGCCATAGCCTTGCGTTCTTCTTTACTTAACTTCTTTGCCACATATCTTCGCCTCTTTTCGCAAAGTTCCACAGTGTGGAAAAACTCCACACTATTATTATAGGAGTATTTAGGTAAAACTGCAAAAAATTACTTGAAAAGAAACTTATCTACATAGTTATTCACAGTTGCATTATTGTGCAATTTTGAGTGTTGTGCATTAGCTCCTGTAATTTGAACTTCACGATAGTATGCAACTCGTTTTTTTAATAGATAGGCTAAAGAACGAGCAGAGACAGTAGTAACTAGTGAATCAGAGCTTGTACCATCCTCTAAGTTGCCATAGATATTCAAGATTTTTGTTTCTTTAGGAAACTTATTTCGTAAAAGATAGTAATTTTTATAGGCAGTATCCTGAATTTTAGGTGCACCTGTAGAAGTGAAATAATTAACATTGGGTGAATCATCAATGTAGATAACACCATCAAATGGTCCGGCAATAGGTACAAATTTGTTAAACTGTGGATAACTTCGGTTATAATAATGCACTGCCCAGTAATATGTAGATGGCCCACCCATTGAATGGCTAACGATATTAAAAGCACTGATACCGTAATGTGTTTGTAAAGAACGAATAACGGTATTTATCCATTTTGCTTGTTGTGGGATTTCCGCTTGATTATTTTGAAACAATACTTGAATAAGGGGGTACTTTAATTTTTTTTGCCATTTACCTGTATAAGTTAAGGTTCCAGTTGGACTAACAGTGATAGTAAGAACTTTTTTTGCTTTACCTGTAGCAACTGCAGCCTCAATTAAATGATTTGTTGATGCTGCAGTTCCCTTCCATCCGTGAATATAGAGTGTGGGAATTGTTTTTTGAAAATTATTTTTTTCTGTGGTTGAAACTATATTAATAGATAAAAGAAAGTATAATGTGACCATAAAAATAGAAAGAAATAGAATCATTTTTAAAAAAATATGATGTTTTTTAGTCATTAAGTGTTGAGCCATATAATCACCCCTATGTAAGTATACTCGTACTTCTTTCTAATTTTCTTTAAATATAATATAATCTTCATTAGAGGTGAATGCTAGTGCAAATTAAAACAACAACAGATTTAAATAGTCAAGTATATGCGGATGCAGTAGCAATCCGAATGGAAGTTTTTGTTAAAGAACAAGGAGTAGATCGACAGCTAGAACTTGATTTTGAAAAAGGTCCGATATACTATGTTGGCTATCTTGCGGATAAGCCAGTTGCAACCGCGCGTGTAATTGTCCAAGAGGATAATGGTTGGCATCTTCAAAGGGTTGCTATTTTAAAGGCATTTCGTGGCCAAAAATTAGGTTCACAAATCTTGAAGGCTATTGAAAGTGACGCAAGAGAAAATAAAGTAAGTTATTTAACTTTGGGTGCCCAAGATCAAGCTCAACTTTTTTACACAAAATTGGGCTATCAAGTCGTTGGTAAGGGCTTTTTAGATGCAAATATTGTACATCATCGGATGGATAAAAAAATTATTTAACTTGCATTTGGATATAGAATGGTATATGATTACCCACATGCGATGAGTCGAGAAAAACCAGATAACGATTTAGTTATTTCGCTGCGGCGACAAGTGGTTATATCGAATGGGGCACGATAACTACAGGATTGTAGTGTGTTTGACTACCTCTATATTGTGGAATTTATGTAGTCCATCTTTAAAAGTAGATGCCATAGTGAAAAGCCAGGTTAGAAGTTATAAAACTTTTGATTTGGCTTTTCTTGTTTTGAAATTAAAATAAAATTATACTTTTAAGAGTATATCGTAAGAAGTAAATGCTTTATTAACTGTGAGTAATTTGTTATCATTATAGGGAATAAGGTTGTTAGCATTTTGTAATGTTTTAAACATATGGAGGAAAATAAATGACATTTATAGTGGTTATCGTTATTGTTATCATACTAGGTCTAATATACGCATCAATGTATAATGGGATGCAAAGATCTAAAGTTAATACGGAAGAATCATGGAGTCAAATTGATGTTCAGCTTAAACGAAGAAATGATTTGATTCCTAATTTAGTTGAAACAACAAAAGGTTATGCAAAACATGAAAAAGAAACTTTTGCACAAGTTGTTAATTTACGTAATCAAATGACACAGTTGCCAGCAGATGCACATACTGAAAAAATGGAACTTTCTAATCAAATAACAGATTCTTTAAAGTCAATTTTTGCATTAGCTGAAGCATATCCTGATTTAAAAGCAAATCAAGAATTTACAAAATTAATGGAAGAACTAACTAATACTGAAAACAAAATTGCCTATTCACGACAATTATTTAACAGTTCAGCAGCTAACTATAATCAACGTTTGTTAACATTCCCTTCTAACATTGTCGCTGGGATTCATCATTTTACAAAAGTTGATTATTTAGAAGTGCCTACACAAGAAAAAGAAGCTCCAAAGGTTTCCTTTTAAGTAGATAGGGAGGAATTGCTTAATGCTTTATCAACAGATCGCTCAGAACAAACGAAAAACAGTGTTTGTCATGATCGGTTTTCTACTATTAATTACAATAATTGGTGCTGCAATTGGATATGTTTTTTTTAACAGTTCAGTAGCTGGCATGATCATGGCAGTTTTAATTGGGGCAGTTTACATGTTGATAATGCTCTCACAATCAACTGATGTCGTAATGAGCATGAATAATGCAACTGAAATAACGTCGGAAAGCCAAGCTCCAGATTTTTGGCACGTAATAGAAGATATGGCTCTAGTTGGTCAAGTACCTATGCCACGAGTTTTTATTATTGATGATCCGAGTCCTAATGCATTTGCAACTGGACCAAATCCTGAGCATGCAGCAGTTGCAGCGACAAGAGGTTTATTAGAACGGCTGAATCGTGAAGAGTTGGAGGGTGTGATGGCTCATGAAGTTTCGCATATCCGCAATTACGATATTCGTTTACAAACAACGGCTTTAGCTTTGACGGCAGCAATTTCAATATTGGTTAATTTTGCAACGAATTCTTTTTTATGGGGTGGAGGCCGTCGTCGAGATAATGATCGTGATGGCGGTGGAGCACTAGGGATAATAATGATTATTGTGTCTATTTTGGCAATTATCTTAGGACCGTTAGCGGCTAGTTTAGCACAAATGGCTTTATCACGTAATCGAGAATATTTAGCAGATGCTTCTGCTGTTGAATTAACACGAAATCCGCAGGGGCTTATCAGTGCGCTTGAAAAAATTTCGCAAAGTGAACCGATGCAAGCAGCAGATCCAAGTAGTTCGTCATTATATATAGCTAATCCTTTTAAATCAGATTCGTGGACGCATTTGTTTGATACACATCCAGCAACTGAAAAAAGAATTGAACGCTTACGTAATATGTAGTGTCTTTGAATGGAGGAATTAAGGTTGAGGGGGAATATTTTTTATATTCGAATGGAAAATGTTTCACATATGGTGTTATCTTATGGGATTACAATCCGTGATTTTATGTCAGCATTGAGTTTTTTTCCTCCAAATATTTTGTTAATTAATAAAGTAGATTCAACACGTGAAATTGATATAAACACTGGCTTTAACATGATTTTAGGTGCGGAGAATGTTCAAGCATATTTGTTAAGTAAACAGACAAAAAATCAAAAATGGATTGATTTTGATGATATTAGAGATTTAGAATATATAACGCCACGTGAGGTTTCAGAATTATTATATTTGGGTCATGCATACACCAATTTACAGTCACCTTTTTATTATAAGTTACAAAATAATTTTATTTTTCTTACACTACCTAATGGTGCATTAAAAGTATATTATCGGCGCTTAGATGTGTTTTATAGTATATTTGTGCAAGCTGTAACTAAAAAAATATTGGAAGTATATCGTGAACGTAAACCAATCTTAAGTTTACGTTTACACGTTGAGCCGCTCGAAAAAAAAATAGGTGAACAATTAGCAGTACTTTTTGCGGAAGGGCTAGTCCTTGATTTTAGTCGATTATATATAGCTAATAAGAAAATACAGCTCCCCTTGTTGATTGCATCTGATAATACTTACAATGTAAAGTGGCATGAACCACTATTATTGACAGAACATTCTAAATTAGTTGGTAATCTAGTATATATAATAGAGAAACGAAAATGGGAGATAGAGATGTTGAAGCCGCAAGCGTTTGATGGTCAAACTTTATAAGAATAAATAAATATGTTAGTGTCTAAGAAAAAGGAAAATGTTCTTTTTCTTAGATTTTTTTATGGAAATCGTTTTTTTTTATGTGTGTTACAATGATTAAGAATACGAGCTGATTTAGTGATATATTATTTAAACGAATATCGATTAGAAAGGAAGACTAAAGCATATGAAAATGCAGTTAGCAGAAATTGCACGATCGTTAAGGATTGAACCAAAAGAAGAATGGGAAGATATAAGTGTAACGAGTGTTAGTTTTGATAGTCGTTCTTTAAAGCCAGGGGCACTATTTATTCCTATCACAGCTGGAAATGATGGACACCGTTTTATCAATAATGCACAAGAAAATGGGGCAGTTGCAACTTTGTGGCAAGAAGATCATACGCAAGTTGAAACACAAGTACCTAAATTGATTGTAAGTAATACGATTGAAGCCTTGCAGAAACTTGGTAAGTACTATTTAGAAAAAATTAATCCAGGAGTTGTTGCGGTTACTGGTAGTAATGGAAAAACAACAACAAAAGATATGATTGCTGCTATTTTAAAAACGCAATTCAATGTGAAAAAAACACATGCCAATTTTAACAATCATATTGGTGTTCCTATGACGATTTTAAGTATGGAGCCAAATACAGAAATTTTAGTAGTTGAAATGGGAATGGATCATTTTGGAGAATTAGATCAACTTAGCAAATTAGTTAATCCCGATGTAGCAGTTATTACAATGATTGGTGAAGCTCATATTGAGTTTTTTGGTAACCGTGGCCGAATTGCAGATGCAAAAATGGAAATAGCACATGGGTTAAAAGAAGATGGTATTTTAGTATATAATGGGGATGAACCATTATTAAGAGAGCGAACAGCTAAACTGAGTCAGGAAAAAAGAACTTTTGGAACAAGTGCAGATGATGATCTTCAAGCTGCTAATATAGTTAGTGATGATGTAAAGACAGCATTTAGAGTGGTTGCTTGGGAAAACACTAATTTTACAATTCCAATGATAGGTTCTTATAATGTTAATAATGCAATGGCTGCGTTAGCGGTAGGTGAATTGTATCATATCCCCATTGTTAAAATGCAAGAAGCTTTAGCAAAATTTGATTTAACTGCGAATAGAACTGAATGGGTACAAGGAAGTAAGGGTGAACGAATTTTAAGTGATGTTTATAACTCTAATCCTACGGCAGTAAAAGAAGTATTAAAGGCTTTTTCACAAGTTAAAACGGATGGAAATAGAATTGCTGTTCTAGGTGATATGCTGGAGTTGGGAGAACAATCTGAACAAATGCATGTAGGGTTAGCGTCTTCAATTGATCCAGAGAAGATAACAAGTGTTTATTTATGTGGAAAAATGATGGAAAAATTAGCAATTACTTTAAAACAAAAGTATCCGGAAAATAAGGTTCATTATTATGAGACAACAGAAAAAAAGCAGCTAATTGCTGATTTACAAGCGGAGGTTTCCAAGCAAGATATTGTTGTGATAAAGGGAAGTCATGGGATTCATTTAGAGGAAGTTCTAACTAACTTATAAAAAAACTTGTTTTACATCCCATTAACCTGTATAATTAATAAGATATTGCAATTTAGCAAAAGAAAAATATTACTTTACAAGACAGAACGGAAAATTTCACGATCCTGTGTTGTGAAGCAGTGAAGTGAATTTTTTAGGATTCACAATTATGCGACTATAGCTAAAAAGCTATGAAACACATTAGGAGGAAATTTTTTTGAAATTTAGTGAACTTGGTCTGGAAACAGATTTATTGAAAGCCATCAAGCGTAGTGGGTTTGAAGAAGCAACGCCTATTCAAGAAGCTACTATTCCGTTGGTATTATCTGGGGTAGATGTGATTGGACAAGCACAAACTGGTACTGGAAAAACAGCGGCTTTTGGATTACCAATTTTGCAGCATACAGATGTTAAGCAAAATGCAATACAAGCGGTTATTATTTCACCTACGCGTGAACTGGCAATTCAGACGCAAGAAGAATTGTTTCGTTTAGGCAAAGATAAGCGTGCAAAGGTTCAAGTAGTTTATGGAGGAGCTGATATAAGACGTCAGATTCAGCAGTTAAAACATCATACTCCACAAATCTTGGTTGGAACACCAGGTCGTTTATTGGACCATATTAATCGAAAAACGGTAGATTTGAGTAACGCTAAAACCTTAATTTTAGACGAAGCTGACGAAATGTTGGATATGGGCTTTTTGGAAGATATTGAAAGTATCATTAGAGCAATTCCAGCTAGTCGACAAACGTTACTATTCTCTGCAACAATGCCCAAGGCAATTTTAAAAATTGGCGAGAAATTTATGACAGAACCTCAAATTGTAAAGATCAAAACCAAAGAATTAACAACAGATTTAGTTGATCAGTACTTTGTACGTGCGCGTGATTTTGAGAAATTTGATATAATGACAAGAATTTTTGATGTACAGGCACCAGAATTAACAATTATCTTTGGACGTACTAAGCGAAGAGTTGATGAATTATCTAAGGGATTAGAGGCTCGGGGTTATAATGCAGCGGGTATCCATGGAGATTTGACACAACAACGTCGAATGAGTATTTTAAAGAAGTTTAAATCTGGCAAGTTGGATATCTTAGTAGCTACAGATGTAGCTGCGCGTGGATTAGATATATCTGGAGTAACACATGTTTATAACTATGATATTCCACAAGATCCAGAGAGTTATGTTCATCGAATTGGTAGAACAGGTCGTGCAGGTCACCATGGCACTTCAGTAACATTTGTAACACCTAATGAAATGGATTATTTAAGAGTTATTGAAAAGTTAACCAAGAAAAAGATGGGTCCATTGAAGCCACCAACTGAAAAAGAGGCATTTATTGGTCAAGTTTCTGCAGCTTTAACAGATATTAAAAAGCTAGTTGAAACAACAGAAACAGATAAATATGCAACGCAAGCAGAACAATTGTTAGAAAAATATGATGCAGTTGATTTAGTCGCAGCATTATTAAACAATATGACTAAAGACGACGCTAATGAGGTTCCTGTTAAGATAACACCAGAACGTCCATTGCCAAGAAGAAAAGGTGATTCACGTAATGGTGGAAAATTCAAATACAGAAGAAACAATAGTGGCGGTGGCAATTGGCACGGAAAACGTGACGATAAAAGAAGATCTGGAAGTAAAAAAGATCAAGATCGTGAAAAATATGGACGTCGTCAAGCTAACAAACGTAATTTTACAATTAGATCAAAAAAGCAAAAAACTAAATAACTAGTTTGTAGAGGGCGAGGAATCGGCCCTCTTTTTTGATAGCAAATTAAGAAGTATTGCTTATAAAATAGTGGTAAAATCAAGTGTGGTTAAAAACTTTTTAATTGTACAATTAGGTTGCTAATTTGCTAGAATAAATACGGAGGCAAACTATTATTATGATTTATGGTGTTGGTGTAGATATAGCTAGTATTTACCGGATAAAACAAGCTCAAGAAAAAAATAGTAATTTTGCAAGAAAAATATTAACAAAAGATGAGTTTGATATTTTCAATCAATTAGGCAGTAAGCGAAAAAATGAATTTTTAGCTGGTCGTTTTTCAATCAAGGAAGCATATGCTAAAGCATTTGGAACAGGGATAGGGAGTAAAGTATCATTTTTGGATATCGAAGTGTTGAATGATTTAAGTGGTAAGCCTATAATGACAAAGCAGCCCTGTTTTGATGAATTAAGAGCACATATCTCTATATCGCATACAGATGAGTTGGTAATGACAGAAGTAATTTTAGAAAAACTGAGAGAAGATGAATAATTAATGGTTGTAGGAAGACACAGAAATACAAAAGCAATTATTAATTTAGGAGCAATTGCTGAGAATGTAAATTTAGAAAGAAAGCAATTAGCGCAAGGACAAGAAATCTTTGCGGTGGTAAAAGCAAATGCTTATGGTCATGGACTTTTACCGGTTGCTAAAACAGCGAGAAAAGCAGGAGCGACTGGATTTTGTGTAGCCGTAATTGATGAGGGAATTGCACTTCGTCAAGCAGGTTTTGTGAATGAAACAATTTTAGTATTGGGAGTTAGTCCTTCAAGTGAAGCTGTCTATTTGGCCAAGAACAATCTCTCAACTGCGGTAAGCACAATTGATTTTTTACAAGCAGCACAACCACAGTTGTCACAAGCAGGGCTTAAATTACGGGTGCATATATCGTTGGATACAGGGATGGGCCGCATTGGTTTTAAAGAAAGCCAAACGTTGAGAAAAGCAGTTGATTATATGCATGAGTATCCTGAACAATTTGAATTTGAAGGCATTTTTACACATTTTGCACAAGCTGACTCTGCTGATAGTAGCTATTATCAACAACAACTTGCTAAGTTTAAAAAATTGACAGAGGGACTTACATTACCAAGATATGTGCATGTAGCTAATTCCGCAGCAGCTTTATGGCATAAAGCGTGTGGAGGAAATGTTATCCGCTATGGTATTACTATGTATGGCTTGAATCCGTCAGGAAATGAACTCGAAGTACCATTACCAATAAAACCGGCACTAAGTTTATACAGTGAACTAGTCCATGTTAAAAAAATAGCAGCTGGTGAGTCAGTTGGATATGGTTCAACATACACAGCTAAAAAGTCTGAATGGATTGGAACGGTTCCGATTGGTTATGCAGATGGTTGGCTTCGTCGTATGCAAGGTTTTAAATTATTAGTTGCAGGAAAGTATTGTGAGACTGTTGGGCGTGTTTGTATGGATCAATTAATGGTGCGTTTACCATCGCAATTACCTATAGGTACTAAAGTAACCTTAATTGGAAAAGATGGGGAAAATGAAATAACTGCGCAGGATGTAGCAAATTATGCCCAAACGATCCATTATGAAATTACGTGCTGTCTAAGTGAAAGAATTTTACGTAAATATCAGGACTAAGGATTACAAATTCTTAATTTTATGTTATATTTAAGTTAGAAAAAATGTTGAGGGGTATATTACTATGGATGGCAGGTCAGAAGAAAATATCAATGCAAAGTTTGTTTCAGATAATCAAAAATTCGTTAGCTATTGTGATTTTTATGATATTAGTACGCTAGCGGTTGATTCGCAAGCGCTAGACTATATTCAAAAGAGTAGTGATAAGCTAGATGCGTTAATTACGGGTTATAGTGAAATGGGCACTTTAAATCGTGAGATTTGCAGTGAATTTTCGAATTGCGAATGTGAAGCAATGGGCCTGGGTCTCGTAGAAAAATAAAAGGAAAAGAGGAATCCGATGGCAGAAGAGGAAATAAAGCGCGGTGATATTTTTTATGCCGATTTATCTCCTGTTGTGGGTTCGGAACAAGGTGGAATGAGACCTGTACTAGTTGTGCAGAATAATATAGGCAATAAATTCAGTCCAACTGTAATTATTGCTGCAATTACATCTCGAATATCAAAACCTAAAATGCCAACCCATGTAGGTTTGAAAGCAAGTAAAAATGGTTTAGAAAAAGATTCAGTTGTTTTGCTTGAGCAAGTTAGAACAATTGATAAACAGCGTTTAAAAGATAGGATAACACATACAGATGTTGACATAATGGTAAAGGTTGACGAAGCACTAAAGATAAGTGTTGGGTTAGCCAATATACATAGTAATAGATGATAAAAAACAAAGTATCCCCAAATCAGATGTGATGATTTGGGGATACTTTTTAAAATAAAGTGGTGCAACAAATTTTTAAGCTTGTAAATCTTCAATTTCAGGAACTCTAAAATTATGTCTTTCTAAGTTAGCGACAATTCTTTCTAACTTATTAGGTGTTACGTCAGAAGGTAATGTAAATAGTGTTCGATGAACAAGCTCACCTGCTTGAACGTCGAGCGTTATACAACTAGCAATAGAAGTGTATTTAGTGATAATTTTAGACATCTCTACTAAATCGCCACGTTCTCCTGATGAGATTACAGTTAGGACATAGCTTCCAATATTGAAATTCCAAGATTGAGATAACATTTCAAGTAAACGATTGTGAGTTAAAATACCATAAAAATAATTATTGTCATCAAGAACAGCGATAAACGGTAAATCACGAATTGAAAAGAATACATTGAAAAAAGCTGAATTTATAGAGATAAATTTAGTTGCATTTTTTAATAAGTGTGTTACCGGTAGCTGCATATCGCCACCTCTTGATTTGTGACGATAAATGTGCATTTTATAGATATTTCCGCGGAAAATTTTACCAGATTTATCTAAAATAGGAACACATCTGTAACCTGATTCTTCAAGGATACGCAAAGCCTCTTCTAAAGTAACATCCTCACGAATGGTTGTTAAAACTTGTTTAGGTTTAACTAGAGTTTTTAATAGCATAATAAAGGCTCCTCATAAAGTATTTTTCTAAGTGTTTCCTAATTTATTGTAGCATTAGTAGTTCAGTGTAAGCAATAGCAAAGTTGGTTCAGAAATAAGGATTAAGTATAAAAAATGATAAGTTAAGTTTAAATTGATTTGAGTTAGTTAATAAAATTAAAATAGGCAATTAACATTGAAAAGTTAATAATACAGAGGGGCTGCTTTATATTTAAATAAGGATAAAAAATTATGTGATTGGACAGAAAAAAAGCCTAGGATTTTTTGATTCCTGGACTTTTTCTAACTGATTAAAAATAATTATTTATTTTGTTCTAAAGATTTCAAACCATCTGTAAGAACTTCTTTTAAAGTTTTAGCAGATGCTGTCATCTTAGCTGATTCTTCATCGTTTAAAGGAACTTCAAGAATTGATTCAAGACCTGAACCATTAACAACAGCAGGTGTGCCAATATAAACATCGTTTAATCCATATTGACCTTCCATGTATGCAGAAACTGGTAAAACAGCATCTTCATCACGTAAAATAGCACGAGAAATACGAGCTAAGGCTGTAGCAACACCGTAGAATGTTGCACCTTTCTTGTTAATGATTTCATAAGCTTTGTTACGAACATCATCTTCAAGTTTAGCCAATGTATCCATCGAAACATTGTTCTTTTCTGCCCAATCTAAAACTGGAAGACCACCAACAGTTGCAGCTGAGTAAGCAGCAAATTCTGAATCACCATGTTCACCCATGATATAAGCATGGACTGAACGAGGATCGTGGACACCCATTAGATCTCCAAGTGCTACACGTAAACGAGAAGTATCTAATGATGTACCTGAACCGATAACTTTGTTTTTAGGGAAGCCAGATAATTTCCATGTTGCATATGTTAAAATATCAACAGGGTTAGCTGCAACTAAGAAAATACCACTAAAACCAGAGTCAACAATTGGTTTAACGATTGAAGATAGGATCTTCAAGTTTTTGTTAACTAAATCAAGACGAGTTTCACCTGGTTTTTGAGGTGCACCAGCTGTAATGACAACTAAATCAGCATCTTTACAGTCTGAGTATTCAGCAGAATAAATTTTCTTTGGATATGATAAAGCAGTAGCATCAGCTAAATCTAAAGCGTCACCTTCTGTACGAGCTTTAACAACATCGACAATACCAAATTCTTCAGCAATACCTTGTAAAGCCATTGCATAAGCAAAACTAGAACCTACGGCACCATCGCCGACTAAAATAACTTTTTGATGATTTTGTGTTTTTGACACAGTTCTTCATCCTTTCATAAGAAAACTAAATTGATACAAACACATTATAGCATGTTTCAAGAAAATTTGTATGAGTTTTCACTAATTTTAAATCACTGAAAACCCTTACTTTCTAATGTTTGTGACCTTTTATTCAAAAACAGAACCAGCTTAATTTTGATTATGTTTTCTGAAAGTATGTTATACTAGTAAAAATTACAAACGTATCTGTCTGAGACAACAGTGTCCCAGCACTTTTTGTGTTGTTAATATAAAGTTGCCACATAAAAATTTATAATGAAAGTTGAAAGGAAACATAGAGTAATGAAAATGATTGTCGGATTAGGTAATATAGGTAGAAAGTATGATGAGACAAGACATAATGTTGGTTTTATGATTGTTGATCGCTTCGCAAAGCAACAAGGTGTGGAATTTGATAAACAGAAATTTGATGCACTGATAGCAACTACTTTCATTAATAATGAAAAAATTTTATTAGTTAAACCATTAACATATATGAACGAGTCTGGGCGTGCAGTTCGTCCATTGATGGATTATTTTGAGATACCAGTCGACAATATAATAGTAGTTCATGATGATATGGATTTAGAAGTGGGGAAGCTAAGGTTGCGGCAAAAGGGTTCTGCTGGTGGCCATAATGGAATTAAAAGTATAATTGCTCATTTAGGTACACAACAATTTAAACGATTAAAAATCGGAATTGACCATCCTAAAAAAATGAGTGTAGTTGATTGGGTGTTGTCAAGGTTCAATAATGAACAAAAAATTGCTTTTAATAACGCTGCAGATCAAGCTTTAAAAGCACTGGAGTATTGGATAGAAAAAAATGATTTTATGCAAACAATGAATAATTTTAATCACAACAGTAAGGAGTAATGTAGTTAATGGATTTAATAGAAACTTTGTTCAAACAATCTCCTATCGCTGAATGGTCGACACAACTAAGTCAGCAAGGACATAGACATTTGTTAACTGGATTAGTTGGTTCAGCAAAGACTGTGTTGTTAGCAGGTTTGTTTAAGCAAAGAAAGGAACCTCTTTTAATTATAACAAATGACCTTTACCACATGCAGCAATTAGCTGATGATTTGGAAAATTTAATTAGCCCACAAGAAATTTGTCAATTTCCAGTGGAAGAAATTTTAGCAGCTGAAATTTCTACAAGTTCCCCAGATTTTAAAGAACAACGTATTTGTGCACTAAATGCTTTAGTAGAAAAAAAGCATAAAATCATTTTAACCACAACAAGTGGATTGAGACGAATTTTACCTAACCCACAAGATTGGTCGAAGTATCAGCTGACATTTAATTTAGGGAAAGAAATTGATTTAGGCTCTGTAGAAAAAAACCTTGTTAGTATGGGGTATATTCGCCAAAAATTAGTCGATCGACCAGGCGATTTTGCTGTTCGTGGGTCTATATTGGATATCTATCCGCTGAATATGGATAATCCGGTCCGGATTGATTTATTTGATACAGAAATTGATTCGTTGCGTACTTTTAATACGGCTAGTCAAAAAAGTATAGAGAATATAGAAAAAGTAACAATATCTCCAGCAACAGATTTTATTGCATCCAAAGAGCAACTTCAAAATGCTAGTGAACTAATTAGCAAAACTTTCTATCAAGAAAAACAATCGTTAATAAAAAAAGATGACCGACTTAATTTAGAGAAAAAAATCCAGGAAGTAATTTCTTTGTGGAATAACGGTGAACTAGTCGCTAAACATCTGCCTTTTGCCGAGTATATCTATCCTAAACAAGATGGGATTCTTAATTATTTAGTTGATGATAGTTTAGTTGTGGTAGATGACTATGCGCGAATTTTAGAAAAAGAACAAGATTTAGTACTGGATGATCAAAATTGGTTAGTAAACAAACTTGAAAAAAATGAATTGTTTCCTGAAATTGTCTGGAGCAAAGAAATTCAACCAATAATAAAGAATTGTCTACAAAAACAAGTATTTCTTGCTCCATTTAGCAAAGGAATGGGTGGATTGCGTTTTAGTCAAAAACTTGATATAAAAGCACGCTCAGTTCAGCGCTTTTTTGGTCAAATGCCACTTTTAAAAACAGAGGCAGATCGATGGAAAAAGCAGCAGCAAACCGTAATTATTTTAGTACCAGAACAAGAACGAATTGATAAAGTTACACGGATGTTAGATGATTTTTCTATTCCTGCAATTTTAACAACATCTAACTCATTGCAAAAAAATGTTATCCAAGTAGCAAAAGGTGCTTTAAAAACAGGTTTTGAATTAGCACAAGGCCATATTATTGTACTAACTGAGCATGAACTATTTGCGCAAGCAACAAAACGACAGGCACAAAGACAAACTATGAGTAACACACAACGACTTAAAAGTTACACAGATTTAAAAAAGGGTGACTTTGTTGTTCATGTAAATCATGGTATTGGACAATACTTGGGCATGGAAACAATGAAAATTGATGGCAAGCATCAGGATTATATGACTTTATTGTATGCGGATGATGCAAAACTATTTATTCCGGTTACTCAATTAAATAGGATTCAAAAATACGTTTCTTCAGAGTCTAAAACACCACGGATTAATAATTTAAGTAACGATAAGTGGCTTAAAACTAAGAAAAAAGTTGCTAGTAAAATTGAAGATATTGCAGATGATTTAGTTGATTTATATGCCAAACGTGAATCAGAAAAAGGGTTTGCCTTTTCGCTAGATGATGCATATCAAAAAGAATTTGAAGATGCCTTTCCATATACAGAAACACCAGATCAATTACGTAGTGCAAAGGAAATTAAACACGATATGGAACTAAGTCGACCAATGGATCGGCTTTTAATTGGTGATGTTGGTTTTGGAAAAACTGAAGTAGCATTGCGAGCAGCGTTTAAAGCCATACAAGATGGTAAACAAGTTGCATTTTTAGCACCTACAACTGTATTAGCCCAACAGCATTATGATACTTTAATGACAAGGTTTGATAATTTTCCGGTCAGTATCGGTGTACTATCTCGTTTTAGTACTAAAAAGCAAGTTGATAAGATATTGCAAGATTTACGTCTTGGATTGATTGATATTATTGTTGGGACGCATCGCTTATTATCAAAAGATATTAAGTTTGCCGATTTAGGGTTGTTAATTGTTGATGAAGAACAGCGCTTTGGAGTTAAGCATAAGGAACGCTTGAAAGAGTTAAAAGCAACAGTTGATGTATTAACATTAACCGCAACGCCAATTCCACGTACATTAAATCTTTCTATGCTAGGAGTACGTGATTTATCGGTGATTGAAACAGCGCCAATGAATAGATACCCAATTCAGACGTATGTTTTAGAACAGAACTTTGGTGTGATTGTTGATGGTATTAGAAGAGAAATGGCAAGAGGGGGACAAACATTTTATTTGCATAATCGAATTGACGATATTGAAAGAGTGGTCAATGAATTGCATAGTTTAGTGCCTGAGGCAAGAGTTGCTTATATTCATGGACGGATGAGCGAAGTTCAATTAGAGCGCATCTTGATAGACTTTATTGCAGGTGAATACGACGTACTAGTTACAACAACAATTATTGAAACTGGGGTTGATATTCCAAATGCAAATACTTTGTTTGTAGAAGAAGCGGATCATATGGGATTGGCTCAGCTTTATCAATTGCGGGGACGTGTCGGTCGCTCAAATAGGGTTGCATACGCTTATTTCATGTATCAACCAGATAAGGTTTTAACAGAAGTTAGCGAAAAAAGATTAGAAGCCATAAAAGACTTTACTGAATTAGGCTCAGGTTTTAAGATTGCAATGAGAGATTTGTCAATTCGAGGAGCTGGCAATATTTTAGGTAAACAACAACATGGCTTTATAGATTCTGTCGGATACGATTTATATACACAAATGCTTAATGAAGCAGTTGCTAGAAAACAAGGAAAGAAGATTCAGGCTAAGAGTGATACGGAAATTAACTTGGATATTGAAGCGTATTTACCAGCTGAATATATTGAGGATCAGCGACAGAAAATTGAAATCTACAAGCGTATTCGTCAATTTGAGAATATAGAGCAGTACAGAGAAGTTCAAGCAGACTTAATTGATCGTTTTGGAGATTATCCACAAGAGGTTGCTAATTTACTTGAAATAGGTTTATTAAAATTATATGCAGATTTTGCATTAATTAACCGCATTAAGCAAAATGGTAATAAAATAGTAGTACAGTTATCTAAAAAAACAACAAGTCAATTACCAGCAAAAGAATTGCTACGTGCAGTTGCTCAAACAACATTTCCGGCAACGCTGGGAATAAAAGATGAATGTATGCAGATAGATCTTACAGTTCAGCCTACAATGTCAAAACAAGATATTATTGAGCAATTACAAATATTGACTAAAGTTCTCTTTGATCAGATGCATGCTAGAACGGCAAAAAAAGAAAAGGTAAGTAATGAATGAAGAAAAATTTTCGTATGAAAACTGCAATGAAAGGAGCACTTATTTTATCAGTAGCGTCATTAATTGCTAAAATATTGAGTGCATTTTACAGGATTCCATTTGAAAATATTGTTGGAAATACAGGGTTTTACGTATATCAACAAATCTATCCTATCTATGGGATAGGAATGACGTTTGCCTTGAGTGGTTTTCCAATGTTTATTTCAAAATTGATAGCAGAACAACAAACAAAGGAACAAAAGATCACACTTAGTCGTTATTTATTTTTTATATTAAGCTGTTTTGCAGTATTGATTTTTGTTATGTTACGTATGTTTGGACCAGCTATTGCTAATTCAATGGGTGATGCTTCATTAGTTGAATTAATTAATAGTGTTGCTTGGATGTTTTTATTTATGCCAATATTAGCTGTTGGTCGTGGTTATTACCAAGGCGTGTTTAACATGGTTCCAACGGCAATTTCACAAGTTTCAGAGCAGTTAGTACGTGTTATTGTAATTATTGTTGCTGCTTGGTTATTTACTCAGCGCCATTGGACATATTATCATATGGGAGCGTGGGCAATGAGTGGTGCTACTTTTGGTGCATTTTGTGCTAGTTTAAGTTTTGTCCGCTTTTATATGCGTGATTTTATTCACACAAAAACGGTTCACGTCGACATCGATGTACTAACTTTGGCCAAGCGTTTGATTACAGAAGGTTTTATAATATGCCTATTTGCTTCGTTGATGGTGCTATTACAATTAGTGGATTCGTTTACTGTAAAACAAGCACTTCAAGATATAGGTTTAAATTCTAGTCAAGCTAAGGATATCAAAGGAACTTATGATAGAGCGCAACCGTTAGTGCAATTAGGAATGGTGGTAGCTGTAAGTTTTTCATCAACGTTATTACCATCTTTAACAGAAACGCTGCAGACGCATAGATTAAATGAATTTCGTAAAACAGCTCGTGCTTTCATGCATGTAAGTGTAGGACTTGGATGCGCAGCTACGGTAGGATTAATTGTTTTAATGCCAGAAATAAATACTGTTTTATTTGGCAATGCTGCATTAAGTGGAACAATTAGTATATATATGCTAAGCATCATATTGATAACATTAGTAAGTACGTATACATCCATTTTGCAGAGCCTGAATCAATTTAAGATAACGATTATTGGGTTAGTTTGTGCAATTGTTGTAAAAGTGGGTGTTAATACACAGCTTATTTATCATTATGGAATTGCTGGAGCAAGTATTGCAACAGTTCTAAGTTTATTAGTTGCTCAGATTGTAATTAGTAGTTCATTGCCTTCGTTAATCAAGGGATTAGTTAGCAACAACAATTTTATGGTAAAATTAGGTATAACAATTAGTATCATGGCTATAAGTACAAAGTTAACTGTTAAAATACTGCAACACTACTTGTTTAGTGGTCGTTTTGATGAACTTGTAATTACATTATGCGGAATCACTGTTGGAGGTTTTGTATTTATTATCTGTGCAGTTTTAACCAAAACTTTTACCATTCGTGAATGGCTAACAATCCCCGGCGGGAAAAAATTATTACGTTTTTGGGGAAACTTGATAGGGCAAAAAAGGAGATAGAATATGCGCTTAGACAAATTTTTGAAGGTTTCTCGTATCATTAAAAGAAGAACGGTAGCTAAGGAAATAGCGGATCAAGGTAGAATTTCAATAAATGACAAAATAGCAAAATCTTCAACAGATGTTAGCGTGGGAGATCAGATTGTTATTAAATTTGGCAATAAAACAACGACATTAAAAGTCACAATGCTAAAAGATACAACTAAAAAAGATGAGGCTTATGACTTGTATGAGATTCTCAATGAAGAGTATAAAGAAGATTATCGCTTTTAATATGCAAATATAACGATTTGCTAGCTAGAATTTTTAGTTTTATATAATGGAAAATTGTGTATATTTAGGAAATAAAAGGAGAAGCGAGATGGCAGAAAATAAATCTAAAATCAAAGTTTTGGATAATGAATATTTTCATAGAAAACAACGCCAATCAAAACAACACACACTTCAACTTAAATTTGAACGTCGCCATAAAAGAATTCGTTTTTGGGGCAGTATTATTTGTGGTTTAATTATTTGTTATGGAATAGTTAGGGTAGTCCAAGCACGTTTACAGATTCGTGAAATTAGGCAAGAAACGGTGGTAGCAAAACGCCAATTGAAAAAAGACCAAACAAAGAATACTGAATTGCAACAACAAATTGAACAATTAAAGGATTCGGACTATTTGCAAAAGCTAATTCGTGCAAAATATTTCTACTCTAAAAATGGAGAAACAATTTATCTTTTACCTGATGATGCTAACAATTAAATTTTTATGACTCAAATTAAATTTATCAGTATAAATCTTTATTTTGACGTGTTATACTGTCCATGTAGACAATTTTGAGGAGGAAAAACTTTTTTATGTCAGTAGAAGTAGGAGCTAAGGTTACTGGGAAAATTTCAGGAATTACTAAATTTGGAGCGTTTGTTGATTTAGGCAATAAAAAAACAGGATTAGTTCATATTAGTGAAGTTTCAGATGGATTTGTTAAAGATATTCATGATGTGCTATCAGTTGGAGATGAAACAACTGTCAAGGTTATCTCTATCGGAGAAGATGGCAAAATTGCCTTGTCTATCCGTAAAGCAATGGATAAATCTGAAAAAAATACACAAAAAAACGACCATTATCATCATCAAAATGATGGCCAAGGTAATGGACATAAAGAGTATCATGAAAAAAAGAGTAATTATACTGGAGCAAATCATAATAACAGTAAAAGTCACTCTTTTAATAACCCAAAACGTAGTAACAATGAAAATAAGAAAAAAGATTTTGACTCCTTAATGGCCGGGTTTTTGAAAGAAAGCGAAGATCGATTAACTTCTTTAAAGAGAAATACAGAAGGCAAACGTGGTGGTCGCGGTGGAAGACGCAACTAGTTAATTTGAATAGTGTAAAGAAGCAGACCAAATTTTAATTAGAAATTTGATTTGCTTTTTTAATGAATAAAATAGAGGTAGAAAAATGCATAGTTTTAGAGAAAAATGGTCACAGTTGAATCTAGCGCATAAAAAAATCCTAGTAGCTGTTTCTACAGGTTGTGATTCAATGGTATTACTTGATATGTTACAGAAGCTTCCTGAAAAAGAGCGGCCTCAAATAAATGTAGCCTATGTAGACCATTGTTTGCGTGCACAAAGCAAAAGGGAAACAAAGTTCATTAAACAATACTGTGATAAACGGAATTTACCTTTATTTTGTTATACTTGGACAACGGACATGCATCCAATGACAGGGGTAGAAGCTAAAGCACGTGAGATGCGCTATACTTTTTTTGCAAAAATTATGCAACGAGAAGATATTATGTACTTATTGACAGCGCATCATGGTGATGATCAAGCAGAAACTTTTTTAATGAAACTAATTCGCGGTGGTGAACTAGAACAGCTAATCGGGATTAGAATGTGTCGGCCTTTTGAAACCAAATGGAAGCTTATTCGGCCTTTATTAGGAATTAGTAAAGAACAATTAAGAATATATGCTAAGCAGCATAACGTGTTATATTATGAAGACGAAACAAATTCAAGTGATGCTTTTCAGAGAAATAGACTAAGACACCATTTTGTACCAATGCTTAAGGATGAAAATAAGGAAGTTTTACAACATATCCAAAGCTATAGTGAGCAACTGAATGATATGGCTTTAGCAACCCAATATTTAGTTCAAAATGAACTTGGAAACTTGCGGATTCAGGGAACAAAAGACTATTCATTAAACAAGTGGAGAAATGTGCCAATATATTTGCAAAAACTGATATTAAAAGAACTTATCCGAAATAAAGAAGTAACTTTAAATTATAGGCAGATACATGAATGTGTAAAACTATTAGCAAATAATTCAAAACCACAAGGAAGAATACAGTTAGCATCTGAATTATTTTTGGTGAAAAGGTATCAAATTTTTAAGCTAGAAATGATACCACAAAAAACAAAAGTAAGTAAAGTTGAATATAAGCTTGATGTTGATAAATGGATTACGCTATCTGATGGCAGTAAAATAGGACTATTTAAGTCTGAAACATTTAAAGCAACTGAAAAAGATGATATTTTAGAATTAAATCAACTTCCGCAAACTAAGTTGCTGATTAGGCATCGAATGGCAGGAGATCGACTTTTAACAAGTATTGGAAAACAAAAAGTCAAAAAAGTATTGATTGATGCTAAAATACCAACTGAACAAAGAAATGAGTATTGGGTAGTTGCAGATGCATTGCAAAATATTTATTGGATTATTAATTTGAAAAAGTCTAATTTGTCACACGCGTCTGTAAATGCTAAAATTCAATACATAGTAGTTCATAGAAGTTAAACTTGGAAAGAGGATACGAAATGAATAATGATATCGAAAAAGTACTATACAGTCGCGAAGAAATTCAAGCTGTTACCGAAAAACTAGGTAAGCAAATTACTGAAGAATATATAGATAAAAATCCGATAGTGATTTGTGTTTTAAAGGGTGCCGTCTTATTCATGGCTGATCTTGCACGCGAAATAAAAACATATTGTGAAATGGATTTTATGGATGTTTCTAGTTATGGAGATGGAACAAAATCAACCGGTGAGGTTAAAATTATCAAAGATTTAGACACGCCAGTTGAAGGACGCAATGTTTTGATTGTTGAGGATATTATTGATACTGGTCGGACATTGGAACGCTTAGCTGACTTATTACATCATCGCAAAGCAAAGTCAGTTAAGATTTGTACATTGCTGGATAAACCTGAAAGAAGAGTTAAAGGTGTTGTTCCTGATTACGTTGGCTTTGAGGTTCCAAATGAATTTGTAGTTGGATATGGATTGGATTATGCAGGTAGGTATCGAAACTTGCCATATGTGGGAATTTTAAAACCCGAAGTTTATGAAAATAAATAATAGTCCAAATTAATAGTCAATAAAAGTCAAATATGCTATCATAGTCTACAATGATTAAACTTTTTGTTTAAGAGTAAATGAGGAGGAAATCTATGAATAACAAAAAAAATGGACTGTTACGCAATAGTCTATTTTATATTGTGATTTTTCTTGGATTTATGGGAATGGTGTACTACTTCTTTGGTAGTAAGGAGAGTTCAACAACTCAAGAAATTCAATCTAGTCAATTTATCAAAGAATTGAAAACGAATAATGTCAAGAGTTTCACAATTCAACCGTCAGGTAGTACCTATAAAATAACAGGTACTTATCGCAAAGCTAAAAAAACAAAGACTTCTTCAGGGCTTGCAGGATTATCTGCTTCAACCACGAAGGTCAGTGGATTTACAAGTAACGTTTTAACAAATGATACTGTTATTAAAACAGTTGAAAAATATGCTACCAAAAACAATATTAAAAACAATACTAAAGAGGAAGAATCAAGCAGCATTTGGATTCAGTTACTTGTCTCCTTGTTACCTATAGTTTTTATTGTTATTTTCTTCTATATCATGATGGGCCAAGCCGGTCAAGGTGGTGGCGGAAGCGGACGAGTTATGAATTTTGGCAAGTCCAAAGCTAAACCTGTTGATAAGAAAAATAATCGGATTCGCTTTTCTGATGTTGCGGGTGCAGAAGAAGAAAAACAGGAATTAGTTGAAGTTGTTGAATTTTTACGTGATCCACGTAAATTCTTAGCTTTAGGTGCACGTATTCCTTCTGGTGTCTTACTTGAAGGGCCTCCTGGTACAGGTAAAACATTGTTGGCTAAAGCTGTAGCTGGTGAAGCAGGGGTACCTTTCTTCTCGATTTCTGGTTCTGATTTCGTTGAGATGTTTGTCGGTGTTGGTGCTAGTCGTGTTCGTGACTTATTTGAAAATGCGAAAAAGAATGCACCATCTATCATCTTTATTGATGAAATTGATGCTGTTGGTCGTCGTCGTGGAAACGGCATGGGCGGTGGACATGATGAACGTGAACAAACGTTGAACCAAATGTTAGTTGAAATGGATGGTTTTGAAGGCGATGAAGGTGTTATTGTTATGGCCGCAACAAACCGTTCAGATGTTTTAGATCCTGCGTTATTACGTCCAGGACGTTTTGACCGTAAAATCTTAGTTGGTCGTCCAGATGTTAAGGGACGTGAGGCTATTTTAAAGGTTCATGCACGGAACAAACCATTAGCTAAAGATGTCGATTTAAAGATGATTGCAAAACAAACGCCTGGATTTGTAGGGGCTGATCTTGAGAACCTGTTAAATGAAGCGGCCTTATTAGCAGCTCGTCGTGATAAGAAGAAAATTGATTCTTCTGATTTAGATGAAGCAGAAGATCGCGTTATCGCTGGTCCAGCAAAACGTGATCGTGTTATCAGTAAGACAGAACGTGAGACAGTTGCTTACCATGAAGCCGGTCATACAATTGTAGGCTTAGTATTAAATGACGCTCGTGTTGTACATAAGGTAACTATTGTACCGCGCGGACGTGCTGGCGGATATGCTATCATGTTACCTAAAGAAGATCAAATGTTACTTTCAAAGAAGAATATGGAAGATCAAGTAGCAGGTTTAATGGGTGGACGTGCTGCGGAAGAAATTATTTTTAACCAGAAATCTTCAGGTGCTTCAAATGATTTCCAACAAGCAACCCAATTAGCGCGGGCAATGGTTACACAATATGGGATGAGTTCTAAGTTAGGACCTGTTCAATATGAAGGTAATGCAAGTATTATGGCTGGCGAAATGGGTGGAAATGCTCCTTATTCAGGGCAAACATCTAATATTATTGATGAAGAAGTTAAACGTATTTCTGATGAAGGAATGCAAAAGGCTAAAGAAATCATTGAAGCTAATCGTAAACAACATAAGATTATTGCTGAAGCATTATTAGAGTATGAAACTTTAGATGAAAAACAAATTTTAAGTTTATACAATACAGGAAAAATGCCTGTTAAAGCTAATGATGAATTTCCAAGTGAAAAAGCGGCAACTTTTGAAGAATCTAAAGAAGCATTAGAACGTAAAGAAGCTGCAAAAAAGCAAGAAAGTAATCAAGATGATAACTCAGGCGATAAAGCTGAAGAACAAAAACAAGATATGCAAACAACCACTTACTATCCAAAAAATAGCAGTGATAAGCAGAATAAAGACGAATAATAGCTACATCTTTATGAGAAAAGGCTTGTTGAGTTTTAGGTGATTAATATTTTAAGTAACGCACGGTGGAAATTTCATCGTGCGTTACTTATTGATATCGTAAAAAATAATTGAGAGAATAGAGAATAGAGAATAGAGAATAGAGAAGAGGGATAACATGGCAGATTATTTAGTAAAGAGTCTGGTATATGAAGGACAGTTAAGAGCGTATGCAGTCGATGCAACTCAGATAGTTCGAGAAGCACAAAAAAAACAAGATACGTGGAGCGCAGCTTCAGCAGCCTTAGGTAGAACGTTAGTTGGGACAATTCTGTTATCTGCAGCGTCACTAAAAGATGAAGGAAAAATGACGGTTCGAATTAACGGAGATGGACCTGTAGGTGGAATAGTAGTAGATGCAAATTATAAAGGAGAAGTAAAAGGATATATCCAACATCCACATATTCATTTGCCTCTCAACAATAATCATAAAATAGATGTGAAAGGTGCAGTTGGAACGACTGGCTTTTTATCTGTAACAAAAGATTTAGGTTTAAAGGAACCTTTTACTGGACAAGTTGATTTAGTGTCAGGAGAATTAGGTGAAGATTTCACTTACTATTTAGCAAAATCTGAACAAATTCCGTCAGCAGTAGGACTATCAGTTTTTGTTAATGAAGACAATAGTATTGAAACAGCTGGAGGTTTCATGATTCAAGTGCTACCAGGTGCACAAGATGAAATATTGAACAAGCTCGAAAAACGTTTACAAAATATGGAACCTATCTCAACAATAATGCGCAAGAAAAAAGCACCAGAAGATATTTTGAAAGAAATTTTTACTGAAAAAAACATAAAGTTTTTAAGTAAAGAAAAGTTTATTTATAAGTGTGATTGTTCTAAAAAGCGTTTTGCCCAAATTTTGGCGACTTTACCAGTAGGAGATATTGAAGAAATGATAGCTCAGGATCATGGAGCTCAAGCAATTTGCCACTTTTGTGGCAATAAATACAACTTTAGTGAAGAAGAGCTAAAAGAAATCGTGCAACGTTCCAAAGCATAAGTGTTTTTATTTATAAATGAAATGTGTTATTATGCTACGAGTGAGAAAAGTCAGACTTAATAAAATAATTAATGAGGTGAAAAAATGGAGTGGAAAATTGCAGACATCACAATCCCTAATCAGGTAGTTGTAGCACCAATGGCTGGGGTCACAAATGTCGCATTTCGCTTGATTTGTAAAGAATTTGGCGCAGGTTTAGTTGTATGTGAGATGATTTCGGATAAAGGAATTGAATTTAGAAATAAAAAAACATTAGGAATGTTGTTTGTTGATCCAACAGAACATCCAGTCAGTGTTCAAATCTTTGGTGGGACCAAAGAAACGCTAGTTCAAGCGGCAAAATTTGTAGCTGAGAATACTAGCGCAGATATAATTGATATTAATATGGGCTGCCCTGTGCCTAAAGTGACAAAAACAGATGCAGGGGCAAGATGGTTACTAGATCCTGATAAAGTGTATGAAATGATACATGCAGTAGCATCTAATATTGATAAGCCAGTAACTGTTAAAATGCGGACCGGATGGGATGAAGATCATATTTTGGCGGTTGAGAATGCTTTGGCTGCACAAGAAGCTGGTGCGGCTGCATTAGCAATGCATGGTAGGACACGTAAGCAATTATATAGTGGACATGCAGATTGGGATTTATTGCATAATGTTGCCCAAAAAGTAACAAAAATTCCTTTTATTGGAAATGGGGATATTCGTACACCCCAAGATGCTAAATTTATGTTAGATCAAGTAGGTGTAGACGCTGTAATGATTGGTAGAGCAGCTTTGGGAAATCCGTGGATTGTGAAACAAACTTTACATTACCTTGAAAGCGGAGAGATGTTATCAGAACCAACGCCAGAAGAAAAAATAACGGTAGCTAAAGAACACTTACACCGTCTTGTTAAAGTAAAAGGTGAAAAAATGGGACCACGAGAATTCCGGTCACAAGCAGCTTATTACTTGAAGGGGATTGCGCGTTCTGCAAGGACTAAAGCAGCACTTAATTCTGCAGAGACAGAACTAGAGATGATATCTATTTTTGATGCATTTTTAGAAGATACATTAGCACGCGAAGTACGCTAAAAGCGTACAAAAATTAAAGTTATTTTGTGATATACTAAAAAATGTATAAAATATTGATAGCGAGGAGAAGTATTTAATGACAAGTCAACAATCCATGAATGATCAATTGCGTGTACGTCGTGAAAAGCTTCAGGAATTACGCGATGAAGGCATTGATCCTTTTGGCCATCGTTTTGAACGAAACTACATGAATGAACAATTACATGCAAAATTTGGTGATGAGACAAAAGAAGAATTAAATGATCAACAGATTGAAGTAACAATCGCAGGACGTATGGTTGCAAAACGTGGTAAAGGAAAGGTAGGTTTTGCTGATTTGCAAGATCGAACTGGCCGCATGCAACTATATATTCGTAAAGATGAAGTTGGAGAAGAAATGTATCATATCTTCAAACGTTCTGATTTAGGTGATCATCTTGGAATTACTGGACAAATTATCAAAACTGATATGGGTGAACTAACAATTAAAGTATCAAAATTGGTATTTCTATCAAAAGCATTACGACCTTTACCAGATAAGTTTCATGGTTTACAAAACGTCGAGCAAATTTATCGGCAACGTTACTTAGATTTGATTGCTAATCGTGAAAGCTACGAAAGATTTGTAAAACGGAGTAAAATAATTTCAGCGGTCCGAAATTATTTAGATAATGAGAACTTTTTGGAAGTTGAAACACCAGTTTTACATAATCAAGCAGGTGGTGCAGCAGCTCGTCCCTTTATGACGCATCATAATGCCTTAGATATAAAGCTGTATTTACGAATTGCATTAGAGTTACATTTAAAACGTTTGATTGTTGGTGGAATGGAACGAGTCTATGAAATTGGTCGTGTTTTCCGGAACGAAGGCATTGATACCAAGCATAATCCAGAATTTACAATGCTTGAAACGTATGCAGCATATTTTGACTTCAAAGATGTAATGGATGAAACCGAAGGAATTTTTAAGGCTGCCGCTAAAGTGGTGACTGATAATGGAAAAATTACGTATCAAAATGCAGATGTAGATTTTAATATTAAATTTAAACGTGTTCACATGGTTGATTTGATAAAAGAAATGACAGGCGTTGATTTTTGGCAAAAAATGACTATAGAGCAAGCAAGAAAAATCGCTGATGAAAAGCATGTTCATTATGAACCTTATTGGCAAGTAGGTCATATTATTAATGCATTTTTTGAAGAATTTTGTGAAGATAAGATTATCAATCCAACATTTGTTTATGGTCATCCAGTAGAAATTTCACCACTTGCTAAGAAAAATGCAAAAGATCCAAGATTTACTGATAGATTTGAATTATTTATTTTAGGAAATGAGTATGCGAATGCTTTTACTGAATTGAATGATCCGATTGATCAACGACAACGTTTTGAGGCACAAGCAGCAGAACGTCAAGCGGGCAATGACGAAGCTGAAGGAATTGATGAAGATTATATAGAAGCTATGGAATATGGTATGCCACCGACAGGCGGTCTAGGAATTGGAATTGATCGTTTAGTTATGTTATTGACAGATGCACCTTCAATTAGAGATGTCCTATTATTCCCAACCTTACGCCCAGAAAGATTGGATGAAAAGTAAACTTTAAATACTTAGAGAGCAGATAAGACTAAAAAACCATATTGAATTTTGAAATAGTTCTAAAAATCAGATTTTTGGAATTACTAGAATATTCAATATGGTTTTTAATATACAATTAATAGAAATAAATTTGAATAAATGATTGACATTGTATAATAAAATTGCTAAACTAATTTAGTTGTCAAAATTATTATTTAATGGTAATTGAGAATTTAAAAAAAGTAGTTGACTTTTTCTGGAATATTAAATATAATTAAATGGTTGTCAATTGGCAATTAAAAAAGTAGATCTTTGAAAACTGAACAAAGTTTTTAGACAAATCAAATGTGTAGGGCTATCTATTCGAAAGAATAGGTAC
>NZ_JAIULA010000008.1 GCF_024160875.1 Ligilactobacillus ubinensis | reverse complement strand
TAAAGGGGCTATTTGCGTTGGCCCAAGCCCTTCTAGGGCTATAAAAAAGCCACCAGCTATGCTGGTGGATGCTTACTTGCACTTATTTTATGAACATATGCAAAATAATTCATTATATGAATTTGAATATCTATAAAAATGTTTTCTATATAGTTTCTTTAAAAGTTAGGTATGTATAAAAAACTATTTTACTTATTTAAAAAATATGTTAGTATTATACAGTACTGAAAAGAAAGGTGGAGTTAAAAATGCAGTTTGATGAAACAAGTAACCATAAGCATCACTTAATTGAGTATGCAAATGGTCCTTCATTAGAGGAAATAAATGGGACAATTGAAGTTCCTAAGGGAAAAGGTTTTTGGAAAACATTATTTATGTACTCAGGACCAGGGGCTTTAGTTGCTGTTGGATATATGGATCCAGGTAATTGGTCAACATCAATTACTGGTGGACAAGATTTTCAATATTTATTAATGTCAGTGATTTTAATGTCAAGTTTGATAGCCATGTTGTTACAATATATGGCTGCCAAACTAGGCATTGTAAGTCAAATGGATTTAGCACAAGCAATTAGAGCTAGAACAGGAAAAGCACTAGGAATTGTTTTATGGATTTTAACAGAGTTAGCGATAATGGCGACTGATATAGCCGAGGTTATCGGGGCAGCAATTGCGTTATATCTTTTGTTTAATATACCTTTAGTTATTGCCGTATTTTTGACAGTATTTGATGTTTTGCTATTATTATTATTAACAAAAATCGGATTTAGAAAAATTGAAGCTATTGTTGTTTGTTTAATTTTGGTAATTTTATTTGTTTTTTGTTATCAAGTGGCCCTATCTAATCCAAATTGGGGAGCTGTTGTTGCAGGCTTAGTACCAAATGGAAATACTTTTTCTAGTTCACCAAATGTAGGCGGAACAACACCTATAAAGGGAGCTTTAGGAATCATTGGTGCTACGGTTATGCCCCATAATTTATATTTGCATTCAGCTATTTCACAAACACGTAAAATAGATCATACAGATGAAAAAGATGTTGCAAGAACAGTTCGTTTTGCAACATGGGATTCTAATATTCAATTATCTTGTGCTTTTGTAGTTAATTCATTACTTTTAATAATGGGTGTTGCAGTCTTTAAAACAGGTGCTGTAGATGATCCATCATTCTTTGGGCTATATCAAGCTTTATCAAATACTTCAACGTTAAGTAATGGTGTGTTAATAGCAGTTGCTAAGTCAGGTGTTTTATCTGTTCTATTTGCCGTTGCCTTACTTGCTTCAGGTCAAAATTCAACTATTACAGGGACTTTAACAGGACAAGTTATTATGGAAGGCTTTGTTCATATGCGGATGCCACTATGGTTGCGCCGCTTGGTAACACGACTAATTTCAGTTATTCCAGTTTTAATTTGTGTTGCAATGACAAGTCGTTTGAGCACATTAAAACAACATGAGGCTATTAATAACTTGATGAATAACTCACAAGTATTTTTGGCGTTTGCATTGCCGTTCTCGATGTTACCATTACTTATGATGACGAATAGTAAAGAGGAAATGGGAGAAAGATTTAAGAATAGATTGTGGGTTAAAATATTAGGTTGGATTTCAGTCATTGGTTTAACTGTTTTGAATATGAAAGGATTACCAGATTCAATCCAAGGATTCTTTGGTGATAATCCAACTAAAAGTCAAATAACTCTTGCAAATGGAATAGCATATGTATTAATTGTAGCTATTTTAGCATTATTAATTTGGACGGTTGTTGAATTGTACAAGGGTGACAAACGAGTTCATGAACTTAAGTTAGCTAAGAAGGAGGAAAATTAATGCTAAAAGATATCAAGAAAATTTTGGTTGGTGTTGATGATTCCGATGATGCAATAAAAGCATTTGATTTTGCAATTGATATTGCCAGAGAACATGATTCAGAATTAGTAATAGTTTCTGTTCTAGAAGATGACGATGTTAGTGTCTATCAAGCTTTAGATAAGGACTATGTGCATGGGGAATATAACAGTCTAAAAGCGCATATGCTAGATTATAAAGAAAAAGCAGAAAATGAGGGCGTAAAGAAAGTTAGTACAATAATTTCTGAGGGAGATCCTGGCGAAACAATTATAAAAGATGTTATTTCGCAGATTAAACCAGATCTATTAGTGATAGGTTCATTAGCTAAAAAGGGGATAGCACGGCACTTTGGAAGTCAAGCAGCATATATGGCGAAGCATGCTCCAATATCTGTTTTAGTAGTCCGCTAAAAGCGTAAACTTTTATGGATAGATAATAAATTAAAGAGTAAAAAATATAGAAGTAAATCGTGGTTTTTCCAAGTTTACTTCTATATTTTTTTCTTAAAATGAGTGAAAAAAGCTAAACGTTCTTTTCTAAAGTTAATATGCCATCCGTAATATTGTAAACTTTATCAGCATATTTTTTAAGACGTAAGTCATGGGTTACGACAATAACAGTTTTATGCTTGTTTTGAGAAATACTGTGGAATAGTTGACCTACTTCACTAACATTTACACTATCTAATGAAGCCGTTGGTTCATCAGCTAAAATAATTGTTGGATTTGTATACAAAGCTCGAGCAATTGCTACTCTTTGATTTTGTCCACCAGAAAGTTCAGAAGGATATTTATGTTGTATGTTTTCAATATTCAACTGAGTTAATAAAGCATTCAATTCTGTATGACTAAGATTACCGGTTTTTTTAACCTTATTGGCTAATGTAAATTGTTCATACACATTTAAATAAGGAACGAGATTGTAAGATTGAAGTATAAAGCCTATCTGATTAAGTCTTAAAGCATCACTCTGTTTTTTTGACAACGTTTGAATATCAGTATTATTAATCTCAACTGTTCCGCTAGATGGCTTTTGCAAATTGCCAATTATAGTTAAAAAAGTACTTTTACCAGAACCTGAGGGGCCGACAATTAAGATTAGTTGACCACTTTCAGCAATAAAATTGACATCTTTTAAGGCAGTTACTTTAGAGAGATTTGAACCAAATTCCTTAGTAACATTTGTTAATTTAATTGTAGCCATAGATTTAACCTCCGATAATTGTTATAGGATCAACATGTAAAATAGCTTTTATAGGCAAAAGAGTACCTAATATAGAAGTTACAATAAGGCTTAAAGCGACCAAGGATAACAACGGAATATTAAACGACATTGGTGCACTTTTAGGAATGAAGACAGTTGTAATCCATGTGAAGAAAATCCCAAGGGTTAAACCAGCACCAACAAGACTTATTGCTTGTGATATTGTCGATTTTACCAAAATAGAAGCAGGAATTCCTTGGGCCCTTAAAACAGCATAATTAGGTATTTTTTGAATTGTTATAATATACAAAAATACAGTTACTATGATTAAAGAAATAATTAACAAAAATGCAATCATTAAAGAAAATGTTGTATTTTGAGCAGAATAACCAGGAAGTTTTTGAATTAAGCTGTTAGTTGAATAACTAGCTGTTTTTTTAGTTTTTGCAGTATAGTAGTTTTTACGCGAGATGATTGCACTGGCCTTAAAAGTAGGGCTTACATTTTTTAATGATGACCATGCAGTTAACCTGCCATATATGATAGGGGACATATTATATTGTGCATTTTTTACAAAACCAACAATTTGATATTTTTTTGTGTTTGAGTTTAAAGTAACCCAATCATTCAGATGGTAGCCACTATTTCGAAAACTTGAATCAACCACTATTTGCTGATCATTTTTAGGTAAGTGTCCTAGGCTAAGTTGTAAATCCTTATAGATGAATTGATTACTTTTTATACCTACGAAATTAGCGTCAACATTTGAAGAAGCAGCTTTTTTAACTACTACTGAGGCTTGACCAATAAGAGCTTCTTTATTGGTTATTTTTTGTGCGCTAATTTGGTTAGCTGTGAGTAAGGATTGGCTCAAACTAGTATTAGCATCAGCATTTAAGATAATATGTTTGAAATTCCAACTATAAATACCAGAAGTATTTTCATTAGCTAAACCTAAAGCAAGGCTAGTTAATATAAAGATTAAATAACTAATCATAAGAATCATTGCAGTTATTAGCGCATAACGCAATTTTTCATGTTTTATTTCTTTAAAAGCTAAAAACATTGTATAGCCTCGTTTCTTTACTTGTCTAAAAGTTTTGTTAGGATTTTTTCTAATCGTTTAAGATAGGATTCTGCGTTATCTGGATTAATTAAGCAATCTTTAATAGTCTCATGACTTAAAGTGGCTATAGCCCAAAGAGATTCCGAGAGAGATTCTTGTGGCTGCTTTTTAGGTAAAATGCCTTCATTGTAAATTACATGTAATTTAATAAAATTAAAATATTCACTATTGATAGTTTCATTTAGAAATAAGCGAACTTGTAAAACATATTGAGAAGCATTTAAAGGTGTTGGAGTTGTGATGTTAGTATGGATTTTTTTTAGCGCGATATGATAGAGATAGTTGTAAGCATCAGGTAAATCTTCAAAATATTTATAAAAAGCTCCACGAGCAATTTGTGCGTTAGTTACAATTCTCGCTACTTGCGCAGAGGTAAGTGAATGAGTAGAAAACTCAGTTAATAAAGCTTCTGTAATTCGTTTTTTCTTAGCATCATTTAAGTTGATGAATGTAGATTTTACCATTTGAAACAGGCCTTTCTTTGATTGACACAGTGTCACTTTATAATAGCTAATTTTAATTCAAAAGTGACACTGTGTCAACGCTGACAAAAAAACTTTTTAAATATGAAGATATAGGTGTCTAACATAGATATTTTATAATTTATAAATATTTGTTAAGGAGAGTTTATATAATGTTTATTGTAATCTTTTTGTAATAGTTCTATCCTTGAATATGTACAAGAGCATACAGCTATTAATTTAAGTGTGCGACGCTAATATGTACTTTTGATGTGACAATTATCAAACTTATATTTTTAGGAGGAAGTAGTGTTGCAAAAATTCAAACAGTTGTGTCAAAACGAAGTGGTGCGTTTTATTAGCAAAACATTTTTTTATTTGGTTATTCTTTTTGTTTTGTTATATTTATACAGTTATAGCGGTATAAATCAACCACACTTCATCTATAACGAATTTTAGTATAGGGGGAAAGTTATGAAAAATATTATTGAACAAATAGACAACTGGGGAGTGAAAAGTCCTCAACGATTGGCTTATGAGTATATGGGTAGTGAATATACGTATGGACAATTAAAGCAAATTTCTGATGCAGTAGCTACAAAGTTACTATCAATGCAGTTACCTAAAAAAGAACCCATTATGGTTTATGGTGGTCAAACGTTTGAAACTATAGCTGCTTTTCTAGGTGTAGTTAAAGCAGGACATGCGTATATTCCAGTTGATTCGCATTCACCATTACAACGTTTAGAGATTATTAAAGAAATTGCACAACCTGCTGCTTGTATAGCTGTTGAAAGTTTACCAGGTATTGATTTAACTATTCCAACAATAACGAAGTTGGAATTAGAAAATATTATGCGACAACCAATAGCCAAGGTAGATACAAGTAAGTACGTCAAGCAAGATGAAAACTTCTATATTATATTTACTTCAGGTACAACTGGTGTTCCAAAGGGTGTTCAAATTAGTCATGATAATTTACAAAGTTTTATTGAATGGATAAATACTGATTTTGCATTAGATAAAGGTAAGACATGCTTAGCTCAGGCACCATATTCGTTTGATCTTTCAGTGATGAGTTTGTATCCAACACTTGTAGCGGGAGACAAAATTGCTGTATTACCAACTAAAGTAACAGAAAATTTTAAGGATCTTTTTACAGTGTTACCACAGTTGAGTATAAATGAATGGGTTTCAACACCATCTTTTATGGAAATATGTTTGATGCAAAAAACATTTGATGCAAAACATTTTCCTGAACTAAAATATTTTCTGTTTTGTGGGGAAGAATTAACACACAAAACGGCAAGTACTTTAAAACAAAGATTTCCTGAAGCAAAAATCTATAATACTTATGGGCCAACAGAAGCAACTGTTGCGATAACTTCTATTGAAATTACAAACCAAATTTTAGAAGACTATACTCGATTACCTATAGGTTATGCCAAAAGGGATAGTCAAATAATATTAGTTGATGAAAATTTAAATCAAGTTAAGCCCGGCCAAATTGGGGAGATTGTTTTGTTAGGTTTAGGAGTATCTAAAGGATACCTAAATAACGAAGAAAAAACAGCTCGAAATTTTATCACGATAGAAGGCAAAAGCGCCTATCGAACAGGCGATGTAGGAATAATTGATGAAAATAAGATGCTATTATACAAGGGTAGAATTGATTTTCAAGTTAAAATGCATGGTTTTCGGATAGAATTAGAAGATGTAGACCATCATCTAGATAAAGTTAGCATTATCTCACAAGCAACTACAGTTCCCAAATACAATAAAGAACACAAAGTTAGCCAATTAGTAGCTTATGTTGTAACAAAAGAGAAAAATTATCAAAATGCTTTTGAATTAACCCAAGCAATAAAAAGGGAATTGACAGAAACAACGTTAAGCTATATGATTCCTCAAAGATTTAAATATGTTGATTCGTTGCCCCTAACAATCAATGGTAAAATTGATCGTAAATTTTTAGTTCAAGAGGTTAATGACGGATGATAAACATGCAACCATATGAGAATCCAGAATATTTTTTGTGGTTGAGTTTAGCTCTTTTACCAATCATAATTGGATTGCTAAAAGGTAAGAGATGGCGGATATACGAAACGATTGTTTCATTTGCTTTCTTATTTTTAATATTTGATGCTAATAAATTTGTGCAAGGATTAGCATTAATTGGGTATGTGGCTTTTGAAATGTGCTTAATGTTTGCATATTTTAAATATCGGCAAAAAAGAAATGATACATGGGTTTTTGTCATAGCTGTACTTTTAGCAATTTTTCCACTAGTTATAGTTAAGATAACACCTGTTTTTGAGCATGGGGCAGCATCAATTATTGGTTTTTTAGGTATTAGTTATCTAACGTTTAAAATTGTTGGAATTATAATGGAAACTAGAGATGGAATGATAAAGAGCTTAGATTTTTTAAAGGTATTACACTTTATCTTGTTTTTTCCAACGATATCTTCAGGACCAATTGATAGATACAGGCGTTTTATTAAAGATTATGATACGGTACCATCTGTTGAAAAATATGTAAATATGCTTGGAAAAAGTGTACATTATATCTTTTTAGGCTTTTTATATAAATTCATACTAGCTTATTATTTTGGAAGTGTCTTATTACCACAAGTTAGTGCACTTGCGCTAGCACATGGGGGCATTTCATGGTATTTAGTCGAATATATGTATGTGTATTCAATGGATTTATTTTTTGATTTTGCTGGATATAGTTTATTTGCAGTTGGAACAAGTTATGCTATGGGAATAGAAACACCAATGAACTTTAATTTGCCATTTATATCTAAAAATATCAAGGACTTTTGGAACAGATGGCATATGACATTGTCGTTTTGGTTTAGGGATTATATATACATGCGATTGGTATTTTTCTTGATGAAAAAGAAATTGGTAAAAAATAAAGTTAATTTAGCTAATTTAGGGTATTTAACTTTGTTCTTGATAATGGGCTTTTGGCATGGCGTAACCTGGTATTATATCGTTTATGGTCTATTTCATGCATGTGCTATCATCATCTGCGATGTATGGCTACGCTTTAAGAAGAAACATAGAGATAAAATTCCAAGTAATCGATTTACTAAGATATTTGCAATTTTCTTAACATTTAACTTGGTATGTTTTAGTTTCTTAATTTTTTCAGGGTTTTTGAATACCTTGTTCTTTATGAAACATTAATATAAAAAAATAAAAAAGGAAGTTTTTGATTATGAAAGATACAGTTTTAAATATATTAGTTGATTTAACAGGTAGTGACGAAGTAAAAAAAGATTTAGACGTAAATCTTTTTGAAACAGGATTACTCGATTCTATGGGAACAGTTCAACTATTACTTGAATTAGAATCAGAATGTGGCGTTGATGCACCAGTTTCAGAATTTGAGAGAAGTGAATGGGATACTCCAAATAAAATTATTGCGAAAGTTGAAGCAATGACTAATGAGCTTTAAAAAGAAACTATGGCTGATTTTTGGCCCTGTTATTGTTGCAATACTAATTTTACTTGTCTTTTTAGTATCACCTTTTAAATTAAATGTTAATAAAAAAATACTTCCTGGAGCTTCAATCTCTCAAAGCGTTGATGTGTTTAAAGGGACAGCAATAAAAAAAGCAGCATTAGAAAAAAACTACGTTGCTTTTATGGGGTCATCAGAACTATCGCGAATAGATCCGCTACATCCATCGGTTTTAGCAAGAAAATATCATCGTTCATACCGACCGTTTTTATTAGGAGCTGCTGGTTCACAATCATTGTCACATTATTGGGCAATGCAAGGAATCAACAGACAATTAAAAAACAAGAAAGCTGTTTTTATTATTTCACCACAATGGTTTGTTAAAAAAGGCATAGATCCACAGGCGTTCGCTTATTATTATTCAAACCTACAAGTTATTACATGGTTAAAGACAGCAGATAAATCAGAAATGGACATATATGCAGCAAAACGGCTATTGCAAATGAAGAATTTGCATTCAGATAGCATCATTGAAGATGCAGTTGAAAGAATAGCTAGTGGTAAAACATTAACAGATATACAAAAGACATATGTTGATTTGAAATATAACGAGCTTTCACATGAGGATCAATTATTTTCGGTGTTACATGTTAATACGCGAACATCAATTATTAAACGACAGATGAAGCAATTGCCTGACACGTATAACTATAGTAAATTAGATAAACTGGCTTATGACTTAGGCAAAAAGAACACAACAAATAATCCATTTGAAGTTGATAATGTGTTTTGGAAAAAGCGGCTTAAAGGGGCATATAAGAATTTGCAAAATGAGCAAAGTGATTTTAACTATGTATCATCACCAGAATATGCTGATTTTCAATTAGTATTAAATCAATTTGCAAAAAACAACACTAATGTTTTATTTGTTATTCCACCGATCAATAAGTCATGGGCAAAATATACAGGTTTGTCAATGAAGATGATAGCCACTTTTGATAAGAAAATAAAGTATCAGTTAAAACAACAAGGTTTTACTAACATTGTGGATATGTCAAAAGACGGTTCAGAACATTACTTCATGCAAGATACAATTCACTTGGGATGGCGTGGTTGGTTAAAATTAGATAAATACGTAGATCCATTTTTAACAAAAAAACAAAAAACACCTAAATTTAAAATAAATAATTATTTTTATAGTAAAAATTGGCAGAATTTACATGGTAATTCATTAAACAAAGTGGTAGATTAAGTCTAAAAGCATACGATTCTATAACTAAGAACTCGAATTTGAAAGTTGAATCTTGGTATAGAGGTGGAGAAATGATAAATAGAATTGTACCAATTATGTTTAAACTGCGACGAACATCGTTTGCGTGTGTGACAAGACGAACGCTTGTAATGCTTTTTCCATTTGTACTATTAGGAAGCATTGCACAAATTTTTCAAGTAACAGTTTTTTCCAAAAATGGATTTGTTAATAGTTTATGCAATTTAAGTAATTGGTTACCGCATTTTAATAAATATCGCATATTTTTTGGAAACTTTACATCACTAACATTAGGAATTGTCTCAATGCTTGCAGCATACCAAGCTGCACAGTATACTGCAAGATATTTTCATCGGGATAACCAAATGGCAGGGTTAACAGGATTAATTACATTTTTACTATTATGTATAAAACCACTAAATTTTATGTCAAACGGAATTTCACTTAATTGGATTTTATTAGGCTCGAATGGATTATTATTAGGCTTGATAATTGGATATATTACTGGCTGGATGTTTCGTTTGTTGGAACGGCCTTTGTTTAAACAAGCAATGCGGACAGATGATATCTTAGATCGTGCCTTTTTCGCATTACCAGCAATCTTTGGAATGATCCTGTTAGGCTTAATTGTGAGCATGGGAATTAATTTTCTCCAGAGAAGTGGAGTGATTTCAAATATTGTTGTTAGTTTTGAAACATTCTCGGAAAATCAAAACGTAATTTGGTACGTGTTATTATTGGGAGTATTAACTACTGTTTTGGCGTGGATGGGTTTAGCTGGACCGTACGCCACAGTTGGTGCTATGTATACTGATCAAAATTATACAGATAATTTGAATTATGCATTATCACATAAGTCAGCATGGAATGTACCACATCAATTTACAGCAACAACTCTTTATCAAGGATTTGGATCTTTTGGTGGAGTGGGGGCAACTTTGGCATTAATTATAGCTATTACACTGGTTTCGCATGGTAGTGGCTATTTACGAGTTGCACGTTGGTCTTTGTTACCTGCTTTTTTCAATAACAATAGTCCAATAATGATTGGAGTACCGCTGTTATTTAATCCGATGTATATTATTCCATTTATTCTTGCACCATTAGTTAACATGATAATAGCAGCTGGAGCGATTGCAATTCATATAATGCCGCCGTTAGTGTATCCTGTTCCAGATGGGACACCAGGAATGCTAGTTGCTTTTATCGGAACAAATGGCAATATTATGGCTCTAATTGTAGGTATTATTTTACTGGGGATTGATGTCTTGTTATATCTACCATTTGTAAAATTAGCTGAAAGAGTTAAGGATGCTATGAAAGAGGGTGCAAATAATAGTGAAGGGACGTAAAAAAAACGTTATAATCATACTGCTTTGTTTATGTATAACTTTAGGGTTATCATTTCCTTCTTATTTTTGGACTAAGAAAAATGTTAGCAGCCTAACAAGATGGCATAATTCAAAATTATCTCCTGTCATAATGATTCCAGGTAGTTCAGCTACTGAGAATAGATTTGATACCTTAGTAGAATTATTAAATAAAGACGCACAGCAACAACATAGTTTGTTAAAAGTTAAAGTTTGGAATAGCGGTAAAATTACGTATACGGGGTCCATCAAGCCTAAAGACAATGAACCATTTATTGTAGTTGCGTTTGAAAACAACAAGGATGGCTATGCTAATATTTTGAAGCAAGCAAGTATGTTCAATGAGGCTTTCAAGCAACTACGTAAACGGTATAACTTCAATAACTTTAAGGGAATAGGACATTCCAATGGAGGCCTTATCTATACAGCATTTTTAGAGAAGTATTTAGATAATGATGATGCCAAAATAAAAAAGCTAATGACAATAGGGTCACCATTTAACTTCGCAGAAAAATCAACCGCAAATAAAACACAAATGCTTGCTGATTTTATTGCTAAAAGAAGCAAAATTCCATCGAGTTTAACGGTATATTCAGTCGCTGGAACTAAGAACTATGCATCTGATGGCCTTGTTCCGTTAAATAGTGTGTCAGCTGGAAAGTTTATTTATCAAGATCAGGTAAGTAGTTATACCGAAATAACGGTAACCGGAGTGAATGCACAACATTCAAGTTTGCCACAAAACAAGCAAATTGTTACGTTGATTAAACAATATATTTTGGATGAGAACCAACAGGTACAAACTAATAAGTCAGGTAGTCAAGATCCGAATCAACAAGGTGATGCAAATAATTAGCAATATTTATTTGAGTAATAACATTGCTTCTTGGATGCGATAACCAAAGATTGGATATGAGACATTAGCATGAGTATCGTAAATGTAGATAGGTGTTTGTGGCTGTTCGTCTGAACATAGAGTATAAAACAGTTCAAGAGATATAGCCGGAATAATTGAGTTAGAATTTACAAGTAGATTTACTCTAGTCTTTGTTTTTTCTATATCATAAACACATAGTAAAGATTTGTTTGAAGTTGTTACTTCAAAATACAAATGAAGTTGCATATTCATGTCTGCAGTAGCAGATAATAAGTCTTTTAGTAGCATAAAAATTCTCCAAATATAAATTTTGAGCATATATTTATACTTACTAAAAACAAGTGATATAATTAGGGTATAAATGTATGGAGGTGTTTCTTATGTATCTTACAATAACACAAGAAGCAAAGAACAAGTTAGTCAAATATAACAATAAAGATTTATTGCTTGACTATGATGATGGTGTTGGACCTCTTTCTAAAGTTGGAGTTTGTTCATTAGATTCAAGTTTTCGTATTTTAATAGTTAAAAAAGGTAATTTAAACAAGGATTATGAAGGAAAATTAGACTCTGATATTGGAGTTATTCGCTACAAGGATTATACCGATATGTATATGGATGATAATATGTATCTGACAGTTAACCCAGTAAATAAAATGTTACGTTTAACAAGTGATAGTTCAGGGGAGTTGACAAGTTCTGTGGCTATTATAGATTACTCATAAATTAACAGCATAAAGAGGCGCTCATATAACAGAAATGCTCGTCAAAATTAGTCAAGAAAACTAACTTTTGATATTCACTTCTAACTATGAGTGCCTTTTTATTTTTTATTTGAAAAAAATATGGTAGAAAAGTATAGAGAAGATTACAAATTTAGTTATTCAATTATTAGCATGAAGAAAAATATTTCTTTTAAAAGCTATTTAATGATAAAATAGAAATTGGTATCAGTATAAGTATGTATATTGTTACGTTAAAGTTTATTTGTTTTTTAGCAAATTAGAATAGGAATTTAGAATATGGAACTTGAATTTTTAGGGACAGGTGCTGGTTCACCTGCCAAATTTCGTAATGTTACAGCGATTGCTTTAAAACTATTGGATGAAATTAATTCAATTTGGTTATTTGATGTAGGTGAAGGAACACAGCATCAAATTTTACGAACTAATATTAAACCACGGAAAATTGATCGTATTTTTATCACACATCTGCATGGAGATCATTTGTTTGGATTACCTGGTTTCTTGAGCAGTCGTTCTTTTCAAGGAGGAGATAAGACTGGACCATTAACTATTTATGGTCCCAAAGGGATTTCAGAATTTGTTAAAACATCTTTACGAATCTCCCAAAGTAAACTTTCATATAAAATTAATTTCGTTGAGTTAGAAGATGAAGGCATTATTTTTGAGAATCAAAGGTTTGTAGTTTCGTTTAAATATTTAGATCATCGTATTCAAAGTGTAGGGTATCGGATTGTTGAGAAGGATTATCCGGGTGAATTGCTTGTAGATAAACTGCATGAAAAGGGAATTGCTGCAGGACCAATTTATGGAAAAATAAAATCAGGTGCAAGTGTTACCTTACCAGACGGAAGAGTAATCGATGGTAAAGATTATATAGGTACACCTAAAAAAGGTAGAATTGTAACGATTCTAGGTGATACACGACAAACACCAAATATTTTGGATTTAGCATATAATGCTGATGTTTTAGTACATGAGAGTACTTTTGGTAAAGGTGAAAGCAAACTAGCACGAAACTACTATCACTCTACATCTGTACAAGCTGCCAATGTTGCTAATAAAGCAAAAGTTAGAACATTATTATTAACACATATTTCAGCACGATATGTAGGCTCACTTGTCAATAAACTTGAAAGTGATGCACGTAATGTATTTGCTAACACAAAAGTAGTCAGAGATTTTGATACTTTTGAAGTTAAATTTGTAAATAAACATGAAGATGAATAATATTATGATTGAATTTCGGTTTATAAAAAGAAAAAGGCGGATAAGTAGATAAATGACAGGATATAAAGAACTCAAAAATTTACGCAATCGAGTAGTTTTGATTACTGGAGCTTCTGGTGGATTAGGTGAACAGATTGCTTATCAAGCAGCCAAAAGGGGAGCTATTGTAGTTGTATGTGCAAGAAGGATGGACAAATTACAACAAGTAGTTGCTAATTGTCGTGAAATTTCAGGGCGCTTGGCTTTTGCCTATACATTGGATGTTTCAAAAACAGATGATATTGAAAAAGTGGTAACCAAAATTGAATCTGAAGTTGGTCCGATTGATGTTTTAATTAACAATGCCGGTTTTGGTTTAATGGAAGAATTTCTTAAATTTGACATGAATATTATGGAAGAAATGTTCAAGGTTAATGTGCTAGGCTTAATTTATATGAGCAAATTTACAGCATTACAGATGGGTAAACGTCATCGTGGTGCTATCATTAATATTGCATCTATGGCTGGAAAAATAGCAACACCTAAGTCAACTATCTATTCAGCTACAAAATTTGCTGTTTTAGGTTTTTCTAACGCGTTGCGGTTAGAATTAAAAAAATTGGGTATTTCTGTATTAACAGTTAATCCAGGACCGATAAAAACAGAATTTTTTGCTAAAGCTGACAAAAGTGGGAATTATTTAAACAATCTTGGAAACTATGTACTGGACTCAAAGGTAGTTGCAAGTAAGATAGTGCAAACAATTGGTACGTCTAAACGTGAATTGAATATACCGTATATAATGGAAGTAGCAGATCACCTATATCATATGTTTCCAAGATTAGGAGATTGTTTAGCAAACAGTATTTTTAATAAAAAATAAAGGCGCTATTTTAAATAGGGGGTAATTTTTATGAAAAAGCAATGGCAAATGGTAGGGACAACGCTATTAATTTTAGTAATTGTTGTGTTTTCTTGGCTAAATGTTCAAAAAGTAACAGTTAATTTTGGCATTACTTATGTAACTATGCCATTAGTTATTATTTTAGTTGTTTCTGTTTTAATTGGAATGTTAATCGCTGTTTCATTTTCAATGATGACAATTTTAAAACTGAAAAACGAGTTAAAGAAAACAAAGCAAAATCTGGAAGTAAACAAAAATATGCGGCGTAGTACAGATAAAAAATCTTCTGAACAGAAAGGTTGAATAACTTGTTAGAAGCTAAGTATGATTGGCGACTACCGACACAAACTGATAATAATGAAATTGAAGATTTGTCTAGTAGGCTCGCAATTTCATCCATTGTTACACGTATTTTATACAGGCGAGGCTATAAAACTGTAGACCAAATTAATTCTTTTTTGCATCCTAGTAGTGAAAAAATTATTGACCCTTTTGAATTGTATGATATGGATAAAGCGATTGAGTGCATTCAAGAAGCTGCTTTTTCGGGCTTAAAAATTGTCGTTTATGGTGATTATGATGTTGATGGATTAACAAGTACAGCTGTTATGTACAGTACACTGATGCAACTTGGAGCAGATGTAACTTATTATATTCCTAACCGCTTTGAGGATGGATATGGGCCTAATATAGAAGCTTATAAATGCTTAATAGACAAGGGCGCACAGCTAATTGTGACAGTCGACAACGGTGTGACAGGTTATGAAGCAATAAATTATGCGAAGTCCCGTGGAGTTAAGGTAGTGGTTACAGATCATCATGAGTTACCTGAAAAATTACCCGAAGCATATGCAATAGTACACCCACGACATCCTAAGGGAAAGTATCCTTTTGGAGGTCTTTCTGGAGTTGGCGTTGCGTTTAAAGTAGCGACAGCTTTATTGGAAGAAATACCAAGTGATATGCTGGATTTGGTTGCATTAGGAACAGTTGCTGATGTAGTACCTTTGATTTCTGAGAATCGAATTTTAGTAAAATATGGTTTAGAAATTTTACAACGTGGAAATAGATTAGGCGTAAAGAGTTTATGTGAGGTCTCAGGAACTAAATTAGATGAGATTACGGAGCAAACGATTGGCTTTATATTAGCACCGCGACTTAATTCGTTAGGGAGATTAGGCGATGCTAATGTAGGAGTTGAACTTTTAACAACAGAAAATGAGAATACAGCACTCTCGTTAGCTAATTCTTGTCAGAAGTTGAACAGTGAGCGGCAAGAATTAGTCGAAAAGATTACAGAAAATGCACTTGAACACTTAAAGGAACAATCGGGCAAGCATTTAGTAAATCTTGTTTGGGGCGAAAATTGGCATCAAGGAGTTTTAGGAATTGTAGCTAGTAGATTAGTGGACGAAACAGGGAAGCCAACAGTCGTTGTGGGCATTGATTCTTCTAATAACATTGCTAAGGGTTCGGGACGTTCGATACCTTCTTTTAATTTGTTTCAAGCACTAGATGGTCATAGGGATAAAATGGTAGCATTTGGTGGTCATCATATGGCTTGTGGGTTAAGCGTTGAACCTGATAAATTAGAAGAATTGCAAATGATTTTGGATGCAGAAGCTAAAGAACAGCAGCTTGATAAAAGATCAAAAGAAAGCCTTGAACTTGCAGGAAAGATTTCACTAAATAGTATTTCGACTAAATTGATTGATGAATTACAATTGCTAGCACCATTTGGAAATGAAAATGAAGAACCAGTATTTGCATTTGATGAGTATACAACAATTAACGCACAAGCTATTGGTAAAAATAAACAACATTTAAAGATTAATTTAGCTAGTCTAAATGAAAAAAATAATGTTTCGGCACTTGCGTTTAGCGTAGGTGAGAAAATAGCGAAAATAGTTGCAAAGCCAGCATGTGTTAAATTTATTGGTACATTATCAAAAAATGTTTGGCGTGATAAAACTTCAGTTCAAGTCATGATAAAAGATATGTGCCTTATGGAAGATTCAAAGACAGAAATAATTGATATGAGAACAAATAAGTTGAGAAAATCATTATTTCAACAAGATGGAATGTATATTTTTTTTAATTCAAATGTAAAACAGCAAATAGAAGAATACTTACCTCAAAATGCTGAAGCAATAGTCGCAAAAGACATTGTAAAGACATTAAAAGCAAAAGACGTTACTTTTGTTGATTGTCCAAATAATTTGAATGATTTAAAAAGAGTTTTGACAATGATTGAGACTGAAAAAATTTATACAATCTTTTTTTCAAATGACAATGCATATTTGGTTGGAGTCCCATCACGGGAACAATTTGCAACTTTGTTTAAATTTATCCAAAAGCATACAAATGTGGATATAAGAAACAATTTAGATAAATTGGCAAAGTATCTTAAGATCAGTAAGGAATTGCTTATTTTTATGATACAGGTGTTTTTTGAAGCTGGATTTGTTAAAATAGAAAATGGACTAATGAGTAAAGTAGCGCAAGTGAAAAAAGAAGACTTATCGCAAACAAGAAATTTCAAAATGCGACAATTAAAGATGAAAGCACAACAAGTTCTTATTTATAGCAATCGAGCAACTTTAACAAAATGGTTAACTGATTTTATAAATATTTAAGATGTAATCCAAAGGAGAATTTTTAATGGCAGTAGATTTAAATAATTATGTTGCAAGTATTCCAGATTATCCAGAAAAGGGAATTATTTTTCGCGATTTATCTCCATTAATGGCAGATGGAGAGGCTTATCGTCAAGCAACAGATAGAATTGTACAATTTGCAAAAGATAAAAATGTTGATATGATTGTTGGACCAGAGGCACGTGGCTTTATTGTTGGTTGTCCAGTTGCATATGAGCTTGGTGTTGGATTTGCACCTGCACGAAAAAAAGGAAAATTACCACGTGAAACGGTTAGTGCACAATATTCATTAGAGTATGGTGTTTCGGAATTATTCTTGCATAAAGACGCTGTTAAGCCAGGTCAAAGAGTCTTAGTGACAGATGATCTACTTGCTACAGGAGGCACAATTGGTGCAACGATTGATTTAGTTGAGCAATTAGGTGGGACGGTAGTTGGTTGTGCATTTTTAATTGAATTAAAAGATTTAAAAGGTCGTTCTAAGCTTAAGGGTTATGATGTTTTAACATTGATGGAGTATTAATATTGATTTTATTTTAAGATGAAGGTGATAGTGTGCTGAAAAGAAAAAAGGGTGTTTTATTGATTAATACTGGAACACCGGATAGTCCAAGTCCTCACGATGTAAGACGATATTTAGCACGCTTTTTGTCAGATAAACGAATAATTAAAGTGCCCCGTGTTCTGTGGTGGCCAATACTGCATGGCATGATTTTACCATTTCGCCCGTATAAATCAGGAAAATTGTATCAAAAAGTTTGGACAAAAAAAGGTTCACCATTGGCTTATTTTGCATTACGGCAAAACGAAAATCTAAAGAAGCTTTTACCAGATGTGGAAATAGAAACATGCATGTCATATAGTCATCCATTGATTGATGAGGGAATAGATAGGTTATTAGGTAAAGGTGTAGAGCAACTAACAATAATCCCGCTTTATCCCCAGTATTCAGGAACCACAAGCGGCGCTAGTTTTGATAATGTAGTGTCTTATTTTTATGGTAATGATAAAATTATAGATTTAAAATTCATTCATTCTTTTTATCAGCATCCTAAATATATAGCTTATTATGCAAGTAAGATTAAAGAAAAACTATCCCAGAATAATTATAATGCAATCTTGTTTTCGTACCATGGGATTCCTGAAAGTTATGTAAAAAGTGGCGATACATATCCTAAACAATGTCAAGAAACCACCCAACTAATTATGGAAAAAGTAGGAGATTTTCCGTATTATCAAAGTTATCAATCGAAATTTGGACCAGGAAAATGGCTAACACCAGCAACTAGTAAAATGTTGATGGATTTTCCAAATAAAGGGATAAAGAAAATTCTGGTTTGTTCGCCTGGTTTTGTTGCAGATTGTTTAGAGACTATTTATGAAATTGATATAGAAAATCGAGCTTATTTTAAGTCTAGTGGTGGTGAGTTATTTGAATATATCCATCCCTTTAATGAAGCTAAAGAATTAGCTGAAATTTTATTGGACTACATCTAATTATGATATATTAACTTTAGTTAGAATTAACGATTAAGATAAAAGATTAGTGGTTTAAGTTATACAGACGAGATAGAATAGATTATTAATATTTTTCTAGTGTATAACAAAGGTCAAAACACTAGCTTTTATCTTTTTTGTAGAATAAAACAGAGTAATTAAGTAAGAAATACTTTTATTTTTATGCTAATTAAAGTACAATATACTTAAAAATTTTTGAGCTCTTATTTGGAGGAATTTATGATGGAAAAAATTATGGAGAACACGCAGCATCTTTTTATAGGATTACGTGAAGTTTTAGACTTAAAAAATAATATTACCGAAATAATCTCATTAGCAAGATTAACTGTAATAATGATGGTGTTAATGTTATTAGGTGAAATTGGTGCATTCATTTTTGGTGGTGATTATGGATTTATGAGTTGGCTAGGTCTCATAACGGGGATTGCGACCGTTTTAAACCTGATTTTAGTTGATCAAGGTAGAATTACAAATTATAGTTGGGGAATATTAAGTTGTATCGTTTGGTTAATCGTTGCAGTATACAATCATTTAATTGGTGACATTGCATCGCAAACTTTCTATCTTGTAATGCAGTTTGTAGGGATTACGGTATGGCATAAACAGATGGCGGTTCAAAATAATAAAACTGAGTTAAAGGCTCGAAAAATGAAAAAATGGCAAGCTATATTGGCATTCATAGGTGCGATTATTCTCTATTTCATTGTTTTAGAAACAAGTAAAAGATTGAATGGAACTCAAGTATATGTGGATGCAACATTACTACCTTTGGGAATTATTGGGATGATTTTAATGACATATGGTTATCGGTCACAATGGATAGCTTGGTTGATATTAGATGTAATTAATATATATATTTGGTCGGTTCAGCTAACTAATGGTGGACCAGCAGCTTTATCTATGTTTGTATTACAGATAATAATGTTTATAAATAGTGTTTATGGTGCATATATGTGGTTTTCACCAGTTAAACAAAATGAAGCCCAAAAAGCTAGCTAGTTTTTAATTCAAACAAATACCCTCCTAAGTCGTTAGATGATATCTAATTCTTAGGAGGGTATTTATATTTAACTATTTTTGATATGGTCGGCTTGCGCGACTTAATTTAGGTTTGTAAAAACGTCTTACCAAGGCTGGAGCAAAAAGGATTATTAATGATATTACGGATATTGCGATACCTAAATTTAAATAAGGTGGCCAATAACTTAGAGTAATTGTATGTTTGCCCTTACTAATATCAAATGCTAAAAATGTGTTTTGAACTTTATATGTTGAAACAGATTTACCATCTACATAAGCGTGCCATCCTTTACTGTAAGGTATTGTTGTTGTAAAAATCTGACTACTCTTTGTTATAGATATTGAACCTGAGAGATAACGATCGGAGTGTTTTTTGATTTTCCAGGCTTGTTTTTTAACTTCTTTAAGTTTTTGTTCTACTAGTTTATTATTCATTTCATAAAGAACAAAATTATTAAGAGTCAAAGTTTTTTTCTTAAAGCGAGCAGTAATTACAATTTCTTGACCTTTATCATGGTTGGCAATGTTAACTACAACTGTATGTCTGAAGGTACTGTAGTAATTTAATTGGCGGTTACCAATATATAAACTGACATTATCTCCTATCAGACCAGAACCAAGAGTTAAGTAATATGAATTATTTGTTTTAGGCGTAAATTTAAATATAATCTGTGAATCTGCATTAGTATTTTTGCGTTTAACAACAGCGCCAGTTAAATTAACAGTTTGGGTTGCATTTTGGAAAATAACCTCATTAAAGTTTTGCGCCGTGAAATATTTAGTTGTGGGCCAAGTTCCTGTAACAGCATTTAACCATGAAGTTTGATAAGTTATCGGATCATCGTATAATGTTGTCAGGTTTTTAAGAGTTGAGTTTGCAGCATAGCCTAAACTTGACGCATATGGATTTTTGTAAATTCTAGTAGTTAAGTTATTACCCACTAAGCGGTAGAGATTTAAATCACTTTTTTCAGTTAAAGGACTTAATGTTGTAGTAGTACTAGCACCAGTTAATTCAGACGTATCTTTTTGATTAAAGAAGTATTTCATATCCAGTAAACCATCAGTAATTAAGGTGCCATTTGAATATGTGACGTAGTTATCTCCATCTGGATTGCCAATTTGTCCATAAAAATCAGGAATAGATTTTTCTAACGCAGAACTAAAATATGAGCCACTGTTAAAGCCATTGGCGATACCATCGTTTTTTGTTCGGCTGTATGTTTGACCAGTCCGATACATACTAGAATCTAATTTTTTTAGTAATTGCGTATCTTTACTTAAAGAAGCCGTTGGAACGGAATATTCACTAGCTGATAAATAACTAATATTATTAAGTGAAAATGCAACGTTGGCTGTCATTTCTACCATAACAATAATATATAAAAAAACATTACGAATGTTATTTGGATTATTTTTAGGAGCAATAGATAATAACAATAAAGTTAAGACAGCAAAAAGAGCTGAAAAAATAAGTGTAGTTTTATTAAGATAAGACACTTTATTGAGCTTTAACCAACTATAGCCTAAAATCCCCGCTTCTAAAAGAAAAGCTAGCCAAATCTGCCACCAAGTAGGACTAAAATTAAATTTATCAAAAGATTTAGCTGCTAAAAAAATCATCCAAAATGAAACAACAAAGGTAAAGCGATATGGATACCATACTGGAAACTGCATACCATGCCATAATAAATCAAGAGGTTCAAAACACATGGAAACAATGAAGAAAATGCTTATTACTAAAGCAGTTAGTCGAGATTTTATGCTGAATTTCTTGTTGAAAAAGAACATGATAAATGTAAATAGGACTAAGCTGCTGACAAACAAATTAGGATAACCCGAAGGCATTTGTTTAAAATCAAATGATCCAAGTACAAATTTAGTTAACATTTTTAAGGGATTATACTCTAGTTTTGCAGAAATTTGATCTTGAGTATATTGCCCCTTGCTTGATTGCAATGAGTAAAATGTAGGTAAAAGTAAAGCTGCTGCAATGCCTACAGATATTAGTGAACGGCTAATAAATAGCCACAATTTTTTAAAACAAGTTTTCCATGTTTCAAAGGTATCTGCTATGTACCAAATAAAGAAAAGAATTAAAAAAAGGCAAATCATATATGCCATATAGTAGTTAACAATCAACATTACTGCTAACCATAAGGAATAAGCATAACCTTTTTTATGATCTAGTAAATTAAGTAAACCAAGAATAATTAAAGGTAAAAAAACAATTGCATCAATCCATAATAAATTAAGTTGGTTAGCAATACTCCATCCCATAAAAGCATATGCAGTTGAGAAAGTAGGAATTAATAGACCCTTTTTTAAGTTGCGTTTTGAAAGTAATCTGCCAAAGGTATAGCCAGCACAACCATATTTTAATAAGGTAATAACAATAATTCCTGCCATAATAGTTTTACTAGGGAAAAAGAGCAATATTAAATTAAACGGACTAAGTAAGTAATAGGCCCATTCACCCAGCATTTCACCACCAATTGCTTTAGAGAAGGTATAGAAAAAACTACTAGGTGAATGCAGAATAGTACGTCTAAAAAATTGGAAGAAGTCCACATATTGCTGACCCATATCTACCGTTAAGATACTGCTAGTGCCAAAAGGATACATTTTACGATAAATAAAATAGCCTAGCATTAGAATAATAGGTCCCCAAAAACTTAAAATTAAAGGATAATGTTCTTTTAAGTAAGAACGAACTTTTTGAATCATTATAAAACACCTCAAAGCTATGTTATAAAAAATTACGTAATTTATAACATAGTATATTATTTAGTTTCTAGCATAGCATAGGATAAGGTTGTTTGCATAAAGAAATAGCTATCTAAAAAATATTTAAAGTAATTTGGTATAATTTTAGTCTTTTTTAAGTACAAAACGTGTCCAAATTGAGTTGATTTTATGGTACGATAGGGAATAGTGATAAGCAACGGCTCATGTTTTTAAAATATGAGAGTAGATTGGAGCAATTGTTTTGAAATTTTTTAAGAAAGTTAGAAAAGCTAGAAAAGTTGAAACTACTACGAATAAAAATAAATCACATATTCCTTTTCGTTTGAATTTTCTCTTTTTAATCGTCTTTTTGCTGTTTGCAGCGTTAATAGGTCAGTTAGCTTATTTGCAGATTTTACATGGGACGATGTTTGAATCAGAGGTATCAAGTAGTGAAACAGAAACAGAAACACAAAATGTCCAACGTGGGCAAATTTATGATTCTTCTGGTAAGGTGTTGGTAAGTAATAAATCGTCAAGAGCTATTACGTATACAAAGCCCTTAAGTGTAACGAATACACAGATGTATTCTGTTGCAAAATATTTGTCAAATTATATAAGTGTTTCTACAAGTTCATTAACAGCTACGAATAAAGCAGATTTTTATTTAGCTAAACATGAAAGTGAAGTTGACAAAAAGATTACAGGTTCTTCTAGCATGTCGTCATCGGAGCTATATAAAGCTGAGTTAGCCTATGTTAAAAAACATAAATTATATGCAGGAATGACACATAAGCAAAAAGAAATAGCTATTCTATACAGTAAGATGAGTAATGCATATTCATTATCTACAGTTTATTTGAAAGCACAAGGCGTAACAGATAAAGAAATGTCCGAAGTTGGTGAACATTTATCTGAAATGGAAGGCATTAAAATAGGCACAAACTGGCGTCGTTCTTATCCTGCAGGGAGTTCAGTTAAGAGTATTATTGGAACTGTAACAACAGAAAAAACAGGTTTGCCAAGTGATTCAATTAATGAGTTATTAGCAGAAGGATATTCACGTAATGATAGTGTTGGTTCTAGCTATATAGAATCCCAATATGAAAATGTTTTAAAAGGAACAAAAAAGACGATTAATGTCGAAACACAAAATGGCAAGGTCTTAAAAGAGACTACTCAATATGGTGGAAAAAAAGGCGATAATGTTGTTTTGACAATTAATGAAAAATTTCAAAAGAAAGTACAAAAATATTTGATGTCCGCTGTTAATAGTGTAAAAAGTTCTAATCCTTATATGCCGGGTGCATATGTTGCAGTTATTAATCCTAATACAGGTGCAATCTATGCATTAGCTGGGGCTAGTCGAAATCTTTCTACCAACAAAGTAACAGCAAATGCATTAGGAACGCTTAATCAAACCTATGTTATGGGTTCTGTTGTTAAGGGTGCCCAAGTTATGGGGGGACTGACCTCAGGAGTTATTACACCATCAAGCAATACTTTGTATGATGAGCCAATTAAACTTAAAGGTACAGCAACTAAAGCATCATGGTTCAATAAAACAGGTGCAGATGATATGTCTCTTACTGCAGAACAAGCTTTGGAAATTTCTTCAAACGTTTATATGATGAAATTAACAATGCTTGAAGTGGGTTATACGTATAAATCAGGTTCTGCGTTGACGATGCCGTCATCGATATTTACTAAGTTAAGAAATAATTTTAATCAGTTTGGTTTAGGTGTGAAGACTGGGATTGATATTCCGGGAGAAAGCACAGGTTATGCAGGTGCTTCTGGTCAAAGTAATATTGGTAAAGCACTTGATTTATCTTTTGGTAACTATGATTCTTATACAACGATTCAGTTGGCTCAATATGTTTCAATGATTGCAAATGGTGGGTATCGTTTGCAGCCACATGTTTTACAATCTATACGTGAAAGTAATAAAAATGGAACATTAGGAAAAACAGTGTATGAATTTGAACCAAATGTGTTAAATGTATATAATGCTTCCTCGTCTGAATGGAATGTCGTAAAAACTGGTTTCTATGATGTTGTTCATGGTTCAATGTCATCAAGAACAGGTACAGCTTTGGAAGATTTAACACCAGAAGTTTCTGCTAAAACAGGGACTGCTCAGACGTATCATGGAACAACTGAAACGATAACACATAGTTTAGTCATGTATGGACCGTCTAACAATGCAAAAGTTGCTATGGCCATCGTTTTCCCTGGAATGGATTCAAGTTCAAGTGGATCAATCGTTCAAACTTTGGCTTCGGAGGTTTATAAAGCTTTCTGGAAAACCGTTCGTTCAAGCAAGGGGATTTCAACTACTACAAGTGATAATGGTAGTGGCGGTAACGATTAAAATTAGAGAGTCAGATAAAGTTTGGTAAGTAATACCTAAATATTTTACAAAGGAAAAAAGTCATTAAATCAACAGTTGTTAAACATGATTTAATGACTTTTTTAGTATAGGTATGATTATGTAGTTTTTTAGTTACTCAAAGAAAATTAATTAACTTGAGTTGCTACTTTTTCTCCATTTAGGATACTCAATGCTGAATCTAAACTAATATCAACCATGTTTTGAACAGCAATATTTGTATAGAAACCAACATGTGGGGTCAAAACAACGTTATCAAAGGAACGTAATTTTTTTAGTTGTTCACTTGGAAGTTCCTTACCTTCTAAGTTGAAATTAAAGAAATTTTCTTCACCAGTTAATGTATCAAGTGCAGCTCCTGCAAGCTTTTTGTTTTCTAAAGCCATTATTAAAGCATCAGTGTCAACAACAGGGCCACGACATTCGTTGATAAGAAAGGCAGTGTTTTTCATTAAACTTAGAGCATGAGCATCAATTAAGTTGCGAGAAGAATCATTTAAATCAACATGAAGACATAAGACATCGGATTCTTTGAGAACAGCATCAAAAGATTTATAAGTTAATATAGATTTTAAGTCAGAGTTTTCAATAGGATCATTGGCAATAATTTTAGAACCAAGTGCATGGAATAGCTTTGCAGTAGTGCCACCAATACGTCCAGCTCCAATAATTCCAATGGTTAAAGAATGGATTTCTTTTGCCTGTAAGCCAGCCCAACGAAAATCTTGTTTAGCAGCACGAGCATCAAATAATTCAAGATTGCGAGTTAACCGAAACGCATGTGCAACGGCTAATTCTGCAACAGAACGGGGGGAATATGCGGGGACATTTGTAATGATTAGATTATTTTTAGTTGCTAAATCCAGATTTAGTACATCAAATCCAGCAGTTCGAGCACTGATTTGTTTTAATCCGAATTCTTTTAGTCGTGGATAAACTTCGGGTTCAATATTATAACGTTGCTGAATAACTAACCCATCATATCCGTTAACTTCTTCAATAGTAGCGGCTTTTAATTCTGAAGTTGTAGTTTTAACTTGTACATCAGGATGACGTTTTTCCCAGGCATCTATAGCAGGTTTTTCATCATCACGGACAGACATCATTAGAATTTTGGTCATATTTTACACATCCTATTTTAATTATTGGGTTAATTATAGCTTAATTCAAAAAACAATACTAGTTTTTGATAAAAGTATTTATTTTTAAAGTTTTGAAATGCTGTCAAGGAAATTTACTTAACATTTTATAAAAAAGACTGGAAAAGAATTTTGAAAAATGATATGATAATAAACGTTGAAGGTAGGAGTCTGCCTTACTTGAATATATATGCTACGTAGTTTGGAGGTTTGAAATATGCGTGTACACATTACATTAGAATGCACAGAGTGTCATGAACAAACATATCTGTCAAGCAAAAATAAACGTAATAATCCAGATCGCTTAGAATTTAAGAAATATTGCCCACGCGATCATAAAGTTACTTTACATCGTGAAACTAAATAAGTGAAACTAGAAATTACGTTTACAGTACTTTCTAAGTTTGGTGTGACTTTAGTGAATAGGAGATTGGGAAGGTTATTTTCTCAATCTCCTATTTAGCTTAGGGGGAATTAAAATATGACGCAATCTAAAGAAGACATACGTAATAAACAGTTAAAACAGCTGAAATTGGCAGAAAACAATTGGGAAAAAGAACAAGATGAATTAATCTTATATCAGAAACTTTTTATGACAACAGAATGGAAGAATGCACAAAATATTGGAATAACAATAAGTCAAGCAGAAGAAATCGATACAAAGCCAATTATTTTAAAAGCGTTATTAGAAAAAAAAGAAGTATATATACCTAAGACATTACCTAAAAGAAAAATGGTATTTGTCCATTTAAAGTCAGAAATAAACATAAAGAGAAATAATATGGGGATCCTAGAGCCTGTTGAACCATATGAAACTATCGAAAAAAGGATGCTTGAGTTATTGATAATACCAGGAGTAGCATATTCCAAAAGTGGAGATCGAATTGGTTATGGAGGCGGATTTTATGACCGTTATCTATTTAACTTTTCTGGAGATGTAATTGCGTTAGCAGATCGCATTCGTTATTTTGAAAAATGCGCTTGGAAAATTGAAGAGACTGATATTAAAATTCCTAAAATTTTAAGTATATAAAGGGGGTCACAGAGTGAATGAAAAACGACCAATTATAACGATAGGCTTGATAATAATAAATGTAATTGTATTTATTTTAATGACATTAGCTGGTGGTACAACTAATATAGACGTATTAATTCAATTTGGTGCAAAGGTTAATGCGGATATTATTGCAGGACAATGGTGGCGCTTTATAACACCAATGTTTATTCATATCGGACTAATGCACATCGTTGTCAACATGGTGACATTATATTTTATAGGTATGCAAATTGAATATATTTTCGGTCCCGCACGTTATTTAGGTATCTATTTAGTTAGTGGTGTTGCAGGAAATATTGCAAGTTTTGCCTTTAATGCAAACGCTGTATCTGCAGGTGCAAGTACTGCTTTATTCGGTTTATTTGGTGCATATTTGATGTTAGGCGAAAGTTTTAGAAGCAATGCTTATATTCATATGATGGCACGTCAGTTTTTGATGTTGATAGTTTTCAATATCATATTTGGGTTTTTTAGTGATGTTGATTTAGCAGGTCATCTTGGTGGATTATTTGCGGGCTTTTTAATAGCATATGTAGTTGGTGTTAAAAACTTAGGCAATGTACCATTAGTAAAGCGCGTGGTTGCAGGGGTTGCTTTAATAGCTATTTTTGGCTTAATGATGAATATTGGTTTTAATCTGGTATAATATCCAGTATAATAATAAGAGGTGATCAACTGATGAAAACGCTATATGATGTTCAACAACTATTAAAGAATTTTGGAATATTTGTTTACGTCGGTAAGAGAATGTGGGATATCGAATTAATGGCATTAGAGCTTGATCATTTACATAAAGCACAAGTTATTGATAACGATACTTTTGCAAAAGCAAAGTTAGTTTTGGTGCATGAGCATCACATTGAAGAAAAGCGGGAACAAGAAAAAAATGATTTATTTGGAGGAATTAATGATGGAAAAAAAGTTGATAGGAGTTGACCTTGGTGGAACAACTATCAAATTCGCCATTTTGAATGAACAAGGTGAGATTCAACAAAAATGGAGTATTGATACAAATATTTTGGATGAAGGGACACATATTGTACCTGATATAGTCGCATCAATCAATCACCATCTTTCTTTATATAAGATGCAACCCGAACAATTTATTGGAATCGGAATGGGAACACCAGGGACGGTTAACCTTGAAAAGGGAACAGTCATTGGAGCATATAACCTCAATTGGAAAACAACGCAAAACGTTAAGCAACAAATAGAAGAAGGAACTGGAATTAAGTTTGCAATTGATAATGATGCAAATGTTGCTGCCTTAGGAGAGCGTTGGCAAGGGGCAGGTAATAATGCTACTGATGTAGTCTTTATTACGCTTGGAACAGGTGTTGGTGGTGGAATTATTTCAAATGGAGAGATGATTCATGGATTAGGTGCTGCCGGAGAAATTGGACATATAAATGTGCAACCAAATGGATATCTATGTACTTGTGGTAATCATGGATGTTTAGAAACATATGCTTCTGCTACAGGTGTTGTAAGAATTGCTCGTGATATGGCCGAAGAGTTTGCTGGTAAATCTACGTTAAAACAAAAGCTGGATGATGGTGAAGAAATTAGTTCGAAAATTATTTTCGATTTGGCAAAAGACAATGATGTTTTAGCAAAAAACGTAGTAGGGCGTGTTTGTTATTATTTAGGACTTACTTGTGCAAATCTAAGTGCTATTTTGAGTCCTAAGTATATTGTAATTGGTGGTGGAGTTTCTGCTGCTGGTAAGTTTTTATTGGATCAAGTAACAGATTATTTCCAAAAATTTGCTTTTCCAACGGTACGTACTTCAACAAAACTAAAACTGGCAGAATTGGGCAACGAAGCAGGTGTAATTGGTGCGGCTTCATTAGCATTAACTTTCAAGTAAAGCAATATAGATAGTTTTTGGTTGTTGTAAAGTAAGAGAAGAGAGGTATTTATTGTGGAACTTTTAGGTGCAGTCAATGTACTGTATATATTAGATATAGTAATGGTGTTAATATTAGCATGGATGATAGGCGTGCAATTATACACTTGGTTGTTAGGACGTCGGGTTGCTAAGATAATTGAAAATAATGAATTTAAAGAAGGAATGCATAAAGCACAAGTAATCGATTTACGTGAAGCTGATTCATTTAAAACTAGTCATATATTGGGTGCGCGGAATATGCCTTATAGTCAGTTTAAAATTTATAAGACAAGTTTGCGTAAAGATATGCCAGTTTATTTATATGAACAAGGAAAAACCTTAAGTATTAGAGCAGCTTCTCAGTTATATAAAGCTGGCTTTAAAGATATTTTTATCTTAAAAGGCGGCCTTAATAAATGGGATGGCAAACTAAAGAAAAAATAAAGATGTATGATATATATAATAATTAAAGCATAGCAAAACCAATGATATTTTAATTACTTTCCATAGTGAATTGATAGTTAATTAATATATCGTTGGTTTTTATTATTTTACAATAAGTAATATATTAAGATTAGTCAATTAATTACACTCTTTTTTTAAGTTGAATTTTCTAAAATATTGTTTAAAAAACGTTTAAAAATCTGTTATATCAGAGTTATTTTAGAATGCGATTCTATAAGAAAAGAAATGAAGGGGTAGTTATGTTGAAAAAAATAGGGCTAATTTTATTGATTTGTAGTAGTATTATATGTTTAAAAACGGCATTAGTACAAGCAAGCACTGTAGGAGAAAAAAGTAATAAAACACCAACCTTATTTTTCCACGGTTATTCAAGTGGTGTACACGCAGAAGAATATATGGCAGAAGGTGCATTTAAAGCGGGCAAAACAAATACAGCAATTATAGCTAATGTTTCACGCACTGGAAAGGTAAAACTATATGATAAAATGAAAGCCAACTCCAAGAATCCATTGGTTTTAGTCAATTTTGAAGCAAATAGAGTAAAAAATTACAATACTCTAGGTAAATGGGTCAGAAACGTTCTAGTGAAATTAAAATCTAAATATAAAATAACAAAGTTTAATGCCGTTGGGCACTCTATGGGTAATATGGCTATTATGTATTATTTGTTGAAATATGGAAATAAATCTAATTTGCCAAAATTACAACGACAAGTAGCGCTTGCTGGGCATTTTAATGGGTTGCCAAGGAAAGTAGACAAACCAGATGAAACTATCATTGCAAGGAATGGCAGACCAGATTTAATGAGTTCTGCATATAAAAAACTATTACATTTACGCGGATATTATGAAAAAAATAGAATTAAAGTGCTAAATATTTATGGAACATTACCGCATGAGGATTCAGATGGAAGAGTAAATAATAATACATCACGTTCTTTAAGATACATTGTTGATGATAATCAAAATTACCAGCAAAAACAATTAAGAGGTGCAAATGTTAGCCATAGTCGTCTTCGTCATAATAAAAGAGTAAATAAAATGATAAACAAGTTTTTGTGGTCTTCTAATAAAAAAACAAAAGCGACTATTAATCAAGGATAGTTAAAAAGTGATACACGTACAATAATTTATATTGTGGACGTGTATCACTTTTTATTAATAACTTATTAGCCTTGGTGTGCTGAGCGACTTTTACGTAAAGCACGGCGACGATGTTCATCTAAGACAGATTCACGTTCCTCGATAGGTTCTACTACTGCTTTTTTAAATGCATAGACGCAGCCAGCTAAAGCACCGAGTGTTGTAACTGTACCAACTAAAAAACCTTTACCAAATGATTTCATGAAGTAACCTCCTGTCTGAAAAAGATATTTTCATTTATATTATGAATGAATTTAAAAAAAATAGCTAGTTATAACTTCTAAAATTTAGTTTATTATAACGAAGAAAAACATTTAAATTTTGAAAAATTATTTTTAACTAAATAATAGATGGTACAATAGATTCTAGTAATAAGCACAAAGGTAGGTATTATGGGAAATAAAGTATTAATCATTGTAGGCCCAACAGCAGTTGGAAAAACACAATTATCAATTGAGTTAGCACAGTATTTTAATGGCGAGATAATTTCTGGTGATTCCATGCAAGTTTATCGTAATTTGGACATCGGGACAGCTAAAATTACGCATAAGGAAATGCAAAATATAAAACACTATTTGATTGATTGCTGTGAGATAGATGAGCGCTGGTCGGTAGCCGAATTTATAAAAGCAAGTAGTCAATATATTGATGAGATAACAAAAAAGAATAAACTGCCCTTTATTGTAGGAGGAACAGGTTTTTATGTCCAAGCATTACTAGATAATTTTCAATTAGGAAAAGATAAGTATGATGAAAATTTAAAGGTACGCAATGAATGGATTGAATATAGCAAAAAAAATGGCAAACGTGCTTTGTGGGATGAATTAAATAAAGTTGATTCCAAAGCAGCAAAAAAGATACCAATTTCAAATGAAAGGCGGGTAGTACGTGCTCTGGAAGTGTATAATGAAACTGGAGAAAAATTTTCAAATCAAAAAGATGTTCGTAATAAAGATTTTGATCCACTTATTATAGGGTTAACAACTAAACGTGAAAAGTTATATGAACGGATTAATCAACGGGTAGATTTGATGTTGATTGAAGGTCTTGAAACTGAGGCAAGGAGAGTTTATGAAACAGGAAATGTTGAATTGCCTGCAGCTAAGGGGATAGGTTACAAGGAATTTTATCCTTATTTTAGAGGAGAATATTCTTATCAAAGAGCGGTTGAACTAATTAAACAAAATTCAAGGCACTATGCCAAACGCCAACTAACTTGGTTTCGCAATAAAATGGATGTTATATGGTTTGATTTAATTGAAAAACCTGAAGAAACAGAAAAAATAAAAAAAGTCATTACTGAATGGATACAGAAATAGGAGAATAAAAGATGGTTTCATGGAAGGATAAGTTTCCAGAAGAATTACAAAAGAAAATAGAAGAGGTCGATCAAAAAATTGCTTCTCAACTAAATAAGATGGATGAACAAGCACTTTATAATCAGCAAAGAGTTTTGGAATTATTCAAAAAGCACCATGTTGCAGAAGAAGATTTGGTAGATTCAACAGGGTATGGCTATGATGATGTTGGTAGAGAAAAACTTGAAAAAATATTTGCAGACTATTTTAAAACGGAAGATGCATATGTAAGGCCACAGATGGTTTCTGGTACACATGCGATATCAACAGCATTGTTCAGTATTTTACGTCCAGGAGATACTTTATATTATTTAACCGGTATGCCATATGATACGATTCAAGAAGTAATCGGGGTTGCAGGAAACAACCCAGGAACGATGGATGAATTTAATATAAAGTTTTCTTATACACCGCTTCTTGAAAATGGTAAGGTTGATTACGAAACTGCACAAAATACTTTACAGGATGATTCTAATATTAAAGTTGTAGCTATTCAAAGATCACGTGGATATGCAACAAGAGATAGCTTTACAGTAAAAGAAATTGCTGAAATGATTAAATTTGTAAAGAAACTTATACCAAATGCAGTAATCTTTATTGACAATTGTTATGGAGAGTTTTCGGAAGCAATTGAACCTACTTTTTATGGAGCAGATTTAATGGCAGGCTCACTTTTCAAAAATGCTGGTGCAGGTATTGTAAAAGGTGGGGCTTTCTTAGTTGGTAACCATGATCTAATTGAAGGTGCAGCAGCGCGTTTAGTTGCACCGGGTGTTGGTAAGGGAGAAGGGGCTACATGGGGATATATGCGTGATTTTTATCAAGGCTTCTTTATGGCACCACATACAACAGTTCAAGCTATAAAGGGTTCCATTTATACCGCGGCATTATTAGAAAGTATGGGCATGGATGTTTCACCTGCTTGGGATGCACCTCGAACAGATCTAGTTCAAACTGTAATTTTTCATAAACCGGAGCCAATGATTAAGTTTTGTGCCTGTATTCAACATTATTCAGCAATGAATTCATATGTTGACCCAGTACCAAGTTATATGGAAGGATACGAAGATAAGGTTATTATGGCATCGGGAAGCTTTACCGAAGGTTCAACTATCGAATTATCAAGTGATGGTCCTTTACGTGCACCATATGCATTATATATACAAGGCGGTTTATCTTATGAACATGTTAAAGTGGCAATTTCAAATGCAGTGAACGAAACTTTTTACAAATAAAGTCAATTTATGTTATAAAATATAACATAGATAGTTGACTTTTTAAAAAACACTTGTTATTATAATGTTGTAATTCAGAGGAGGGTTGTTATGAAGGAAAAAGAACTTCGACGCTCACAGGCTGTTTTGCCGATTGGAACAGTAATGAAATTAACTAATCTTTCTGCTCGACAAATTCGTTATTATGAAGAGCAAGAACTTGTTATTCCAGCACGTAACGAAGGCAATCGGCGTATGTATTCGCTAAATGATATTGATAAATTACTTGAGATAAAAGATTTTCTTGCTGATGGTATTAATATGGCAGGGATAAAGCGAATATATGAAGAGCAAGCAGAAAAACAAGCAGAAAAACAAGCAGAACTTTCTAAGCCTTTAACTGACGAAGATGTTCGTCGAATTTTAAGAGATGAATTTATTAATGTTAGTAGATTAACTAAGAGCAATGGCTACTCTTTCCGGACTAACAGAAACCTCTAAAATATATTACAAGGAGCGAGTTTAAATGGCAAAACCTACATATACTAAGGACGATATCCGACGTGTTGCAAAAGAAGAAAATGTAAAATTCTTACGTTTAATGTTTACAGATTTGTATGGTACAATCAAAAATGTTGAAGTTCCTATTAGTCAATTAGATAAACTACTCGATAACAAGTTGATGTTTGATGGTTCATCTATCGACGGCTTTGTTCGTATTGAAGAAAGTGATATGTGGCTATATCCAGATCTTTCTACTTGGATGATTTTCCCATGGGGGAATGAACATGGAAAGATTGCACGAGTTATTTGTGAAGTTTATAATGCTGATAGAACACCATTCTTGGGCGATCCACGTAACAACTTAATTCGTGTTTTAGATGAGATGAAAGAACTAGGTTTTACAGACTTTAATATCGGACCTGAACCAGAATTTTTCCTTTTCAAGCTAGATCCTGAAACAGGAAAACCAACAACTCATTTAAACGATCAAGGTAGTTACTTTGATTTAGCACCAATGGACTTAGGTGAAAACTGTCGTCGTGACATTGTATTAGAACTTGAAAAACTAGGTTTTGATGTAGAAGCTTCGCACCATGAAGTAGCTCCTGGACAACACGAGGTAGATTTTAAGTATGCTGATGCATTAACTGCTTGTGATAACATTCAGACATTTAAACTTGTTGTTAAAACAGTTGCACGTAAGCATGGATTACACGCAACATTTATGCCAAAACCACTAGAACGTATTAATGGTTCAGGAATGCATTTAAATATGTCATTGTTTACTAAAGATGGTAGTGCATTCTTTGATGAAAATGGAGAGCAACAATTATCTGACACAGCATACCACTTCTTGGCTGGATTATTGAAGCATGCTCGTAATTTTACAGCACTTACCAACCCAACGGTAAACTCATATAAACGCTTAGTTCCTGGGTATGAAGCTCCTGTTTATGTTGCATGGTCAGGTCGCAACCGTTCACCAATGGTACGTGTTCCAATAGCGCGTGGTGCATCTACTCGTTTGGAATTGCGTTCAGTTGATCCATCTGCTAATCCTTATTTAGCAATTGCTGCAGTTTTAGCTGCAGGTCTTGATGGTTTGAAGAATAAGTTAGAACCATCTAAACCAGTTGATCGCAATATTTACTCAATGACTGAAGAAGAACGTGCAGCTGTTGGTATTGTTGATTTACCTTCAACATTACATAATGCTTTAAAAGCATTGCGTACAGATGAAGTTATCAAAGATGCTATGGGCTCACATTTATATTCGAATTTCATGGAAGGTAAACGTTTGGAATGGGAAGCATATCGCTTAGAAGTTTCTCAGTGGGAACGCGATCAATATTTAGAAATGTACTAAACAGGGTAGTAACTGTTTAATTGAAATAAAGAGTTTCTAAAGTTGATATCAATGAGGATAGTTAAGTAGTTAAACTAGAAAAGTTAGAAATGCTAAGGCACTTAACTATAATATTCATATAAGTTTTAAGGCTTTTCAACTAGCTGTCTATTCTAAATCAGAATAGGCAGCTTTTTTATAGTTAGTTTTTTATAATTCAAAACCAAAAAACTATTTTTGATTGCCAGCAAAGTTTTAAGACGAAAGTTATCAAAATTTCTAAAACCCTGAAGTAAGATTTGTATATTATGAGTATTGTGATAGCGAAGAAATTAAGTTTGATGAAATAGACAATATTATAATAAAACAGTCGTTATTTTTATAGATATAGAAACTATTTATAAGACAACAGAAAGACAACGGAATTATTATTTTTAGTGATTTATAATAATTTTAAAGTTTTAGAACGCTGATTTGATAGTATTAAAAGTATACAATTTGTTAGAACTATGATACTCACATGTGGCTTATTTATTGTCAGAAGGTGCAGATATTTATTTTATTAGTAAAAGATTAGGACATTCAGATTTAGCAACAACTACACGAACGTACGCTTATTTGCTTGATGAATTTAAAGTTAAGCAAGATAATGCGTTTGAAAAATATCTTAATAATTTGACGATTCAAGAAACCGAAAAAGAAAAACAGTCTATTATTAACAAATAAAGATTGCAACAAAATTGCAACAGATTGTTTCTAACGTAGTCAAACATAGCAAAACAAGCAAATAAAAAAGCCTTAAAATCAACGTTTTAAGACTCTAAATCTAGTATAGAAATGCAAAATATGCCACTGGCAGGAGTCGAACCTGTACTCGGATAAACCGAACAACGACCTGAACGTTGCGCGTCTGCCAATTCCGCCACAGTGGCAAAAGCCCCATTTAGCAGTACTTAATAAATATACTACAATTTTTATGAAAAGAAAAGGGCATTAATGTTTACGTATAAAGTTTATAACTGTTCCATATCCGTGAAGTAACATATACTTGGGACCAACAGCAACACGAACAATTTCTGGAACAAAGCGAACCTCTATAATTGCATCTCCTTGTAAGGCAACAGCTTTTTTAGTTAACTGTTCCTTTATAATTTCGTAAAGGTCATCATATTGGTCGACTTTATCGATTTCATCTGCTAACAGAGTTTTCTTAGTTGTTGCATTTACTATTCCTTTAATTGCATATGTACGATTAATCCCGCCTGTTGTTAAAAACATAGTATACCCCCTATTTATTAGCATAATTTAATTGTAAAGTAAGTATTTATAGCTGACAAGTAAAAATTAGTAATTATTTAAATATTAAGGAAGAATTGTTGCATTCAAACGAATAATAATATAAAATCAAATTAATGAAAACGCAATCATGAAGGGAGATGGGCATATGGTAAATGAATTTTTGCATTACTATGTCCAAAGAGCGAGAATATATAGAAATGAAGCACAACGTGCAATAACGTATACAACGTTGGAAGAACCTGAAAGAGCAGAAATAATCAGAAAAACTTTGTTACGTTCTGTTGATGCAGAATTAGCTAATTTATCAACAGAAATTGTTGATTATGCTAATTTGCTAAAAGATATTCAAGCTTTTTCTAAAAATAAAAAAAATTTAGTAGAACAACTAACTTTTATAAGAGGAAATTGTCAATTATTTATTGCTAAACATACGGAGGAAAAATAATATAATAAATGCTATAATTATAGTGAAACAGTAGTCATCTGATGCTGTTAAAATCCTATAAAAGGGAGGAATTGAAAATGCTAAAACAAGGATATAAAGTCATTCTTGTCCCAGTTGATGGTTCAAAAACCTCAGAAAAAGCACTTTTAACAGGTATAGAAATTGCTAAAAGAAATGATGCTCATTTAGATATTTTAAATGTGATTGATCTGAAGCAATTTTCTGTCAGTTTTAACGGCATGATAGATGCAAATGGCGATGTTGTGTATCAAACGTTTGAAGATGTTGAAAAGTATCTTGGACAACTAAAAAAACAAGTAGAGAAAAAGGGTTTGAAGGATGTAGACATTCATGTACGTTTTGGTTCTCCACGTAACGTTATTGCACGTGATTTTCCAGCTGATCACAAAACAGATTTAATTGTTATGGGGCCAACAGGATTAAATCCCGTTGAAAGAGTTTTAGTTGGGGTAATTAGTGACTATGTGATTAGAACTGCTTCTTGTGACGTTATGATAGCACGCTAAATAAATATTTATTATAAAAGGCTGGAAATAGGAAAATTTCCGGCTTTTTAATTTAGAAAGTATATGAATTGTTCAAGTATAACAGAAAATAAGTGTTATAATTAAATGAAAATTTTAACGAGGGGAGCCAAAAGATGTTTGCTAAGTATATAGAATTTGTAATTTATGCATTACTAATTATTCTCACAGTATACAATATTAGGCTTAATATGCAGATGATGAAATTTAAGCGTAAAGAAAATATTAGGACTCCAGATGAACTTAATCAAATTGAAGGCGATAAGGTTAATGAATTAACTAAAAATAAAAAGAAGTGGACTGTATTGGGACAACTTATTTTTTTGTTCGCTTTATATATGGCCATAGTAGGTACAGTGGTTGAATTAGCCTTTTTTCTAGATTTATATACAGTTACGACAATTGTGAATAATAAATTAACTTATCAAATACTTAAATTTTTGATAGCTGAAAAATAGATATAATAGAGTTTGTATAATTTTAATTGGTAATTGAGAATGGTTAGGTGAGTTTTAATAGTGAATAATTTTAAAATGTACTGTTTTTCTCTAAGTAAGGGCATAATACCGTTAGTAATACTACTTGCATTGGTTAGTCTAGTTAATTTGAAAAATTGGCAATTACTCTTTGACTACTATTTGCTAAGTAATTATCTAGCATTTTATCCTTTCAATCTTCGCCAAAAGAAATTAGCTGAAGAGAATAAGTCTCTTAAAAGAAGGCGAAGAAGTTTAAATCAGATTGATGAGAGTGATGATATTTTAGAAGATGAGGAGCAGCAAGAAAATTTAAGTAGACGCAGCAAACCATCAAGTTCAAGACATGTGAATAATGATGAACATAGAAAACTGTTTAATGGTGGAGATAAAACCAAAGATATTTTAACAGATTGGTGTATCTCATTTTTAAAGCATACAGTATTGTTACTAGGTGCGCCACTTATTTTTTTATATTATTTTTTGGAAGAAAAAAATTAAATGGCTATATATTGAGTAAAGAAACGGGCTGATAGTTTGGAAAATAGAATTTGTGTCTTTTGTGGTTCAAATGCAGGTGATGACAATAATTTTAGAGAACAATTAATTCGTTTAGCGAAAGATATTGTTAAAACTAATGGGACATTAATATATGGTGGTGGTAGACTTGGTTTAATGGGATTTGCATGTCAAGAAGTAGTTTCTAGAGGTGGAAAAGTAATTGGAGTAGTACCACGTATTCTAGAAAATCATGCTGTAGAACCAAGTTCTCAAATTGAATTAATTCATGTTGACAATATGGCTAATCGTAAAGAAAAATTTATTGAATTAGCAGATGTTTTTGTTGTATTTCCAGGTGGATTAGGTACAATGGAGGAATTTTTCCAGGTTTATTCATGGGCACAGTTAGGCATTATAAAGAAACCCATTGTTTTAGTTAACATTGATAATTATTATAGTAAGTTAATAGATTTCTTGAATGTTAGTGTGGAGCATGGCTTCATGCCGCAGGAGAATGTTGATGCGCTGATAACATGTGTAGACATACAAGTTGGATTAAAGAAGGCAAAACATTTTCAATACAAGCATGTAAATAAATGGAAAAAGATGAAACATTGATAAATGAATCTTATTTTAGATATAAGTAAGTCATTGTAAAGTTAACTAGCTTTATGATGGCTTTATTTTATTTTGCAAATAAATTTTTTGTAAATCCGAACATTCTCTAATTTGTTTATTATAATACTTCTAATTGAAATTAGATGTGATTAATCATGGAAATAGTGGTATACAAAGGATTATAGGCATAAGAAGATTGCATTTACAAATAATAAGTTAGGAAATTAAAATTATTTTTAACCGTTGACTCACTTTAATTAAGTTGTTATAATTTATTTAATTTATTTTTGAACCAAATACATATTAGGAGGAATTAACTGTTTTGAATAAATTATTAAAACGTATGTTGGCTAAAGAAGATCCTAAAGTTTATCAAACAAAGGACTCACATTTAGTTCAAGCATTAACAACAAAAGATTTTTTAGCTTTAGGTGTGGGAACAATTGTTAGTACAGCCATATTTACTTTACCAGGTGTTGTAGCGGCTAAGTATGCTGGACCAGCTGTGGCATTATCTTTCTTAGCAGCAGCGGTTGTTGCAGGATTAGTAGCGTTTGCTTATGCTGAAATGGCTTCAACGATGCCATTTGCAGGTTCTGCATATTCATGGATTAACGTTGTTTTCGGAGAATTCTTTGGATGGGTTGCTGGTTGGGCTTTATTAGCTGAGTATTTTATTGCTGTAGCTTTTGTTGGCTCAGGTCTTTCAGCAAATTTCCGGGGCTTAATTGAACCACTGGGACTTAAATTGCCAGCTGCGTTATCTAATCCGTTTGGAACAAGTGGTGGTGTAGTTGATTTAATCGCAGTTGTAGTTTTATTATTAGTTGCTATTTTAATTTCACGAGGAATCACGGAAGCTGCCCGTGTGCAAAATGTTTTAGTTATTCTAAAGGTTTTAGCTATTATTTTATTTATAATTGTTGGTGCAACAGCCATTAAATTTGCAAATTATACGCCATTTATTCCTGCACATCGACTGAATTCTGATGGAACTTCTTTTGGTGGTTGGCAAGGAATTTACGCAGGGGTATCTTCAATCTTTCTTTCATACATAGGTTTTGATTCAATAGCTGCTAATGCTGCTGAAGCTAAAAACCCATCAAAAACAATGCCACGTGGTATTTTGGGTTCATTATTAATAGCAGTTGTGTTATTTGTTTCTGTATCATTAGTGCTTGTGGGAATGTATAAGTATACTAATTACGCTAATAATGCTGAACCTGTAGGCTGGGCTTTGCGTCAGGCAGGACATCCAGTTGTAGCAACAGCTGTTTCATCCATAGCGGTTCTGGGTATGTTTACTGCTTTAATTGGGATGATGTTGGCAGGCTCTCGTTTACTTTATTCATTCGGTCGTGATGGAATGTTACCAAAATGGTTAGGGAAATTAAACAAGAATAAATTACCCAACAATGCCTTGCTTCTTTTAACTGTTGTTACAATTGTTTTAGGTGCTGTGTTCCCATTTGAAACGTTATCGCAACTGGTTTCAGCTGGTACATTAATTGCATTTATGTTTGTTTCACTTGGCATCTATGCTGTACGTCCACGTGAAGGTAAAGATTTACAAGAACCAGGATTTAAGATGCCGTTTTATCCAGTATTACCAACAATAGCATTTTTAGGCGCACTTGCAGTCTTTATGGGATTGGACATCGAAGCTAAGGAATATGCGGGATATTGGTTTATTCTCGGAGTAATTGTTTATTTTGTATATGGAATCTCACATTCTACATTAGCTAAAAAGAATAAGAATATTTAATTAAAATACCATGATAAGTACTAGAGTAAATGCTAAATACTTAATCATGGTATTTTTTAATGGGTTAGATCAAGGATGTGATAGGCAAATTACTTAATATTTTAATTCAAGCTCAGGCCACTTTTGTTGCCAATTTTTTCGATTTATTCTATGCATAAAAGCAATTTGGGATTCATTTTTAGAAGCGTAGTGAGGTGTTGGATTAACACGCATTTCAAAAAGGTCTTGTAGACCAAAAGGAGCAAGAATAGTTAAATTTCCTTGAACATCAATATTAACCCCAATTGCGCTACATGTTTCGGGAAATTGCGTTAAAACTTGCTCAATAGTTTCGCCAGTTGGCTGAATTCCTTTGTGTGGGATGAACAAGGAAATGTTGTTTAATTCCCATAGATATTTTGAATATTTTTGATTAAGCAAGGTACTTAAAATTTGATGATTTTCAGCAGTTTCTGTTCGGCTTTGATAATATACGTCGATATTTCCTAGCACCAGTGATGTTGTATGCTTAGTTTGATGATTCCAAATAAGTGTGCGAATAGCACCGGCACAGACAAAGGCATTTGGTAAATGCATTTCATGTAGGATGCCAAAAATTTCTTGTAGTTCTGCATTCTGTAATAAAATATCAGTTAGTTCTTGTTCATATTGCATGTTTAAATTATTCCTCCAATTTGCTATCTTTCTATTGTAAAACTAAATACCCATTAAAAGCTACAGTTTAGTTTTAAAAAATGATAATTATATAAATTAATGTGTATTACTTATTGAAATTATAAATAAATCAAAAAATTTCGATTTTAATAGTGCAAACATGACTTTATTTTGGTATAGTATATATATTAATGATAGCGCTTTATTTATATAAAATAAAATGAATACGCTTTATTTGGAGGGATACTCATTGGAAAAAATTCTTGCAATTAACTCAGGTAGTTCAAGTTTAAAATTTAAATTATTTAATATGCCAGAAGAAAAAGTGCTGGCTTCAGGTCTAATCGAAAGAATAGGACTAAAGACTGCTAATGTGACAATTAAGTATGGAAACGGTGAAAAGTATACAGATGTGACTTCAATTGCGGATCACAAAGTAGCAGTAGATATTTTATTAAATTTGTTACTACGATTTAATATTATTGGTGATTATAATGAAATTACTGGAGTTGGTCATCGCGTTGTTGCGGGTGGAGAGTACTTTAAACATTCAGCAATAATTGATGATGATGTGGAAAAGAAGATTGGTGACTTGGCAGTTTTAGCGCCTTTGCATAATCCAGCCCACTTAATTGGAATTAAAGCATTTAAAAAGCAATTACCACAGGCAATTTCTGTAGCGGTTTTTGATACCGCTTATCATCAAACCATGCCAGAAGAAAATTATATTTATAGTTTGCCGTATGAATGGTATCAAAAATTAGATGTTCGACGTTATGGCGCACATGGAACCAGCCATCAATATGTGGCACAAGAGGCTGCTAAAATGATGAAACGGCCACTTGAAGACCTAAAGCTAATAACGTGCCATTTAGGTGCGGGTGCTTCAATAACTGCAATTAAAGATGGAAAATCATTTGATACATCAATGGGATTCACACCACTAGCTGGAATTACAATGGCTACACGATCTGGTGATGTTGATCCTTCGTTGTTGAGTTATGTAATAGATAAGAATAAGAATGAAGTTCCGGATATGGAAAAAATGGTTGATATATTAAATCATAAAGCAGGTCTTTTGGGTATTTCAGGAGTTTCTTCGGACATGCGAGATATTTTGGAAGCAGCGCCAACAAATCATAGAGCACAACTTGCAGTTGATATTTTTGTAAAAAATGTTGTTAAATACATTGGTCAATATATTGCTGAAATGCAAGGTGTAGATGGAATCGTGTTTACAGCGGGAATTGGTGAAAATTCACAACCAATTCGTTCGCTGGTTATGAAACGCTTAAAGTATCTTGGTATTGAAGAAGATGTTGCTAATAATGCAACGTTTGGGAAAAATATATTTGTTTCAACTGCAGATTCTAAAGTTAAAGTTATGCGGATTATGACAGATGAAGAATTAGTTATTGCGCGTGATGTTCAAACTTTAAAAAAGAGTGTTAATTACGTAAGTGCAAATTAATTATAAATAGAATTGGATAGATATCTATACTTGGAAACGACGACAATCAGTTTTGGGTGTAGATATTTTTTTGTAGTATTATCATAGAAAATTGTACATCTATTAAAATGTGAGATATGATGATTTATGTGAATTAATAATCAGAATAAACTTAATGGAGTGTTCCAGTGAAAATTGAAGAAATACATATAGTTGAATTAAAACTATTAGCCAAATTTAAGCAGATATGTGATAAAAACAAGTTAAAATATTTTCTAATAGGTGGTTCGTTGTTAGGTGCTGTTAGACACAAGGGATTTATACCATGGGATGATGATGTTGATGTAGGCATGCTACGTGGTGATTATGATAAAATGTTGCGCATTTTACCGCAAGAATTAAAGGATTCAGCATATTTTTTACAAACACCATGGAGTGACGAACATTATGGATTGAGTTATGCGAAATTACTTAATTGTGACTATACTATTCAAGAAAAGTTCAATTATAATGATGCACGAAGTGGTCTTTTTATTGATATATTTCCTTTTGATGCAATTCCAATTAGTAAACTAAGTCGTAACTTACAAATGTTACAGTATAAAAGATACAATGATCAACTATTATTGAAGTTAAATTATTCGCCTTTTCCATTACCTGGCAGAGATTATATTAAAGAAAAAATTGCCCAAAATATGGAAGAAATAGATAGTTTAAAAGTAAAGCGTGAAGAAGCAATGTGTCAATATGAATTAGATACGTTTTTGCCTGAATGTAAGAATTTAGCATCACAATATAGTTATGATAAAGAAGTAATTGAACGTGAAAATTTAGATAAATTAAAAGAAGTTCCTTTCGAAAATCTAATGTTAAATGTTCCTTGTGCATATGATCAAATTTTAACAACTATGTATGGTGATTACATGAAACTACCACCAGTAGAAAGAAGAATAAATAAGCATTTAATGGAGATAGAGATTATTAACAATGAACGATAATTGATGGTCACAGAATTGGTGTAACTATACAGACAAAGAATTTATAATTATCTTTTCTATTTAATACAAAGTACCTATTTTTGAGCAATATACGTACAAATATTGTTTAACTTGCATAATAGTTCGATTTTTCTTTGACAATCACCAACCTGTTTGTTATGCTAAAAGCAATTGGGAGGGATATTCGTGAGCAATGAAATTAGTATCGTCATGGGCAGTTCTTCTGACTGGAGTACTATGAAAGAAGCAGCTGCTATTCTAGAACAGTTCGGAATTTTATATGATAAACAAGTTATTTCTGCACATCGTATGCCAAATGAAATGTTTGCTTTTGCCCAAAATGCAAGTAAAGAAGGAAAAAAAGTAATCATTGCTGGTGCTGGTGGCGCAGCACACTTACCAGGAATGATTGCAGCTAATACAGTTTTGCCTGTTATTGGCGTTCCTGTACAAACACATGCTTTAAATGGAATGGATTCACTATTGTCCATTGTCCAAATGCCGGCAGGAATTCCTGTTGCAACTACTGCAATTGGTGTTGCGGGTGCAAAAAATGCAGCATTACTGGCAATCCAAATTTTGGGAATAAGTGATATAAAAATTCAAGAAAAAATTAGTAGGTATCGGAATAAAATGCATGATATGGCAGTAGAAAGTGGTGACCAACTTGTCTAACTATATCGAACAAGGAAAGACAATTGGAATTATTGGCGGTGGTCAATTGGGACAAATGTTGGCTTTTGATGCTAAACAAAATGGTATGAAAGTAATTGTTTTAGATCCTGATATAACTTGTCCAACTGCTCAAGTATGCGATGAGCAAATAGTTGCTCCGTATGATGATATTACGGCAATTGAAAAACTTGCTGATAATGCAGATGTATTGACATATGAGTTTGAAAATGTGGATTTAAACGCATTAGAAGACGTTAAGCATAAAGTATCAGTCCCTCAAGGAACGGAATTATTGCGGATCACTAAAAATAGACTACGTGAGAAAAACTTTTTAGAGAAGAATGATTTACGAGTAGCACCATTTGCTGCAATCAGTGATATGGAATCTTTGCAAAATGCTATAGTTCAGATCGGTTATCCTTGTGTTTTAAAGACATGTGAAGGTGGCTATGATGGCAAAGCGCAATTGGTTTTAAAAACAGCAGTTGATTTAAAACAGGCTACAGAATTGATAGTGCAAGGAAAATGTATATTAGAAGGCTGGGTTTCATTTGAAAAAGAATGTTCAGTCATGGTTGGGCGTAATTTGCAAGGCGAGATTACGGTGTTTCCGGTTAGTGAAAATATCCACTATAACCAAATTTTACATGAGAGCATTATTCCAGCAAGAATAGATGATAAAATACAAGCAGAAGCTCAACAAATGGCAGAAAAAATCGCTGAAAATTTAAATTTATGTGGAATATTAGGCGTTGAGTTTTTTGTAGGAAATGATGGCAAACTTTATGTTAATGAATTAGCGCCAAGACCACATAATTCAGGACATTACTCAATTGAGGCATGTGATTTTTCTCAGTTTGCAATTCATAACCGTGCAATTTGTGGTTGGCCTTTACCTAAGGTTAATTTATTAAAACCAGTTGTGATGGTCAATGTTTTAGGCCAACATGTGCTTAAAACGAGAAAATTAATAAAGCAAAAGCCTACATGGCACTTTCATGATTATGGTAAAGCTGAGAGTCGAGTTGACCGTAAAATGGGGCATATTACAATTTTAACTGATGATTTAAATGAAACACTAGCTGAAATTAAAAAAACAAAGATATGGGAATAACCTTAAAGGAGCATAATAATGATTTCAAGATATACACGGCCAGAGATGGCAAAGTTATGGACAGATGAGAAAAAGTATGAATGCTGGTTAGAAGTTGAATTAGCAGCTGATGAAGCTTGGTCTAAATTAGGTCATATTCCAGTTGAAGATGTAGAAAAGTTACGTAAAAATGCAAAATTTGATGTAAAACGGATTGAAGAAATTGAAGCAGTAACTAAGCATGATGTTATTGCATTTACGCGAACCGTTTCTGAGTCTTTAGGCGCTGAAAAAAAATGGGTTCATTATGGTTTAACAAGCACAGATGTAGTGGATACAGCGTATGGCTATCAGATTAAGCAAGTTAATGAACTATTGCGTCAAGATTTAGAAGAATTTAAAGAGATTGTTGCCCAAAAAGCTAAAAAGTATAAGGATACGGTTTGTATGGGAAGAACGCATGGTGTGCATGCTGAGCCAACAACATTTGGCTTAAAATTAACACGTTGGTATTCAGAAATCAAACGCGATATTGAGCGCTTTGAGCATGCGGCAGCAGGAATTGAAGCAGGAAAAATTAGTGGAGCGGTTGGAACATTTGCTAATATAGATCCTTATATTGAAAAATATGTTTGCGAAAAATTAGGTATTCGTGCTCAAGAAGTTACGAGTCAGGTTTTACCTCGTGATTTACATGCAGAATATATAGCTGCACTAGCACTTATTGCTACTAGTTTAGAAGAATTTGCAACTGAAATTAGAGGTTTACAAAAATCAGAAACTCGAGAGGTAGAAGAACATTTTGCTAAAGGTCAAAAGGGTTCTTCCGCTATGCCGCACAAACGTAATCCAATTGGTTCTGAGAATATATGTGGTTTAGCCCGTGTAATTAGAGGTCATATGTTGACAGCTTATGAGGATGTTTCTTTGTGGCATGAAAGGGATATTTCCCATTCATCAGCAGAAAGAATAATTCTACCTGATACGACCATGTTAATTGATTATATGCTGCATCGTTTTGGAAATATTGTTAAGAACTTAACTGTTTTTCCTGAGAATATGAAACGTAATATGGACAGAACTTTTGGTTTAATCTATAGTGGCCGTGTTTTACTAAAATTAATTGATACCGGAATGAGTCGTGAAGACGCCTATGATTTGATTCAACCAAAAACGGCGCAATCTTGGGATGAACAAAAGGCATTTAGACCACTTTTAGAGGCAGATGCAAGAATTACAGATAGATTGTCTAAGCAAGATTTAGATGATGCATTTGATTATCATTGGCATTTAAAACATGTAGATGACATATTTAAACGTGTTGGATTAGATTAAAAGTCAGTAAAGTGGGATAAATAGTACTTAGTTAGAGACCATAACGTTGTAAACGGAGAATTTGGCTGTGAATTATCTGAAGTATGAGAACAAGCATAATTAAGCTCCTTTTAAACTTTTAATATTCGCATATACAAAGAGTCTGGAATTTTTATTTCAGACTCTTTTTTTGCTTTTAAGTTCGTATTTATATTAAATATATAACTTATTAACTCCTATATATAACTAGAATAATAAAAAAATACTTCTTTAAGCTAAAAATAAATTATAATGTTCGTTATTTAGTGTTGACGATAGAACTTTTTATTGTTAATCTAAGTAGTGAAAAAGCGAATAATTATATTCGTATTTAGCAATAAATTCGCATTTAAGTAAAGGAGATCTAAAAAAGACATGGAAAAGCTGATTTATACGGGTAAAGCCAAACAAATGTGGAGTACTGATGATGAAAATATATTACGGGTTGTATACATGGATCAAGCTACAGCACTGAATGGTAAAAAAAAGGATCAGATTGAGGGTAAAGGACATGTCAATAATGAGATTTCCACTTTGATTTTTGAATATTTAGCCAAAAATGCAATTCCAACACATTTTATAAAAAAGATTTCTAGTACAGAAGAGTTGGTCAAAAAAGTTAAGATTTTTCCTTTGGAATTTGTAACAAGAAATATTGCAGCAGGACACTTTGCAACCCGGTTTGGTGTTGAAGAAGGACTTGCTTTTAAAAAGCCAGTTGAAGAGACTTATTACAAAAGCGATGAGTTAGATGATCCTTTTATGAATGAATCACAAGCATTGGCATTAGAAATTGCTACAGAGACAGAATTACAAAGCATTTGGCAAATTTCGCGTAAAGTCAATGTTTTGTTAACCAAATTATTTGAAAAAGCAGGAATGCAATTAGTTGATTTTAAATTGGAATTTGGTTGTTTAACGGATGGAACAATTGTGTTAGCAGATGAATTTTCACCAGATAATTGTCGATTATGGGATTTAACTACAAAAAAACATATGGATAAGGATGTGTATCGGCGTGAATTAGGTGACATAACTTCGGTATATGAAGAAGTGTTACGAAGATTAAGGAATGAATTAGCTAAGGAGGTTCAATAGTCATGGTCAATGTAAGAATTTTCGTCACATATAAGCAATCAGTTTTTGATCCACAAGGTGAAACAATTACTGAGGCAGTACATGCTTTAGGGCATAAGGAAGTAAAAAATGTTAAAGTTGGAAAATTTTTTGATGTTGAAATTGACCAAACTGTTAAAAAAGTTGAAGAATCTGTTAAAGAAATTTCAGAACAATTACTTGTTAATTTTAATTTAGAAACTTATCGCTATGAAGTGATGGAGGAAGCTTAATGAAGTTTGCAGTTATTGTATTTCCAGGCTCAAATTGTGATATTGATCTTTATGAGGCGTTACATACAGTTTGTCATGCTGATGTACAGTATGTTTCACATAAGGAAAAAACACTTGCAGGATTTGATGCAGTTATGATTCCAGGTGGCTTTTCATATGGTGATTATTTACGTTGCGGTGCAATTGCTCGATTTGCAAATATTATGCCAGCAATTATTGAGTTTGCCAATGCGGGTAAACCGGTTTTTGGAACATGTAATGGGTTTCAAATTCTAACTGAAGCAGGTTTGTTACCAGGAGCATTGAAGCAAAATAATAGTCTTAAGTTTGTTTGCAAAACAGTAGCTTTGGAAGTGAATAACAAAACAATGTTTACAGCAAAATACCAAGATCACGAAATTATAAATTTACCAATTGCACATGCTGATGGTAGTTATTATGCTGATGAAGAAGTTTTGAATGAACTAGAAGAAAATAATCAAATTGCTTTTAGATATGCGAAAGAAAATCCTAATGGTAGCTTACACAATATAGCAGGTATCACAAATGAACGTGGAAATGTTCTTGGAATGATGCCACACCCCGAGCGTGCCGTAGAAGCATTGTTGGGAAATGAAGATGGGCTAAGGTTGTTTAAATCAATTCTGCTAGGAAGTCAAGTAACGGGGGAAATGCGATAATGAGCACAGAAATGACACCTCAAGAAATAAAAGAGCAAAAGCCTTATTTAGATTGGGGATTAACGCAAAAAGAATATGAATATATAAGCGAAAAACTTCTAGGAAGATTACCAAATTATACTGAAACAGGTTTGTTCTCGGTTATGTGGAGTGAGCATTGCTCGTATAAAAAATCAAAACCAGCTTTACGACTATTTCCAAACAAAAATGAGCGAGTTTTGCAAGGACCAGGAGAAGGTGCTGGAATTGTTGATATAGGTGATAACCAAGCAGTTGTTTTTAAGGCAGAAAGTCATAATCATCCATCAGCTGTTGAACCGTATGAGGGTGCTGCAACTGGTGTAGGTGGAATCTTACGCGATATTTTTAGTATGGGTGCACGACCAATCGCTTCTTTAGATTCTTTGCATTTTGGTGAAATTAATCAAGCAAGAACTAAATATTTAATTAATGAAGTGGTTGCAGGCATTGGTGGTTATGGGAATTGCATGGGTATTCCAACTGTTGCTGGAGAAACTACATTTGATGAATGTTATACTGGCAATCCACTTGTTAATGCAATGAGTGTAGGCTTGATGGATCAAAAAGACATGCAAAAAGGACGAGCAGTAGGCGTTGGTAATGCCGTTATGTATGTTGGTGCCAAAACAGGCCGTGATGGTATTCACGGAGCAACCTTTGCATCTGCAGACTTTGCTGATGATCGTGAAACACAACGGTCAGCTGTGCAAGTTGGTGATCCATTTATGGAAAAGTTATTGATGGAAGCATGTTTAGAATTAACGAGTGCACATGCTGAATGGTTGGTTGGTATTCAGGATATGGGTGCAGCTGGAATTGTTTCATCAAGTTGTGAGATGGCTTCTAAAGCAAAAAGTGGAATGGAATTAACGCTTGATTATGTTCCGCAGCGTGAATCAAACATGTCAGCGTATGAGATTATGTTAAGTGAGTCACAAGAAAGAATGCTGCTATGTGTTCGAAAAGGACATGAAGAAGATGTTAAAGCTATTTTTAAGGACTATGATCTTGAAGCAGTTGTAATAGGTCGTGTTACAGAAGGTCATAGATACCTATTGAAACATCAGGGCAAGATAGTGACAGATATTCCAGTATCCAGTTTAACAGACGATGTCTTAGAAGAACCAAGTGAGCAAAAAATTCCACAACATATTATTGATGCCGAAAATAGTAGCAATTGGAAACCACAAATAGATAATCCAACAGAAGTTTTAAACAGAATTTTACAGCAAGCAACGATTGCGTCAAAGGAATCATTTACACAAACCTATGATTCGCAAGTTAGGACAAGTACAGTAGTTGGTCCTGGCAGTGATGCAGGTGTTATCAGGGTCAGAGGAACCAAAAAGGCATTAGCAATGACTACTGATGGAAATGGGCGTTTTGTTTATCTTAATCCCGAAATTGGTGGGAAAATTGCTGTAATTGAAGCTTGTGCCAATATTATCTCTAGTGGCGGTTTACCTTTAGCAATGACAGACTGTTTGAATTATGGAGATCCTAATGATCCTGAAGTTTATTGGGAACTGTATCAATCAGTTAAAGGAATGACAGCAGCATGTAATGTATTTAATACACCAGTTATTTCTGGAAATGTTTCCTTATATAACGAAAATAATGGTAAAGCCATTTTTCCAACACCAATGGTTGGGATGGTAGGCCTAATTAAAAATGTAGCATATACTATCCCATCATTTGTACAAGCAGAGGGTGATATTATATACCTAATTGGTGAAACAAAGGCTGATTATTCTGGTTCAGAGCTGCAAAAGATGCTGACTGGTAATATTTCTGGCAGTTTAAATGATGTTGATTTAATTGAAATAAGTAACAATATGCAAAAACTATTGTCTGCAATGCAACAAGGCTATGTTGCTAGTTGTCATGATTTAAGCGAAGGTGGCTTAGCAGTTGCATTAGCAGAAACAACATTTAAAACAGATTTGGGTTTAAGTGTGAAAATGGCTTTAAATAGTGCAGAATTGTTTAGTGAAACGCCAGGACGATTTGTTGTAACAGTATCACCAGACAAAAAAGAAAGTTTTGAAAAAGTGATGGAAGGTAATATTAAAGAAATTGGTCAAGTTACAAAAACACCTCAGCTAAAGATGAAACTTTCAGATAATGAAATAGAAGTTGCAGTTGAAGAAATGCAACAATTATGGGAGGAGGCAATTCCTTGTCTTATGAAATCAAAGGATTAAATGAAGAATGCGGTATTTTCGGAGTATTTGGTGTTCCAGAAGCTAGCAAATTAACATACTTCGGATTACACAGTTTGCAACATCGGGGGCAAGAAGGCGCAGGAATTGTTTCAAGTGATGGTGAAAAACTATATCAGTATCGTAACCGAGGTCTATTAGCAGAAGTTTTTGCAGACGAAAATGATTTAAATAGACTTACAGGAACAGCAGCAATAGGTCATGTTCGCTACGGTACAAGTGGAAATAATTCAATTGCAAATGTACAACCATTTTTATTTCGTTTTCATGATGGTGATATTGCTTTAGCACACAATGGAAATTTGACTAATGCACAGACATTAAAATGTGAACTCGAAGATAAGGGAGCTGTTTTTCAATCAACTTCAGATACAGAAATTCTAATTCATTTGATACGGCAAAAAAAGAATTTAGGATTTATTGATGCTTTAAAAGCAAGTTTGAATGAAGTAAAAGGTGGATTTGCTTTCTTATTATTACGAAAAGATTGTCTAGTTGCGGCTTTAGATCCAAATGGCTTTAGACCTATGAGTATTGGTCAATTTGATAACGGAGCTTATGTTGTAGTTAGTGAGACATGCGCTTTGGATGTTGTTGGTGCAAAGTTTGTGCGAGATGTTTTTCCTGGAGAATTAGTGATTATTGATAAAAACGGGTTGCGTATCGATCATTATACAACTGATACTAAATTGGCTATTTGTTCGATGGAATACATCTACTTTGCTCGCCCAGACTCTATTATTCATGGTGTAACAGTGCACAATGCTAGAAAAAAAATGGGGAGACTTTTAGCAAAAGAACAGCCTGCACCAACAGCAGACATGGTTATCGGAGTTCCCAATTCATCATTGTCAGCTGCGTCAGGGTACGCAGAAGAAGCTGGATTACCCTATGAAATGGGATTGATTAAGAATCAGTATATTGCAAGAACTTTCATTCAACCAACACAAGAATTGCGTGAACGTGGAGTTAAAATGAAATTGTCAGCTGTTCGAGGTGTTGTAGAAGGAAAAAGTGTTGTCGTAGTAGATGATTCAATTGTTCGAGGGACCACTTCTAAACAATTAGTCCAACTGCTACGTGATGCAGGTGCAAAAGAAGTTCATATGCGTATCGCATCACCCCCACTAAAATTCCCGTGTTTTTATGGCATTGATATGTCAACGCGGGCAGAATTAATGGCAGCTAATCACAGTGTAGCTGATATGTGTAAGATTATTGGTGCAGATACGCTTGGCTTTTTAAGTATTCCAAGCTTAATCACGGCTATTTCTGTACCAGATGCTGGGAATGCACCAAATGGTGGACTAACAGTGGCTTATTTTGACGGGAAATATCCAACACCACTTTATGACTATGAAGAAGGTTATTTAAAATCTTTAAAGCAAACGCAGATACAGGAGGGGTAATTTTATGAGCCGTTACCAAGATGCTGGTGTAGATGTGAATGCTGGCTATGAATTAGTAAATAAAATAAAAAAGGATGTTGAGGCAACAGCACGCTTAGGTGTTTTAGGAACTTTAGGAAGTTTTGGCGGGATGTTTGACTTAAGTGCATTAAAAATTAGTAACCCTGTCCTTGTTTCTGGAACTGATGGTGTAGGCACAAAGTTGATACTTGCACAAATGCTAAATAAGCATGAAACTATTGGAATTGATTGTGTTGCCATGTGTGTTAATGATATTTTAGCTCAGGGAGCTGAACCATTGTATTTCTTAGATTATATAGCAACAGGTCATAATGAACCTGCTAAAATGGCTGAAATTGTCTCTGGTGTTGCACATGGTTGTAAGCAAGCTAATTGTGCATTAATTGGGGGAGAAACTGCAGAAATGCCTGATATGTATACTAAAGATGAATATGATGTTGCTGGCTTTGCTACTGGAGTTGCTGAAAAAGAAAATTTATTAACCCGAGATATGCCACAAGAAAATGATGTTTTAATTGCATTGCCTTCAAGTGGATTACATTCCAATGGCTTTTCATTAGTCCGTCAAATTTTATTTAAGATGCATCAGATAAATTTGAATGATTGTCCAGATATATTTGATGGAAAAACAGTAGGAGAAGTGGTTTTAACTCCCACGCGCATTTATGTTGCAAGTGTATTACCGCTGATTAGAAAGAGATTGTTACATGGAATAAGCCATATTACGGGTGGAGGATTGATTGAAAATTTGCCACGAATGTTTAATGATAGCTTACAAGCACAAATTGAGATAAATTCATGGGAAGTGTTGCCCATTTTTAAATATTTGAAAAATTTAGGTGATTTAAGTCAGGCAGATTGCTATGAAACATTTAATATGGGAATTGGATTAGTAATGGCTGTAGCGCCAGAGGATTATGCTGAAGTAACTAAATTGCTAACAGAAGCTAAAGAAAGATTTTATCGAATCGGTCAACTGAAAAAACGTCCGGAGAATGAAAGTAAAATCACGATTAAATAAATGAGGCATAGATAAAATGAAAATTGCTATTTTTGCATCAGGGAATGGGACAAATTTTGAAGTTTTAGCTAAACAGTTTCAAAAACGCGAGCTTGCAGGAGAATTGAAGCTACTCTTTTGTGATCATCCAGATGCATATGTAATTCAACGAGCTAAAAAGTTTAACATACCAGTAGAAACATTTACCGTTAAAAGTTGTGGTGAAAAACGACTTTATGAAGAAAAAATTGCTCACATATTAATAGAAAATCAAATTGATTTTATTATATTAGCTGGCTATATGAGAGTTATAGGACAACCAATTTTAGCAAAATATGAAGGCTGTATTGTTAATCTGCATCCAGCATATTTACCTGAGTATCCAGGACTACATTCGATTGAACGGGCTTTTGCTGATCATAAAAAGCAAACGGGTGTAACGGTTCACTATATTGATTCAGGTGTTGACTCTGGACCGATAATTGCTCAGGAGCATGTAGCAATTTTACCGGATGATACAGTTGAAACTCTCGAAAAAAGAGTTCATGATTGCGAGCATAGGCTATATCCAGCTACATTGAAAAAGATCTTACAGAACAGATGCGATAAGTAAAGGAGAATACGATACCTATGAAACGAGCATTACTAAGTGTTTCCGACAAAAATGAGTTAGTACCATTTGCTAGATTTTTAACTGAACATGATTATGAAATTGTTTCAACTGGAGGAACTAAAAAAGTTCTAGATGATGCGCGAATACCAACTATTTCAATTGAAAGTGTAACAGGTTTTCCAGAAATTTTGGATGGTAGAGTTAAAACACTTAATCCATATGTACATGGTGGATTATTAGGACGACGTGATTTGCCAGAGCATGTTGCAACAATGAAAGAGCTTAAAATCACTCCAATTGATTTAGTGTGTGTTAATCTGTATCCCTTTAAGCAAACAATTGAAAAGACAGATGTTAGTTTAGCAGATGCAATTGAAAATATTGATATTGGTGGTCCTAGTATGGTACGCTCTGCTGCAAAAAATTATCATGATGTCACAATTGTAGTTGATGCAAATGATTATAGCCAGGTAGAAACCGAAATTACAGCTCAAGGGCATACAAAACTTGAAACAAGAGCTAAATTAGCTGCTAAGGCATTTAGACATACAGCTGCATATGATGCATTGATTGCTGATTATTTAACTGAACAAGTAGGGTTAAAAGCACCAGAAAAGTTGACCTTAACTTATGATTTAAAAGACGAAATGCGCTATGGCGAAAATAGTCATCAAAAAGCATGGTTTTATGAAGATGCGCTGCCCCAACATTATTCTATTTCACAAGCTACACAATTACATGGTAAAAAACTATCATATAATAATATTAAAGATGCAGATGCAGCAATAAGGATTGCACGTGAATTTAATGAACCAACTGTAGTAGCATTAAAGCATATGAATCCATGTGGGATAGGTCAAGCTGAGTGTATAGAAAAAGCTTGGGATAGAGCTTATAAAGCAGATTCGATATCAATATTTGGTGGGGTTATTGTATTAAATCGAACAGTTGATGTAGCTACTGCTGAAAAAATGCATCAACTATTTCTGGAAATAATTATTGCACCAGCATATGAAGATGAGGCTTACAAAATTTTAGCAAAAAAGAAAAACCTACGCTTGTTAGAACTTGATTTTAGTAAGAAAAATGAAAATAAAAAACATGAAATAGTTTCTGTTATGGGAGGTGTTTTGGTTCAAGAACAAGATATTTTATCAGAACAAACAAGTGATTGGAAGACAGTTACTGAAACAAGACCAACAAAAAAACAACTAGAGACATTAATGTTTGCTTGGAAAGCAGTTAAACATACTAAATCTAATGCAATTGTTGTCGCTAATGACGAAAGGACCCTAGGCATTGGAGCAGGTCAACCTAATCGAATAGATTCAACTAAAATTGCTATAAAACACGCTAGTCAAGATATAGACGAGCGTGCAGTATTAGCAAGTGATGCCTTTTTCCCTATGGATGATTGTGTCGAATATGCTGCGACACATGGTATAAAAGCGATTGTACAACCTGGTGGTTCTATTCGCGATCAAGATTCAATTGATATGGCTAATAAGTATGGTATTGCAATGGTGACTACAGGAATACGTCATTTTAGACACTAACTAAGAAAGGTGATACATCATGAAAGATGATATGAAGCTACTGATAGTTGGTTCAGGCGGACGTGAGCATGCGATAGCCAAAGCATTGCTAAAAAGTTCGCATGTTGCTAGTGTTTTTTGTGCTCCAGGTAATATTGGTATGGAAGCAGATGGGATAAAAACAATTGCTATTAATGAATTGGATTTTGATGCTTTAAAGGGCTTTGTTTATGAAGAACAAATAGATTGGACTTTTGTTGGCCCAGAAGATGCTTTAGTTGCAGGAATAGTAGATTCATTTGAAGCAGATGGTTTAAAAATATTTGGTCCCAACGCTAAGGCTGCTCAATTAGAAGGTTCAAAGGATTATGCAATGCGTTTTATGGATACATATGATATTCCAACTGCAAGATTTGCCACTTTTAAAAATTCAAGAGATGCGATAGAAGGGTTGAAAAACTTTGATGCACCTATTGTTATTAAGGCTGATGGATTAGCTTCTGGAAAAGGTGTTGTTATTTCAGATACGAAAAAGAAAGCAGCTGAACAAATTAGTTTGATGTTTAAAAAAGGGCAAAAACAAATTGTAATCGAAGAATTTTTGGATGGCGAAGAATATTCTTTATTTGTTGTAGTAGGAAAAGATGATTACCGTATCTTGCCAATGGCTCAAGATCACAAACGGGCCTATGATGCTGATAAAGGGCCTAATACAGGCGGAATGGGTGCATATAGCCCTATACCACAATTAAGTAATGCAGATTATAAAAGAATGTTAGCCGAAGTTGTTAAGCCAACAATTACAGGTTTAAAAGAAGCAAAGTTAGCTTATCGAGGAATAATCTATATAGGAATGATTTTAACAAAACAAGGGCCTAAAGTTATTGAGTATAATGTTCGTTTAGGTGATCCTGAGACGCAAGTTGTTTTATTGCGTGTTAAAAATGATTTTGCTGAATTAATTGATGCAGTTGTCAATAATTATAAACTGCCAATTGTTACTGAAACGAAACAAGCATGTTTAGGTGTTGTAATTGCAGCGCAAGGATATCCTAGCCAACCGATAAATAATCAGAAAATACCAATTTTTTCTAAAAATGAAATAATAACAATTGATTATGCCAATGTAAAAGGAACAGTTGAAAACCTTTATGGAAACGGAGGCCGTTTATTAACGGTTATTGCTAGTGCAGCGACATTAGAAAAAGCACAGTCTGAGGTTTATAAATATTTAAGTGAAACTAAATTGGAACAATGCTTCTATCGTAAAGATATAGGCTATCGCGCGACACAAAAAACATATTAAAATTAGTTAGTGTTTTAGAAATAAACTACTTAATTTTTGAAGCAAAAGACAATACGCTTTTGTTTCTTTTTTTTGTAATAATATCTGATTATTTTCTCTTTATTAACCATTAGTAATGTGCTACACTAAGGCAACAATAAAGTAATAAAGAGGTCAAAAAAATGACGAATTTTGCATATCATGTTTTTAGCGAAGTTGCAAAGCGAAAGACCTTGGTAGCTGCTGCACGTGAATTAAATGTCACTCCTTCTGCAATCAGCCATTCAATTACAGGTCTTGAAAAGGAATTAGGCTTTTCATTATTTTTACGTAATCGTAACGGTGTTAAATTAACGTCTGATGGTCAAAAGATTTTGCCGATAGTACAAGAAATATTAAATACAGAAGCAAAGTTAGTAGAAGAAGCAGGAAGAATAAATGGGTTAAATCATGGTCGAATTCGCATTGGGGCATTTAGCAGTGTTTGTATTAACTGGTTACCCGACATCATAAATACTTTTAAAAAAGACTTTCCAGAAATTGAAATTTCTGTGCGTCAAGGACCATTTAACGAGGTTGTTGAACAAGTTAGACTAGGAAGTCTTGATTTAGGCTTTAGTGCTTTGCCAATAAAAGAAAATCTAGAGGTGTTGCCATTACATCAAGACCAAATTTTTTGTATTGCACCTACTGGATTTAAACCTCAAAATGGTAAAACAATAACTAAGCAAGATGTAATTAATGAAGAATTTATTTTACAACAAATTGACTATGATCGTGATACTAAACAGGCTCTTGATACATATAATGTTTCAGTGAATTCTATCCAGTACAGTATAGATGATGCCTCTATTATTGCAATGGTTGAAAGTGGCTTAGGCTTAGGCATTTTACCGGAGTTAGCATTACAAAAGTTAAGTGGTAATGTTAGCAGCTTTCCATTTTCAGAAAAATTTTATCGTACTATTTGTTTAGTTTCGCATGCACAAACACAGCAAACACCGTCTACACAAGCTTTCATAAAAACAGTAAAGGATTATATAAATAGAAGATATATTAAGTAATTCTAATAAAAAATAATTAATTGAATTGTTTCGCTTGCAAGTTAAAGTAGAATTTGGTAATATGCATGAGAATTAATGAATTAGAGGTGACAAAATGGAAACAAAAATTGAAATTGGTGACAAAGTAAAGTGTCAAAAATTTGGGTCATTAAAGCATGATTTTGTTGGATCTGTTGAAAAAAAATATGAAAACTCAGCAGTTGTAACGATTTTAGAGCATAATGAAGAAGACAGTATAGCTGTAACTGATTTTCATAATCGAGCAGTTGTACGATTCGATTGTATGAAAAAAATGCCTGCATAGAAGCTAAAAAAACGTGACAAGAACAGGATATTCTGCTATACTGTTTCTTGTTGATGCGGGTGTAGTTTAGTGGTAAAATTCCAGCTTCCCAAGCTGATGTCGCGAGTTCGATTCTCGTCACCCGCTTAATAAACAATCTATGATAGAAGAAGAGTAAATTAGTTAAACTTGTAGCGAGTCTGGGATGATGTGAGCCAGATAGAAAGACTGATTGAAGCGCGCTTCTTAGATTTTAAAATTAATACTTAAAGTGGATTTACTAATCAAGTAGAGTGGTACCGCGGGAAAATCTCGTCTCTTACATTATGGGTAATAATGTAAGAGATTTTTTATTTTAGGAGGAAAAAATGATAGATTATAAGCAAAAAGTAGCTACAGCAATTAGCGTAGCCGTGGATGGAAGTTTAAATGAAAAAGATATTTTTTACAAAATTGAGGTACCAAAAGCGTTAAATTTAGGTGATTATGCATTTCCAGCTTTTGCTTTAGCAAAATATTTGCACAAAGCACCTCAAATAATCGCTACTGAATTAGTGGAGAAGATTGATAAAAAAGGATTCGAAAAAGTCGAGGCAGTAGGTCCTTACATCAATTTCTTTTTAGATAAAAAAGATTACAGTAACAATATTTTAAATGAAGTTTTAAATGAACAGGACAATTTTGGTTCACAAGACTTAGGTAAAAGTAATAATGTCCCTATAGATATGTCTTCGCCAAATATTGCTAAACCAATGTCAATGGGACATTTACGTTCGACCGTTATTGGTAATGCAATTGCTAATTTATTAGCTAAAACAAATTATGTTCCCGTTAAAATAAATCATTTGGGTGATTGGGGAACACAATTTGGTAAATTAATGTGTGCGTACAAAATGTGGGGGAGTGAAGAAGAGGTTAAAAAGGACCCTATTGCAACCTTACTTAAATATTATGTGCGTTTTCATGAAGAAGATGTTGATAAACCAGAACTAGATGATGATGCTAGGGAATGGTTTAAACGTTTAGAAGACGGCGACAAAGAAGCAACACAACTATGGAAATGGTTTCGCTCTGAATCTTTAAAAGAGTTTATACAAATCTATGATGAATTAGGAATTAAATTTGATTCTTATAATGGAGAAGCCTTTTATAACGATAAAATGGATGAGATTGTTGAATTGTTAGAACAAAAAAATCTATTAAAAGAAAGTAATGGCGCTCAGATCGTTGATCTTTCCAAATATGATTTAAATCCTGCTCTAATTAAGCGCTCAGATGGTGCAACTTTATACATTACAAGAGATTTAGCAGCTGCGTTATACCGTAAGAGAACATACAATTTTACTCAATCGTTGTATGTTGTGGGAAATGAACAAACGAACCACTTTAAACAATTAAAGGCTGTTTTAAAAGAAATGGGTTACGATTGGTCAGACGATATTCATCATATTCCATTTGGTTTAATTACTTCTGGTGGGAAAAAACTGTCGACTCGTGCCGGCCGTGTAATCTTATTACAAGATGTTTTGAATGATGCTATTAGTTTAGCAAGCAAACAAATAGATGAGAAGAATCCAAGTTTAGCAAATAAAAAGCAAGTAGCTCATGATGTCGGAGTTGGTGCAGTGGTATTTCATGACTTAAAAAATGAGCGACTAAATAATTTTGATTTTGATTTAGAAGAAGTTGTACGATTTGAAGGTGAAACAGGGCCTTACGTTCAATATGCGCATGCGCGTGCAATGAGTATTTTAAGAAAGGCAGGCGTTAGTGAACTTGGCACAGCAAGTTATGAATTAGATGATAATCAAGCATGGGAAACGCTACGTTTATTAGGTGACTTTCCTAATACAATTGAGCGTGCAGTTGTTGAATATGAACCATCAGTAATTGCAAAATATGCAATTCATTTAGCCAAGGCTTTTAATAAATATTATGCACACTCAAAGATTTTGAAAGCTGATAAGCAAAAAGCAGCTCGAATTGCCTTGGTTGCTAGTGTAGCAGTTGTATTAAAAGAAGCATTACGTCTATTAGGTGTAGCTGCACCTGATGAAATGTAAGAATAGTTTAGTATAAGTAGAAAGCACTAATAATTGTTCGATATTTAATAGAGCAATTGTTAGTGCTTTGTTAGCTATCTTAGATTGGTATTTAAAGCAGGACTAATTAGTAAAAATGATGGTGAATATTTTATAAAAAACATAGATATAGCACTTTATTAAGGATATTAATTCGAAAAAAATAGGAAATATTACGAAAAATATATAAAATAATAATATATTATGGTAAAATATTTTTGCATTAACCATACATATAAATTATTTCAAGTCTTTATTTTTGAAAGCGTTTTATAAGAAAGAAGGGGGATTTATGGAACGTGTAAAGAAAGATTTTTTTAATAAGTTTCCGTTTAAAGCGGATGAAAGAGATTTTTTTGAAAAAAATAGTATATGTAAAGAATTAAAAAGAAAGGAATTTATTAATTTAAGGGAGATAAAAGGCAATTTATATTTTGTAATTGAGGGTATTGTGCAAATTGATGAGATGTTAATCAATGGAGAAAACGTTCAGATAACGTTTCTGGGTGAAAAAAATTTTTTCCATGCTTCTTCGATGATAAATCTGAAATAACTAGTATAGAACGTGTTGTAGCATGTTCACGCAAAGTAAAGTTACTTCGGATTAATTTAGAAAAGTTGAAGAAGTTTATTAAAGAAAATAGTTCTAGTTTTTACAAATTAGCATATGAAAATCATAAGTCAATTGCGGTAAATAATCACTTGTGGCATAGTAAAATATATGAGAATATTCTTTTGCAAACGATGCACTGTATCCTAATGCTAGCTCAAACAATTGGATTTGAAACAGATAAAGGATTGGAAATACCAATTAGTCAACAGGTTATTGCAAAAGCATTAAAAACAACACGGATGACAGTTAACAAAGCGGTAATTTGTCTCGAACAAGAAAAACGTATTATTAGGGATAGACGGAAAATAATTGTCTTAAAAGATAAACTAGAGCTTCCATTAGGTGATGAAAATTAATCGAAAGTTTATATTTATGCACTTTTTTTTGCTATAATGTAATAGTATAGACATTAGTATCTAAGTTTTCTATTTTATATGATATTTGGAGGAAGCATATGAAGAAGGAACAAAGACAAGCAAAAATTGAGCAATTAATTAAACAAAATTTGATTTCGACACAAGATGATTTAATGAGACGATTAGAAGAAAGTGGTATTAAAGCAACGCAAGCAACAATATCTCGAGATATCCGAGATATGAAGATTATTAAAGAACAAGATGGTAATGGAAATTTACATTACGTCATTTTTAAAGCTAACAATCAGACTGAAGAAGAACGTTTATATAAAACAATCTACGATACAGTAAAGAGTTTAACTCAAGTAGAGTTTATGAATGTTATTCATACAATGCCGAGGAATGCGAATGTTCTAGCTGCGATTTTAGATGATTTAGTACAACCACAAATTGTAGGAACATTAGCTGGCTATGATACCGTTATCATTATAAGCGGTTCAAAAAGTGATGCATCAAGTGTAAATGAACTATTTAGAATTCATATGAATGAAGACAACTTAATTTAATAATATTTGCTTAAAAAGCATTAATATAATATGGCTTCTGTGCTATATTGGAAAGACAGAATTAAATTAAGAGGGAAATTTTATGAAAACTAAATTTTTTGAAAAGCCAATTTTTGTGTTTTTCAAAAAGATAATGGCTGTTGTTTGGAACTATATAAGAGTTAAATGGCATCGATATCAATTTACACGATGGCTAGCAATTATTTTTTTGAGTATAGCAGTTATAGCAAGTATTTATTTAACATATGTAGCTAAGACAACAGATGTCAAAGGGTTAAAGGCTACGTTAGAACGATCAACTGAAATTTATGATGTAAATGGGAAAAAGGCAGGCTATTTATATTCACAAAAGGGTACGTGGGTACCACTTAGTAAGATATCAAAAAATGTACAAAATGCAGTTTTATCAACTGAAGATAGAAATTTTTATCATGAATATGGTTTTTCTATCAAAGGTATTGCTAGGGCAGTATTATTATACATTCGTAATCGTGTTACAGGTAGTGATGTTATTAGTGGTGGTGGGAGTACAATTACCCAACAATTAGTAAAAAATGCTTTTTTAACACAAGAGCAGACCTTTTCGCGAAAAGCTAAAGAAATATTTTTAGCTGTGCAAGTTGAAAATGATTATTCAAAAAAAGAAATTTTAGCAATGTATCTGAATAATGCATATTTTGGAAATGGAGTTTGGGGCGTACAAGACGCTGCTAAACGATATTTTGGAGTTAGCGCAAGCAAGCTAACAGTACCTCAAGCAGCCACATTGGCAGGAATGCTACGAAGTCCTAGTGCATATAATCCGGTAGATCACCCTAAGGCTGCCAAAAGTCGACGTAATGTGGTTCTGAGTTTGATGGTTGAAAATAACAAATTATCCTCAACAGATGCAAAAAAATATCAATCAACAGCAATGGTAACTAAGGATAGTTATTCATACACATCTGGTTATAAGTATCCGTATTATTTTGATGCTGTTATTAATGAGGCAATTAGTCGCTATGGTTTGACTGAGTCGGAAATAATGAATAAAGGATATAAAATATATACTGCTTTGAATCAAAATTATCAAGAAAAAATGCAAGATGCATTTGCAAACAACTCATTGTTTCCATATGATGCCAGTGATGGAACAAAAGCACAAGGCGGTTCGATTGCAATTAATCCGAAAACAGGAGGTGTAGCAGCGCTTGTTGGTGGTCGCTCTGGTTCACATGTTTTTCGAGGATATAATCGCGCAACACAGCTAGTTCGATCACCAGGATCTTCAATAAAGCCAATAGCAGTATATACACCTGCATTGGAGAATGGGTATTTCTATGATTCGACTGTCAAAGATATTTTGAAATCATATGGTTCAAATAATTATACTCCTAAAAATTGGAATAGTGTTTATTCGGGAAATTTGCCAATGTATGAAGCTCTTGCTTTAAGTAAAAATACATCAGCAGTATGGTTATTAAATAAAATCGGAGTACAAAAGGGCTATGATTCAGTTAAAAAATTTGGTATTAAAGTTTCTAAAAGTGATGATAATTTGAGTTTAGCATTAGGTGGTATGAAAAATGGTGTTTCACCATATGAAATGGCAAGCGCCTATGAAGCATTTGCAAATAAAGGAGTACACTATTCAACGCACCTTATTACTAAAATAGTTGATTCATCAGGCAATGTAATTGTTGATAATACAAAAGTATCATCTAAGCGTATTATTTCAAAGAAAATAGCAAATGAAATGACAAGTATGATGATTGATGTATACAAAATAGGTACAGGTGTAAGTGCTAAACCATCAGGATATACAATTGCAGGAAAAACTGGCTCAACGCAAAGTACAACAAGTTCAACAAGTGGATCAGATAATGATCATTGGTATATTGGTTATACACCAGATGTTGTGGTTGCTACATGGGTTGGATTTGACTCTTCTAAATACTCATTACAAAATGAAGGAACTAGAGGCGGATCTGCATTGTTCAAAAAAGAAATGGAAGGTATATTACCATATACAGCCAATACAAAATTCACAGTAGAAGCGGCATCAACTAGAGCATCAGCAGCATCAAGTAGCAGTTCTAGTGATTCATCTTCAAGTAGTAGTGATGTATGGAGTAGTGTTGAGAGTGCGGGAGAAAACATTTCACAAAAGGCGTCTAGCTTAAAAAACAAAGCGGCTAGTTATATTGAAGGGCTTTTTGGTAATTAGAAGTTGATATGGTGGGAGGAAATAAATTGACGACAAAAAAATTATTTGACTATGCTTTAAATGAAAATGTAGATTTATTTGTATTGATTAAGGCAGCAGAAACACGTAAAACAAAAAATGATAAGCAGTTTATTGCTTTTAACTTTGCAGATAAATCAGGAGAAATTAGTGCAAAATACTGGGATGCTTCTGATGAAGATATAGTTCGCTTTCAAGCAGGAAAGATAGTGCATCTAATTGGAAAAAGAGAAAATTATCAGAACAATCCTCAAATTAAAATTTATAGTATCCAACTAACAAATGCAGAAAAAAATGAGCCACAAGATCCGGCTATGTTTGTAGAAGGTGCTCCTGAAGATATGAGCGAAATGCAAAAACAATTTGAGAGTTATCTTTTTGATATACACAATAATGTTTGGAATCGAGTCGTTCGTTATTTACTCAAAAAATACCAAGATAAGTTTTTTGTTTATCCAGCTGCAAAGAAGAATCATCATGCTTTTGCTGGCGGACTAGCATTTCACACTTTATCAATTTTACGGTTAGCACAAGCTGTCTCAAAAGAATATCCAGAGGTTAACTCTTCATTACTATATGCAGGGGCAATCTTACATGATTTAGGCAAGGTTATAGAACTGTCAGGCCCTGTGGCAACACAATACACTGTAGAAGGAAATTTGATTGGACATATTGTTTTAATTGATGAAGAAATAATTCAAGCCTGTCAAGAATTAGAAATCAATCCTAGAAAAGAAGACGCAATCTTATTGCGCCATGTTATTTTGGCACACCATGGACTATTAGAATATGGCTCACCAGTTCAGCCACATATACTAGAAGCTGAAATCTTACATCATTTAGATGATTTAGATGCCTCAATTCAGATGATGAATGGTAGTTTAAAGCATGTAGCACCAGGTGAGTTTTCAGAACGTATTTTTGGCCTTGAAGGCAGAAATTTTTATAAGCCACATGAATTATAGGGAAAATTAGTTTTTAATAGTAGGCAAGGCTAGAGATGTTTGAGGTAGAAAAATTTAGAGAATACAGTTAATGATTTTATAATGACAAAATAAAAAGTATCGCATCTAGGAAATAAATTCTTGATGCGATACTTTTATTTGTAATAAATTAATTATTTAAATTAATTTGAAGAAGATGATGAAGATGATGTTGATAAATAACTAGATAAGATATCTTTCAAATCACTATCTTTAATTGAAACTTTACCATTCTTCAAGACCTTAGCCACAATTTTTTGCATGTAAGTTGTGCTGGATTCTTTAGATGTGTAGATTTGATCTTTCAAATCAGAGATATGATCACTCATCTTACCCTTACCTGGGTTCTTAATCATCCAAATAATATGGTAGCCATAACTAGTTTTAACAGGTGTAGCTGTATATTCACCAGTCTTTAACTTGAATGCAGCAGTCTTAAAGGCTGTGGCATAAGAAGTATTTGAATTGTTGAAGGCTGATAACTTACCACCGGAACTTGAAGTAGAAGAATCAGTCGAGTATTTCTTAGCAAGTTTCTTAAAGTTAGCATAAGTTGGGTCTGCTTGTAATTTAGCAATGATTTTTTCAGCCTTTGCTTTTTTAGAAACTAAGATATGTGCAACTGTAACAGTTGGCTTATACTTCTTCCATTGTGCTTTTAACATAGAATTAGTAATTGTTGTATTAGCTTTAACAGCTTCTTCTAATAGTAAGTTAGAACGAATTGCTTCTTTAAATGATGCTTTAGTATAACCATACTCTGATAAAATTGTGGAGAATGAAGAACCATAATTAGATTTTTGTTTGTTATATTGTTTGGTGACATCACTTGTTGAAACTTTAGAACCATAATCCTTTTCAAGAATTTTGTTTAAAATCATCTGTTCTAGAACAGCTTTACCAGATGAAGTTGTTTTCATACTTGAATAATATTCACTTTCGGTAATTTTACCACCTGAAGTTGTAGCAACTGTTTTAGAACAAGCAGCTAAACTAAAGGTCATTAGGATACCAGCCAGAGCTACTAACCATTTTTTCATTATAAAAAACACATCCGTTTCTTTAAATTTCTTGCGGGAAAGCAAGTTAACGTTTATAACTATACCATAATATCGAAAAAACTTTGAGTCTTATTTGATAATTTATTGAAAATTCAATTAATGTTCAATAAATCTTCACTTTTTCAAGGAATTTACATCATCAATATAATGGGAAATATTTTCAGAGATTATATCAATTAATTCAGAGGAATTATCAAGTTGTCTAGCTAACTCTTCTGAATTTGAAATGACTTTTTCAAGTGCATTTGACCAATCTATCAAGCTATGTTCGACATTTTTCCAATCACGGTGTCTGTTTTCTAAGTATTGAATAATAATTTCACGTTTCCAATATGCAAGATCAGCCAATGAGCTAATTAGAATAAGCGACCGTATTTTTTTATTCAAGGTTAATCCTCCACATGTGTTTCAATGCTTTTAGCAATTAATTGTAGGGCAGCATCATCATAGTTTTCTGAATTATCAGTAAATGTCATTGAGAAATCATCGTCCTTGCTAAAACGTGGGATAAGATGAAAATGTGAATGAAAAACAGATTGATAGGCTATCGCGCCATTATTGTTAACTAAGTTTAAGCCCTTAACTTCAGGATTAGCAGCTTTAATAGCACGAGCAATTTTAGGTATCCGACTGAATACATCAGCTGCCAAGTGTTCATCATAGGCAAAAATATCTGGAACATGTTTTTTAGGAACTACTAAAGTATGACCAGCAGTAACTTGTGTTATATCTAAGAAAGCTTTAACAATATCATCTTCATAAATTGTTTTACTTGGAATTTCGCCTGCAATTATTTTACAAAAAATACAATCTTCCATTAGAAAACCCTCTTTCAATTAGTAAATTATTTTCACTTCTTAAGTATACACTAAACTAAGTATCAAAGTTAATGATAAACAAAATTTTCGGTCAGTATGGTATAATTTAGACGATAGAAACGGATGGAAAGGAAAAAATAAATGACATTAAAAGTTACGCAGCTTGTGGGTGGATACTCACAAATTCCAGTGTTAAAAGACATCTCTTTTGAAGTAAAAAAAGGTGAGTTGGTCGGTTTGATTGGACTTAATGGTGCTGGTAAATCAACAACAATAAATCATATTATAGGATTACTAACACCGCAAAAAGGTGAGATAACAATTAATGGAAACAGTCTTTTTACAAATACGCAAGAGTATAAGAAAAGTATAGCCTATGTGCCAGAAACACCTATTTTATATGAAGAATTAACGTTAAAAGAGCATATTGAGATGACTATTATGGCTTATGAATTAGAAAAGACTAGTGCATGGGATAAAGCACAGCAATTGTTGAAGACTTTTCGTTTAGAAAACAAACTTGATTGGTTTCCAGCTAACTTTTCAAAAGGAATGAAACAAAAGGTTATGTTAGTCTGTGCTTTCATTACACAAGCAGATCTATTTATTATTGACGAACCTTTTTTAGGCTTAGATCCCTTAGCTACCAGAGACTTACTTAACTTAATCGAACAAAGGAAAAGTGATGGTGCTTCTGTTTTGATGTCAACCCATGTTTTAAGTACAGCACAGGAATACTGTAATCGCTTTGTGTTGATTGATCATGGGAAGCTAAAAACAAGCGGTACGATACAGGAATTACAAGCAGAGTATGGACATCCTAATGCTAGTCTTTCTGAAATATATTTAGGAATGACTCAGGGAGATGGTGTTTAATGGAGAAGCTATGGAAGACACGTTTAAAAAGATACCAAAAAATGTTGTTAAAATATCTTCGTTACGTATTAAATGATCATTTTATTATAGCTTTACTTTTTATATTAGGGGCATTTGCTTGGAATTATTCAAATTTTTTGAAAAGTGTGGGATTAACAAATTCATTGGGTTATACCAAGTGGTTAATAGTAATTGGGTTACTAGTTTTATTGCACTTGGGTAAGTATGCAACCCTTTTAGAAGATGCGGATATCGTTTTTTTAGTACCACGAGAATATCAGATGCAAAGTTACTTAAAAAAAGCATATTGGCATAGTGTAACAATCACATTAGGACAGCAGTTGCTTTGTTTAATTATTTTGTTTCCATATTTCATGATTGTTTTAGGCTTTTCGTTATTTCAAATTGTTTGCATTGTATTAGTGCAGTTGTTATTGAAAACACAGATACTACGATATGAATTGTTAGCTGCAAGTATCGCTAGATTGCGAGAAAATGTAGTCAAAATAGCATTTGTTTGGCTTATACCGGCTATTTGTTTATCCCTAGCAATAATCTGGGGCTGGTTAGGAATTTTAATTACAGTTATGTATATACTAAGTTTGCATAAATTAGAAAAAAGAAATATGACAAGTACAATTGCTTGGAAATATTTAATTATGAAAGAAAATCAGAGAATGTTAAGTCTATATCGCTTTTTTAATCTGTTTACAGATGTACCATTCATAAGTAGAACAGCTAAACGGCGTAAATATCTTGATTTTATTTTGCCCCAAAAACCAGTATATACATTTTTATATGCACGTAGTCTAGTTAGAAATAGCGAATTTAGTGAATTATGGCTTCGGTTAACGGTATTAGGAACCGTGATTTTATATTTTATTTCTAATTTTATGCTTAGCTGTATATTGGCGCTTATCTTCAACTATTTAATTGGATTTCAAATGTTTCCACTGGAAAAGAAATATGAGAATATTGTTTTCACACATCTATATCCGATTGAAAAAAAAGTACGTGAGAGACAATTTAGTAGGTTATTAATGAAAATATTAGTTTTTACAAATGTTTTTTTTGCTATATCAGTTTTAGTGGCAACAAAGGGAATATACGATTTTATTTTAATGATAATAATCTTAGGAATAGAAGATTATTTGTTGGTAGTTCCTTATCTGAAATGGTATCGTAAAAAACATGGTTAAAAACGAACTTGACACTAGACTTCTAAATTTGTAGACTTGTAATAGTTATCGATGTCAGTAAAAGGAGAGCCAATTATGAATTTAGATTTAGAAAATGGTTGGCATGTTTTACCAATTGATGGCGACACTGGTACAGCCTATATGGGTATCAATAATAACGAAAAGTTATTTTTAAAACGTAATACATCACCTTTTTTGGCTGCACTGTCAATTGAGGAAATAACTCCGCGACTTGTTTGGACTAAACGAATGACATCAGGAGATACGTTGACAGCACAAGAGTGGATGGATGGACGCTGCCTAAAACGTAAAGAGATGACAAGTGAAAGTGTTTCTGCACTTTTATATCGCGTACATCATTCACAGTTATTACGCCGAATGTTACGACAAGTCGGCGGAAGTGTATTGACACCTAGAGAGTTGCTGAATCAATATTTTAGGGGATTACCGGCTGATTTGCGGCATAATCCGTTATTAAAAAATGTTGCTAATCGATTACGTACTACTCAACCGTATTTTGAGCGCTCGAATTATGAAGTATGTCATGGTGATTTAAATCATAAAAACTGGCTTTTGTCGGAAGAAAATCGACTTTATTTAGTAGATTGGGAATCAGCGATTATTGCAGATCCTGCATATGATTTAAGCATGTTAATTTGTCAATATGTCCCACGCCAAGATTGGGAAAAATGGTTAGTAAGATATTATCAAAACAGCCAAGAAGTAGCAACGGATGACTTAAGAATGCGTATTAATTGGTATAGTTTGAGTTGCTTATTGCTTCTTATTAAGGAAAAGCATCAGCGTGGTCGTTTCCATGAAATGAACCAAGACATAATTAAACTTTCTGAAGTGCTTGAACAACAACAATATATTTAAAGCTGGAATATATATCAGTGCATATCTGCGAGATGTATTCCAGCTTCTCATTTTATATGAATTATTTAATTTAATGATGGAGGAAAAGATGCGTTTACGAAATAAACCGTGGGCAAAACCTCTAATTGCAGCTAATCCGCAATGGGTAATAACTAGCCCAAATGAATATAGAGGGAAATGGCAGGATAGATTTCCTAGAAAACAGCCGTTGTATATTGAAATTGGAATGGGTAAAGGGCGCTTTATAATTGAAATGGCGCAAAAACATCCTGAATTCAATTTTATTGGAATTGAAATGCAAACTGTAGCTACAGGAATCGTATTAAAAAAACAATTAGAAGTACAATTACCTAATTTACAGCTGATTTGTGCCAATGGCGCAAACTTGAGTGAATATTTTGCTAACTCTGAAGTGGCAGGAATTTACCTGAATTTTTCTGATCCATGGCCTAAAAAAAGACAAGCCAAGAGGCGGTTAACATATAAATCTTTTCTTAGCCAATATCAACAAGTATTACAAGTAAAAGGGCATTTAGAATTTAAAACAGATAATCGCGGCTTATTTGAATATTCCTTAGTTAGTTTAAACGAATATGGTATGAAGTTTGATAAAGTCTGGCTTGATTTACATGCTTCACCAGATATTGAACAAAATACTATGACAGAGTACGAAGAAAAATTTAGCGCAAAGGGACAACCAATCTATAAAATAGAAGCCCATTTTTAATAGATAAGCAAATTAGTTATAAACCGTGTAGCTAATGTTGTATAATAGTTAAAAATGTTTGGAGGAAATAAATTATGAAAATGTTGCCTAAAATGAATAAGGTTGAATTAGAAACTAAATTAAGCAAAGGCCAATATGTTTTGTTTTTCACAGCAGATTGGTGTCCTGATTGTCGCTTTATAAAACCGGCAATGCCTGAAATTGAAGCAAATTTTAAACAATATGATTTTATTCAAGTTGATCGTGATGAAAATATTGATCTTTGTCAAGAACTTATGATTATGGGAATTCCTAGTTTTGTTGTCTACAAAGATGGGAAGGAAGTTTCCCGGTTTGTAAATAAAGATCGCAAAACAAAAGAAGAAGTAACATCTTTTTTAAGTGCGGCAAAGTAATTAGTATATTTAAGAGGAGTTTGAAAGTTTAATGTTAGTTTCTAGTTATAACCCTACACAAATAGGGGATGTATTAATTGTTCTTACTAATCCAGATGTAGTGAACCAAAGGTCAGAAACTAAACAAGATGTAGTTCGGATTTTTGACAGTGAGACACACGAGACAATAGGTTTTAATTTTTTTGATGTTAGTAAAAAAATTTCAGATGTAACTGGACTTGGGCAGATTCAATTAAATTCACAACAGGTAGATAAGCTTAATTTTTATTTAAAAGAGATAGGTTTTGCTCCTGAGTTAAAGCTAGATGTACAGCCTAAGTTCGTGGTTGGTAATGTAATTGAATTAGCAGAGCATCCTGATTCTGATCATCTACATGTTGCTAAGGTCCAAGTAGATGAAGGAGAGGTATTACAGATTGTTTGTGGAGCGCCTAACATAGAAAAAGATCAAAATGTTGTTGTTGCTAAAGTTGGTGCAATGATGCCAAATGGAATGATGATCTGGCCAGGTGCATTGCGAGGAGTTTCTAGCTATGGAATGATTTGTGCGGCTCGAGAATTAAATTTACCCAATGCACCACAAAAACGAGGTATTCTTGTGCTTAATAAAGATGAATATCCAGCTGGACAAAGTTTTGATTTCGCTAAAGCTGCTTATTTATTTAACAACTAAAGGATATAGTGTGTTAAAATTGGATTGATATTCGAGAATGATTTCTTGAATGTAATCCAATTTTTTGTTAGGATGGGAAATCATGAAAAAGTATGATGGGCCGGCTTTTTACCGGCAAAATGATAAAAAACAAAATAATCCAAAAAAGACATTTAAAGAATTACAAGCAAATTTATCCAAAAAAAATAATTATGCTAGCAGTTATAATAGTCGTGGATTTCACCCAACGTTTTTTCCGCCTTCAAAGGGAAAACAAAATTTTACAAGTTTACATGATAAATATGCACACTTGATTATTGCATTGGATAAAAGCAGTGATAGTTATATTTTGTTTCAAGACGAATCTAAAATATCGCAACGAGAATTGCCGTTAATAGATTTAACTAAAAGCAATAATGAGATAGTTATAGATAAAGAAAATGTAGTAAGCAATAGTAGCATTGCTGAAAAAAAAGCTGAACATTTTAAACAGTCTAAGAATGTTTTAAACCAAGCCGTAGAAAGTCAAGAAAAGACATTGGTGCCCAACAATGGAAAAGTAGATAAAAACATTTTAATAGAAAAAATGGCATCTACAATTTTGAATAAAAGTTTACAACAAGAAAAGGCAAGAATTTTTGAAAAAGATAAAATAATTGAAAATAAGCAATCAATGCAGTTAAATGCTAAACCCATAGTTAAACAAGATCAGTCTAATCAAGCAAGTAAATTTAGTAATGTTAAAACAGAGAACAGTCTATTAAGTAAACGAGTTTTAATTGCATCTGAAAAAGACAACTTGGAATATCAATATCCAAGTTTGGAATTATTGCCTAAGCCAGTAACAAGTAATGATAGCTCTGTTAATGATTGGGTTGAAAAGCAAGTAGTTAAATTGAATGAAGCGCTGTTTTCTTTTAAAGTTGATGCCAAAGTTGAGAATTGGACAATAGGGCCCTCTATTATTCAATTTGAAGTTAAATTAGGTCGAGGAGTTAAGGTTAATAAAATAACCAATTTATCGGATGATTTGCAACTTGCTTTAGCTGTTCGAGATGTTCGTATTGAGGCCCCTATTCCAGGGAAAAGTAGCGTAGGAATTGAAATTCCGAATAAATATGCGCGACCAGTTAATTTAGCAGAAGTTCTCTCTTCTAATGAATTTAAAAACGCGGATTCACCTTTGACGGTAGCTTTAGGGGTTGATTTATTTGGTCGACCTCAAATAACAAATATTCAAAAAATGCCGCATGGGTTAATAGCAGGGGCAACTGGTTCGGGTAAATCGGTCTTTATCAATAGTATGCTTATTTCTTTATTATATAAGGCAACACCTCAGGACGTTAAACTAATCTTAATTGATCCTAAGGCGGTAGAAATGGCGCCATATCAAGATATTCCGCATTTATTAGCGCCAGTTATTTCAGACCCACAAGCTGCTTCTGCTGCTTTAAAGTGGGTTGTGGAAGAAATGGAAAATCGCTACCAAAAACTATTAGCTGCAGGTGTTCGTAATATCGAAGGCTTTAATAATAAAGTAAGTGAAAGCCAACAATACGGGTTGAAAATGCCTTACATAGTGGTGATTATCGATGAATTAGCTGATTTAATGATGGTGGCGGCTTCTGAAGTACAAGATTATATTGCACGAATTACGGCAAAAGCACGAGCTGCGGGTATTCATTTAATTGTAGCAACGCAAAGACCGAGTGTTGATGTTTTAACAGGGACAATTAAAAATAATATTCCAACGCGCATTGCTTTTATGGTGTCAAGTCAGATTGACTCAAGAACTATTCTGGATAGTGCTGGTGCAGAGCGCCTTTTAGGCCGGGGTGACATGCTATATCTAGGTAACGGTTCTGGTCAGCCAATTCGGTTACAAGGAACGTTTATTGGTGATGAAATTGATGAAGTTACAGATTCTGTACGTAAACAAGGACATCCCCAATATGCATTTGATCCAGATAATTTGAAAGACAAAATAATTGAAGATGAACAACAAGATGAGTTAGTTCCACGGGTTTTAGACTATATCGTTAATGAAAAAGAAATTTCCACATCAAAATTACAACGTGTTTTTTCAATAGGTTATAATCGCGCGGCTAGTATAATTGATTTATTAGAAGAAAAACAGTATATTTCAAAAGCACGCGGTTCAAAACCACGAAGTGTTTTTTTAACACAAGAACAGTTGAATAAACTTCGTGTATAGATGAAATAAATTTAAAAACAAATAACATTCTGTTTATGGTACACTATTTTTGAGTGTAAACAAGAAAAGAGGATATTGAATATGGATACGGATACTACGTATTTTTTTGTAGGTATTAAGGGAACTGGAATGAGTTCGCTAGCATTAATTCTAAATGATAAGGGCTATAAAGTTGCTGGTTCGGATATTGAAAAATATACATTTACGCAACGAGGTTTAGAAAAAGCTGGTATAGAAGTACTAACTTTTGATAAAAACAATATTAAACCAAATATGACAATTGTTGCGGGAAATGCTTTTGATGAAGAACATGAAGAGATAAAACGTGCACATGAATTAAATTTAAAAGTGTTAACTTATCCTGAAACAGTAGAAATGCTAATAGAAGAAGAAAATACAACAAGTATTGGTATTGCAGGCGCGCATGGAAAAACGAGCACGACAGGTTTATTAGCTCATGTTATAGGTGGAGTTGCTCCAACAAGTTTTTTGGTTGGCGATGGTTCAGGGAAAGGTACACCAGGTGCACGTTTTTTTGTTTTTGAAGCAGATGAATATAGACGTCATTTTGTTGCATATCATCCAGAATATACAATTATGACAAATATTGATTTTGATCATCCAGACTATTTTACTGGTATTGATGATGTATGTGCGGCATTTGAAACATTAGCCAAACAAACAAAAAAAGGTATTTTTGCATGGGGCGAGGATAAATATTTACGCTCTCTTAAATATGACGTTCCAGTTCATTTTTATGGAACTGAGGCAGATGATGAATTCAGAGCTCAAAACATTAAACGGACAACAAAAGGGTCGACTTTTGATGTTTATCATTTTGATGAATTTTTAGGCAATTATCAAATTCCTATGTTTGGTGAACATAACGTATTAAACAGTTTAGCAGTAATCGCAGTTGCCTTTTTTGAAAAAGTTGATCAAGAAGAAATAAAGCGTGAATTGCTAACATTTAAAGGTGTAAAACGACGCTTTTCTGAAAAAAGAATTTCTGATATGGTAATTATTGACGATTATGCACATCATCCTGCTGAAATTAGAGCAACATTAGATGCGGCACGTCAACAATATCCAGATAAAAAAATTATTGCAGTTTTTCAACCACATACTTTTAGTAGAACAGTCGCACTGATGGATGAATTTGCAGAGAGTCTAAATCTTGCAGATAAGGTATTTTTGACGGAAATTTTCAGCTCGATTCGTGAAAAAAATGGTAAGGTATCAGCTAAGGATTTAGGTAACAAAATTACTAAGGGCGGCGAAGTTCTTTCTTTAGAGAATATGTCGCCGTTATTAGACTTCCATGATGATGTCGCTATTTTCATGGGTGCGGGAGATATTCCTAAGTATGAGCACGCGTATGAGGATCTATTGAGCAATTTAAGCTTAAAAACGAATTAGTAGCTGTTGACATTTAGTAAGTATATAAGGTATCATTAAATTCTCATAGAATATTAAAGGAGAAAAATATGTTTAAGTCAGTTTCTGTGTTATTTGCTAAAGCACAAGTTACATGTTGTATGATGTACAACATGTGTTTTAGCGTACATAAAAACTGGAATACGCATATTTTTGATATTAGATGAGATTTATTATTTAGAAATTTAATCTATTAGATAATCAAAAAGTCCGCATTCTAAAAAAATAGAATGTGGGCTTTTATTGTTTGATTAATAATTTTTAAATAAACACTTTGAAGATTAAAGGGAGGCTTTTTTATGAAAAAAGCAAAAATAAAGGTTTTGGGAGTAATAGTAATATTAGCAGCATTCTTTCTAGTTGCTTGTGGGAAAAAAACAACTTCAAGTTCTGAAAAGCAAGTTTTGAATTTGAGTGCAACTGCAGCTTTAGATACTATTGATATTTCAAAAGCGACTGGATATGGACAATTAGGTAATGTATTTGAAAGCTTTTATCGTTTAGGGAATAATGGTAAGACTACGGCTGGACTTGCTAAAAGTGCGCATGTTTCAAAAAATGGATTAAAATGGACTTTTGTTTTGCGAGATGCTAAGTGGAGCAATGGAGATAATATTACTGCACAAGATTTTGTATATTCATGGGAACGAACAATTGCACCTAAAACTGCTTCACCATATGCTTATTTGTTTTATAGTATAAAAAATGCAAAAGCAATTAATGAAGGCAAAATGGCAACCAATAAATTAGGAATTAAAGCTAAGAATTCCAAAACAGTTGTCATCACTTTGAACAAACCAATCGCGTATTTTAAAGTATTAATGGCCTATCCTTTATTTGGACCTCAAAATGAAAAAGTAATTAAGAAATACGGCAAAAAATATGGGACAAGTTCAAAATATATGGTTTATTCAGGTCCATTTAAGATAAAAAATTGGACGGGAACGTCAGATACATGGCAATTTACTAAAAATAATAAATACTGGGATAAGTCAAAGGTTAAATTACAAAAAATTAACTATAAGGTAGTAAGTAATTATAATACAGGTTATGAATTATATGAACAAGGAAAATTAGACATGACACCACTTTCAAGTCAGCAGGTTAAAAACTATAAGAACAATTCGCAATTTAAACAATATCCATATTCGTATATCTCATATCTAGCGTATAATTTTAATGACAGTAACGAGGATAATAAAAAAGCATTAAATAACAAATATATTAGATTAGCATTGTCGTTAGCGTTAGATCGTAATGTCTTAACTAAAAAGATTTTTGGAGATGGTTCGCAAGTTCCAGCAGGATTTGTTGCTTCTGGACTAGCAACTAATCCAACAACTGGTACGGATTTTGCCAAAGAGCAAAAAGTTGCAAACACCGTTAGTTACAATCAAAAACTAGCACGTAAATATTGGAAAAAAGGTCTTAAACAAATTGGAGTTACAAAATTAAAATTTACTATCCTTTCTTCTGATGATGTAACAACTAATGATGCATTAACCCAGTATCTACAGTCACAATACACTAAAGAATTTACAGGACTTTCGATTTCAATTGAAAATATTCCAGGAAAAAGTGCACAACAAAAGGCTAAAAAAGGACAGTTTGATATTTATGTTTCAGGTTGGGGCGGTGACTTTAATGATCCAATAACATTTTTACAGATACCAGTTACAGGGACGTCATACAATTATGGTAGTTATTCAAATGCGAAGTATGATGCTTTAATTGAAAAAGCTGAAAATGAAGATGCTAATAATAAGACGAAACGGTGGACGGATTTGGTTAAAGCAGCAAAGATTTTTAATGCTGATCAAGGGGTAACACCATTGTACCAACAAACGACAGCATATTTACAAAAAAGTAAGGTGAAAGGTGTTATTCATAATACTGCTGGAACACAGTGGAATTACAAATATGCTTATATTAAATAATTGTAAAGTCTTTTTCTAAAAGTTTAAAAGATGCATTTGAAGAAAAATTTGTGTTAAAATAGTATGCAACAAGGTATGAATGATAGAAGTAATCTCTTTGTTCATATGTAAATAATGTGTAATTTAGATTGTTTAATTAGTAAGTTGGACAATCGTAAGACAGAGTTAAGGGGAGTAGATATCAATGAATAATGAAAATCGTGTATACTATCGCGATGAGCAAGGTGTTAATCGCTTTTTAGGCAAGATGTATGCTTTTATGGCAACTGCTGTGGGTGTCTCAGCACTTGTTGCTTATCTTGTGTCAACCGTCTTTTATGCATCTGTGATGTCAGTTTTTGCGACTAATCGTTTAGCAATATGGGTATTGTTTATTGTTCAATTAGGACTTGTTTTTGGAATGTCATTAAAAGCTGATCGTAATCCAGTTGTAACCTCTGCAATGTTATATGCATATGCAGTTTTAGAGGGGCTATTTTTTGGAATTATTATTCCGTTATATACCGCTCAAAGTGTAACAATGGCTTTTGTTTCTGCAGCAACCGTTTTTGTTGTTTTAGCATTTTTTGGTACGACAACGAAAAAAAGTTTAGCAACTGTAGGACGTCATGCTATGGCAGCGTTGATTGCATTGATCATTGTGATGATTATCAATTTATTTTTACAAAGTTCAGCAATTCAGTTTGCATTTTCAGTAATCGGAGTTGTTATTTTCAGTGCATTAACAGCTTGGGATGCACAAAGATTTCGCCAGCTTTATATACAATATAATGGCCAAATAAATACAACGAATTTAGCATTAGTGGGAGCTTTACAACTATACCTTGACTTTATTAACTTATTTATTCAGCTATTAAATATCTTTGGAAGTTTTGGTGGCAAACGTAGTTAATAGCTTGCGAATATTATCAAATTAAAGGTGAGATTTTTCTCGCCTTTTTTATATCCAGAATTGTTTAACTTGTTTTTTTCACTTTTAGCAATTAGTTTGCTAAAATATAATTGAGGACAATCCAAGGAGGATTTTGATGACAGAAAAAAAATTACTATTAATTGATGGAAATAGTGTAGCCTTTAGAGCTTTTTACGCACTTTATAGTTCGGTAGAACGTTTTACAAATCATGAAGGCTTACATACGAATGCTCTATATGGATTTAAGACGATGCTAGATGCAGTTTTAAAAGAAGAAAAGCCGACAAATGTTTTAGTAGCTTTTGATGCTGGAAAGAAAACATTTAGAACAGAAAAATTTCAAGATTACAAAGGGAATAGAAATAAAACACCAAGTGAACTAACTGAACAATTTCCATATTTTAAAAATTTATTAGCAGGTTATGGAATAAAAAGTTATAAGTTACTCAATTATGAAGCTGATGATATTATTGGAACTTTAGCTAAAGAGGCTGAACAGTTGGGATATACGACAACAATCGTTACTGGAGATCGAGACTTAACACAGTTAACTACTCCTCAAACAACTGTAGCTGTAACGATTAAGGGTGTAAGTGAAATTGAAAAATATACACCAGAACATGTGGCAGAAAAATTTGCAGGGTTAACCCCAAAACAGATTATTGATATGAAGGCATTGGTAGGTGATAATTCTGATAATTATCCAGGTGTTACCAAAGTTGGGGAGAAAACGGCAATAAAATTGTTGCAGCAATATGATAGTGTTGAAGGTATTTACGAACAAGTTGATAGCATGAAAAAGTCAAAACTTAAGGAGAATTTGATTAACGACAAAGAAACAGCTTTTTTGTGTAAAGATCTTGCAAGAATTAGACAAGATGCTCCGCTAGAGCTAAAGATTGAAGACACAAAATGGTTGGGTGAAGATACCGAAAAATTGCGTACTTTTTATATGGAAATGGATTTTAAACGCTTTTTGGGACAGATGGCAGCAAAAGATAGCATAGACGCAGAGCAATCAGTCATTGAATATAGTATTTTAGATGCTAAAAGTGCTGCAGAATTAAAGGCTCCTAAGAATGCAGAAATAAGTTTTTACCTAGAGATGGCTGGAGAAAACTATCATAGTGCCGCTAGCGTTGGTTTTGCATTGAAAATAAACCAAAAATACTATGTTAGTCGAGATTGTAAATTATTAAAGCAACAGGGAGTACGTTGTATTTTAGAAAGCCAAAAAATTGATGTTTTTGATGGAAAAAGGACGTTTGTTGGTTTGAAGAAAAATGAAGTTGCATTAAAAAATGTTGATTTTGATCTGCTATTAGTCTCGTATTTATTAAATACAAGTGAGAATAGTAATGATCTAGGTAACTTGGTGCATTTACATGATTATTATGAAGTTCAAACAGATGAGGCGGTATATGGCAAGGGGGCTAAATTTGCTTTTCCGACAGATGACGAGGTCTTTTTTAATCATCTTGCACATAAAGTCAAGGCAATATCTGATTTAAAGAAGCCGTTATATGATAAATTAATACAGAATAAGCAAGAGATGCTTTATTTTGAAATTGAACGTCCTTTATCTTTGGTGTTGGCTGAGATGGAATCTACAGGAATAAAAATTGATTTAGACTGTTTACAGAGTATGCAAAGTAAATTTAAGGAACGTTTAACGCAAATCGAACAACAAATCTATCAAGAAGCAGGTAAGGAGTTTAATATCAATTCACCTAAACAATTGGGAATAGTTTTGTTTGAAGATTTACAGTTACCCTTTGCTAAAAAAACAAAGACAGGTTATTCAACTTCTGCTAAAGTATTAGAAAAATTACAAGGATATGCGCCAATTATTGATAATATCCTACAATATCGTCAATTAGCAAAGTTACAGTCAACGTATATTGAAGGGTTATTAAGGGTTGCTGATAAAAAAGATCATAAGGTGCATACACGCTATTTACAGACACTAACAGCTACAGGTAGATTGTCGTCGGTTGATCCTAATTTGCAGAATATTCCTGTTCGCTTAGAAGAGGGGAGAAAAATTCGTCAAGCTTTTATTGCAAGCAAACCAGGTTGGGAGATTTTTTCTTCTGATTATTCTCAAATTGAGTTACGGGTATTAGCGCATATTTCGGGTGATGAAAATATGCAATCAGCCTTTAAACAAGGTGCCGATATTCATGCAAAAACGGCAATGAACATTTTTAATTTGGATGATGCAAGTCAAGTTACAAGTAATATGCGCCGTCAAGCTAAAGCAGTTAATTTTGGAATAGTTTATGGGATAAGTGATTTTGGCTTAGCTAGAAATATAGGTATTTCTAACAAAAAGGCCAAAGAGTTTATAGAAACATATTTTAAATCATTTCCGGGTGTCAAAGAGTATATGGAAAAAAGTGTAGAAACTGCTAAGAGATTGGGATATGTTGAAACACTATTCCATAGAAGAAGATATCTTCCTGATATTAAGGCAAAGAACTTTAATTTACGTTCTTTTGCAGAACGGACAGCGATGAATACACCAATACAAGGTAGTGCGGCTGATATTATTAAAGTGGCAATGATTAATATGCAAACGATGCTGAAAAAAGAAAATTTAGAAACCAAAATGTTATTGCAGGTGCATGATGAATTAATTTTTGAAGCACCTACAGATGAAATTGCATATTTAGAAAAAATGGTGCCTCAAGTTATGGATTCAGCTGTTAAATTAAACGTACCACTTAAAGTTGAAAGTAAACATGGTGCTACATGGTTTGATACAAAGTAATTTGGAGGAGAGATGGATGCCAGAATTACCAGAAGTAGAGACAGTTAGAAGAGGATTGCAAAGTCAGGTTTTGAAAGCTAAGGTTGCCCAGATAGATGTGCTTTATTCTAAAATGATTACGGGAAACGTAGATGAGTTTGTAAAAAAACTTAAAGGATGTAGGATTGAAGCAATTGATAGACGTGGTAAATATTTACTGATACGATTCTCACAGGGGTTAACGGTTATTTCCCATTTAAGAATGGAAGGTAAATATTTTGTGGAGAAAAGGGAGAAACCAGTTGAAAAACATACGCATATTATTTTCGAACTGACAGATGGACGCCAGTTACGCTATAATGATGTTCGTAAATTTGGTAGAATGCAACTTATAAAGACAGGGACAGAAGATATGGTTCCTTCAATTAAAAAATTAGGACCTGAACCAACGGCAGATAAATTTGATAAACAATTATTTTATACAGATTTAATGAAAAGAAAAAAAGCGATTAAAACAGCTTTATTAGATCAAACGTTGGTTGCAGGAATTGGAAATATCTATGCAGACGAAATATTATGGCTAAGTAAAGTCAATCCGCAAACACCATGTAATCATCTAACAAAAAAAGAGACAACATTAATCAGAGAAAAGACAATTGAAGAATTGGCTGCTGCAGTTGAGGCAGGGGGGACAACCATTCGTTCCTATATCGATGCATTTCAACATAGTGGTTCATTTCAATTTAATTTACATGTTTATGGTAAAAAAGGGCAGCCATGTGAACGGTGTCAAACGCCAATTGAAAAAATTGTAGTTGGGCAAAGAGGGACTCATTTTTGCCCTAATTGTCAGAAGGTGAAGTAAATTGACATTTATTCTTGGACTAACTGGTGGAATTGCTAGTGGTAAATCCACAGTTAGTCATTATTTAAATGAACTAGGGGCTGGAGTAGTTGATGCAGATAAGGTTGCTAGGATGGTAGTAGAACCTGATACACCAGGACTAGCAAAAATTGTATCTTACTTTGGCACAAGTATTCTTAATAAAGATGGAAGTTTAAATCGCAAAAAACTCGGTGAATTAGTTTTTTCAGATGCTAAAAAGTTAGATAACCTAATGCAAATTACAGGCCCATTAATAAGAGACGAGATTTCAAATCAAGTAGAGCAGTTTAAAAAAAGTAAGGTAAAGTTAATTGTATTAGATATACCATTGTTATTTGAAGGGAAATATGATGATTATTGTGATGCTGTAATGGTAGTAAATATTCCGTCAGAAGTGCAAATAAAACGGATAATCCAAAGAGATAAGATAACACTTGCTCAGGCAAAACAGCGCATTAATAGTCAATTGGATGCAAGTGAGCGTTGTAAATTGGCTACGGTAGTTATAGATAATTCGAAAGCGGTTGAAGATACCCAGCAACAAGTGCTAAAATGGCTAAAGATGAATGATTTAGATAATTTGTAAAAAGCATAAAAAAGTACTGAGGTGAAAAAAATGAAATGTCCCCAGTGTCATAAAAATAGTTCACGTGTTGTGGATAGTCGTCCTGCCGATAATGGACATGTAATTAGAAGACGACGTGAATGTGAGAATTGTGGGTATCGCTTTACTACATTTGAAAGAGTTGAAGAAATTCCTTTATTAGTAATTAAGAAAAATGGGAATCGTGAAGAGTTTAATCGAGATAAGATCTTACGCGGAATAATGCGGGCTGCTGAAAAACGTCCAGTTGGAATGGATAAGATTACAGAAATCGTTGATAAAGTTGAAAGTAAAGTACGCGCAGTTGGCGGAAATGAAATTTCTAGTCAAGCTATAGGACAATATATTATGGATATTTTAGTCGATGTTGATGATGTAACTTATATTCGCTTTGCAAGTGTTTATCGTCAATTTAAGGATATGCGGGCTTTTGCACAAGAATTGAATGATTTGATGAAAAGAGGACATAAACAAGACTAATTGCTAGAATTGAATTGATCCAAATAGAAAAAAGGTGATATGACGAATGATTAGAGGCGATATATCTACACAAGAAGAAGGCTGGAAAGATTTAAATATTCAAGATGGGTATATCATCACTGCTGACACAAGAGTTACTAGTTCAGATATAGCAATGGCTTTGCAGCTATACCAACCATTAGCAGGGGTTGATGCGTTTGGAATATATGCATTTTTTTCTGAAAATGTTGACTACCAACCATTGTTGTCGAAAAGAAAAATGCATAGAAATCTATTAACGAATCTTAACTTGGATATTAGATCATTTTATACATTGAGAATAAGATTGGAAGCATTAGGTTTATTAAGAACTTTTTTTCAAAGTGATTCTCTAGGAAAAATATATATTTATGAAATACAAAAACCTCAAATGGGAACAGCTTTTTTTGCAGATGACTTATTGAGTGCACTTTTACTTGAAAATGTAGGTCAGTGGCGATTTGATCAGTTAAAGAAAAAATTTTGTCCCCCTAAACTAATGCATCAAAAGGCAAATGAGATAACAAAGAATCTGTTAGATGTCTATAATTTACAACGTGATTTGCTATTTCGCGATAAAAAGCAACTTTTAATTCAAGAAGATGAGCAAAATGAATTAGCCGAAAGCCTCAATACAGATTTAGATAAATCTTTCTTACAGCAATTGTTAGCTAAATCTTTTGTAGATGCAAAAGTAATAGTAGATAACTATAATGCATTGAAAACAGTACACATATTGTATGGGTTTGACGAACTTCAAATTGTAAATCTTTTAGAAAATGCAATGAATGTTACACAAAATAAAGTTGATTTCAACGAATTTAAAAAATTAGCCCATAAAAGATTTGAACAACTACATGGTGTAAGCAACCAAGCTGGTCTTATAGAAAAAAATACGCAGCTAAAAGCAAGTAAGATGGTTGATAAAAATAGTAATCTAAGTGCAGCAGATATGCAGTTAGTTAAGGCTTGTGAGGCTTATTTACCATTAGAATTTTTAGAGAAAATAAAGGCAGATTTACACACTTTTCCAACGGCTACAGAAAAAAATTTGGTCAGAAACTTAGTTAAAAGACAGGTTTTACCAAATGCCGTTATTAACGTCTTAATTCACTATTTATTATCTGATCAAGATAAAGCTTATTTTGGACTCTCCTTTGAAAATACAGCAGCTGATTGGGTGAAGAAAAAAGTAATGACACCTCAGGCTGCAATAAAGCAAGTACGTCAGTTTTATCAACAAAAAGCTAAGCGGTCCAGAAAAATGAACACAAATTATCGAAAACAGCGGCCAATTGTTCAAAAAGAAACATTGCCTAAGTGGGCAACTTCAGAATATGTTAGTGAAGAAAAACCGCTAGATGAAAATAAGAGTATCCGGATTGCTGAGTTATTAAACAAAATAAATGATCCTAATAAATAGTTAAGGTAGGTGAAAAATATGGAAAATCTAGGTGAGGAACTTAAACGTAAGATGCAAAAAGAAAATCTACTTCCTAAATATAATCAGTTGATTGAAAAGATAAAGCAAGATCCTGACGTAATTATGTTCTTAAAGCAACATAGTCATGAATTAAATCAAGCAGATATTGAGAGAGGTATAAGCAAATTATACGAATACGTTAAAAACAAAGAAAACATTAAAAATGGCAACGAAATTGCAATGCCTGGTTATTCTCCTGATTTAATTGTTAGTGGACATAGAATTGAAGTTGTTTATATTCCAACGCCTGAATTGCAGGCTAGACAGAAAAAACGCGAATTACAATCACGAGTAAAGTCTGTCAATATGCCTAAGAGTATCAGGATAGCACAAATTGAAGATTATGATCAGGATAAACGTCAAGATGTACTAGAAGCAGCATTACTCTTTATTGCTAACTACGAAAGTAACAATCAGATTTTTCATAAGGGAATGTATCTAGAGGGAAATTTTGGTGTTGGCAAAACATTCCTGTTAGCTGCTATTGCTAATAAGCTGGCTGAAAAAGGATTTGAAACAACACTTGTCCATTTTCCATCATTTGCAGTAGAAGTAAAGAATTCGATTGGTAAAAACAACACTAGTGATATTGTTGATGAAATAAAAAGAGCACCAATTTTAATGCTAGACGATATTGGTGCAGATCAATTGAGTTCGTGGTTGAGAGATGATATTTTAGGAGTTATTTTGCAATATCGAATGCAAGAAGAGCTACCAACTTTTTTTAGTTCGAATCTATCAATGCAACAGCTTGAAACAGAGTATCTGACGATTAATAATCGGGGTGAGGCAGAACCTTTAAAGGCTAAACGATTAATGGAACGGATACGTTTTTTAGCTACTGAGTATGAAATAACTGGAAGAAATCGGCGTTTAAAGTAAATTAGCACTTGCATTTTTAAGAGCTTAGTGCTTAAATTAAGATAAATCGTGTAAGAGATATTAATTGTTGTTCAGGGAGAAAGGTCATGACTGGAAGCTTTTCAGTAACAATTAGCCACTTTTACGTTAAGAGCCTAGTGCAAAGTTAGGTCGGGTCGTACCCGTTAATAACGTATTTGAGGAGGTTAGACATAGTTTAACCTTAAAGTTCGGGTGGAACCACGTTAATAACGTCCCTAATATCTAGATAGATATTAGGGATTTTTTATTATCTGCAATTATTTTAGGAGGATTGAGTAGAATGTCAAAAATTAATATCACATTTCCTGATGGTGCAATTAAGGAATATGAACAAGGAATTACAACAAGAAAGCTAGCAGAGTCGATAAGCACAAGCTTAGCCAAAAAAGCTGTTGCTGGTAAGTTTAATGGAGAACTAATTGATTATGATCAAGTATTAAATAGCGATGGGAGTATTGAAATAATTACAAAGGACTCGGAAGATGGGTTAATTGTTTTATGGAATACAGCAGCTCAGATTTTAGCTAATGCTCTATCAGATTTATATCCAGAAATGAAATTTGGTCAAGGTCAAGCTACGGAACATGGTTTTTATTTTGATACAGATAATCAAGCGGGCCAAGTTGGTGAAGCCGATTTTGAAAAAATTACTGCTAAAATGAATAAAATTATTAAACAAAATTTGAAAATTGAAAAAGTTAGCTACTCTAAAGATGAAGCATTAGCTTTAGTTGCTAATGACCCATATCAAAAAGAGTTAGTAAATGATTTAGCTTCTGCAAATTCAGGTCAAGTTTTTGCACATAAGCAAGGAGAATTTTTAGATTTCTCAAATAATGTTGTATTGCCTTCAACAGGTGCAGTTAAAGTATTTAAAATTTTATCAGTTGCTGGAGCATATTGGAAAGGCGCATCAAGCAACCCAATGTTACAAAGAGTTTATGGAACAGCTTTTTATAAGCAAAAAGATTTGGATGTTGAGTTAGTTAGACGTGAAGAAGCACATGAACGTGATCATCGTGTAATTGGAAATAAATTAGATTTATTTTTTGTGGATCCTAAAGTTGGGGCAGGATTGCCATATTGGATGCCAAACGGTGCAACAATTCGTCGTACTATAGAACGTTATATTATAGATAAGGAAGTTGGCGATGGGTATGAACATGTATACACTCCTGTTTTAGCCAATCTAGACTTATATAAGCAGTCTGGGCACTGGGATCATTATCGTGAAGATATGTTTCCACCAATGGATATGGGTGATGGTGAAATGTTGGAATTACGTCCAATGAATTGCCCTTCACATATCCAAGTGTATAACCACCATAAACGTTCATATCGTGATTTACCATTACGAATTGCTGAATTAGGAATGATGCATCGTTATGAAAAATCTGGAGCCTTAACAGGTTTATCTCGTGTTCGTGAAATGACATTAAATGATGGTCATACATTTGTAGCACCCGATCAAATTGAAGAAGAATTTAAGAAGATTTTACAATTGATGGTTGAAGTCTACAATGATTTTGACGTTACAGATTATCGTTTCCGTTTAAGCTATCGTGATCCTAAGAATACTGAGAAATATTTTGATGATAATGAAATGTGGGAAAAATCACAAAAAATGTTAAAAGCAGCTATGGATGATTTGAATTTGGAATATTTTGAAGCTGAAGGAGAAGCTGCTTTCTATGGTCCAAAACTTGATGTCCAAACTAAGACAGCATTAGGTGGAGAAGAAACATTATCAACCATTCAATTAGATTTTCTTTTACCACAACGTTTTGATTTGAAATATGTAGGAGCTGATGGTCAAGAACATCGTCCAGTTATGATTCATCGTGGAATAATTTCAACAATGGAACGTTTTACTGCTTATTTGACAGAAATGTATAAAGGGGCTTTTCCTACTTGGTTAGCACCTAAGCAAATCGAAATTATTCCTGTTAAAAATGATTTACATTTTGATTATGCAGCTAAATTAAAAAACAAATTAAGTGCACATCATATTCGAGTTTCGATTGATGATCGTAATGAAAAAATGGGATATAAGATTCGCCAAGCTCAAGTTAACAAGGTTCCATATACATTAGTTGTAGGAGATAGCGAAACGGCAAATAATACCGTAACTGTACGGCAATACGGTCAAGAAGATACTAAAGAAATGAGCCAAGCTGATTTTATAGCGATGTTTAGTAAGGATATCGAATCATATAGTCGTCAAGAAACAAAATAAATTATTTTCTTGACAAGAAACATTAATATTGTTACCATAATAGAGTTGAGAAAAAAGCAGAAGCTCCCGCTTCTCGCCTAAGGGATAATCAAGTTCCGGGGCAAGATAATGAAATTAATTCCGATAAAAACGGATTAGTGCGGGCGTTTAGCATTTTTGCTAGAGCGTCCGTTTTTTCTGCATTTTCTCTGAAATTATTTGGAGGTGAAACGCCATAGCAGTTGATAAAATGGTAAACGACGGCATTCGTGCTCGTGAATTGCGTCTAATAGCAGGTGATGGTTCCCAACTTGGGGTAAAAACCAAGCAAGAGGCTTTGCAATTAGCAGAGCAAGATAATCTTGACCTTGTTTTAGTTGCGCCTAAAGCGAAACCACCTGTTGCCAAGATCATGGATTATGGGAAGTATCGTTTTGAGTTGCAGAAAAAGCAGCGTGAAGCTCGTAAGAAGCAAAAAGTGGTAAACGTTAAAGAAGTTCGTTTAAGCCCAACGATTGACACAAATGACTTCAATACAAAGATAAAGAATGCTCAAAAGTTTCTGACTAAAGGAGACAAGGTCAAAGTCTCGATTCGTTTCAAGGGTCGTGCAATCACGCATAAAGAAATTGGCCGTGACGTTCTTAATCGGTTTGCAGATGAGATAAAAGAAGTTGCTGTTGTCGAATCTAAACCAAAAATGGATGGTCGAAGCATGTTCCTAATGCTCGCACCAAAAGCTGAGAATTAATCAGCTTAAAATATCTAGGAGGAAGATTGTATCATGCCAAAACAAAAAACACACCGCGCATCAGCAAAACGTTTCAAGCGTACAGGAAATGGTGGATTAAAGCGTTCAAATGCTTATACATCACACCGCTTCCACGGTAAGACAAAGAAGCAACGTCGCCAATTACGTAAGGCATCAATGGTATCTGCTTCAGATATGAAACGTATCAAGCAAATGCTTTCTCAAATGAAGTAATAAATTCATTTTCGTTTGAAATATTGCTACCATTTGATAGTAATGCACGGTTAAGTATAAATAGTCTGTTGATAGACTACCACAGACATACGAAAGATGTCTGCTTGGATATTAAGGAGGAATTCACATGCCACGTGTTAAAGGTGGATCAGTTACGCGTCAACGTCGTAAACGCATGTTAAAATTAGCTAAAGGTTATCGCGGTTCAAAGCATATTCAATTTAAGGTTGCTAAGCAACAAGTTATGAAATCATATCAATATGCTTTCCGTGATCGTAGAAAAACAAAATCCAATTTCCGCAAATTATGGATTGCTCGTATTAATGCAGCAGCTCGTATAAATGATATTAGCTATAGTAAATTAATGCACGGTTTAAAATTAGCAGAAATTGATGTTAACCGTAAAATGTTAGCTGATCTTGCTGTTAATGATGCAGCTGCTTTTTCAGCAATTGTTGATGCAGCTAAAAAGGCTTTGGCCAATTAATTAGTTCATACATGTAGAAGACTAGGAAATTAGTTCCTAGTCTTTTATTTTTGGTAATATTTGCTATGAAAAAACAGCATTGTAGGATGATGACGTAAATATTTATTCTAATGTTTGCGTATTGGTTGAAAGATATCTTATAATGAATACTATAGTAAAATTTTTGAGAAGGGAAGCTATTTTATCTTTGGAATAGCAAGTATGATAGATGTTTAACAGATTTAAACCAACTTGGATGATTGAGTCAATATACGATTTAACTGCAGAAGATATTCAGGCTCAGGGGATTAAAATAATTTTAACAGATTTAGACAATACTTTGATTGCTTGGAATAATCCTAATGGGACACCAAAATTACGAGAATGGCTTAAAAAAATGAACGAGGCGCATATTCCGGTAGTAGTAGTTTCAAATAACAATCATCGAAGAGTAAAAAAAGCGTTGCGAACTTTTAATTTACCTTTTGTATCTAGAGCAATGAAGCCTTTTGTGCGAGGAATAAATACTGCTAAGCGTCGATTTGAATTGAAGGAAAGTGAAATCGTCTTAGTGGGAGATCAGCTAATAACTGATATTGCAGCGGCTAATAATGCAAATATTCGAAGTATTTTAGTTAAACCATTGGTCGAATCTGATGCATGGAATACTAGAATTAATCGATTTTTTGAAAAAATTATTAAACAAAAGTTGATTAAACAAAACGATTTAAAGGCAAAATGGGGGCATTCGCTAGATGACTGAAATTGAACAAGAATTATATTGTATTGGTTGTGGTGCTAAAATACAGACGACTGTTAAATCAGAATTGGGTTATATACCTGAATCAGCGCTACAAGCTAGTTTAGAAAATGATGCACTGTATTGTCAACGTTGTTTTAGGTTACGTCACTATAATGAAATTGCTGATGTTAAATTAAGTGATGATGATTTTTTGGCATTACTAAATAAGATAGGTACGTCAGATGCTTTGATTGTGAATGTAATTGATATTTTTGATTTTAATGGCTCAATAATTCCTGGATTACACCGTTTTGTTGGTAACAATCCAGTTTTATTAGTCGGTAATAAAGAAGATTTATTGCCAAAGTCATTGCGGCGTTCTAAGTTAAAAGAATGGATGCGTCAAGAGGCTAATGCACAAGGATTACGACCAATAGATGTAATTTTAACTAGTGCAAAGAAAAACAACGCTATTGATGAATTATTGCAATTAATTGATAAATATCGCAAAAATCGTGATGTCTATGTTGTTGGTGTGACAAATGTGGGTAAATCGACTCTAATTAATCAAATTATTAAACAAAAAACAGGAATTAAAGAATTAATAACAACTTCACGTTTTCCTGGAACTACGTTGGATCGAATTGAAATTCCACTTGATGATGGACATGATATGATTGATACACCAGGGATTATTCATAGAAATCAAATGGCGCATTACTTATCAGGAAAAACATTAAAACTTGCGACCCCGCAAAAAGAAATACGCCCTAAGGTTTATCAATTGAATGAAGGACAAACGCTTTTTTTAGGTGCGTTAGCTCGTTTTGATTATCTTAGTGGAGAAAGGCAAGGTTTTGTTGCCTATTTAGATAACAATTTGTTAATACATCGTACAAAAACAGAAAATGCAGATAGTTTTTATGAAAAACATGCAGGTGAATTATTAAGCCCACCTACTAAAAAGGAAATGGCAAATTTTCCAGAACTTGTTCGTTTTGAGTTTAAAACAAAAGAAAAAAGTGATCTTGTATTTGCTGGTTTAGGGTGGATTTCAGTTAAAAGTAATTCTTATATAGCTGGTTGGGCTCCCAAAGGAGTTTCAGTGATATTACGTAAAGCAATGGTTTAAGAAAGGAAATTATGGATAATACAAAAACATTACGAGGAAAACAGAAAAGATATTTGCGTGCCCAAGCGCATGGAATGCGACCAATTTTTCAAGTTGGTAAAGAGGGGGTAAGTAGCGAATGGTTAACTCAAATTAAAATTGCTATTGAAAAACGCGAACTTTTGAAGATAAATATTTTACAAAATGCGAGTGTTGAGCCTGAGGAAGTTACAGAGTATATTGAAACTAATAGTCAAATTAAAGTGGTTCAAAAAATTGGCCATGTTTTAGTTTTATATTGTCCTGCTAAAGTGAAAGAAAATCGCAACATTTCACTTGAAGTAGCTAAGATATAATTGCCTGAGGAGATGAGTATTTGTGGTAGTTAAGGTGACCAAAATCCCCGCAACACAAGTTTTAACAAAGGTCGATTATCTTGGTAAGAAAAGGCGTATTGGATTATTAGGTGGTACATTTAATCCACCTCATTTAGGACATTCAATTATTGCTGATCAAGTTCTTAGTCAACTTGGATTGGATGAAGTTTTGTTTATGCCGGATAATTTACCACCACACATTGACAGCAAAGAAACAATTGCCGCCGAAAAGAGACTAAAGATGGTAGAGTTAAGTATTGCTGATAATCCAAACTTTGGAATTGAAGATATTGAATTAAAACGTGGTGGAATAAGCTATACGTATGATACGATTAAACAGTTAACAATCATGCACCCAGAAAACGAGTATTATTTCATTATAGGTGGTGATATGGTTGACTATTTACCTAAGTGGAATCGAATTGATGACTTGATAAAGATGGTAAAGTTTATTGGAGTGCAACGAAAGGGATTTGAACAAAAAAGTAAGTATCCTTTGATGTGGGTTGACGTGCCAATGATAGGTGTTAGCTCATCTTTGATTAGAGAAAAGATTAGTCAGCGTTGTTCAATCAGATATTTAGTAAAGAAAGAAGTAGCAGATTATATTGAAAAAGAGGGTCTCTACAAATGACTGAAATTAAATATACACATGACTATTTCCCCGGAAACAATCGTGAAGAATTAATCAGAAAAATTAAAAACAGCCTGAGCGATTTTAGATTTAAGCATGTTTTAGGTGTAGAAAAGACTGCAATTAAATTGGCACAGCAAAATGACTATAATTGTGAAAAAGCAAGTATTGCAGGCTTAGTTCATGATTACGCTAAAGAAAGAAGTGCAGAGGAATTTAAGCAGGTCATTATAAATAATAATTTAGATCGAGATTTGTTAAAATGGAACAACTTTGTCTGGCATGGTGTAGTAGGGGCAGAGATTGTTAAAACAGAATTGGGGATTACTAATGAAGATATTTTGAATGCAATTCGTAATCACACAATCGGAGCGGCACAAATGTCGATGTTAGATAAAATTATCTACGTAGCTGATTTTATTGAACCTGGGCGAAGTTTTCCAGGAGTAGAGCAAGCGCGACAAATAGCTAAAGAAAATTTGGATAAGGCAGTTGCCTTTGAAACCAAACATACACTTGAATATTTAATGAAAGAAAACAAAACAATCTATCCAGCAGCCATATTAACATATAATAGTTATGTTGCAGAAGATAGTAATGGAGGATTTTAATGAATAGTAAAGATTTATTGCAAGTTGTTGTTAATGCAGCTGATAGCAAGCGGGCAGAAGAAATTGTGGCATTGGATATGCAAAAAATTAGTTTATTAGCTGATTATTTTGTTATTATGCAAGCTGATTCTAGTAGACAAGTTAAAGCTATTGCCGATGAAATTGATGCAGAAATGAATAAAGAAGGAGTAACTGCTAAAAATATTGAAGGTAAACATAACTCTGATTGGATTTTACTAGATTTTGGTGATGTAGTTGTCCATGTATTTAAAACAGAGACACGTCAATTTTATAATTTAGAAAAGCTATGGGCGAATGCTCCAATGGTGGACGTTTCAGCATGGGTTAAGTAGATGAATTATACAACATTTGCCCAATTATATGATGAGCTGATGGAACCATCAATGTATGACAAATGGTTAGCGTTTGTTGAAAGACAGGCGATTTCTAAACAGGATACTATTTTAGATTTAGCCTGTGGTACAGGGAGGCTTGCTGTAATGTTAGCACAAGCGCAGTATGACATTGCAGGTGTTGATTTATCTGCTGAAATGTTAGCATTAGCAGATATGCATGCGCGTAAGTCTAGGGTTAATGTTCCCTTCATAGAAGCAAATATGCTTGATTTGCACAATTTAGCTAAGTATGCGACGATAACTTGTTTTGCAGATTCATTATGTTACTTGCAAACGAAAGCAGAACTGCAAAAAACATTTTGTGAAGTTTATCAACATCTATTTGCGGACGGAAAATTCTTATTTGATGTCATTACACCCTATAAAACAGATGAAGTATATCCAGGTTATATGTATAACTACACTGATGAGAAGCAGGCTTTTATTTGGTCTAGTTATGCAGATAACTTACCACATAGTGTAATTCATGATTTAACCTTTTTCATATATGATGAAACAAACAATAAGTATGTACGGTTAAATGAAGAACACCATGAACGTACTTACTCAATGGAAACATATATTGATTTATTGCATATAGCTGGTTTTAAGAAAATTAGCGTTAGTGCAGATTTTGGTCAAAGTCAACCAACGGATAAAACAGAACGATTGTTTTTTGTGTGTGAGAAATAAAGCGTAATTGTAGGTGAATGTGATGGAAGCGGTCGGAATTATTACAGAATACAATCCCTTTCATAATGGTCATTTGTATCAGATTAAACAGATAAAAAGTTTTTTTCCAGAAAAATGTATTGTTGTAGTAATGAGTGGAAATTTCTTACAGCGCGGTGAGCCTGCTTGTATGGATAAATGGATAAGGGCAAAGCAAGCACTTCAAAATGGAGTTGATCTTGTTATTGAATTACCAGTAACAGCATGTGTACAGCCGGCTGATCGTTTTGCGTACAATGGAATTGAAATTTTAAAGGCTTTAGGTGTCTCTAAGTTAGTCTTTGGTGCAGAGCATGCTAACTATGATTTTAAAGCATTTGCACGCCAAGTTGATGGAGTTAAAGGAAACTTTAAAAAATATGATGAGGCGTATGCAGCGACTTTTCAACAGGCAGTGACAGCCAAAATAGGATATGATGTTTCTAAGCCAAATGATTTATTAGGCCTTGCCTACGCAAAAGCAAATTTTGATTTAGGTGAAGCGATTGAGCTAATTCCAGTACAACGAATACAAGCAAATTATCATGATCAGAAACTAGATTCAACCCAGACAATTGCTAGTGCATCTGCAATTCGAAAGAATTATGCACAAGGCAATGTACAAGTTTTGAAAAGTTATGTCCCCGAAATTACTTTTAATGATGTAATCCAAAATAAGTTAGTCGATTGGGATGATTTTTGGCCCTTATTGAGATATAAGATTTTAACAACCTCTCCTAAGGATTTGCAATATATTTATGGAATGGCGGAAGGAATAGAATATCGATTGCAACAGCAATTGGAGCAATTGCCAGTAACTGCATCATTTGATGAGTGGATGCACACTGTAAAAACAAAACGTTTCACGTATACTAGACTTGCTCGTTTGGCAATTACGATTTTACTAAATCTGAAACAAAATGACATAAATACGTGGAACAATTCACCGTATATCCGTTTATTAGGTTTTACAAGTCGTGGAAAAAAGTACTTAAATCAGGTGAAAAAGGACCCTGTATTTCCAATTATTACAAAAGTTAGCAAAAAAAGTAAGAATACAATCCTTAAAGCTGACTATCGAGCAGGAAAAGTTTATCAATTAATAACGGGTGAAGAACAGGACTTAAAAAAAGCGCCAATTCGCAATTTTAAATAGGGTGTCAAGTGAAAAGCATTGACAAAGTATTTATAGACAAGTATAATGAAATTTGTTGCATTGGGAGGAAAAACAGCATGAAATGGTCACTGAATGAATTACGGCAAGTTGGTGGGCAACCAATTGAAGTTGATGAGATATTGCAACTTGAGGATGCGTTAAAAAAACGTCGTCCTGATATAATTGGGGCTTCAAAGGCTCATGTCCATGGATTATTTTCTGTTGATGAATTAGGAGTTTTAGGATATCTTCAAGTGAATATAACGTTGATTTTACCTTCAACACGCTCGCTTGAACCTGTAACTTTAAATCTTGATTTTGATTTAACTGAACACTATATTAGTCATCATGAGCATGATTTGTCATATTTTGAAGATACAGATGTTGTTATTGTATTAAAAAATGATATTTTAGATTTAGATAAAGTGATTGAAGATAATATATTGTTGCAGATTCCTATGCAGGTTTTGACGACAGCGGAGAAACGAGCTGATTTTGAAATGCCAACTGGTAGAGATTGGAACGTTATCAGTGAAAGTCAATTAAAAAAAATCCAAGAAGAAAAAACAGAATTGGATCCAAGGTTTGCTAAACTACAGGATTTTTTTTCGGAGAATTCCGAAGAGTAGTTGCAAAATTATGGAATAACAAGTACAATTCTTCTTGTTAGATTAATTTGAAAAAAATTAAGGAGGTGTCTAGAGATGGCTGTACCAGCACGTAAAACATCAAAGACACGTAAAAGATTACGTCGTACACATTATAAAATCACAGCTCCTGGCATAAGTGCATGTCCAAACTGTGGTGAATTACGTAAATCACATCATGTTTGCTCAAATTGTGGTTACTACGGTGACAAAGAAGTTGTTAAAGTAGCTAAATAATTAAACGGAACAATTTTCACTAGCCTAAGAGGGTATGTTGTGAAAATTGTTTTTTTTAATACAAATACAGTGAGTTATACATATAGATGAAAATTAAAAAAGACAATATTGGTAATGCGATAGAGTCGTATGTTAAAATAAAAATAATTAATTTATGAGGGAGCGTAATTTTATGCAAGTGCATAATGTAGAGTTAACAATTAGCGCAGTAAGGCCGGAGCAATATCCAGATAAGTACTATCCCGAAATTGCTTTATCTGGGCGTTCAAATGTTGGAAAATCTTCGCTGATTAATGTTCTTATTAATCGAAGAAAATATGCTCGAACATCTAGTCAACCAGGAAAGACACAAACTTTAAATTTTTACAATATTGAAGAACAGTTATATTTTGTTGATGTGCCTGGTTATGGTTATGCGAAAGTTTCACAAAAGGAACGCGAAAAATGGGGTAGAATGCTTGAAACATATTTTGCACAGCGAAAGGAATTACGCGGAGTTATATCTTTAGTTGACGCTCGGCATGAACCTTCAGAATTGGATAAGCAAATGATTGAGTTTCTTCATTACTATGACTTACCTATTTTAGTAGTGGGCACTAAGATTGATAAAATTCCACGGAGCAAACGTAATAAGGCAGAGAGTATAATTCGTAAAACATTACAATTGAATAAAAATGACGGATTAGTATTATTTTCTGCATTAGATAAAACTGGTAAAGATTCGATTTGGAATTGGATTGAAGAAAAAGCAAATATTCGTGATGGGAGAAAATAAGATATGGAATTTAATGAATACCAAGAAAAAGCTAATCGGACTTTATATGGCAATGAGCAAGTATTAACTAATTGTGCTTTAGGTTTAGCAGGCGAGGCAGGACAACTTATTTATTTAATCAAGGATTACACTTTTAAAGGAAAAGATTTAGATAAAGAGAAAATGATTCATGAAATGGGAGATGTTTTATGGTATCTATCCCAAATTTCTGAATGGGCCAATATTCCATTTGATGAAGTTGCAAAAAATAATATTGAGACGTTAAATAAGCGGTATCCAGATGGTTATGCTTCGAATCAGTAAAATAAAAAAGAATGAAATAAATTTTCATTCTTTTTTTATTTAATCTAAATTAACCTTTCAGTTTCTAAAATAAAAATCACCAATTTAACAGGTGATTACATTTTATAATATATCTACTTACTATTTTTATTATTTGGACTAGTAGGTTTTTGTTCTGTTTTATCAGATTCGTTCTCTTTTTTCTTTGCAGGTTCAATGGGATCAATTGCAAATTTATTAAACAATGATTCTAAATCGACTTGTCGATTAATTTTTAAACTCATAAAAAAATACACCTCACATTTTTTCTTAGAATAACAGTTTTTATAGAATAATTCAACAAATTAAAATTAATATAGTAAAAACATTATATTGTGTATAATAGTAAATAATATTCATTTTTATCTTATTTATTGTATAAATAACCAAAATGTAGTATACTAATGCTATCGATTAGGTTAATAAAAAGGAAGTAGAATGAATATGAATATTTTGAAAAAAATGACAGCATTGCTTATGCTTGCATTGGCAATCTTATTTTTTGCACCATTTATGCAGACAAAAGCTGTTGCATCTGAAAGCTCAAGCAGTAGTTCTTCGGTGTCCAGTACAACGGATAGCTCGCTTTCTGATGTTAAGAAAAAAGGGACATTAGTCGTTGGATTGAGTGCAGATTATCCACCTTATGAATTTACAGCAAAGGTCAACGGTGAAACAAAGTACGTCGGAATTGATATTGAAATAGCAAGGAAATTCGCAAAGGATCTTGGAGTTAAGCTAGTAATAAAGAATATGGATTTTGATTCATTACTTGTTGCATTAGAAACTCATAAAGTTGATACTGTAATTTCAGCGATGAATCCAACTTCTGAGAGAAGGAAAAGTGTTGATTTTTCGAATATTTACTATACAGGTGGTAAATACATAGTAATTAATAAGAAAGATAAAGCAAAGTATAAAAATAAAGACAGTTTTGAAAATAAAACAATTGGTGCACAGACTGGTTCGTTAGAATATAACTTGGTTCAAAAGCAAATGAAAGGGGCAAGTGTTAAGGGATTAGCAAAATTAAACAACTTAATAATTGCACTGCAATCAGGCAAAGTAGCAGGTGTTTTAATGGAAGAGGCGACAGCTAAGGCATATGTAAGTAACAATAGTAACTTATATGCTTTTAATGCCAAGATGAATGTAGACACTAATGAGACAGGTGCTGCAATGGCCTTTTCAAAAGGTTCAACGACATTAGTTAATGCTGCAAATAAAACAATTAGTAAATTAAAAAAAGAAAATGTAATTAATAAAAAGTATGTCCCAAATGCGGCAAAATATATGAAGTCAACAAGTAAAAATAATACTATGATAAGTTATTGGACATATTTTGCTAAGGGATTAGAGTATACATTAATTATAACTGTGATTTCTGTTTTCTTTGGTTTTCTGTTGGGAATCATCCTTGCTTTGATGAGGATATCGAATGCAAAAATATTACATACTTTAGCAGTTATGTATATAGAATTTATTCGAGGTACACCTTTAATGGTTCAGGTTATGTTTGTATATTTTGGTATTGGAGCACTTATTCAATCATTACCTGCGTTAGCGGCTGGTATTATTGCGGTTTCATTAAATTCAGCTGCCTATGTTGCGGAAGTAATTAGATCTGGAATTGAATCAATAGCAACAGGTCAAACAGAGGCCGCAAGAAGTTTGGGAATGAATCAAAAACAAACTTACCGCTATGTGGTGATTCCACAGGCTATAAAAAATATTTGGCCAGCTTTAGGTAATGAATTTATTACTTTGATTAAGGAAAGTTCGATTGTTTCTGTAATAGGTGTTGGTGATTTGATGTATCAAACGCAATTAGTCCAATCTGCAACATATAAAGGTGTATTACCATTATTTATTACTATGATGATCTATTTCATTGTTACTTTCACATTATCCAAGTTTTTAAATTACTTTGAAGGGAAGATGAAACATGAACAGTAAGATGATTGAAGTAGTTAATTTGAAAAAAAGTTATGGTTCTAATACAGTTTTAAAAGATATTTCAGAAGTGGTTGAAAAGGGTCAAGTTATTTGTATTATTGGACCATCAGGTTCAGGTAAAAGCACTTTTTTACGTTGTTTAAATGTTTTAGAGCAGCCAAGTGATGGAAAAGTTTATTTTGAAGGCAATGAGTTAACAAATATTTCTGAGAATGAACTCAATATATTACGCGAAAAAATGGGAATGGTTTTTCAAGGCTTTAACTTGTTTCCAAATATGAATGTCTTAGAAAATGTAAAATTAGCTCCAATGAAAGTGAAAAATAAAACAGTAGCTGAAGCTGAAAAAATGGCTACAGGACTATTAGAAAAAGTTGGACTTGCCGATAAAGCAAAACAATTTCCATCAAGTCTTTCGGGAGGACAACAACAAAGAGTTGCTATTGCACGTGCTTTAGCAATGGATCCGGAGGTAATGCTTTTTGACGAACCGACAAGTGCACTTGATCCAGAAATGGTTGGAGAGGTGTTAAAAGTAATGCGAAATTTAGCGGATTCAGGGATGACAATGATTGTTGTAACTCATGAAATGGGTTTTGCAAAAGAAGTAGCAGATCAAGTTTGGTTTATGGCAGATGGCTATATTCAAGAAATAGGAACACCAGAGGAATTTTTTAAAGAACCTAAAACAAATAGGGCAAAAGAATTTCTGGATAAAATTTTATAAAGTGAATTATTAAAATAACTTGACTAATGATACTAATCATGTTTTAATATCATTAATATATGGAAAGGAAAATCTAACATGCAAAGGATAATAACAATTCAAAATATTAATCTTTTTTGGAGCTATGCTTATTTTATGTAGTGTCCGTATGAGGCAACATTAGATACGGACATCGCAGTTCGTATCTAAGCAGAGCCAATTTTGAATTGTTTCAGCTAGATACAAGAAAAAGTCTAGCTGAGCTTTTGTGAGAAAGATATTTCCGCAACGGAATTGAAGTGTTACTTCTAGCCAGCTGGACTTTAAAGGAGTCAAGCTGGCTTTTTGTTTAGATTTTTCATTATAAACTGGAGGAATTAACATGGAAGTAATATTAATTGGTTTTATGGGTAGTGGTAAAACAACAGTAAGTAAAATTTTGGCAGAAAAATTAAATAAAACAGTTGTAGATATGGATCAAGCAATTGTTGAAAGTGAAAAACGATCAATTAGTGAAATTTTTGAGGATGAAGGAGAAGAATATTTTCGCAAAATTGAACATGAGATATTATTGAGAGTATTAAGAACACATGATGGTATTCTTGCGACAGGTGGCGGTACACCACTACGTATAGATAATCAACAAATATTAAAAAAATGTGATGTACCGGTTATTTTATTAGAGGCAAGTTCTGAAACAACATACAGTCGAATTAAAGCGGATAGCGGTCGCCCATTAGCTAATGGACTTAGTGCTAAACAATTAGAGTCTGTTAAAAGACAGCGAGTGCAACGCTACAATAGTTGTGCAGATTACAAGATAATAACAGATGATTTAACACCGGAAATGGTAGTTAGTAAGGTGTTGGCCTTTGTTTCTTCATGGAATAGTAAAGTAAAAAAACATAAATGTAGCTAGTATTATTCATATTTATAAATTTAATTGAAAAAAGTGTTGACGTAGCAAAAAAAAAAATGTAAGATAATAAACGTTGATTGAACGAGCAACTACAATGTTTATACAGTGTTAATTAGTTCTTGACGTAGAATATAACATTTGATAAAATGATAAAGTTGCTTATGTTTATAAATTAAATTGATTTTTATTCATTTTTAATTATAAATATGTTGAAATTAATTATAGATTTAGTATAATTAATTCTATGGGTAATTTTTAATGGATTTAAGTTTTACTATAAGTAGATCTTTGAAAACTGAACAAAGTTTTTAGACAAATCAAATGTGTAGGGCTATCTATTCGAAAGAATAGGTAC
>NZ_JAIULA010000086.1 GCF_024160875.1 Ligilactobacillus ubinensis | reverse complement strand
TGGTCCATTGGAGTAGTGGTTATCTCGTCTCCCTGTCACGGAGAAGATCGTCGGTTCAAATCCGTCATGGACCGTAGTTGTGAAAGAAATTGCTTAAACAACGAATATGATGTAAAATAGAAATGTTTATTATGGCTCGGTAGCTCAGTCGGTAGAGCAATGGATTGAAGCTCCATGTGTCGGCGGTTCGATTCCGTCCCGCG
>NZ_JAIULA010000085.1 GCF_024160875.1 Ligilactobacillus ubinensis | reverse complement strand
AGTGACCCGTACGGGATTTGAACCCATGTTACCGCCGTGAAAGGGCGGTGTCTTAACCACTTGACCAACGGGCCATACATCTAAATATCTATTTAATTATTCCAAATATTTATCTACTACGTTTTTTTAGGAATACATAAAACTCCGGTAGGCGGACTCGAACCGTCGACACCCTGATTAACAGTCAGATGCTCTACCAACTGA
>NZ_JAIULA010000084.1 GCF_024160875.1 Ligilactobacillus ubinensis | reverse complement strand
GTAAGGATTTAAAGCTAAGATTTCTTCATAGGCATCATAAGCATTTTTTACTTCACGTATCTCTTTTGGGTTACCAAACACTCGTTTACCTTCGATAATAGCCGTGATTTGTTCAACCGACAGACTATTATTCTCGATGGCTAATGATGAATGAATAGATTTAATTCTGTTCTCTTTGCGTAGCTTTAAATTTCTCTCTACCTG
>NZ_JAIULA010000083.1 GCF_024160875.1 Ligilactobacillus ubinensis | reverse complement strand
TGGACATATAAAAATCCCTCCATAATTATCAAATGAATTATTGTATTTCATCTGACAACCATAAAGGGATTATCGCAGGTCTCGACCCCCATGCTCTCTGAAATTATCCCCGAAAGGACATTCCAATATACAAGATTATTATAACATAAATCAAACCACTTTGAGTATCGCTTTAGATTATATTCCGGCAGAAAATCATCCTGCACG
>NZ_JAIULA010000082.1 GCF_024160875.1 Ligilactobacillus ubinensis | reverse complement strand
AACTTTAAAAAAGGAGGATTTCTATTATGAGCCACTATCAACATCTTACTATAAATGACCGTGAAATGATATTAGAGGGCCTTGCTCAAAGTAAAACTATTCGTGAAATATCACAAAAATTAAAACGAGCACCTTGCGATAATCCCTTTATGGTTGTCAGATGAAATACAATAATTCATTTGATAATTATGGAGGGATTTTTATATGTCCA
>NZ_JAIULA010000081.1 GCF_024160875.1 Ligilactobacillus ubinensis | reverse complement strand
ATGCCGGCTAGACGACTCGAACGCCCGACCCCCTGATTACAAATCAGATGCTCTACCAACTGAGCTAAGCCGGCATATAAAATAACTGACTTTAAAAGTATATCAAAAATAATTTATTATGTCAATGAGATATTCACATATAATGAGTCGTGACAGGCTCGAACTGTCGACCCTCTGATTAAAAGTCAGATGCTCTACCAACTGAGCTAACGACTCATT
>NZ_JAIULA010000080.1 GCF_024160875.1 Ligilactobacillus ubinensis | reverse complement strand
TATGGAGGATTACCCAAGTCTGGCTGAAGGGAACGGTCTTGAAAACCGTCAGGTGGGTCAAACCACGCAAGAGTTCGAATCTCTTATCCTCCTTAAATAGGCAATGTTTTTAAAAACTATTGTTGGTTCGTTAAATGTTTTTCTGATTGGTCCATTGGAGTAGTGGTTATCTCGTCTCCCTGTCACGGAGAAGATCGTCGGTTCAAATCCGTCATGGACCGTAG
>NZ_JAIULA010000007.1 GCF_024160875.1 Ligilactobacillus ubinensis | reverse complement strand
CGTTTGCTTTTCCACCCGCAAAGCAGGTGGTTTTTTGTTTCGCACGCAAGCGAGCTCAACTAGGTCTAAAGACAAAATAAAAAACTGATAAAAATCAGTTTTCACTAATCTCTATCAGTTAATTAAAATAACTTTTTTAAATTATTTAACTATCCTTGCTAAAAAATATTTCTTTTTACCACGACGAACAATAATAAACTTACCATCAAAACTTGTTGCTGGCTCAACTTCGTAGTTTACATCTGTAATACGTTCGCCATTTAAATATATGGCTCCATTCAAAATATCCTCGCGAGCTTGACGGCGTGATTTTTCGATTTTAGTTATATCAACAAGCCACTCTACTAAATTTTTTTGTTCATCTTTTACATTAACAGAAGGCATATTCTTAAAACCTTGTTCTATTTCAGATGTAGTAAGATCCTTTACTGCTCCAGAAAATAAAGCTTTAGAAATATTTTCAGCTTCTTTAACTGCCTTTTTTCCGTGAACAAACTCTGTTACTTCTTGCGCTAAACGTCGTTGTGCTTCACGCTTTTCCGGTTGTAATTCAACTTTTTTTGCTAATTCTTCTATCTCTTCTTTATCAAGAAAAGTAAAATACTTCAAATACTTTATAACATCTCGATCATCTTGATTCAACCAAAATTGATAAAATTCATATGGTGTCGTTTTTTCTGGATCTAGCCAAATTGAACCGCCTGCAGTTTTTCCAAATTTTGTTCCATCTGCTTTCAACATTAATGGAATAGTTAATGCATATGCTTGTGCATCGGTACCTTCCAATTTATGAATCAAGTCAATACCAGATGTAATGTTACCCCATTGGTCTGATCCACCAATCTGTAATTGCACGTCATTATGTTTCCATAAATGATGAAAATCAACTGCTTGTAAAATCTGATAAGTGAACTCCGTATAGGAAATACCATTTTCCAAACGACTAGCTACAACATCTTTTGCTAACATTGTATTAATATTAAAAAGTTTTCCATAATCACGTAAAAAATCTAACATACCTATTTTAGATAACCAATCATAATTATTAACAATAGTTATATTATCTGCACCAAATAGATTTTTCATCTGTTTTGTTAGCGCAAGTTCATTATGCTTTACTTGTTCCATTGTTTGTAAAACACGTTCCGAATTACGCCCTGATGGATCGCCAATTGCCCCAGTACCACTTCCGATCAAAATATGAGCTCTATGACCGGCTAATTGAAATCTCTTTAACATCATAAAAGGAATTAAATGGCCAATATGTAAACTGTCACCAGTAGGATCAGTTCCACAATATAGTCCTACTGATTTGTCATTTAATAATTTTTTTAAGTTTTCTTCATCAGAAACTTGATTAATTGCACCACGCCATTTTAAATCATCAAAAATATCCAATATATAAACCTCCTAAAAATAAAAAAAGTCCCTAATGTACTTAACATTAGGGACGAAAATTTCCGCGTTACCACCCAAATTGTTACTATAAACTAGCAACCAACTTTGACATTGATAGAGGAATGACCCTTTTTTTGCTCCATAGTGTAATTCAGATAGTATATATGCCTTGGTTTGCAGCCTCCACCAAGTTCTCTAAGCCAGTGATTACCATCCTACTATGCTACTTCAAAGCTTTAAAATAATACTATTAATATAGGCTACTCTGAATTAAAAGTCAACTAAATTAAATTTCATTCTTTTGAGCTAACTTTTTCTGACAATCAGGGCAAAGACCATGCACTTCATATTGACTGTTATAAATCAGGTAGCCAGTTTTTTTAGCAGCTTCTTTTTCAAGAGTCATAAATGTATCATTAAAGATATCGATAATTTTATTACAGTTTACACAAATAACATGATAATGTGGACGTGCAAAAAAATCATATCGCATATGTCCTTCATTATCTGGGGTTACTTCAATTATTAATTTATTTTTTAAAAATAATTCAAGAGTATTGTACACCGTAGCTAAACTAACACTAAATCCACTTTCTTGAACGTGATCATGAATCATTTCAATAGAAGGATGTTCTTTTGAATTCATTAGATATGCTAAAATGACTTGTCTTTGAGGTGTATTTTTAATACTTTGCTTTTTTAAGGTTTTAGCTGCTGTTACAAGCATTTCTTGATTTCTGAGCATATGAAGCGCTCCTTTCCCTCTGCTTTTAAAAGATTTAGTTTTATAATTTTTCTTAAATAAAACTCTTTCATTACCATTATTGCGCAAAATCTAATAAAAGTCCATTTTAAATTTTACTAATTTAAAATAAATAAGCAATTAAAATAATTTTTGGACTCGTATCACCCAACTTTGAATAACCTGCACCATTCCATTGGGTAAAAAACTTGCTAATTGATTTAACCAAATTAGTCTGATTTCTATAATCAACAAGCAGACCATAAACCCTAGTAGCAAGTATTCACCAATTCCACCTGTTGTATAAGCCAGAAATTTTCCTCCTGTCCGAAGACCTCGCTTGCCTAAAGGCCAAAGCCAACGTACACCATCTTTTGAAAAACTATCTTCTATTAAATGCAATAAATAGCCTAAAACTAGCCAAAACGGCATATATTGTGCGTTTTGCGACATATACTGTCCTTGAATAAACGCCAACAAAACAAAAGTTATCACTAAGCCAATAATTGAATGTGTTCCACCCCTATGTCCCAACGCTTTATGCGTTACACCACTAACAAACTTATTCCGTTTGCCCAAAAATGAAGTTGGTTGATCTATATCTGGCAGCAAGCTACCAACTATTAATGCACCCACATTTATCGCGGTTAATTCATTACTGCTAACTATTAGTGGTAATCCTAATGCTAAAGACGTAACAACATGTGTTTTATATTGCATCTAATATCCTCACCATATTTATCTACTTTCATCAAAAAATGTTTAAATTATTTCTTTTATTTGTTGAATCATTGCCAATTCTTCATTTGTGGGTACTACTACTGCCGTTATGGGCGATGCTTCTTGAGAAATCACCCCTTCTTTAGTATTAGCATTGCGCTTTTCATCAAGTAAAACACCTAAACAAGCCAACTTATGTGCAATTTCTGCACGTATATTGCTATTATTTTCACCAATTCCACCTGAAAAAACAATCACATCTAACCCACCTAGTTCTGCAAAATAACTTCCTACATATTTTACAATACGATTTACAAAAACATCAACTGCTAATCCACAGCGCTTATCTTTGGCTCTATTTTTTATAATATCGCGCATGTCTGATGAAACTCCTGAAATTCCTAACAAACCAGACTTTGTATTAAAAATTTCGATAATCTCACTAGCACTTTTACCCAACTTCTTCATTAAAAAGGGCACCAAAGATGGATCAATATCTCCTGATCGAGTTCCCATTGTAACTCCTGTTAATGGAGTAAACCCCATTGAACTATCAAATGCCTTTCCATCTTTTTCTGCTGAAATTGATGAGCCACTACCCAAATGTAGAGTTACCATTTTCAATTTGTTTAAATCTTTTCCTAGCAATTTTGCAGCCTGCTTAGAAATATAAGCATGACTAATTCCATGTTCACCGTAGCGTCTAATCCCAAATTTTTCCGTATATTCATAAGGTAAGCTAAAAATTGCATTAACTTCTGGCATATCTGTAAAAAACTGACTATCAAACACTGCATACTGGGGTGTTTGAGGCATTACAGTTTGCATAAGTTCTATGTACTTAGCTTCCATCGGATTATGCAATGGAGCATGGTCACTTAAATCTTCAATATTCTTTAAGTTTTCACGTGTTATTAATGTTGCTTGTTTAAATTTCTGACCACCAGCAACAACTCGGTGTCCTACCGCTTTAATGTCATCTAATGTTGTTATATTTAACGTTTGAATTTTTTCAATTATCATTTGCGCTGCATCTTCATATGTTAAATTATCTATAATTTTGCTATATTTTTGATCATTATAGCTAATTTCAAAAGTCGACTCTGGCATTAACATCCGTTCAACTAAACCCTTTGCAACAATTTTTTCATTTTCGATTTCAAAAAGTTTCCATTTCACTGAGGAACTTCCAGCATTCATTAATAAGATTTTAGGCATTTTATACCGCACCTCCGCTTTCTTTAATTTATATTATACCCTATATATTTATATCCTTTCATCTTTCTTTCAGTTAATAATGTAAATTTATTATTTTTTCATTTTCGATTAATTACTCTAATTCAACATAAAATAATTTAAATTTATCTGATTTACCATTTTATTAATAATTAAAATAGCTGCTTAATAGTCTTAATACATCACTATCAAACAGCTATTTTTAATTAATCAACTAATTTTCCAACAACATTCAACTTATTTAAAACTTTTTTCCCGTGAGGTGAATGTCCAATGCCTTCTGTTGCATCTGTACCTGCCTTGTTTCCATGATGAGATCCGCCCTTCCAAGGAGCTACATTTGAAACATCATACACAACACCATCTACAGCAACATAAGCTTTATTTCCATCAACACCGTCGTAAGCGGCTAATTCCTCTTTAGTAAATGTCTTTTCTGTCATAAGTTTACCTCCATTACATTTTATGTATATTTTACCATCTTCTGTAATAGAAAACCTAACAAAAAGCTCCACAATTAATCATAAAATAATCTTTCTTACATTTTGCCATCTACTATATCATCTAACAGATCTTTTGAAGGAATAAAGAATAACTGCCCTGATAAAATCTTCGAAAAGGTTAGTAAATAGTCATTTGTATCCAACATTTGCTGCAACATCATTTTAGTAACCTTCCAATGACGAGAATACCCCATGAAATATGTCCCCGTTTTGCCTATAGCAGGATCAGAAAATGGAACATTCATTCTAATAATTTTTTGTTCCTCTCCATTAATCTCTATTTTCGAGCTAACATTGTGTGCATTTTTAAACTTATCTCGATCTTCTAATTCAAGATCACTAAATTTTTCTCTTCCAACTGCCTTTTCTTGTTCTTCTGTTTTAAGCTTATTCCAAAAATCCATATTGTGTATCCATTTTTGTGCGAAAGCATAGGAACCATTTTTAAATTTGGGATCCTCATCACCTATCAATGCGTAACTAGCAGCCTTTTGAACTTCTGGCGCTTCAGTTCCATCAATGAAACCTATAATTGCACGACCTTCAAAATATCTAAAGCCCTTTGTTTCATCAACTACAGTTGTCACTTTATCTAAAAAGCGCATAAACTGAGTCTGTGCTTCATATACCACAGCTTCATTGCTTGCTCGGATGTGAAAAAATAAATCTCCTTCAGAGGCAGGCATCTTATACTTAGGACCTACTAACTCCGTATATGTTTCCAATTCATTTGGCTTTGCAGCATCAGGGAAAAGATATTCCCAAGCCGAATTACTAAAACCAAATGTTGCTTTCAAATTTGATTGTGCCTGCGGTGTTGCATCTCTAATCCTTAATGACCGCAATATAGCTTGATAACGATCGCAAAAATTTTCTATTACTTCACGTTCATCCCTTTGATTTTTACGTTTTAATTTTAAAACCGTAAATTGAACATGTTCCCCAATATCTTTCCATACATCTTGTGCTTTACTTGGATCAACTGTCATTATAGCATTACCCCTTTCACTATCTTCCATCTTTTATAGTAATATTTTAAAAACTATATTTCAAACAATATGACTCTATATAGTATATTTATATAACGAAAAAAGAATATTTAAGGCAAGGATAATTTGCTTTGTATATCGAACTAATTTAAAAATTTAGGACAATATTATTTACAAAAAAATATTTTTTTGCTAGAATGTAAGCGTTGATACCACAAGCTGGGGTGCCATTTTTTTGGCTGAGATACACCCATGAACCTGATCTGGTTAATACCAGCGTAGGAAGTCTTGTTCTTATATTAGTATATTTGAATGAATAATGACCTTAACTACGCCTGTAATTTGTTTTTACGGCGTTTTTTATTCTAATTTTTTACTAATATAACAAACCAGTCTTCTCCTTGTCTTATTAGCAACTATATCTTAAAGGAGAGTATTATCATGCAAACTATTAACAAGAACAAAAAAGGTTGGAGTATTCGCGACGTTATTTTTCTAGCAATTATTGGTATCTTTTTTGGAATTATCTATCAACTATGGAGCTATGCATATTATGCTATAGCCGCTACGCCATTAAAAGCCTATGCTAATGATGCTACACTAGGTGTGTGGATTATGGCAGGGCCGCTCGCTGGGATTCTATTACAAAAGGTTGGCGCAACTGTTATTGGTGAACTTTTAGCTGCAGCTGTGGAGATGTTACTTTTTTCAAGTTGGGGGGCTTCTACTTTGATATCTGGCTTTATTCAAGGTATTGGCAATGAACTAGGCTTTGCAGCAACAGGCTATAAAAACTGGGGGAAATTAGGCCTTCTCTTATCTACGATTGGCTCAACTATTATTACATTTATCTGGGATTTATTTCAAAGTGGTTATTCTTCTTACAATTTTGGAATGTTAATTTCTTTGTTCATTATTCGTTTCATTTCAATTGGCTTTTTTGCTGGAGTCTTAGTATATTGGACTAAATCACTTTTAGATAAGACAGGATTGATTAAATAATGACTACCACCTTAACTGTTAAAAATCTGACGTTTGCATATACAGATAACCAGCCGCCTGTTCTTGAAAACATAAATTTTAAATTAGCATTAAATACATTCAACTTACTAGTTGGGCCATCTGGCTGTGGAAAGTCTACTTTTTTTAAACTATTAGCTGGTCTATATCCAGAATATGGCGGAAAAATTACTGCTGGTGATATATTATTAAACGATGTATCCGTTAATAATATTGTTCCATTTGAACGAGCAAAATATCTTGCAATGCTTTTTCAAAATCCTAGTCGTCAATTTGCCATGCGGACTGTAGAGGAGCAAATAACTTTTGCGCTTGAAAACATTCAACTGGACCGCTCAAAAATTAAACAACGAGTTGCTTGGGTCTTATCTGAACTACATCTAGAAAACTTTACCAAGCGTGAGTTGCTGACTCTTTCTGGCGGAGAGCAGCAGCGTGTCGCCTTAGCAACTATTCTTGCACTAGATAGTCAGATTATTTTACTTGACGAACCCTTTGCCAATGTTGATCCTGTTGCTAGAAAACAATTGTTACATGATTTAAAAAAGCTACAACTAAAACATCATAAAACTATTTTTATTACTGATCATGATTTTAGCAATTACACTGGTCTTGTTGATAACTTATATAAGATTGAAAATAAACAACTAACTAAAGGTTCAACTAAAATCTTAGATAAAATTATTTTCTCCAAGCAAACGCAACAAAATTTTGGTTCACTACACAATTTAACTTGGAATAATCTGAGCCTATCTATTCATGACAAAATATTATTGCAGCCTAATACACTATATTTGCCTAAGGGACAAGTTGGTTTGCTCTCAGGTGCAAATGGCGTTGGAAAGTCTACTTTTTTTGGAGCACTAACACATCAGACCACCTACGAAGGTGATATTTTTTATCAGCAAAAATTAAGTACTAAATATAAACGGAAAGCTTGGGCACAGATAATTGGCCTAGTTTTCCAAAATAGTACTGATCAATTTGTTCGCTTAACCATTGCTGAAGAATTAAATTTATCCAAAAAGCATAGCCTTCATCCAGAATACTGGACTGATTCACGAATTAATGATGCTTATCAACTATTAAATCTAACGAATCTTTCAAAACAACATATTGTCTATCAACTTTCAGGTGGACAACAACGTAAATTACAAGTACTATCAATGCTAATTATGGCACAACCAGTTTTATTATTGGATGAACCATTAGCAAGTCTTGACTCTACTTCACTTAATAATGTTTTACAACTTATTATTGAAGTAACTCAAGCTTTACAGTTAAGTACTCTAATTATTTCACATCAACTTGTTGAAGTTCGACCGCAAATTGACTATGAGCTAGAAATTACTGATAAAACATTGCATCTAAGGAGGACCACTAATGAAACTTAAACCTCTAAACCCTGCAATTCTTTTTTTAATCATGTTAGGTATTGGTCTTCAAACCACATTTGTTAAAAGTGTTTGGCTAAATTGCATTGTTTCATTACTAAGTATTTTATATATAATAATTTTTAGACGGGTTAAATTAAAAACTATTTTTATTGTAATCTTAGTAACTCTACCGCTTGCTTTTGGTAGTTGGTGGTCATTTATGTTGTTTGGTACAACCGATAAATGGCATATTGCTTGGATTTATGGGACTCGTGTCTACGCTTACTTGCTTATTGGTTCAGCGCTAACTTTAACAGTTAGCGTCAAACAATTATTATTTAATTTAGCTGGTCACTTAAAATTGTCAGAAACCTTTGTTTTTGGTTTGTTGGCTGCTTTTAATCTTCTCCCTCGAGTTCGGCAACAATTCAAACGGATTCAATATTCCGCTCAAATGCGCGGCATTACTTATCGCCCTTGGCAACCTGGACTTTATTTAAGAATTATTATTATTGCACTAAACTGGTCTGGTGATCTTGCTGAAGCAATGACCTCTCAGGGTTTTTCAGAGGGTTATCAACGAACTGCATTACAAACACAAAGGTTGCCTAAATGGCAATGGGGATTAACTATTCTACTATTATTACTGTATACTTACTGTGGCTTTATTCTAAAGCCATGGTAAAAAAATTGACTAGAGCGTTGTTATTCAAGTTGAAATAACATACATTCTAGCCAATTTTTTATTTTAAATCCATCTATTCAAATTAGTCGCTTACGTACAAATAATTTTCTTATTTCATCAATTAAAATAAGTGGAAATGGAATACAGATTAAAAAGAGCCAGTCTCTATATTCCAAAGGTGCCGTCCCAAAAACTGCTTGTAAAATAGGCACATATGTCAATGCTAAGAATAGCACTACTTCAAAGATAATCCCTGCAAAAATTAGGGAATTATTCCAGAAGTATCGCTGAAACATTGATTCTTTTTCATAACGACAATTTAATACAGCTGCAATCTGACAGAAGATAATCGCGCCAAGTGTAACCGTTGTTGCCTGAGCGTAAGCCGTTCCACTATTTGCTAAATGTGGGAAAATATACCCAGAAAAGTAGTTACTAAAGAAATATGCACCTGTTGAAATAATTGATGCCCATAGTCCATACCAACAAAATGCCTTTAATAATAATTTTCTGTTAATCAGATGCTGTTTTAGTGAGCGTGGTGGCTTTTCCATAACACTATCTTCTGCATATTCTTTGCCTAAACCAAGTGCTGGTAACATATCTGTTCCTAAATCAATCGAAAGAATCTGCATAATAGTCAACGGTAGTGGAATCAATCCCCCACTCAATAAAAAGAGAACCGATGGAACTGCTTCTGGCATATTACTATTTAGGATATACAGCAAAAACTTTCGAATATTACTATAAACTCCGCGCCCTTCTTTTATGGCCGTCACAATTGAAGCAAAATTATCATCTGTTAAAATCATATCAGCTGCTTCTTTGGCAACGTCAGTCCCTGTAATACCCATTGCAACTCCAATATCAGCTTTTTTTAAAGCAGGAGCATCATTAACGCCATCACCTGTTACAGCAACAACCTCACCCATTTGTTGCAAATTTGTAACAACTCGATATTTCTGTTCCGGTGCCATCCGTGCAAAAACAATTTCACCTTTTAACGCTTGCTTTAGTTCATTATCTGACATTTCCTTTAATTCTTCACCTGTTATTACTTTTACAGCGGCATCAGCTGGAACTATTCCAATATTACGCGCAATACTTTCTGCCGTTAAACTATAGTCTCCAGTTACCATAATTATTTTTATTTTAGCTTTATGACATAATTTTGCTGCTGCACGAACCTCTTTTCGTGGAGGATCAAACATAACCGTTAACCCCACAAAAATCATATTTTTTTCTACATTTTCCAAAGTTGCTTTTTCAATCTCAGTTCTATATTGCGTTGGTAATTCTTGACAAGCAACAGCTAAAACGCGTAACCCTTGCTTAGCATAACCATCATTTGCTGCCATAATTTTTTGTCTTATTTCTGCTGTTAAAGTTTTTACTTTTCCATCTTCTAGATAACTATTACATTGTTTTAACACACAATTAGGCGCACCCTTTGTGAAAGTATCAAACTTGCGTTCTGTGACCCTTTGCTCTATCACTGTCATCATCTTACGATCAGAATCAAAAGGTAACTCTTTAATCCGCGTAGCCACCTTTCTTTCTAATTCTGGGTTAATGCCGCCTTTAGATGCTGCAACTTCCAGACAAGCTTCCGTGGGATCACCTAATATTTGATAACGCTTATGGTGTTCATTAGGAGCTACAATCTTTGCATTATCTGCTAATAACGCCCCTCTTAATAATTCAAATAAATCCGGAGTATCTACCGCTTTAACTTCTTTAGGCCCTTCTAGAATTTTCCCCTTAGGTTCATACCCTTCTCCGCTAACCGTATAGCTATGTTTAGTTGTCCATAAATGATTGACTGTCATTTGATTCTGCGTTAAAGTCCCTGTTTTATCAGAACAAATAACTGAAGCTGATCCTAACGTCTCTACACTGGCCAATTTTTTTACTAGCGCATTTTTTTGTGCCATTCTTTGTACAGCTCCTGCTAATGAAAGGGTTACAGTTGGTAACAATCCTTCTGGTATGAAAGCAACGATCATGCCTAACCCAAATACAAAAGCCTTAACAACTGGATAATGAACTACAAAAGTTGCTAATAAGAAAAATGCAATTCCAATTGTAATAGCCAATGCAGATAACTGTCTTGTTAATACATTTAATTCTTTTTGTAATGGACTGATATCCTCTTTTACGTTTTGGGTTAAATCTGCAATTTTTCCAAAATCAGTACTCATCCCAGTCACAACGACAATACCTATTGCATTTCCTTTAAGCATCGATGTTCCTGAAAAAATCGTATTTCTTAAATCTGCATGATTTCCTGTTACATCCTTGATAGCACGAGCATCTTTACTAACAGGGTTTACTTCTCCTGTTAAAGTTGACTGATCCACTCTAACATCCGTTGCATGTATTAGTCTGATATCTGCAGGAATATCATCGCCTTCTTCAAGTTTGACTATATCTCCTGGTACTAATTCTTGCGCTAATATCTTCTTCTCTTCGTTTTCACGAATTACCCTTGTATAAGCAGGCAACATATCTTTTAGTGCAGCAGTTGCTTTACCTGCACGGTACTCTTGCCAAAAACTAAAACAACCATTAATAATGTTAACTGCCCAGATAGCGATACCTAACTCAGTTAAATCCGCAACGAAAGATATTAATCCAGCAACCCATAATAAAATCGCCATTAAACTAGTAAAATTTTTAACAAATTTTAACCATAATGGTTCTCCCTTAGCCTCTCGTAATATATTCTTACCATACTTTACTTGTCTTTTTTCAACCGCTTGAGCGCTCAATCCGTTTTTAGTGGTATCCAATTGATTATATATCGTCGCATCATCCGTAAGCTGTGCGATGGTTGTCACAAAATCTCTTTTTTCATTTTCCATCTTAAACACCTCTTAACTCTAAAATAACACCGGATACAGTTTTATTAAAAATAAAACTTAATATTTCATCCTTATCTTATCAAATTTAATCGATATAAGAAAGCGTTTTATAGAGACAAAAATAAAAAAGCGTATCAAATATACCCTTAATCATCAAAAATACTCTTTTGAATACATTATAAATATATTGATTCACTCTTAATTTTAACTTATTTTAAAATAAAAATATGCAATAATAAATAGCCACTACTACCTACACAGGCTAATCCTAATAATATTATCAAAATGCGTGTTAACCAAGTATCTCGCGCTTTCATGGTTAAAGCTCCATAAATCATCAAAACCCCAACAACAAAAAGCAACATGATGATTAACGTTTTTGAAACCCGCACCGTCATCACCTCATCTTTATCAATACATTACTGATTATAATGCTTGCTTCAGATAAAGTATACATAAAATCGTTCAGAAATTTTTATTTGAAAAATTATTAAGAAATCTTTCCAAATTAAAAAAGCCGAAAATATTCGACTTTTCAAAATTATATTAAATTTTATTCTAGTACCAGCCGTTAGCTACCCAGAATGCCTTAGCTGCTGCCCATGAGCCATAACGTGCTGTAACATATGCATTAGCAACTTTATCTTGGTTAGCTGCTGAATAATCACCATTCAACATTGATTTTGATAATTGGTATTTACCATAATAATTACCATTTGATGCTGTATATGAACCACCTGATTCTTTTGAAACAATAAATGCTTCAGCAGCTGCTTCTGTTGTAGATGTACTTGCAGAACTTGATGCAGCTACTGTACTTGTTGCAGTTGATGTTGTTGTAGCTGTTGAACTAACCGAAGCTGTACTTGCAGTTGAACTAACTGAACTTGCTGTGGCTGCTGAACTTGCTACTGTTGAAGAAGCTGCACTAGTTGAAGCAACTGTTGATGTTGCTGTACTTGCTACTGTTGATGTTGCTGTGCTTGTTGCAGTTGATGTTGCTGTAGATTCATTATTTGTATTAACTTTTAATTCATTACCAACATAAATCAAGTTAACATTTGATAAACCATTCAAACTACGAATTGAATCAACTGTAGTATTATATTCTGTAGCAATTTCTGAAACAGTATCACCTGATTTAACTGTTACAGTATCAGCGTTAGCTGCGACTGCTGATGCTGCCATAAAACCTGCGGCTGCTGTAGCTGATAATAATAATTTACTTAATTTCATATTGTTATTCACTCCTGTAAAATTCTATATACTTTAGATTATGTTTTCTCTTACTATTCGGAAAACGTCTAGTTTTTAATGCCCGTTTCCTACGAGCTAACAGTAATTAGTATACGGTCTTTATGTAACAAGAGAATACCAGTAACATTACTAAACAGTCGTTTTTTGTAATATTTTAGTTTTTTTGTAATATTGAGTAATAATTAATTTTTATAATTTTTTATTTATAGCTTATAAAAGCTGTTATAACAACTTCTGCTAAAAAAAACAGTTTATGACAAAAATAGTAGTTATTTAGGCAAAATAAATTCAAAAAAAACTCAAAAAAAAATATTTTTTTCTTTTTTTGTATTAAAAACTCGAATTTAGGCTATTTTACATCTAAATATCCTCTTTTTGTAAAAGTTCTGTCATTTAGTAATTTTGCTCAGAATTGATTGGTACAAATTTCAAAGAACTCTACTCTCTCTTTTCTCTAGCCTAATTCATCGGGTTAATTGCTCATGTTGCTTATGTTTTCTGTATATAAAATAGTACAAAAGAGCTAGAACCATTACGCAACTTATTACAATCACTGCATTTTGACTTTTACCTTTAAAAATAAAGTCACCTCCAAATGCATATAAAAAGGAGGCAGGAATTACTCCTATAATAGTAGAAAAAATTCTCTTTCTAGAATTTATATTTAGTTTTAATGCTGCATAATTAACCAAAAACGAAGGAATTATCGGAATCATGTATCCCAATGTAAGACCTATTGTTTTATTATTAAAACGAGATAAATCTTGAATAACATTCCCCAATTTAGCTGTTTTATTTTTCAAATTAACTTTTTTAATCACAAATGCAATAATTATATTGCCCAGGCTGTTGGCCACAACATTCATGATAAACCCTAGCCATGATCCAAATAATATGCCATTAAACACACAAAAAATTGAATTGGATATTCCCGGGATTGCCCCCATCAAACTTGTGAGTAAAATTAATAAAAATATATCTCTTGGACCATGATTACGAAAAGTTGCAGTTAACAACTGGGTATCTTTTCTTTTATCTAGTAATCTTATTAATTCTGGATAATAATCCTTTATAAGAATACTTGCTACTATAATAATAAGCATTACATCTACTATAATAAGCACTCTAATAATTGCTTTTCTTTTTTGCACCATCTTTTCTTTTTCCATTTTTTCACTCCCTTATTATATTTTAGCTTAAATCATAAAAAAATGTGCATCTTTTAGGGTTTTATACTTTATTGTCTGCAACATTTAATGCTATACTAATACATGAAAATATTTAGACAAATTTATATTGTTCATTAAGTTGAAAGCGAGGGTATTGAATGTTAAAAGAGTTTAAGGAATTTATTGCTAGGGGAAATGTGCTAGACTTAGCTGTTGGTGTTATTATTGGGGGAGCTTTTACATCGATTGTTACAGCATTAGTTAATTACATAATTAATCCATTAATTGGTTTATTCTTAGGTAGTATTGATTTTTCTGACTTTATTATCAAAGTCGGGGGAGCTTCCTTTAAAGTTGGCAGTTTTATTAATGCCATTATCAATTTTTTGATTATCGCTTTTGTTGTTTTCTTAATTGTTAAAGCTGTTAATAAAGCCATTCCAAAGAAAGAAAAAGAACCAACTGTAGATAATGTAGCAATTGAAGTTGAACTATTAACCGAAATCAGAGATTTACTTAAAAAAGAAAAATAATCCACTAACAAGACTAAGCGCTATGTATTTAAGCAATTAATGTTTGCAATAGTAAAGAGTTCAAACTCAATGTCACATACGTCATTGAACCTGAACTCTTTTTTTTCATTAACATTTTTTCATATTAATCTGGCAATTCTACTGTATCATTAACTTCTTTAGCGGCCTTAAGATCAGGCCCTTCGATACTACTTTTTATTGCCCATCTATAAAAAAGTAATGATACCACAATAATAATAATAAAATCAGTTGGATACGGTAAAATGTTTTTACCACCAAAACTTGTGCTTCCAATATAAGACATAGTCGAAATAAAAATCAAATAGACTATCATCCATAGTGAACCTTTCACTTGATCCTTCCAATTTTTTATACCATAACGCCATTCATAGTAAAAATAAATTGGCAATCCCAAAGCAATAACAAAAATTACTTCAATTGTCGTAGGCCACATTGCCCAATATATTGCTAAACTAGTTAGTACAAACGAAGTTGGTGCTAGTACCGGAAGCAATTTTGATTTTACTGGTCTTTTGAAATTTGGACGTAATTTTCTTAATGAAAAAGCTGTAACAGGTCCTGTTAAATATGCGATTAACGTTGAAGCGGAAATTACACTGGCTAATGTACTCCAATTTCTAAAAAATAAAACTAATATTACTGATAAAATAAAATCAGCTATTAATGCAAATCGTGGTACCATATAGCGTCTTTCTAAGCGTCCTAGCCAAGTAGGAACGTGACCGTTTTTAGTCATTGATGCCAATGTTCTTGCTGCAGTAGCAACAAATGCCACTCCGGTACCAAAAGGTGAAACAAAGGCATCTATATACAATAGAACCGATAACCAATTAAGCCCTACTAAAATGGCTAAATCTGCAAATGGAGATGAAAAATTAACACCTTGCCATCCATGATTTAATAAAGATGGTTTCACTGCTCCTATAAATGCAACTTGTAACAATATGTAAATTATCGCTGTAATTGTTAGTGAAATAGCAATGCCTCGAGCAATATTCTTATGTGGTTTTTCTACCTCACCACCCATGTTGATAATCGTTTGAAAAGCATCATAAGAAAAAATAATTCCTGAAACTGTTGTTGCTTCAAAAACAGCTCGTAATCCATATGGTGCAAATGAATGCCAAGAATTGCCAAAATTTCCTGTATGAAATCCACTGCATAGTAGCATAATTATTGTTAAAGTTGGCATTCCAATTTTAAAGAAAGAAATTAAACTAGTAAATCGCGTTAAAATTTTTACTGACCAAAAATTTAAAAGCGTAAAAAAAAGCATAAATCCGACAACAACAACAATACCTAATCCAGATACACTCCCATTATGCATAAAACTTTTTGTCCAATTTGCCCACTCCCATGGCCACGTACTCATATATTCGACTGATGCAACTGCTTCAATTGGCACAAGTGTGATTAAAGAAATCCAATTTGCCCAAGCCGCTATAAAACCTAACAAAGGTCCATGACTATACTGGGCATAACGACTCATTCCACCACTTTCAGGAAACATCGTTCCTAATTCTACATAATTAAATGCAATAATCATAATAATAATTGCACCCAAAACCCAAGAAATAATAGCTGCAGGCCCAGCCACACGTGCTGCCTCGCCTGCACCAAATAACCATCCTGATCCAATTAACGAGCCTAATGCCAACATCACAGCAGAAAACAAACTAATTTTGTGTCTTTTAATCTGCATTACGTTAAAAACCTCACATCATAAATTAAAAAGAATTTAAATTTAATTATAACATATAAACTAAAATATAATTAGAAACTATTTAACAAAATAGACCTTATCTTTAATAAAATCAAATTCTTTATGATGCTTGTTTAGTTTAATTGGTTCTTCTAGTTTCACCTTTTCCCAAAAAAGTTCTGAATTCGTTGCTCCATTCTTCTCGCCGATTAGAATAAAATTCCCCTGCCAATTTACTTTTCTTAACCAACTTAAAACTTCCCAGTCATTCTGGTTATTATCAGGTGCCCATGCCATTATAATATTTTGAACCTGTAGATAATATTTTTGTATTGCTTGCATTGCATCTAATCTCTCTACATTTGTCCAAGGAGAAGGCACCTCAATATCTTGACCTTGCCACAAAAAATTGTCTGTCGCATATGTGTTATTTAAATTCGCACTTATAATTGCATTTCCAGCCATCAATTCTAATGTTTTTGTATTTCCCAAAAAATCACGTAAATCTGCTAACCATCTTGTTGAAAAAATATGCCAAACACCAAAATTTTCAATTACTACTTGTCGCAAATCTAATAATAAATCTTCAACCTCAAATAATTCCGGATGTTCAAATAATTCTTCTTGTGTAAATGACAATTGTGGTAATTCTTGCACTGGTATTTGCTTATTACTAAGTGCGATTACAGTTTCTTTAACAGCATCAACTTTGTGATTAACTTGGGGTATTTTTGCATATTTTTTTTGCTGATTATCTAATTTACTAAGGTATTTTTGATATTTCATAAAAATATCTCTTTTCTGTATTTTCTATTAAGTATACCAAAAAAACAGGCTTTTGAGAGATTCTCAATTACCTGCTTCCAAATATTAGATCTTATTCACGTACCGGGGTATTACTAGTGAATAATTGTAGTAGGAAAGGATTCACTAGAGGTTTTGGTACGTACTCCCACCACCCACCAGATTACATTTAGTTCTTCGTTACTTTGTTATTTTCATTCTTTGTAACTTTCATTTGGCTGATACTGATATAGCCTAATTTCTTAACTAAACTCTTTTGAATAGTTTTAGATTTTACATATTTGATAAATGCTTTAGCTTCTTTAGAAGTTTTCTTTTGTGTGTACATATGTTCATAAGACCAAATTTTCCATTTATTAGTCGTAACGTTTTTATCGGTTGGTTTTACATGGTTAATGGATAATGGTTGCACCTTAGCTTTATTGATATATGAAAATGCTAAGTAGCTAACAGCGCCTGGTGTACTTGAAACAATTTTTTCAACTGTCCCATTTGAATCTTGTTCTTGTGATTTAACAGCTGTTGCTCCTTTTAAAACTGCATTTTCAAAAGTAGCTCGTGTTCCACTACCTTCTGCACGGTTAACAACAACTATTTTTTGATTTTTGCCACCAACTTGTTTCCAGTTGGTAATCTTTCCTGTAAAGATTTTCTTTAATTGTGCCATTGTAACATTTTTTACGCCACTCTTCTTATTAACAACAGGTGCCATGCCCACAACAGCTACCTTATGATCTGTTAATTTACTTGCTGTAATCCCAGTTTGTTGAGAAGCAAATATATCGGAGTTCCCAATTGTTACTGCACCTGATTGCACTTGACTTAAGCCTGTACCTGAGCCGCCACCCTGAACTGTGATCGTTACACCTGAATGACTTGCCTGATATTTAGTTGCCACTTGCTCAATCAATGGTTGTAATGCTGTTGACCCTACTGCTGTTATTTTCGTATCTGCATTCACCGTAGCTGGATTATGATTAATAACCATCGCTCCAGTTGCCAACATCACACTCCATGATGCTACAAAGGCTAAGATCGTCTTTGGAAATGATTCTTTAATAGTATGCATTTTTTTATTCCCCCGCAACTTGTGTACGTTTTTGTACTACCTGAGTACGTAAGTTAGTATAACGGGTTAATGTAAAGAACAGTCCTTATATATGTAACAACAAGGTAAACGTTATGTAAATTGATAATTTACATTAACTAGCTTTCAAAATAATTAGCCTATATTCTGGACTTCTCCCCTTATCTAGTATCTAAAATAGAAAATTTATGCTCATTCCAATCAACTTTTTTAGAATTTGTTTCTATTCTACTTATCTTAATTCGAGCCGTTTTTTGCATTCGACTAAGAAAAAAGTAAATTTTTTCAGGTGCTCCTTGAATTTCCATTTCTACTTGTCCATTATTTAAATTTCTTACCCAGCCTGTTAAAAAAAGACATTGTGCTAAAACCTGTGCTTGATAACGAAAACCAATGCCTTGAACAACTCCTGTAAAAATAAAATGTTTTCTTTCTGGGTAAGTCTCGACGAAATCTGGAATTTTTGTTGTTTTAACTGCTACTTTTAAATATCTGTGCTGTATCTTTTTTATAAATTGTTCAAACAATTACATCACCTCAAAGTTTTCTTCTTCTATTATTAGTTTAATTAAAAATATGTACTTTGTAAAAAGGATATACTATTATTATAGAAGAAACTTTACAGGGAGTGTGATTTTTTGACTAAAAAAACGCGTTATATAAAATTATTTTCACACAATGATTTAGATGGCTTTGGTGCTCCTGCATTATTTGATGCTGTGCAAGACCAGCTTTTCAAAGGAATAATTTTTGATCTAACTACCTGTCCAGCTGGTCGGTTAGATTCTAAACTAGCAACTTGGTTCAGACAACCTGATATAACCCGTTATACCGATGTTTTTATTATGGATATGACCCCTGATAGCGATTATTCATTTCAGCAACTTGAACAACATTTTGCCAACCATTGGTTAATTTTTGATCATCATGAAAGTGAAGAAAAATTACGCCAGGATTACGCAAGTAACTGTATTTCACCTAACAATACAACTATTAACCCAAGTGCCACCAGTTTGGTTTGGGATTGGCTACAAAAAAACCCCAACTTCTCGCGTTTAAATCCACAAAAAAAATCTGATCTTGCAGAATTAGTAGAGCTTATCCGAGCTTATGATACATGGGATTGGCAAAATGATCCTGATTTTCCCCTCGAAAAACGCCAAGCTGCAGATGATTTAAATCAGCTTTTTTGGTTTTATCCACTTAATAAATCCCACCAATTTGTTAATGATGTTTTCACTATAGGATGGAGTAACTATCGTAAACAAAATATGTTATTAATAGAAACATTAAATGGTCGTCGTCAAAGCTATATGCAAAAACATCTTCGGACCGTAACTACCTTTAAAATTAAGGACAACAGTTTTGGCGTTGTATACGCAAGCGATTATAAATCAGAAATTGCACATGCTTTGCTAAAAAAATTTCCTGTTGATGCTGCCTTAGTTATTGATGATCATAGTATCTCTCTTCGTAGTAATGGCAAACTTGATGTTGCAACTTTTGCGACTGAATATTTTTCTGGTGGCGGTCATGCAGACTCTGCTGGCGGAAAACTAATTATTAACCCTATAGAAATTGGAGAACAAGCTGTCGTTGATATTATCAAACAACATGAACAAGTTACCGAGCGGGTTAATGCTGAAGCACAAGTAGAGTCTAGTTCTGTTGGAGATCAACTCGATCCCAAAGTTGCGGCTAAACTTGCAGCTTTATTTAATAAAGATTAATTATCGCTAATTACAAAAAGACAGGCTAAAACAGTTAATTGAAACTGATTTTAGCCCGTCTTTTATTTTTACCTGTAACATTTTTACTTAAATACTTTGCAATGCCTTTTTCATTTCAGATGTATATTCTTTTATTGCCTTAGTTGCATCTGGTTGATTATCTTTAATTATTTTAACAATTTCACTTCCAACAATCACACCATCAGCTAACTTACCTAATTCTTTAGCTTGTTTAGGTGTATGTACACCAAAACCAATAGCCGTCGGTGTATTAGTAACCTTTTTAATCTGCTTAAGCACATCTTCTAATTCTTTTGCAAACGTATTTCTTGTTCCCGTTATTCCTAAAGAAGATACCACATATATAAATCCCTGTGCATCACGAGCTATTTTTTCAACTCTGTCTCCAGAAGTTGGCGCAACTAACGGAATTAGCGCCACTTCATTTTCTTTAGCAATTGGCTCAAGTTCACCTTTTTCTTCATATGGCATATCAGGAATAATTAAACCACTGACCTCTAACGCTTGACATTTTGCACAAAAATTTTGATATCCATACTTAAAAACTAAGTTAAGATACGTCAAAAAGACTAATGGTACTTGCGTTTTTTCTCTAATCTTTTTGACAAGCTCAAAAACTTTATCCGTATTCATTCCAGCAGCAAAAGCTCTTAAATCTGCCTCTTGTATTACTGGTCCATCAGCTACTGGGTCTGAAAATGGTAAGCCAATTTCAACAATATCTGCCCCACCCTCAGCTAAAGCAATCACATTATCCACAGTCGCTTCAAAGTTAGGATCACCTGCAACCACAAAACCGATAAAAGCTTTTTTGTTTTGAAAAACCTGACTTAATTTATTCATCAATCTTTATCCCCCTATACTTTGCAATTGCAGCAACATCTTTATCTCCACGTCCGGATAACGTGCAGATAATAATCTGATTTTTTTGCATAGCTGGTGCAATTTTTTGAACATAAGCAATAGCATGACTACTTTCAATTGCTGCTACAATTCCTTCTGTTTTAGCAATATATTCAAAGGCTGCTACAGCTTCATCATCTGTAATATCAACATATTGTGCTCGTTTGCTGACAGCAAGTTTTGCATGTTCAGGGCCTATCCCTGGATAATCAAGACCAGCTGAAATTGAATAAACACTATCTATTTGACCATTTTTATCTTGAAGAAAAATTGACTTCATCCCATGAAAAATACCATCTGAGCCTTTAGCAATAGTAGCTGCTGTTTGATTCGTATTCACACCCTTACCAGCCGCTTCCGCACCTATTAATTGAACACTTTTATCATCCAAAAAAGCAGCAAATGATCCAATGGCATTACTTCCACCACCGACACAAGCAACAACCGCATCAGGTAGTTTTCCTGTCTCTTTTATAATCTGTTTACGTGCTTCTTGACTAATTACACTTTGAAAGTGATGCACCATTTCAGGATAAGGTGCTGGCCCAGTCGCTGATCCCATTACATAAAATGTATCTGCAACTCGCCGAGTCCACTCTTGCATCGCTGCTGTAATTGCATCTTTTAAAACCATTGAACCGGCAGTTACAGCGTGGACTTTAGCTCCCAAAAGTTCCATTCGGTAAACATTTAGTTTTTGACGTTCAGTGTCCTCTTTTCCCATAAAAATTTCACATTCCATGCCAAACAATGCTGCGATTGTAGCAGTTGCTACACCATGCTGTCCAGCTCCAGTTTCTGCAATTAACCGTGTCTTTCCCATTCTTTTAGCTAATAATGCTTGTCCAATTACATTGTTTATTTTATGTGCTCCTGTATGATTTAAATCTTCTCTTTTCAAATAAATCTGAGCACCCCCTAAGTCTTCACTCATACGTTTAGCATAGTACAACATTGATGGCCTATTAGCATAATTGTTCAATAAATCCGTTAGTTCTCTTTTAAATTCTGGATCGTCTTTATATTCTCTAAAAGCATCATCCATACGTTTAATTTCTGTCATTAAGGTTTCTGGAACGTATTGCCCACCATATTGACCATAGCGTCCATTCTTTACTCTTGTTGTCATTTAAAATACCTTCTTTTAATTAAATTTATGCACTAATTGCGTTATTTGTGCCATCTTATCAGCGTCTTTTAAGCCATTTGTCTCAATTCCACTGGAAACATCTATTACATCAGGATTTGTATCCCTTATAGCGTGCTCTATATTTTTTACAGTTAATCCCCCTGCTAAAAATAGCGGCTTGTTTCTTTTAACAGGTATATTTTTCCATTTTGTAAATATACCCGCTCCTTCACTTGCATCAAGTAAAATTGCATCAGCTATCGTTTCACGATATTCTTCTTTTAATGCTTGAATTACATAAAGTCCTTGTCCTTGTATCTTTTCAATCAAAGTAGAATCTATATCACCATGCAATTGCACACAAGAAATAATTTGAGCATCTGCTAGTAACTTAATTTCTTCAAATCTTGGTTCTACAAAGACTCCAACAGACTTTATTTGCGGTAATAGTTGCTTTCGTAATTGTTTTGCTTGCTCAAAAGTTAATTTTCTTTTACTATTTTTAGCAAAAACAAAGCCTATATATTCAGGTAAAATTTTATTAGCTGCTTGAATATCTACATTACGCGTCAAACCACACAACTTAACTTTCATCTTCTTTTACCTCGCCTAATAAATTAGTTAAGCAGGCTTTTTTATCAGTTGCCCGCATCAGTGTTTCACCTATTAAAACCGCATCAACATTAGCATTTGTCAAAATCTTTAGATCCTGTGCTGTTTTAATACCACTTTCTGCAACAAAAACAATATTTTCAGGAACTAACTTGCGTAACTGCAAAGAATTGTTTAAATCAACACTAAAATCTTTTAAATTACGATTATTTACTCCAATTATCTGGGCACCAGCTTGTAAAGCTTGCTTTACCTCTTTTTCATCATGTGTTTCAACAATCGCTGCAAGTCCAAGTTCGTCAGCTAATTTAAGATATTCTTCTAATTGCTGCTGTGTCAAAATAGCTACAATCAGTAAAATCGCACTTGCACGTGCAGCTTTTGCTTGATATATCATGTATTCTGAAATCGTAAAATCTTTTCTTAATAATGGTATTTTCACTTGTGCTGCAATTTTTGTTAGATAGTCCAGACTGCCTTTAAAATACTCTGGTTCAGTTAAAACAGAAATTGCATCAACTCTTGCTTCAGCATACTTTTTTGCAATATCCAGATAATCAAACGAATTAGTAATTTGCCCCTTCGATGGTGATGCTTTCTTAATTTCTGCTATTACGCTCAGCCCAGGTTTGCCTAATGCAGTCATAAATTCATCACCTGGCCTAGTCACATCATGTTGCACCCTTTTTTTTAAGTCTGACAATGAAGTTAATTGGCGTTGTCTTTCTACTCTTTTCTTAGTTGCTATAACTAAATCATCTAAAATCATCTTGCAACCTCTGCTTGACTAGCGGCAATAAACTGTTCTAATTTGGCTATTGCTTTTTGGTTTAAAATAGTTTCCCGCGCTAATTCAATTCCTTGTTCGATAGTTAACTCAGGCTTTGCAAGATGAATTGCACAACCTGCGTTTAATAGTACCGTATCTAATTTTGGTCCTTTTTGACCAGCTAAGATTGAACGTGTAATTTCAGCATTTTGTTTTGCTGTTCCGCCAACTAAATCACTTTTATTACAACGTTCAAATCCAAAATCTTCTGGTTTTATGCTGTACAGTTTAATTTCATCATTACATAATTCACATACTTTTGTTTCGCCAGTTAATGTTACTTCATCTAATCCATCTGCTCCATTAACTACTAATGCTCGTTTCAAGCCTAATTGTTGTAACACTCGCGCTAACGGTTCTACAAGTTCTGGACTGTACACACCTAACAGCTGTAAATTAGCTCCTGCCGGATTAGCTAATGGACCTAAAATATTAAAAATTGTTCTAATCCCCAATTCTTTGCGTACTGGAGCTACATATTTCATTGCTTGATGATATTTTTGTGCAAATAAGAAACAAATATTTAATTCAGCCAATAATCTTTCGTTTTGTTCTGGTTCTAAATCAATTTTTACACCTAACGCCTCCAATACATCTGCAGCGCCGCTTCTACTAGAAGCCGCCCGGTTACCGTGCTTAGCTACAGGTATTCCCGCAGCGGCTACAACTAACGCTGTAGTAGTTGAAACATTAAAAGAATTCGAATGATCTCCTCCTGTTCCAACAATCTCTAGCACATCTCCACTAGGTGAAATGGTTAATGCCTTATCGCGCATTGCTTGTGCCGCTCCTGCAATTTCAGGAATTGTTTCTTTTTTGACACTTAATGCAGTTAGTAAACTTGCAATTTGAACTGCACTAGTTTGCCCGCTCATTATTTCATTAATAACATTCCTTGCTTGTTCGAAAGTTAAATCTTCTTTTTGTGCGACTTCTTTAATTGCTGTTTCTATCATTATTTTGCTACCTCCACTTTTCTTGTCATTTCAATAAAATTCTGTAATATTTGCCGTGCAACTTTACTATCAGTCATGATTGACTCTGGATGAAACTGTACCCCAAAAACTTGTTTTCTCTCATCACTAACTGCCATAATCTCATTGTCTTCCGTATCTGCTACTAAAGTTAATGTCGTATTTTTCAATCCAATTGCTGCAAGTGAATGATAACGTGCAGCTTGAAAACTAATAGGGCATTTGCTAAAAAGTTTACTTTTAGCTGTAAGTTTTATAGATGATGTTTTCCCGTGCATTAGCTTTTTAGCAGCCGTTATTTTTGCGCCATATACCTCACAAATTGCTTGATGTCCTAAACACACCCCTAAGATTGGTTGTTTTCCACTTAAATAACGCACCACATCTTCTGTAATTCCAGCATTTTTAGGTTCTCCTGGCCCTGGTGATAACACAATACCACTAGGCTTTAATTTTAAAATTTGAGCTACTGTTGTTTCGTCATTTTTGATAACTTTAATTTTTTGAGTAGTTAATTCACCTAATAGTTGATATAGGTTATACGTAAAGCTGTCATAATTATCTATTATTAAAAGCATTGCTTACCACCTGCCTTTTTTCTGAACTATTTAATAACGCTTCTTTTACTGCACGAACTTTATTATTAAATTCCTGATATTCTTGGTTCGAAATGCTATCTGCAACAATGCCTGCTCCAGAATGAATAACTAATGCTTGTTTTTTGCGATATGCAAGCCTGATTCCTATACACATATCTAAATCCCCATTAAAATCAAAATATCCTAAACAACCTCCATACAAACCACGTTTATTATTCTCTAATTCATCAATAATTTGCATCGCTCGTACTTTAGGCGCTCCAGAAAGTGTACCTGCAGGCATTAATGCATTTACAACATCAATTGCACTAACACCATCTGCACTTTCACTTTCAATCGTAGAACCTAAATGCATCACATTTGAAAACTTCAGTAATTTTCTTAATTTAGTTACTTTAACAGTACCAAAACGACTTATTTGCCCTAAATCATTTCTACCTAAATCGACCAACATGTTATGTTCTGCTTGTTCTTTTGAATCTGTTTGTAATTCATTTGCAAATTTTTGATCTTCACATTCATTTTTTCCTCGTCTTCGTGTGCCAGCTAGCGGATAAGTGAAAAGTTTATTTCCAGTTCGTGTTACTAATGTTTCAGGCGAAGCTCCTAATGCTTCAAACTGCTCATCATGAAAATAAAATTGATATGGTGCTGGACTTGTCTTAAATAATTCAGCAGCTGCTCCTAATAAACTGCCTGTCATTTTAGCTTTTTGTGGATTAGATAAAATTAATTGAAAAATATCTCCTGCTTTAATATATGCCCGTGTTTTCTCTACTTGCTCAGTAAATTCAGCTAATGAAAATTGTAACTTAAACGGCTCTGTTATCTTAAAACTAATATCTTCGTTAATTGATTTCTCTAACATTTCCACTATTTCTGCTTGCTGTCTCACTAACTGCTTGTAAACTTCAACTAATTTATTAACTAATTCATCACTATCAACAATTTGTGTTAGTGTCACTTCTTGTCTAGCATGATCATATGCAACAACATTTTTTACATATAACAAGCTAAAATCATCCAGTTCTAATGGATCACTTCCATGAGGATTCAATGTCTTATTAGGATATTTAGCATAATCATATGCAAGATATCCCATTAGCCCACCTGTAAAGGGTGGTAAGTCAGAACTTCTTTTTGTTTTTGATTTTGCTAGTAGTGACTCTAAAAAAAATTGAGGTTGTTTTTCTATAACCTTGCTATTTTGCGTTAATAATCCATTCCGACAACGAATTACTCCATCATCTGCTTTGCCTATAAAGGTGTATTTGCTTTTAGTATCTTTGGGTGACCCCGTCAATAAAAAGCAATGCTCTTCTTTTTTATTTAACTCTGTTATTAGTTTAAGAGCATCAAAACTTGCTACCTTAAATCTTATAGCAACAACAACTGCCGGAAACTCATTTGCTTGCTGTAATAATTCATTTTTTGTAAAAACATCAACCATACTACCGACCTCGCTTTATTAAAATACACAAAAAATCCGCCCTAAACTGAGTTGTTAAGGACGGATTTTACCGCGGTGCCACCTTATTTGAGTACACTTGTATCCACTGATCCACAATAACTTTTAGATACAAAATACTCCTGCTTAGCGAGGGACCATCATCCCCCCGACAACTGACGTATGTCTGCACGTCTCTTCATACTCATTACTTTTCAAAAGAGCCCTCGGTGGTCCATTTAGCTAACTGCGTTCGATTGCATTCTCATCATCTGCAATTCTCTGTGCGTGCACGATAACCTTGATCTCCACCTCGTTGGTTTATTGGACGAATATTTTATTGTTTTTAATAATAGCGAGTGTTACATGTTTTGTCAACCTTTTTCACTATTTTAAATAAATACTATTATATCAATGCTTACATAGTACAGAATCACATATCATAAAATTACTATTTTTAAATATTATTGTTATATCAACACTTCTATAAAATTAAAAAATAATAAAATATTTTTTAATTTTCAGCTTCCATTAATACTAATGCACCTTTATCATATCGATTGCGTGTTTGTGAGTATTCAAATGGGCGACCATCTGCTAAAAAACAAACCTGATCCACTTCGAAGATTGGATCATTTTCTTGACAATCCAGATATTTTATATCATACGCATCAGATTGATCAGCCCTAAAAATTCGATTTGCTTTACCTATTTCGAGTTGTAAATCTGTTTTTATATAACTATAAATAGACTTTTCTAAAACATCTGTTGTTATCCCCGGAATAACTACTACCGGCATAATTGTGTATTCCAATTTTAAGGGTTCATTATTAAATACTCTTTGTCGAATTATATCATACACATATTCTTGAACACCAATTCTTAATGCTTCACACTCCTCTTTTATTGGTTCTCGGATATCAAAAGAAATAATTTTGCTTTTTAACTCTCCTGTTTTCCCGAGCCAACTTGACATGCCTTTATGTTCATGTGCATCAACACTTAAATAGTTGGTATTCTTTTCAACAAAAGTTCCATGTCCTTTAACTGCATGAACCATTCCTTTAAATTCTAGTAATTGAATCACTTTACTAATTGTAACTTTACTTGTTCCATATCTTTGTGCCAACTCTTCAAAGCTTGGTAATTTATCATGGTATGCACCTAAGATTATTTCAGACTCAATTTTTGCTGCTATTGATATATATTTCGTTTCCTTCACTAAAAAGCCCTGACCTTTCTCTGCTTCTGTAAGTAAAGCGCTTACTTTACTTACAAGTATAGCAGTATTTACACATCAATTCAATTAACCTACTATTTACTTGTAAGCTATAGCAAACAATTTAAAAATGAAATGAAAGGTGTTTACTTATGTCAAAATTCTATTGGGGAAACTCAACTTCAAGTATGCAAACCGAAGGCGGTTGGAACGAAGATGGAAAATCACTCTCTGTTTATGATATTCGCAAAGGCGATAGTACCCATAGTGATTGGCATTTTGCCAATGACAATTATCATAATTTTATTGAAGACCTGGACTATATGCAAGATCTGGGTATGAATATGTATCGTTTTCAAATATCTTGGTCTCGTTTAGTTACAGATGGTGATGGCAACTTTAATGAATTAGGGTTTCAATATTACGATAAATTAATTGCAGCTTTACTTGAAAGAAATATTGAACCAATGATTTGTTTGTATCACTTTGATATGCCTTTAAAGCTGGCACAAAAATATAATGGCTTTTCAAACAAACAAGTAGCTGATGCTTTTATCCGCTACGGTAAAGCTGTTATTGATCGTTATGCTGATAAAGTACATTATTGGATTACATTTAATGAACAAAATTTATACTCACAGCCAAGTACTGCTTTTAGAATTGCTGGTTCTCTAAACGGTAAACATGATATTCATGAACTATATCAAATAACACACAATGTTATGTATTGCCATGCAACCCTCAGCAATTATTTACATGCAACTACTTCCAGTAAAATAGGTGGCATGCTTGCATATAGTCAAGTTTACCCTGCAACATCAAATCCAAAAGATTCTTTTTTATCACATCAATGGGATGAGTTTATAAATCAAAATTTACTAGAAGCATTTGCAAATGGTCACTACTCTTCAACTGTACTAGGGTACATCAAAGCACATAACATTGATGTCGAAATGACCCAAAATGAGTTAGCTGAGATTTCTAAAATGTCCAGTGATTTTTTAAGTTTTAGCTACTATTCCTCAACTGTACTTTCTTCAGAAAAAATTACTACTGATATTGCTCCTAATTATTATCTAGATTATGGTGCCATAAAAAATCCATATCTTAAAGAAACTGAATGGCACTGGCAAATCGATCCTTTAGGTTTTCGCGATGTGCTTACTAAAATGTATGAACGTTATCATCTACCAGTTTTTCCAATTGAAAATGGCATAGGAGTTCGTGAAAAATGGGATGGAACTAATGAAATTCAAGACGATTATCGTATTGAATACCATCGTGAACATATTAAAGCCATGCAAGCTGCTATTTCAATAGATGCAGTTGATGTCATTGGTTATCTTGGTTGGGGCTTAATTGATATATTGAGTTCTCAAGGTGATATGGAAAAACGCTATGGTGTTGTTTATGTTAATCGTGATAATCAAGATTTAAAAGATATGCAACGTGTACCTAAAAAAAGCTATCACTGGCTTAAACAGGTAATTTTATCTAATGGAGAAAAGCTACGCTGATATAATGAAAGGAGTTGTTTTTTTATGGACGGAACTAATACACAATCTCATCCAAAACTACAAAAATTCTTAGATAAATTCACCGAAATTTCTGTAAAAATAGGCAATCAAGTTCATTTGCGTTCTTTGCGAGATGCTTTTGCAACAATAATGCCTATGTTCATTCTTGCAGGTATGGCTGTTTTATTTAATAATGTTATTTTTACATGGTTGTTCCATGGGTCTACACTTACAAAGGTTCAAGTTTGGGGCACTGCTATTACCAACGGGACTTTAAATGTTGCTAGTGTTTTAATCGCTCCTATGATTGCCTACTTCTTAGCTAAAAATAAAAACTTTGAAAATCCTATTTCAGCAGCTGCAATTTCATTAGCAACTTTATTTGTTATGCTAGCTATTAATGTTGATATCGTACCCAATAATTCAACAAAAACCGTCGAAATAACCGGAGCCGCTCTTTATAGCCAAATTGGTACAAAAGGCATGTTTGCAGGTATTATTGTCGGCCTTTTAGCAACTGAAATTTACATGAAGCTTTCAAAAATCAAAGCTTTTAACATAAATTTAGGTGATCAAGTTCCTCCAGCCGTTGGTAGAAGCTTTACTGTTTTGATTCCATCATTGATAACAATTAGTCTTTTTGCAATAATTGCAGCTCTTCTTGCTGCTTTTAATACGGATTTAGTTTCTTTAATCTCTACACTAGTACAAGAACCATTGCGTAAAGTTAATACTTCTTTACCTGGATATCTATTAATTTATTCAACTGGCAATTTTCTATTTACCTTAGGTATTCATCAAACCGTAATCAATGGTACCTTACTAGACCCATTAACTCTTGTCAACATGAATGAAAATATGGCTCAAGTTGCCGCTGGTAAAGCACCAACACATATTATTAACTCAGATTTTCAAACTTGCTATGCTCAAATGGGTGGTACTGGTTTAACCATTTCACTAATAATTGCAGTAATGATCATTGGAAAATATAGACCCCACAAAGATGTTGTTAAACTTGCTTTAGTGCCTGGTATTTTTGAAATCAATGAACCAATAATCTTCGGATTTCCAATTGTTTTTAACATTCCTATGATTATTCCATTTGTTTTGAGCCCAGTTATTGGTGCATTAATTGGCTATTTTGCAACTGCAATCGGCTTTGTTCAACCACTAAGCGTCTATATTCCCTGGACCACTCCTCCGATTATAAGTGGTTTACTAGCGAGCCAAGGTGATTGGAAAGTTGTTTTAGTTCAAATTATTATTCTAGCTGTATGTACTGTCTTTTATATGCCATTCATTAAAATTGCTGAACGTGTTGCCATTAAACAAGCTGAAATGCAAAATGCTTAAACCATAATTCAATATAGCCAGTTGAAGTATGTAATAAAAGATGACTAGTCAGAGAGCATTAACATCGTAAGTTAGGTCATCCGGAGCCTAACTTACGAGGGGAATCTCAACTAACTACTTTTTTACACACATTATAGCATTAAATATTTGGAGATGTTTTTTCAAACTCTTTCTGCATTTGCCTCACCTTCTTATCTAGGTTAAAAAGATATTTCCAATAGAACATAGAAATAATTAATATTTTCCTCTAATATAAAAAACCAGTCTATGAAAAACTAAAAATTATCATAGACTAGTTTTTATTTCAGGACTTATGATAAAGCCCCATCTTTGATAGCTGTGTCCATTTTCTCTTGAATTATGACACACAATCATCTGTTAGATTTAGCAAAGATAATGCGCTTACAAAAAATCAAATTATCATTGCTATCCCTACAATAACTATAATTATTCCAAAAGACATACCACCCCATAAAGCTCGTGGCATCCAACCTGTAGTGGCTGCTCCTTTAGTTTGTCTTACAGTTTCAATTGTTTTGCGTACAGAATAAAATTCCCATACACCAATCATTGTAAATATGACACCAATTATTCGTATAATCATTATGCTTCACCTCTTAATAATAAACCGATAAATTATCCGTCCATTTATAATTAACTACCACACTACCACTTCATAAAAAATGTCACTCGAAAAAAATAAGTTTTCTTACTTAATTCTTGGTATTATTATACACCTATAGCATAAGAAAGCACACATAATTATATAATTTTTTTACAGTTTATCTTTTACGTAAAATTCATTAAATGTCACATTGTTTTTTAATATCTACTACTATAAAAAATAAGTTTTTATTTATTTTATTAACTTATGAATTATATAACCGATATATACATAGAGAGTATATCTGCTCTTAAAGCTAAAAAGAAGGTTGGATATCAATGGCAACAAAAGAAATCAGCGATCAAGAATTACTAATTACATATCAAAAAATAATGAATCTTTTTCCACAACTTTTCAAAGATGCAATTTCTGTAGGACTTGCTGATACTGAAAAATTCATTAGTGTTATTCCACATCAAGAAATCCCCATGCAACTTGGAATTGGCGATCCTGTTCCAACTGGTGGTGCCGTCCATGATGCTCTAGTCTCAAAAAAGCCAGTCATTCGTGAAGTTGGTAAAGAAGTTTATGGTGTCGCTTTTCAATCATTTGCATTCCCTATTATAAATAATGAACATCTAATTGGAATCTTAGTTATTGGTAAGAGCTTGAAACGTAAGCATCAAGTACTTGAAAAAGCTCATTCTTTAGCTGCTGCATTAGAGCAAACAACAGTTGCTATTAATGAAATTGCAAATGGCGCCCAATCACTGGATCAAACCAATCAAGAACTATCAAAGTCAGCTGAAATGACAGTTAGAAAAATGGAAGATATTAAAAAAGTGGTTACTTTTATCCGTTCTGTTTCACAAAGAATAAACATGCTAGGTATTAATGCTGCAATTGCAGCAGCCCATACAACATCTACACAATCAGCTGGATTCGGGGTTATAGCTCAGGAAATTAGAAAACTTTCTACAAATACAGCTAATTCAATCAGTGAAATTGATTCAGTGTTATCTGAAATGAATCAACAGGTATCTGACTTTTCCACTAATTTAAAATCTTCTGTCAATACATTAGGTGACCAATCAGCGGCTACTGAAGAAGTTCTGGCCTCTATGGAAGAATTAAATGAAGTTGCTAAATTGATGGAAGATCTTGCTAATTCTTTATAGTTCAGCTAACGCAAAATCAAAAATAATATTTTAGCTATCTTTTCTTTTAAAACGCGATGTAATTCCAGGTTTTTCCAATATCATCAATAGCTTAAAATTTATTTTTAACCAGTTTAAAATATGCCCATTAATAATCCTATATGGAAAATTAATGAGCATATTTTCTCATTTACAAGTAAGTCTAGCTAAACCTCAGTAATTAAATCTACAAACTTAAATTTTTTAGTCATTTGATCAAACTCATATTCAAATATATTGCAGTTCCCTACTCCATTTTTCAAGATTTCTGCCATTTCACTATCAGTTGTCCAATGATTTAAGAAATTAGTACAAGCGCCACCATGCGAAACAACTAAAACCTGCTGATTTTCAGTTTGCTCCATAATCTTTGTGCAACATTCTACCATTCTTTTTTCAACATGTTCTGCAGCTTCTCCACCATAATCAACAAAAAAATTATTATAGCGTTCCCGCGCTGGATTTAAGTTTTCACTTTCTCCTTCAAAAAGGCCAAAATCCATTTCTTTTAATTGCTTTAATCGTGTATAAGGTTGCTTTGTTATTAATTCTAAAGTATCTGAAGTTCTTTCTGAAGTAGAACAGTAACAATTATCTATCTTTATTTTTTCAAAATATTTTCGTAGTGCCGTGGCTTGCTTTATTCCCTTTTCAGTTAACGGTGAATCACATACTCCTTGAATTTTTCGAAGAGCATTAAATCGAGTTTGTCCATGGCGTACCAAATACATTTTTTTCAAAGTGCTTCCTCCCTTTATCAAACAAAACTAAAACAACATTTTTATTTATTTAACATTGTTTCTAATATTACTTTATCTGTTTCTTTTAACCCAATAGTCGCTAAATCACCGATTCCATGTAATGTTTTATCTATATCTTCACACACTAATCCATTTGATGCTGGAATTGTAACTCCATTTAAAGCCAGATTTACCGCACGCGTCATCGCTGAAACTGAAGTTGCAACTTTCATTGCACAAGAACAACCTGCTCCATCACAAACCATTCCAACTGCATCACCACACATGTTTTTTATAGCATTACACGCTTGCTGATAACTGCCAGTTTTCAAATAAATTGATCCAGCAGCCGCCCCCATTGCAGCTGAAGCCGTTGCACAAAATGCTGATAATACCGGTAAAAATGAATGTATGTATAAAGCAGTTAAATGTGATAATGTCAAAGCTCTAGTTAATTTTTCAGAGCTAACAGCCATGTTTTCAGCCAACACACATACAGGAACAGTTGCGGTAATTCCCTGATTTCCTGATCCAGAATTTGACATTGCTGGCAATTGCGCTCCACCCATTCGTGCATCTGAAGCGGCAGCTGCATATGCTATTATCTTGTTACTTAAATCATTCTTAGCAGCTTCTTTTAAACTATCACCTAGAGAAATACCGTAGTCTTTCTCTAAACCTTCTCTAGCAAGTGCCATGTTTAAGTCCCCCGCCTTTTGCATAAAAGTGATTTCAGCACAATCTACTTCAACTGCAAAATTCCAGATATCCTTAAAATGACATTGCCTCAAAAAAGTACTGTTTTTAGAAACTTGATGTGCCGCAGGTCGTTTCTCTTTTACTATGTATTGCTCATTTTTTCTAACTAGATAAATATTTGTATGTCCACCTGCGATTGCAACAACAACAGTATTTTTCGCAACTGTCTTAATTGTTACTTGTACAAATAAATCATCCGGAACTAACGCTACTTTAGCTCTAACTTTACCTGAATGCGCCAACTGCTTAATTTCATCAACTTTATTTGCCGGTACATCAGCTATAACACTTAGACCAGCTGTGGCATCTCCTGCAATAGCTCCAGCAGCTGCTGCAATTAAAAGGCCTGGTTCTCCAGTTCCTGGAACCATGACAGCCAGTGCATTTTTCATCACATTGGGCGAAACTTCAACCAATATTTCTGCAATTTTTTCATCAACATATTCCATTGCCTTTGCAGCCGCTAGTGCTATAGCTACTGGTTCCGTACACCCGGTAGCAGGTACTACACCTGCTCTTAAAGCCTGCACAAATTGTTCTTTCATATTTCCCATAATTGATCACCGTCTTTTTAAAATAACGTAAATTTTTTTCTTCAAAATAAAAATGATAATAAAAAAGCTATAATGCATAACTATATAATAGCTGACATCATAGCTTAATTAAACATATTTCTTAAATTAAATAAAAAATTAGTGTTTTTATTTCCGCTAAAAACCACCATTTATCTTAGCATCTAATATTGTAACTGCTATATTTGTAATTACAAATATAGTTAGCGCGGCAATATGAAAAACTTTATGATTCATCAAGATTGCAATGTATTCTCTGATAAATGCATTTGGAATAAAAAACTTACTCGTTTTTGCACCGATTCCATCAATATTTAGACCAACATACCTTGCATATCCAGCTGCTCTAAAAGTATGATAGTCACTTGTTGCAAAGATACCCTTTTGAAGATCAAGACCACGCTTTTCCACAATCTTTTTAGAAAATAGCATGTTTTGATAGGTGTTTTTTGATTCGGTTTCTGCAACTAAATCATAGTCTGCCATTCCGTTAGCCATTGCATACTCTTTCATTGCTTGTCCTTCAGACATTGTTTCATTTGCACCTTGACCACCGGAAAATATAATTACTGGCTTTAGATTAGTTCGCTTAACTTGCTGCTCATAAAATTCTTTTGCTCTTAATATACGCGAAGCTAGTAAAGGAGATACTTTATTTCCATTTATCAGACCTGATCCTAACACAATGATATACTGTTTATCCCACTTAGGTCGTGATAATCTTGTAATCAAGAATGACGTAATGAAATTTAATAACCAAAAGGCCGCATATGCTGCAAAAAATACAATCGTGTTTATTATAGCCTGTGCAATTGGTCCAGGTAAAACCATCTTCAAAAAGTCAAAAAACAATGGACTAATCACAAGTAAAATACCCAAAATCAACGTTAACATGTTCCCTAGCGAATGACTTTCTCGGCGCCAAACAATTACGGCATTCCATAATAATAAAATACCTAATGAAAAATACAATAATATAATTGGAATAATAACGATTGCTGCAACAACCAACATCAAATCTTCTAGCCAAATAATTTGACTATGCAAAATTGAAAAAGATCCTGCTGCAATTAATAAAAGTAGTGCTGTATTCCCTAATATTCCATTCAATAAACGAAATTTATTTCGCTTTAAGCTTAAAAATAATAGTGCAACAACGATTAAAAACGCTATCCACGTTCCACAAACTATAATTATGCCTATATTAATATGCATAACCTAACCCTCCTATAAAATATATCTCTATCATAACAAAGCTAACTATCCCTATACAAGTAAACTTAACTGTTATTCGGATGACATCTAATAAGTACCTTAATATGCAGTTGCAATAGTTCCAAGTTATTTTCCAATTTTTCTATACTATGCACAGCATAGTTAGGTGATAGCAATAGTTTTTTTTGCAAAACAGCTGTCATTATTTCTTGTAGCATAAAGTGCCACGCTTGATTGGATAACTTTGCATTCCAATGACGTAAATAAAATAACTCAATTTTAGGCTTATTCGCTTGTGAAAAAACTTTAGAATCTATTTGTTCACCTGAAAGTAAGCCTACACTTAAAAAAGTACCTTCTTTTCTAGTTGCATTAAAGGCAGCTTGTCCTGTTTTTCCTCCAACAGAATCAATAACATAATCATATGTTTTATCAGACCTATTTGCTTTAAATTCGTTTAGTGAAAAAACATTTTGACAGCCATAAGTTTGTAAGTTAACTTTTGATTCAATAGAACGAGCTATTGCATCTACTTGACACCCTATTTTTGTCAACATTTGTAAAAATAGAAAGTTTAAATTAGAGAAACCGCCATCTAATAAAATCTTTGTCCCGCTTTTAATTCTTAAAACTCTATTCACAATTAATGTAGCTGTTAAAGGATTTATATATAATCTTGCAGCATCAACATCGCTAATTTTTGTGGGAACTTCAACAATATATTCCAATTTTGTTTTGACAAGGGTTTGCCACGTCCCCTCTCCTCTTAATGGTAAAACCCGCTTTCCAAGATATTTTTGCGGTACCTTAGCACCTACAGCAGTAACGATACCTACCCCTTCATATCCTATGAATTTAGGTAATTTTATTCTAGCTGCATAAGCCCCTGTTATAGGTACTAAATCTGATGGATTAACTGGAAACATTCGCATCTCTACTAAAACTTCATCTTCATCTAACGCTTCAACCACAAATAAAGCATGCTTTATCTTTTTCTTAGGTTCACCAAATGAATCGAAATAAAATGATTTTTTCAAAGAAACCTCCATACACTATATTTATATTTTACTATCTGAAATTAATAACTCATGCTTCCGTATTAACTCTACTCGCTGATCATCATCTGCAATTAAAAGTAAAAAAAGTGCTTCAACTGCTGTCATTGCAGCCACACGCGAAAAATAATATTCTGATTGTAATACTCGTTGCCTTACAGCTGTTTGAATATGAAAATCAGCCTTAAGCGCAATTGGAGAATCACTTCTATTGGTAATTGCTATAATTTTCATATTATTTTTTTGGGCAATTGAGATTTGCTTTAATAACGTTTTTGACTCCCCTGAATTAGATATTATCAATAATACATCTTTTTTACCTAAATTTAGTGTTTGCCCAATTGCTGTTTGCCACGATTCAGCACCTATAGCCAATCGGCCGATTTGGTTAAATCGGTATATTGCATCAGCAGCAACTGGATACGTATTTCCTTCAGCTGCTACCTGTAAAATACGACAATTATTAAGTAATTTTAAAATTAGCTTTATTTCTCGTGTTTCTATACTGCTTAATGTTCTTGTTACTTCTGCTTTTTTATTATCTGCAATATTACTTAAAGCTTTTTGAATACTATCAATCGCAAAGTTTTTATAGTAACTAGCTTTATTTTCAGAAACTCTTGCAATTTCAATTTTTAACTGATGAAAACCAGCTAATTGTAAGTTTTTACAAAAACGGGATACAGATGCTGCACTAACCTCTGCTTTATCCGCAAGTTCTGAAATTGTATAATCTACTATCGTTTTAGGATTATCTAAAATTAATTGGGCAATTTTTTCATCAGTCTGAGTCATACCGCTCAAATGACTATAAATAACATCAATGATACTATCACTTTTTTTCAACATTGCCCCTCCTTATGTACTATTTATTATATGATACTCCAACTCAAAAAAATAGGTTTAGCCTACAACTTTATCTTTGATAAAATACTAATCAAATCAATTGACAAAAATTAATTTTCACAATATTATTATATATGAAAATTATTTTCTAAACAATAACTTTTTATAAGGGGGAATTAACATCAAACCTGTAATTGAAACAGCTTTAAATTTAATTAAGCCAAATATGACAATTAGTCTTGGGGGTGGTAGTAATGTTGCACAATTAGCTAAGAGCTTATCTGATAGAAAAAAGCTCAATCTAACCTTCTGTACGCCTTCTCAAGAAACCAAGAAATTGTGTGAACATTTGGGATTAACAATAACACCTATCTCAAACATTTCAAAAATAGACCTAGCCTTTGATGGTTGTGATGCTATTGACTATCGGCTAAACGCACTTAAAAGTAACGGTGGTATTCATCTCTTCGAAAAACTATATGCATATCAGGCAGCTGAATATATTATTCTAACCCCTATAAATCGATTTACCCCTACTCTAAATACGAAAATACCACTGACAGTTGAAGTTGTTTTTGCCGCTGCTGACTATACTCTAAACTATCTCGAAAAATTAGGTTATCACTGTTCTTTACGTTATGATAAAGAACATAATGACTTTTTTAAAACACCACTCAATAATCTTTTAATCGACTGTTATGCTAAAGACTGGTCAGATATCCAGCACATCGCTACTGAAATAGAAGAAATTGCTGGTGTTGTTGCAACATCTTATTTCAACAATCTAGTTACCATGGCTTTAACATTCTCACCAGATGGTAAGGTTAAACCGCTTAGAAAGGATGATATTTATGACAAATTATAATTGGGGAATTATAGGTACAGGCTGGATAGCACATGAAATGGCAGATGCACTTAATGCTGTTAATGGTTCCATTTATGGAGTAACTGCTTTAAATATGGAAAAACTAACACAATTTGCTACTGAAAAAAAAATAACCAAAGTCTTTTCAAATGCCAAAGAAATGTTCAATGACAAAAATATTGATATTATCTATATCGCTACACCACATACTTTTCATTATGAATATATCAAAGAAGCCTTGTTAGCAGGTAAACATGTTTTTTGCGAAAAAGCAATAACTGTCAACGCTCGTCAATTTGATGAAGTACAAGAAATTGCGCATGAAAAAGGATTGATTTTAACAGAAGGTTTTACACTCTTTCATATGCCTCTTTTTAAACAAATTAACCAACTTATTAACACCGGAAAACTTGGAGAAATCAAATTAGTTCAAGTCAACTTTGGCAGTCTCAAGGATTACGACCCTAAAAATCGCTTTTTCAACAAAGATCTAGCAGGTGGAGCGTTACTCGATATAGGTGGTTATGCAACAGCCTTTGCTCGTATGTTTTTATCCAGTCAGCCTAACACTACTTTAACAACAGTTAAATTCTTTGAAACCGGCGTTGACGAACAATCCGGTATTATCCTTAAAAATAACGAAGAACAATTAGCTGTAATTACCTTGTCAATACGGGCAAAACAACCCAAACGTGGTGTTATTTCTGGTACTAAAGGTTATATTGAAATTGAAAATTACCCTAGAGCTACAAATGCGAAAATAACTTACACCCAAGACGCTCATCAGCAAACTACCGAAACAATAAGTGCAGGTGATACTAATAAAGCCTTACAATATGAAGTTTTAGATATGCAGCAATATATTACAACTGGGCAAGACGATGGTCGTTTAGCTCTTTCTCACGATGTTGCACATATCTTAGATAGTGTTCGCAACGCTTGGGGAATGAAATATCCTTTTGACTAGTTAACAAAACTATTAAAAACAGCAAAAGGCATAGTTCCTGTATTAACGCAAAAGTAGTATTCTTCTAACAAAAATACAATCAAGTCCACAAGTTTTCAAATTTCTATGAAAACTTGTGGACTTTTAAATATTTGAACATAATTCAGATGTTTTTTCTCGTGATTGTAGAAAATTAAGTTAGCTCACTATATCTAATTAACTTAATTTTTTGTTTTTGACAAGCTTCCTTAGTTTCTGCAGCACATAGCATCTCAACTTCTTTAACACGAGGAATTTTTAAACTAGAATGTTCCAAAATGTATTCATCTAAATAACCTGGATGACAAATCATCATTGGAATATTTTCACTTGACTCAGAACTAAGTGACACTGCTTTAAAAAAAGTCGCTTGAGGCTGATAATTTTCTTCCATACTTTCCATTACCGGCATCAAAGTGGTATTTTTAAAAGTCACTTTGGTGCCAAATGCAAATGGTAAATACGGTGCTTTGTGCTTTTTAGCAATCATTTTCATTCCCTTTACAAAGTTCTGGCTTGCAACTGCATGTCCTTCAAAATAATCTGGTTTGCGTCCGATTAACTGAATAAATCTTTGGTATTGCGCTTCAATTTCAATCATTACTTCATCTAAATTAACAAAATCCTTATTAGCACTTCGATAAGTACTAGAATTTTTAAAAAAGCCTCTTTCGTCAACAATACTAGAAATATCTTTTGGATTTGTTAATGGTCGTCCTGCACAAATAACTGTGTGCAGTCCTAAATCTACATTTTCTTTTTTTATAAGATTTAATCCATGTGATGTAGCTTCCATATTTACCATTACTCCAACATTGTTGATTATACCTGAATGAATACTTTCAAAAATGCCATAATTAACAGCTTTTGAATATCCTAAATCATCTGCTCTAATTAACATTTTTTTCATACATTAACACTTCTTTCACTTAGAGAAATATCTTCATCTGTTTTAACTCCTATTACATAAGTTGCAATAGCTGCAACTATAAACGCTATTACACCACTAATCACTCCATTTAATATATTAGCAGTTGATCCACCAACATAAGCAGTCAATGATAGGAAATTAGCTACGGGAACTAGTACATATGCAGTACTGTGTGTTATTGATGCATAAAGTCCTCCGCAAAAGCCACCAATCATCATCCCAATAAAAGGTTTTTTATATCGAATAGCTACTCCGTATAAAGCTGGTTCTGTAACTCCACCAATCAGACCTGCTACTAAATAACCTAAAGCCAATGACTTTTGTTCTTTATCCTTAATACGTAATGCAGCACCTAAACTCATTCCAGATACAGCCATACTTGCAGCAACTGCTCCTAAAGTAACAAAATTATCATGGCCACCTTGTGAGAATAGCAACATCATTGCACTTAACATTACCAAATGCATTCCTGTAATAACCAACAATTCCCATAAAGCACCAATTAATGCTACACCAAGTACTGTCGCTATTCCACCCATTTTACCAAATGCTAAAATACCATTACAGATATAATCTCCTATATATCCGCCCAAAGGACCTAAAACACAAAGAACAACCGGTAACATCACTGCAACAGTTAATGTAGGTGCAAAAATTGTTCTAATCGAAGCTGGAATTTTTCTTTCAAAAAAACGTTCTACATAAGACATAACCCAGACTGACAATAGAATTGGAACTATTGTACTTGAATAATCAGTTAAATGCATTGGTATTCCGTATATTGAAAAACTTTTGCCAGCATCTACTATTTTAACCAAATTTGGATCCAACATAATTGCTCCTAAAAACATACCTAAAATTGGTGATGTTTTAAACTGTTTGGCTGATGTATATCCAATTACAATTGGGAAGAAGTAAAAACCAGCATCCCCCACAAAAACAAATGTCTTATATAAATCACTACTTGCGGCAATAACATTTAGCATATTAGGGCCTAAAACAGCTGCTAACATTTTGAAGATTGAAGCTGCCATTAACATAGGAATCAATGGCGTTAAACTTCCTGCAACTTTATTTAAAATAGTTGATCCTAAATTTTTCCATGAAAATTTTTCCTTCGGTGCATCTAAATTTTCATCCACAGGTTCACTTTGGGTTAAATTACCAGCTTCAACAATCTCTGAGTATACTTCATTAACAGTTTGCCCAATAACAACTTGATATTGACCACCCGCACGCATAGTTCCCAAAACACCATTAACTTTTTTTACCGTGCCATCATCTGGAACACTCATATCTTTCAAGTTAAATCGTAACCTTGTCATACAATGCGTTACACTAGCAACATTCTCGGAACCACCAACATTTTTTAAAATTGCCTCTGCAGTTTCTCTATATTTTTTATTTTTATTATTCATTTTGTTCACTCCTTTATTCTGTTTTTGAAATCATTCGTTTAACATATATCATCAAATAGAACATCTCATCGTTTGAACTAATACTATTTAATTTTTCATCAATCATTGTAACTATATCCATAGTACATTTATATATTGAAAAATCGTTCTTGCGAAATGTATTCAACAAGTCTTCACTAGCTCCATCTTCAATTTGTTTATTTTCTTGAATTCTTTTAATGTAATATCTTAGATGGATACTAAATCGATTATAGGAAAAACCTTGCTCATTAATTTTTATCTTAAAATGTTCTTCAATAATTATCGTAGTCTCCTTTATAATGCTAGACACAACTCTATTTAAATCCGAAGGTTCACCATTTTCTTGTGAATTAATAAAATGTGTAGCAATTGCAATAGCTTCATCACTAGAAAAATTTGGATTTATTTTATTTCTAATTAATTTTACTGCTTGAATACCAAGCTCATATTCAGTTGGATATAGTTCTTTAATGTCGTATGCAAAGGGAAGTTTTATATCTTTATATTTTTGTTGTCGAATGAGTGCAAAGTTTATATGATCCGCTAATCCAAAGATAATATTTGGATTTAAGCGTTTGGTTATTCTTCTTTGTGCTAGTTTTACAATTTCTGTGCTTATTTCAACTACATCTTCTGGAATTTCCTTTAGTAGCAATAGCTTCTGCGAATTTAAACGATAGAACGTTATCTCAATTTTGGACATGTCATTCAAGACATATGGTATTTTAGGAAAACCAATTCCTTTACCAAAAGCTACCAATTCTTCTTCATTATTATCCAAACAAACGGCTACATTATTATTGATCTTTTTTATAACCTTCAAAACTATAACCATCCTTTCACAAAAAAAGAATTATAGAATTAAGACTTCATTTGAGGCCACCTCTTGACCATATTGCTTATCTAAAATAACTTTTTTATCGTATCCTTTAACAAATATCGTTAATATTGCCATATCCAATTTTTCTTCTGACATTATTTTTTCATCAAATTCTATAAGCTTATCACCTCTTTTGACTTTTTGACCGTCCGCTACGTATAGCTTAAATCCTTTCCCTTGCAATCTTACAGTATCAATACCAACATGCACTAAAACTTCAATTCCATCAGTTGTTTCAATTCCAACTGCATGACGCGTCGTAGACACCGAGACTATTTTTCCTTCAACCGGGGCTATAACAAGATTATTTCCATTTATTGGTCTAACAGCAAAACCGTCTCCCATCATTTTAGATGCAAATACTTCATCTTCTATCTCTGTTAAATCTATTAGTCTGCCAGAAATTGGAGCCGATACGATGAAATTTTTTTTAGTAAATATCTTAAACATTTTTCTCTTCCTTTCTTACAAATAAAAAGAAAGCATCACAGCAACTTAAAATGTACTATACTTAATACATTTTTTAGTTGCGGTGATGCCTCCAAGAGTTACAATCCGCTATATAAATTATCATTACAACATAATTGTAAGCGGATTACATTTAAAAAGCAAGCGTTTTTTTAAGCATTTCCAAAAATAGTTCTATTAGACAACAAAAAAGATAGATAATTAAAATCAATCTATCTTCTCCATACATTATTCGGTTAAACCGTCTTTCCCTTTAAAAATAACGTTTAATAAAACTGAGGTTATACTTGCAATTACAATTCCATTACCTAAAAATAACTGTGCTGATTTTGGCATGAATTGGAAAATACTTGGATAAACCGAGACGCCTAATCCCATTCCAACAGCAACTGCGACAATCAAAATATTCCTTTGATCTGAAAAATCAACATCTAATAAAATACGAATTCCTTGCACACTAATCATTGCAAACATAACTAGCATTGCTCCTCCAAGTACAGGTGTTGGAATAATTGTGGCAACTGCACCTATTTTAGGCAAAAGACCCATTACCATCAATAAAACAGCTGACCAATAAATTGGACGTTTCGTCTTAATTCCAGATAATTGTAGTAACCCAACATTTTGTGAAAAAGTTGTATACGGAAAGGTATTGAAGATACCACCTAAAATAACTGCTATTCCTTCTGCACGATATCCCTTTTTTAAATCATCAGCAGAAATTTTTCTATTTAAAACATTACCTAAAGCAAAAAATACGCCTGTAGATTCAACCATTGACACCAGTGCAATGATAATCATTGTTAGTGAGGATGACCATTCAAATTGAGGAGCACCAAAATAAAAAGGCTGTGGAATATGAAACCATGCTGCTTCAGTAATAGGTGAAAGTGATACTTGACCTAATAATGCTGCAACTAGCGTGCCTGTAACTAATCCAATTAAAACAGCGATTGTTCCAATAAAGCCTCGTCCCCAAACTTGAATTGCTAAAATAATAACAATTGTGACAAAGCCCAAAAAGAGATTTTGTAAACTGCCAAATGATTTTGCAGTTGAGTCACCACCACCAATGTTTTGAATTGCAATAGGAATTAAGGTTAGACCTATAACCGTAATTAGTGATCCTGTAACTACTGGTGGAAATAATTTTTTGATTTTTGCAAATTGACCTGCTACTAGAAAAACAAAAATACCTGCTACAATAATTGCTCCGTACATTGTTCCAATCGAAAATTCCTTACCAATCATCTTCAATGGTTCCACTGCTTGAATTGCACAACCTAAAATTACAGGTAATCCTATTCCAAAATAACGATTCCGTAATAATTGTAAGAATGTTGCTAGCCCGCACATAAAAATATCAATTGAAACTAGGTAGGTCATTTGTGTACTATTAAAGTTCAGAGCAGCTCCAATCAATAACGGTACAGCAACCGCACCAGAATACATTGCTAATAAGTGCTGTAAACCTAAAACAGCTGCTTTGCTATGACTAACTTCTTTAAAAGAATTGTTACTCATTATCCGCATCCTCCACAAAATGAACTTTATTATCTGCAAATGATGAAATTCTAGCTAAAGATTCAAGACGAACCCCTTGATTTCTAATTAACTCTGCCCCTTCTTGAAATGACTTTTCAATCGCAATTCCAACACCAACAATATCAGCGTGAGCTTCATGACAAATTTCAATCAATCCTTGCACCGCTTGTCCATTAGCCAAAAAATCATCAATAATTAAAACTCGGTCTTCTTTTTTCAAAAATTTCTCATCAACAGAAACCGTATTTTTTACTTTTTTAGTATATGAGTATACTTCTGCTGTATACAAACCCTCATTCATTGTTGAACTTTTTTGCTTACGTGCAAACAAAACCGGCACACGCAATAATAATCCCGTCATAATTGCAGGTGCGATTCCCGATGCCTCAATTGTCAAAATTTTCGTTATTTTTTCATCTTTATATAATTTAACAAATTCTTCTGCCAATGCATACATCAACTCTGGATCAATCTGATGATTCAAAAATTGATTTACTTTTAAAACATTTCCTGGAAGAACTAGCCCATCTTCACGAATTCGATCCTCTAATAACTTCAATTTATAACTCTCCTTTAATAAAAATAGCTTCTTTTACAGTTATCGACAGTAAAAGAAGCCATGTATATAAACAGCTTTTTTACTTATAGTCTAAAATTTACGGTTTTAGGTAGAAACTCGTCATCCATATTATGACATTATATAAGTAGAACACTTTAAAAGATTACCATACATTAATCTTTTTTTCAACGCTGTTCATTCGTGTTTTGGGTATTTAGATTATTCTGTATCAATAAATTTAGTTGTCGTTCCCCGATGGAATGTTATCGGAAAAATATATTGTCGTTCTTGTAGTACATCAGGTTGGTCTATTTTGTTTAGTAATAAATTAACCATTGTTTTTGCTAAATCATCTAATGGTTGAACAATTGTTGACAATTCAGGAAATGTTTGTAAAATAAAATCACTTCCATCATAACCTACGACTTGAACATCACTTGGAATTCTCAAGTTCAACTGTTTTAACTCCCTCATCACCAACAAAGCAGTTGCATCATCAGTACACATAATTCCATCTGGATGATGCTGTGTTATCGCTTGGTGAATTAGCATTTTCCTAAAATTTGATGTTGCATCACTAGGAACACCTTGAATTTCAGGTACTATTTTCCTTTTCAGACATATATCCATAAAACCATTCATTCGATCAGAGGTAGGATTAGTATCACTAATCTCTCCAGAAAATAGTAATAATCTGCGCGCTCCACCTTCGAGTAAAACCTTTGCTGCTGTTTGACCACCTAAAAAATTATCTGAACTAACTGTTGGAATATGCGAACCAAAATACCTATCAAAAGAAACAACTGGTAAAGTTAATTGGTGATAATCATTAATGATTGTATTATGTGATGCCGTTATCAAACCATCGACTTGATTTGATTGCAACAAACTAATATATGATCGTTCTTTTTGTGGATTATCTAAACTATTAGCAATAATTGTTTTATATTCTCGATTAAACAGTTCCGTTTCAATCTTCTCTAGTAATTCTGCATTAAACGGATTGTGTGTATTTGTTAAAATCACTCCGATTAACTTTGTTTTCTTACCTGATAATGACCGCGCAACTGAATTAGGATAATAATTCAATTCTTTCATAGCTGCAAAGATACGTGCTTCTGTTGCTTTAGAAAAATAACCACGTTTATTAATCACACGTGAAACAGTTGTTAATGATACACCTGCTTTTTCAGCTACATCTTTTAATGTGTGTTTCACCTCGTTCATCCCCAATTAAAGAATTCATTGCTCTATCTATATAGTTTATCAAAAAAAGTAAGCGTTGTGTTAAATAATTGCTCTCTTGTCACAACATCACCCCAACTATGATCAGCACCATCAATGACGGTTAAATCAACCTCTTGTTGATATGTCGCTACATACTTCTGTGCATATTCCACAGGTGCTATCCAATCATCTTTTCCATGAATAATTTTAACTACTCCCTGATATTTCTGTGCAGTTGGGTATATTTCTACTTTCTTTAAATCTTCAAAAAAGTTTTTCCCTAACTTAAGCGAATTAAAATCGAAATAACCTTTTTCAGCCACTTCAGCAATTGATTTTCCTTGTAACGTTTTGTTTTTTAAAATCTCATCTTGAAAAACTGCTGCTGGTGACCACATACATAGCCCCGCAATTTTATCGTTCATCAATCCTGCAACCATACTTGCTGCAACACTACCTAAACTCATTCCTAATAATGATACCTTGTCGGAATCCACATACTCTAATGTTTTTACAAATTCGACTAGTTTAGTTCCTTCAAAAACTTCATTGCTAAAGGTATAGTCAAGAAAGTTTCCATCACTTTCTCCATGGCCTGAAAAATCAAAGCGAATTGCTACAATACCTTTTTTGGCTAACAATCGACTTATCTGTACAAATGAGCAAAAATACTCATCTCTTACAGCTCCAAAGCCGTGAAACATTAATACTGTTGGCATTGGCTTAGTTGCATCATCCGGAATATGAACAGTTCCTCTCAATGTCAATCCATTAACCTCAGTGCTTAAATAACTAATCATTTTTCCCATTCCCTTCAAAAACTTGTTTCATTTCTAATTGACGCTTTTGATTTAAATCTGCATGCATTTTTTGGCTCACTTTATCTAAAGTATAGAATAAAATAGTTGCTGCACATATTGCATCTATTAATGCTGGTCCATAGATAAAGCAAATATTAATACCCATAATACCAGATGCTGATTGTTGAACATTTGGTACAAATTTAAATGCAGCTAAAATTTCACTATTAATAACCCCAGCTAATCCAGCACCTATACTTGCACCAATTGCTGAAACAGATGTTAACAAGCCTTGTGCACGTACACCAAACTTCCATTCACCATAATCTACTGTTTCAGCGGTCATAACAAACATCAAGCTTTGTGCTGCACCTAAACCAAATGCTGAAACGGCAACTCCTAACATTGCAATCCCCATTGACAGATTACTTGCTGCTACCCATAGTACACCCTGTCCCAAAACTGCAATTCCTAAATTGGCTACAACAACTGAACGCATTGGATATTTCTTAATCAAAACCGGAATCGTAATTGCGCCAACAATCATAGCTAAAGCACTAATAGAATTAGCAATTGATGACATTTGCTCATTGTTCAAAACATATTTGAAGAAGTAAACCATCGAAGAGTTTTTTACAACAACACCTATAAAGATAATAATATTTGTAATAATGATTACCCACCAAGGAGTATTAGGAACAAGTGCTTTAATACTTTGATGTAAAGGTACAGGTTTTTCTTGTTCGGGAGTAACATTTTCACGTACCTTAGCAAAAGTAAACATTTCAGAAAGTACCAAAATAATAGCAAAAATTCCCATTCCAATTGCAAAACCTTTTGAATTGTTAGTTCCACCAAATAGTGAAACTAACGGTAAAATAGCTAAACCAGAAATCAAGCCACCTGTTTGTCCTAAGATATTTCTAAACATATTTGCAGATGCACGTTCATTTGAATCTGCTGACAAACTTGGCAAAATAGCATTAATTGCTGTGCCTAATCCTGCATAACAAATTGTAAAAACAGCATATGTTATATAAGCCAATAATAATCTTGAACTAGCTGGAAAGAAACCAATTGAAAATAAGAGCACCGCAGAAATTGCATATGGTATTGACATCCATAAAAACCAAGGACGAACTTTACCAAATCTAGTTTGGGTTCTATCGACTAAAATACCAAAGATTGGGCCTGCGAAAGCGTCGAAAATACGAATAATTAAAAATAAAATACCTGTAGCGGCTAAACTGAGACCCGCAACATCTGTATAATAGAACATCAAGTAATTCGTTGCAGCAACGAAAACTAAATTATTGCCAAAATCACTAAAACCATATGCCACTTTGTTGGAAAGTTTTAATTTGTTTTCCATTGTAATTCCTCCTAAATATAATGAAAGTGTTTTCAGATAGAAGTATATCTTGTTATCTTTTTTATGTCAAGCGTACGTCACAAAAAAATATTATTATTTTTCATGTCCAAAAGAAACGCATATATATTTGAGAATAATTAAATGTCATGCGCTTGACATTGTTTTAAAACGTTATTATTATATATAATGTATTATCAAGGAGGTGGCACTTTGACAGCCAACAGTAAATATTTAGATCCATTTTCTATCAACGATTTCCCAGAAGATAAAACAATTGTACCCAATTCATTAAAACTTAAGGGAGATGACGAACCAAAGTTTCCTATGTGCTTTACAGATATTGCATATAATTCTAGTAATCCTAATTTAAAGTTAGATATACTTATGCCGCCTGTTTACGTTCCTGAAACGGGCATTAATGATCAACGTAAGTTTCCATTATTACTTTGGATTCAAGGATCTGCATTCGCCAAACAAGAAATTGGGCTTCACATCCCCCACTTAGTTGAATTTGCACGTAAAGGATACGTAATTGCTGCAATTGGATATCAAGGGACTGAAGCCGGCGGAGTTTTTCCGTCAACTATTCGTGATACAAACTGTGCTATTGATTTTCTCTTAGAACATGCAGAACAGTACCACATTAACGTAAAACAACTATTCTTATGGGGTGAATCTTCAGGCGCTTATACAGCAATAATGACAGCGATTACTCAAAATGATTCATTTTTCTTTACTGGAAAAGCGAAGCAACGTCACTTCAACGGTGTTATTGATTTTTATGGTCCAACTGCCATGCAAGAACTAGATTTAGCCCCTTCCATTCAAGAACACCGTTCTAGAAACAGTTGGGTAGGCGCTTACTTTAATCATCAACAAATTAATCAAAATTCTAGTTTAATTAAGCTGGCTGATCCTCGGAATCACTTAAAAAAGAAACTTGCTCCGTTTTTAATTTTCCATGGGACAATGGACATGATTGTTCCTTTCCAGCAAAGCATTCTACTGAAAGAAAAACTAGATGAATTTGGAATTAAAAATCAATTTGTAACAGTTGAAGGCAGTAATCACGGAACAGATGCTTTTTGGTCACCTAAAGCGCAAGAAATTGTTCTTAACTTTTTAAAAGATAATATTGTAAAGGAAGATAAATTATGAAAATTAAAAATAAAGCCATCTTAATTGCCTATCCTAATCGACTAGGTTCTAATCTAGCTGACTTAGAAAATATCTTAAATGGCCCCTTAAAAAATGCATTTGGCGGTGTTCATATTCTGCCATTTTATCATTCTAGTGGTGATGCCGGCTTCGCACCTATTGATTATGAAGTTGACGAAGCATTTGGAAGTTGGAATGACATTGAAAAGATTGCTGCTCAAAAAGATGTGATGGTTGATTTTATGGTCAATCACCTTTCACCTGACTCAAGTGAATTTCAAGACTATGTAAAATATCATCAAGACTCTAAATTTAAAGATATGTTTTTGAATTGGTCAAAGTTTTGGCCTAAAAATCGTCCGACTCAAGCTGATATTGATTTGATTTATAAGCGAAAAGACCGTGCCCCCTATCAAGAAATTATGTTTGCAGATGGTAAGACCGAAAAAATATGGAATACTTTTGGCGAAAAGCAACTTGATTTAGATGTAACACAAAAAACAGCCCAAGATTTTATCCATCATCAAGTTTCTAATTTAATTCAGCATGGTGCTAAAATTGTTCGCCTAGATGCTTTTGCATATGCAATTAAAAAACTAGATACTAGTGACTTTTTTGTTGAACCTGAAGTTTGGCAATTACTTGAAGATATAGCAAATACCGCCAATAAAGCAGATGCACTCGTGTTGCCAGAAATTCATGAACACTATAGTTATAATAAAAAGATTGTTGAAAAAGGTTACTTTAGTTACGACTTTGTCTTGCCAATTGTTGTTTTGCACGCTCTTTACTCACACCAAGGGGATGCTTTAGTCTCATGGCTCAATCAAGCTAGTATGCATCAATTCACTACGTTAGATACCCATGATGGAATCGGCGTGGTCGATGGTAAGGGGATTTTGAGCGATGAACAACTTGACTATACGGTTAATCGTCTTTATGAAGTAGGCGCAAATGTTAAACGTGCTTACTCAAGTTCTGCCTACCACAATCTGGATATCTATCAGTTAAATACAACATTTTATTCGGCAGTTGGTAATTCTGACGCAGCCTACTTATTAGCTCGAGCTATTCAGATTTTTGCCCCCGGTATTCCTCAAATATATTATGTTGGTTTATTAGCTGGTAAAAACGACATTGATTTAGTTGAAGAAACTAAAGAAGGTCGTGATATAAATCGACATTTTTATGACCAAGCTGAAATAAATTCAGCTTTACAAAAACCTGTCGTTGCACAATTACTAAAATTATTAGAATATAGAAATACTTCAGCCGCTTTTGAATTAACGGGCAAAGTAACTGCAAAATTATTAGATGATGGCATATTAGAAATAGTACGTTCAAATGAAGCTGGTTGTGTCAAAGCTATTTTGCATGCTAGTCTTAATAATTATCATTTTTCAATTAACGAAATCACAAATGAAACATCACAAAATATTTTAGTAGTGGGTGAGAATTAATATGGCTTTTATAAATTTACATTACTTTTCTAATACTTTAAACAAAATGACTGAAGTAAATGTTATTGTACCTGAAAAAAGAGAAAGCGATGGCAGCGTTGATTATGCAGCACTCCATAAGACACCTTTAAAAACAGTTTGGCTTTTGCATGGACTTTCTGGCGATGCTACTGATTGGTATCGAATGACTGGTTTAGAACGCTATGCCACTGAGTACGGTTATGCAATTGTCATGCCTGATGTTAATCGCAGTTTTTATAATAATATGACTTTTGGCCCTAACTATTGGGACTTTATTACCGATGAACTTGTTAAACGCATGCGCTTATTATTTCCGTTGAGTGAAAATAGAAATGATAATGTTGTCATTGGTAATTCTATGGGCGGATATGGCGCTTTAAAATGGGGATTAAACCAACCTGAGAAGTTTAGTCATATTATCTCTTTATCTGGTGTAGTTGATCTTGCAGATTTTTATCAAAAACGAGATATTTTTGCCATGCCCGATTTTGATTTGGTCTTTCATGATCAAGACTTAACAGCTCCACCTTTGTCGTTAGTCGCTAGTTTAGCTAACTATGATGCTAAAAAATGGCCTTTAAAGATCTATACTACTTGTGGTAAACAAGATCCCTTGTATAAACAAAATGTCGATTTTAGTAATCTACTTACAAAAAAAATTACAACTAATCACACTTGGATTGCAGAAGATGGTATTCATGATTGGGATTTTTGGGATAAACAATTGGAAGCAGCCTTTATCTGGCTAGAACATTCAAAAAAGAGGTAACCTATTATGAGTAAAGAAGAATTACTAGCACAAGCTAAAAAACTTCGTGAACGTAATGATTCACAAGTATTTCCACTACCAGAACAACAGCAAACAAATTTAACTCAAACTAAGGTAATTGTTAATGTTTCAAATCAAGATCCTGTCGCTCTTTTGGTTTATAAGCCCGCCTATCTGCCAAGCCAAGGTGTCATTTTGAACTTTCGCGGCTCCGGCTTTATGCATCATTGGACTAGACATGATCATGCTTTTGTAAAATCACTCGTTTTTGCTACTAATTACACAGTAATTGATGTTGACTATCCTTTAGCTCCTGAACATCCATTTCCTTCTGCCGTCAATGCTTCATTTGCAGCTTTTAGCTATGTTCAAGAACACTATAAAGACTTTAGTTCTATAGGACAAAAGCTAGTTGTTATGGGACATAGCTCTGGTGGCAATCTGGCCGTTACAACGCAGTTGCTTGCTAAAAGAAAGCAACTTAAACTAGCTGATAAACTTTTACTGGATTTCCCAGTACTTGATTTGGATACTGATGCTGCTAAAAAAAATTACCCTAACGGTCAAGGAATACCAGTTGAAGAATCACGTTTAATGAATTCATTTTATTTAAGTGATTCCACCCAAAAATTAACAGGTAATTGTTTAATTTCTCCAATCTTAGCTACACAAGATGAATTACGCAATTTCCCTGAAACAGAAATTCATACAGCCGAATTTGATAGCTTACGTGATGAAGCCGAAAATTTTGCACAACATCTAACTGAAGCCTTTGTTCGAGTTACTGTATGCCGCTATCCTGACTCATATCATGGTTTTACCGTAGTGAAAATGGGTACGGGTGAAAAGTCTTTTGCTGATTTTGTAAAATCTATTTTAAATTAACTATTTTTACTAATATTATATAAAAACTTCTTTCAAGTTAACACTAACTATTGAAAGAGGTTTTTTGTTGTATTTACAAAATCCCAAACTTCTTTATCTATCTATTTTAATTTTGGTATAATAGAAGTAATGCTTTACTATGGAGGGGAAGAATGAAAAATAAAGATTTTCAATTGAATATTCCTGCTGATATTTCTAATAAGCTTCAACTAGAAAATAAAAAAACAGCAGTTCTCAGTATTCGGAGGGGTGAATTATTAGTTCAATTTAAAGATTCAAATTCAGATTTTCTACAAAAAAAATTTCGACTTTGGATACTATTAATTACTTTTTTAACAAGTTTAGGTTACTATATTTATTGCAACTGGGAAAAGATGTATTCAGTCAAACTAACTGGCAATTATTCCTTAGCAACCAGCATTATCATCATCGGCGGCCTTTTAGGAACACTTTTTTTCATGTTTTTTTTCATCTTAGATAGAAACAATCCACATAACACTTTTGCTAAAAACATTTATTGGCGTAATTTTCCAGTAATTGTTGCATCTTTTGCACTAATTTTAATTTTACTGTTGAGTGGTTGCATGTGGTTGCTAGGTATTTTATTCAAAGGTGCTACATTTGATTGTTTTACCGCTAGTGTTATTTTATTTATTTTCTGTATGTTTGTAAATCTATCAATGATTTATTTTGCGTTAATCATTGATGTGAGCATTCTATCAACGGTCTTTACCTTAGTTATCATTAGCGGAGTTGTTATTTCAATGGCAGTTAATACAAATCGCTATTGGTGGCAGCATAACCTCAGTTTTCTAGGGACTAACAAAGCTTCTGGTGGTTGGCAGTTTAATGCTACATTAATTTTGTCTGCCCTCCTAATGCTTGCTTTAATTGATTATCTATTTGTTGTTTTGCATACCGTTTTCCATCACACATGGAGAACTTTTATTCTACGTATTTTGCTAACACTAGTAGCAATTAATTTGGCTTTAGTCGGGGTTTTCCCAAACAATGCTTCATCTCATATGCTACATGATAGAGTCGCATTCTTTTTAATTTATTTTATTCTTATGTTAATTCTAGGTATTCGTTGGTTGTTACCCAATATTACACGTGAGTTTTTATATCTTTCATACGGTGTAGGGCTATCATTAGTAGTTGCTGAAATTTTATTCCGCTTTATCGGTTATTTTTCGCTTACTGCTTTTGAAATAATTGCTTTTCTTCTTGCATTTGGTTGGTTATTAGCTTTATTTAACCAAATTGAATCTTTGGTTGATACTCGTAATGAAACTGTAGTATCTATCAATATACGCAATTAAAGATTTTATTATAAAAGCTCTTGACTAATCGTAAGAGTAAGTTTGGAAAAAGTTAGTTTTAAAAGAAAATACAATCTCGTAATAAAAATAAGAACTGGATTATAATGGAAGTCTTTCATTCCATTATGATCCAGTTCTTATAATTTATATTCAGAATTAATCTTAGCTTCTTTATAGGTATTACTTTATAGCTCAAACTATCATTCTATTATTTAACAACTACTGTACTCCAAAAATCTTTCGCAATTTTTTGCCCTTGTTCAATTTTTGCCCACTGTTGTTCAATTGTTAATTCATTTCCAGAATCACATGAAGCAAATCCACATTGATGTGATAGATACAACCGCTCCTTTGGAATAATTTTACTTGCTTTATCTAGTAAATCATATACCCTTTTTTCGTTATCAAGCGTATTAGTTTTACTTGAAAGCAATCCAAGTACCACTTCTACATTAGCTTTATCTCGTAAGACCTCAAGTGCTGAAATATCACCAGCACGTTCATCATCCCATTCTAAGAAAAAGCGATCATAATGCTGATCACGCAAGAACTTTTCAGCAATTGCTTTATAAGAGCCTCCTGCTGCATGCCGGCTTTCATAGTTTCCACGACAATTGTGCGTCCAAACCTTCAAACCTAATTCATGTCCATAATCAATTACTTCATTATTAATAGCAATAAACTCATCAGCTAAATCTTCAAGTTTATCATTACCGTCTGCAAAAAAACTTTGTTTATTATCATCTGCAAAAAGTTCCCATAAGCAATCATCAAATTGAATGATTTTTCCCCCGGCAGCAACATAATCATCTAAAAACTCCTTATAAGCTGTAAGAACGCCGGCTTTCAATTCATCTTTTGTTGCATAAATCTGCCCTTTTCCATACAATTTATCAAAAACAGTTAGCTCTGTTATCGCATGCGCTGCTCCCCAAACAGTTGTTTTAACTGGTTGATTGTTTGCTTGTGCCTGTACTTCTTTAAAAATATCAATAAAATGATGCTTTTTTCCTGATAAAGGCGCTGTGATTCGAATACCAATATCTTTCCGTGTTTCAAAATGACCGCCGTCTAAATCCTCAAACGTATAGCCATGATCCGTAATGTAACGTTCGATACCAGAAAATCCCCAAATAAAATCAAGATGCCACATTGATTTGGAATATTCTCCATCTGTTATGACACTGATTCCATGTTCTAATTGATCGTTGATAATCTTGGTAATTGCGGTTGTTTCCGTTTCCTGATAACCTTTAAAATCATCATAAAATGGATATTTAATATCATCTCGTTCTTCAATTTTATTTTTATACTCTAATAATTCTGGTGAACGTAATAATGAACCTACTAATTGAAATCTGTCTACAGTCATCTATAATTTCCTCCTAAAAATTTAACTTGAATACAGTGTAACAAATCTAGTTTATATTAGATAATACTTTTTAATTTAGTGATATAATAGGTATTACCTATAACGTAAAGGAGATAAATTATGCGCATCCAGCAATTACACTATCTGGAAAAAATAGCTGAAACAGGTTCAATTAATGAAGCTGCTAAGCAGTTATTTATCAGCCAACCCTCTCTTTCACAAGCAATGAAAGAACTAGAAAAAGAATATAAAATCCAACTTTTTTATCGAAGTAAGTTAGGCATTACTTTGACAGATGAAGGTCGTGAATTCATTAACTATTCAAGAGGCATTTTAGATCAAGTTAATCTATTAGATGAACGTTTTGGTAAAGATATCATCCGAAAAAAAATTTTCAGTGTTTCTGGTCAACATTACGCTTTTGTTGTTCATGCTTTTGTTGAGTTGGTTAAAAGAATTGGTGAAGATGAATATAACTTCACCTTGCGTGAAACACAAACAGAAAATGTTTTGAATGATATTCAAACCTTTCGCAGTGAGTTGGGCATCATCTATACAAATGATTTTAATAGAACCGTTTTAACTCGGCTTATTGCGGAAAAAAATCTGGAATTTATTCCTTTATTTATTGCAAAACCTCATGTTTTTGTTGGTCGTGATAATCCACTAACACAAAAAAAGCAACTTACACTTTCTGACCTCGAAGACTATACTTATCTCTCATACGAACAAGGAGATACTAATTCCTTTTATTTTTCAGAAGAAATTTTAAGTACATTAGAACACAAAAAATCAATTCAAATTAGTGATCGTGCAACTATTTTTAATCTAATGGTGGGATTAAATGGTTACACTATTAGTTCAGGTATCATAAGTAGTGAATTAAATGATGAAAAAATTGTCGCTATTCCATTAAATGTGAAAGATAGCATGACTTTGGGTTACTTAAAGCACAAAAAAATCGAACTAAGTACAACTGCCACACTTTACTTAAAACTGTTAAAACAACATATCCAAAATTATGGGTTTAACATTATTAATAACTAAGCTGTCACTTAACTCCTACATAGTTTTTTATTCAAAAACCTCTTAATTCTATTTGTTGAATTTTCACAATAGAATTAAGAGGTTTGTCGTTTGATATTATTCCTTATCATTTTTTGCCAGTTTTTCCTTAGCTTCTTTTAAAGCCCCTTTCGCAGTATCCTTCGCATCATCAATTTTTTCTTTGACTTTGCCAAAAGCATTTTGCACTTTTCCTTCGCTTTCAAGTTCTTTATCTCTGGTAACTTTTCCCCCAACTTCTTTTGCTTTACCAAATACTTTGTCTTTTGTATTTTCAAACTTTTTTTCTGAACTCATATAAACTCCTCCTTTGTCTTTTAGAATACTTTAATTATAGCAATGAAAACCCTATCGAAGCAATTTTGCTGCTTAAAACTAGTTTATTATTCAAAAACAAAAGCCTTAACTATTTAAAAAAACAGTCGATAATGTTTCTATTGTTGCATTTAATTATTTAATGCTTAAAGGGAGAGAAAAATATTATGAAAAAGAAAAAAAGCCGTAGTATGGGTGGCTACGTCAGCGTCCTACTAATTGCTATTACTCTATTAACAATCGTTGTCATGTTGGTTAGTTCATATATAACAACCAGTGATTTACTAACAAAGCGTAATTTATTAAGCCAACAAAGTGCTACTTCTGCGGTCATGTCAGATAGAGCCAATCTGCGTAATTCAACAGAATCTGCGTTAAAAAATCTAGCTGCAACGTCATTGTTTGATGGCCAAACTTTTAATTCAACTAAAATTAGAAACTATTTAAAAATGACCAAAATTGGGAATTCGCAAATTAAACAGTTGGAGTTTGGCTCCTCTCAAGGTGAAATGATTACCTTTACTACTTTACCTAAAGGCTATGATCCTCGCACTCGGCCTTGGTACAAAAAAGCTATAGCATCTCCCGGAAAAGTTGTATGGACTACACCTTATAAAGATGCAGGTTCTGGACAAATGGTTACCACAGCTTCAATCATGGTTAAAAATAGCAGTGGCCAGGTTGGTGTTATTGGTATAGATGTTTCATATGCAAATGTTGCAAAAACTGTCTCTGTATTAAAAATAGGACGTACTGGTAGCGTTACTTTGGTTTCAAAAGATGGAACTGTTATTGTTTCGCAAGGTAAATCTAAAAATTATACCTTTAAAGCAGGACAAAGCATCAAATCAAAAGAGATATTTAAAAAAATAGCTGCTGCCAAAAAGAATTCTGGTACCTTGCATATAAACGATAGTAATATTGGCGAGATATACTATAATCGTGGCACGAGTTCAAACAGTATAACTTGGGCCTTTGCTGTAGTCGAACACAACGACTCCAACACTGAATTACATGCACTTATTATTATTTCCGTAATTGTAGCATTGTTTATGATTTTTATTGTTTTCTTACTTAGCGTTTACTTTGGACGTTCATTACGTTCAACAGCAAAAGTATTTATTGCACGTTTTGAAAAAGCTGGTGATGGTCACTTTGAAAAAATCCAACCAGTTAAAGAACACTATTCTCCAGCATTATTAATGAATATTTCACGTGTTGGGCAAAAAATGGCAGCACCTGAAAAAGATGGACAAGAATTTAATCAAATTGCCTATCGCTACAACAAAATGGTAGATTCGGTTGTTGCTTTACTTGCAGATGTAAAAAATGGTAGTAATACTGTTGCTCAACGTTCTGAATCACTACTCCAGCTCTCTAAACAAACTGATAAAGCAACCGAAGAAGTCGCTCAGACAATTACTGGAATCGCAGAAGTTACTAGTTCTCAAGCTGAAGAAACAGCAAGTAGTGTTTCCCAACTAAAGAACTTATCAAAAATTATTAATAATTTACGTGTAGAAGTTGAAAAAATGACAGCTCGTTCTGCTCATTCTGGTGATATGAATCAGCAAAATATTGAAATTTCTGGGGAAGTAGAATCTAATTGGAAATATGAGCTTGGTAAAATGGAAGAACTTATGCACAGTATGGAACAATTAAACAACCAGGTTCAAAATATTAGTAAAATTATTAATGTTATTAATGACATTTCTCGCCAAACTAATCTTTTGGCTTTAAACGCTTCGATTGAGGCTGCAAGTGCTGGAGAAGCCGGTAAAGGTTTTGCCGTCGTTGCAACTGAGATTCGCAAATTATCCGATAAAACAAAAGATTCAACTAAAGAGATTGGTGAAATTGTTGAAAAAATCCGGACTGATTCTGAAGAAATGGTCCAAAGAACCTCTTCTTCTGTCGCTGGTGGTGAGAAACAAAGCAAATTAATCACGCAAGCAATCACTTCATCGAAAGATGTCTACCAATTGAATAAGCAACTAAACCAGGACATTCAAGAAATAGAAGCTGCTAGCAAACAAATAGCTAATGTTCAAAGTTCTGTTTTGGAAAATTTGGAAAACATCTCAGCTTCAACTGAAGAAAATTCAGCCGGAACAGAGGAAGTATCTGCCAACTCTGAAGAAGTTTTAGCAACAATGGAGGAATTTACTACTCACGTAGCCGAATTACAAACTACTGCAGAAGACCTTAAAAAGACTGCTGATAACTTTAAAACTGAAAACTAAATAATAGTCTATTGCATCTAGTACAGTAAAAGACAAAAGCGATTGTTTAAAGTTAGCATTATAAGCTAACTCTAAACAATCGCTTTTTTGATAACTTCGTTTATAGATTAAATATTAGTCAACTTTAACTTAATAAGTTTACTTTTAACATCCCATTTCAAAATTTCGGATATATTTCTTTTGTTTAATTATATATTCTGCTAAAATACAATTTATTATAGATATGGGAGTGATTATTTTGTTTTTACGCGATATTCGACCACAAGACAATGTAGCAATTAAAAATATTATCCAAACAACACTTACGGAATTTGGTAACAATATTCCTGGAACTGCGTACTATGATCCTGAATTAGACACCCTAGCTGAATTTTATAATTCACAACCTGATAAGGCACATTATTGGGTTATTGAACATAATAATCAAATCCTTGGTGGTGGTGGTTTAGCCCCTTTAAATCAAGCTGGTATTGCTGAACTACAAAAACTTTATTTTCTTCCTGAAGCTCGTGGCTATGGATTTGGGAAAAAAATTATTAATTTGGTAGAAGAAAATGCTAAAAAAATGGGATATACAAGTTTGTATCTGGAAACATTTAAAAATTTATCCAGTGCCGTACATCTTTATCAAAAGTTTGATTTTCAAGAAATTCCACAACCACTTTCTGGTACTGCTCATAGCGCTTGTGATATGTGGCTTATAAAGAAATTGTAATTCTACTAGTTCCTAGCATCAATTAATTAAATATATAAATATTCCTCGCAATATTAAGGGGCTATGCTATTATTAAGGATAGTGAACTAAATGGCAGTTATCTAAGAAGCATTAATGTCATCTGGAGTACAAGGCAAAGTACACTAGCTGTCTTGGGACACTAAAAATTCGGAGATAAAAAGAATTTAAAGTTTTTATCCCTAACTTATATTAAAATAGTCTATTTTAAGCGAGGTTTGTTTTATTATGGAAGAAAATTTATCCACTAAGTCTCATTATATCAGCTGGCCTACACTAGCTTTGATGAGTTTTGTCACAGTTATTGGGTTTGATGATTTAATTTATAATTTCAAGAATCAAGGTATGGGCGTTATAACATCTTGGGTCTTGATGCTTTTTTTATATGTTATCCCTTATTCGCTAATGGTGGGACAACTAGGCTCAATCTTTAATAAAGAAGGCGGCGGACTTAGTTCTTGGATTAGAGGTACGAATGGTGAATTCTTAGGCTATTTCACTGCATGGACGTACTGGGCTGCATCTATTCCTTATGTTGTTGATACCGCTAATTCCGTTGTCGTTGGTATAGGGTGGGCTATTACAGGTAGTGGCAAATTTCAAGACACCATGTCAAATGAACATTTTGCCTTATTAACATTAATTGTTTTTGTTGTCTTTATTGCGATTCAATCTCGTTTTAAACATACACTTGAACTACTTAGCTCAATTGGTGGTATTGCTATGTTTGGAATGACGATTCTATTTGTTATCATGTCCATATCATCTCTAGGATTGGGAGGACATATCGCTACACAGCCAATGAATCTAAGTTCTATTATTCCTAAATTTAATCTGAAATATTTAACTACTATTGGTTTGTTAATTTATGCTGTAAATGGTTGCGAACTAATTGCTCCTTTTGTAACCAAAATGAAAAAGCCTTCAAGCGAGTTTCCTAAATCCATGTGGATGTTAGTCATAATGACCGCCTTTTTAACTATTTTTGGCTCATTTTCTTTAGGCATATTTTTTAATGCCCATCATTTACCCGAAGATTTAAAAATGAATGGTTCATATTATGCTTTCCAAGCTTTAGGCAAACAATATCACGTAGGCAACTTATTCATGTACTTGTTTGCTTGGACTGAAGTTATTTACCTAGCAGCTCTCTTAGCTGTTTTACTAGATGCAATGACTAGAATGCTGATCTCAGATACAGGGACCCAGTTTATGCCCAAGTTTTTACGTAAAACCAATAAAGATGGTCTCCCAGTTAATGGATATATTTTAACCTGCCTACTATCTGGTTTTATTCTTTTATTAGGTATTTTTTTACCTGATATGAACGATATCTTCAATTGGTTGCTTAATCTAAATGGCATCATTTCCCCCGGAGTCACTTGCTGGATATTCTATGCCTTTATGCAAGTTAGAAAAAACAGCAAGAAATACCCTTCTAGCTATGTTTTTATTAAAAATGATAAGCTTGCTTGGCTTGTTGGCTTTTGGGCTTTGGCAATTACTGCAATCGCTACTTTTTTTGGAGTACTTCCGCAAGATATCAGTTTTTTAAGTACAACTTGGTGGTATGAATTAATTATCAATATTATTGCAATTGTTGTTTTAATTGGATTAGGTGCAATCCTTCCCTTAATAACCAAACATGAAAATAAAAAGTTATAGTTTTATCTTGAAATATTTGTTTAAATTTCATCATTATCGCGGGGAATAAATATGAAACAGCTTATTAAGCGAACTATAAATGATAAAATTCTTTGGATATCAGTTATTTGCGCTATTCTTAGTTTATTTTTAGGAACCCCACATTTTTCAGAGATAAATTGGCATACGATTTTATCATTATTATCTCTTATGCTCTGTGTTCAATTGTTAAACTCATTTAGTATTCTAGATTATTTAAGTAACATCTTATTAAAATACTCATCTACAAAGCGGCAAACGGTTCAATATTTAACTTTGTTAGCCTTTATAGGTTCAATGTTTTTAACAAATGATGTCGCTATTTTAACCTTAATACCCATGTTTATTAACATAGTTCAAAAGCAGCATTTCTCATTTGCTTTTCCTGCAACTTTGATTGTTATGGCTGCTAACTTAGGTAGTGCTTTTACTCCATTTGGTAATCCCCAAAATTTATTTTTAATTTCAAATTATAAATTAGCAGCTATTACTTTTTTTAGACTTTCATCTCCATTAATGATAGTAAGTCCTTTATTGTTGCTAAGTTTGACTTTTTTTATCAAGCCTAGTAAAACTGACAATTATACAGCACGCAAAGTTATTGTCCAACCTATTTTTGTTATCATATCAATTGGAACGTTATGCTTTATTTTATTAGGTATTTTTAGCATTCTTCCGATTTCGTTTGTCGTTATTGGTTCCTTATTAATCGCCTTATTTACTAAACCACAGACAATTTTTAAAGTTGACTACGCACTGCTATTAACATTTGTTTGCTTTTTTCTAATAGTTAGTTCGCTTAAGAGCAATTCGCTTTTGACCCAATTTATCCACACTTTAACACAGACAACAACCTCCACTTATCTAATAGGGATCATTAGTAGTCAATTTATTAGCAATGTACCTGCAACAATCTTGCTTTCTGGCTTTACTAATAATGTTAATGCACTTTTTCTAAGTGTTAATATTGGTGGATTAGGAACTATTATTGCTTCTCTCGCAAATCTATTAGCCTTAAAACAAATTGCTTTATTTTTAGATAAAGCACAAGTTTGGCATTTTTTTAAAGTATTCTCATTTATAAATGCCTTTTGTTTACTTATATTAGGCCTAGTGGGTTTGTTATTACTTTAGCCTTTATTAAATTGTTAGCTATTTACTTTTCTAGATATTCTAATATCTCAAAAAATAATATTAAAGATTAAGCATAAAACAAGTTTTTATGCTTTTATTGTGCTAAAATAAGTAACAACAAATAATAGAAAGGGTGTGCTTGTTTTGGCAAATACACAACTTAGTGATGCTACCCATATAATGGTTTATATCGCACTACATGATGACGAAAATTTAAAGAGTGATCGTATTGCTAGTAGCCTCAATACAGATGCAACTTTGGTTAGACGTATCATGGGAAAACTAAAAAAACATGGTTTACTTGTTTCTACACGTGGTGTTGCACGTCCTACTATCGCACATGATGTTAGACAGATTACCTTAAAAGACATTTACTTAGCAGTTACCACAAAACGCAACTTACTGAATGTTGACACAAATACTTCAGATACTTGCTCTGTTGGAACTGTAATACCTAAAGTTATGGATCACTACTATCAAGAAATTCAAAGCAGTGCAGAAGCTCGTATGGACAAAATATCCTTGCAAAATATCATTGACGATGTTCAAATGTATCAAGAAAAATAAATTTTTTCAAAATTAAGGTTGACAATTTAATAAATAGGTTTATGATAAAGATGTGCTTAAAAATAACACATCTTATTTTTTTGAAAGAGGGATTGATTAATATGAGTAAAATACAAGCAGGACACGCATTAGCAAAAGTTTTAGTTGATTGGAACATTGACCACCTTTACGGTATTACAGCAGATTCAATTAATAATACCGTTGATGGTTTTTATCAAGAAAGAAAAAATTTAAAATATATCCAAGTTCGTCATGAAGAAGTTGGCGCTTTAGCTGCTGCTGCAGATGCAAAACTTACAGGTACAATTGGTGTAAGTTTTGGTTCAGCTGGCCCCGGTGCAGTTCATCTATTAAACGGATTATATGATGCCAAAATGGATCATGTGCCCGTACTAGCAATTGTCGGTCAATCAGCAACTGGTGTTATGAATACAAACTTCTTCCAAGAAATGAATCAAGATCCCATGTTTGTTGATGTAGCTGAATTTCATAAACAAGTTGTGAATGCAGAACAAATTCCTTACGTTGTTGACGAAGCTATTCGTTCTGCTTATGCAACAAATTCCGTTTCTGTTGTTATCATTCCAGATGATCTTTCTGGTCAAGAAATTGATTTTGATGGTTTTAAAACAGCTCCACTTAAATCAATCCCTCAAAAAATTGTACCAAATAAAAACGATATTGCTGACGTTAAAGCTGCTTTAAAAGCTGCTAAGCATCCAATTTTATGGGTAGGCAAAGGAGCTTACAGTGCTAGAAAAGAAGTTGTTGCTGTTTCTGAGAAATTCAGTCTTCCTGTTCTTTCAACAGCACCTGCAACTGGTGTAATACCTACAGACCATCCTAACTTCATGGGTTCACGTGGACGTTTAGGGACAAAACCTGCTTTTGAAGCATCACAAGCTGCTGACTTAGTTCTTTTTGTAGGTACAAACTTCCCATTTGCTCGCTACTTACCAGCTAATATCAAATTTATCCAAGTTAATAATAATTTAGCTGATTTAGGCAAACAACATGATGCCGATATTACCGTTCTAGCTGATGCAAAATCATTCTTCCAAGAATTGTTGCAATTTGATTTTTCGGTTGAACCAACTGCTTTCTTGAAAGCTGCTCAACGAAACAAAAAGAATTGGGATAATTGGTTAAATAAATTAGCTGATGATGATCAAAACGGCTTAACTGCTGAAGGTGTTATGAAAGCTATTAAGGAAAATGCGAGTGATGATGCTGTCTTTGGCCTAGATGTTGGAAACAACACTGAATGGGCAATCCGTCAATTACCACTTAACCGTCAGCAACAATTCACTATGTCAGCTTGGTATGGCACAATGGGCTTTGGTTTACCTGCTGGCCTTGCTGGCAAATTAAGTTATCCTGATAAACAAGTTTGGAGTATTTCAGGTGATGGTGGATATGCTATGGTTATGCCTGATTTATTAACAGAAGTTAAGTATCATCTTCCTGTAATCAATGTTGTTTTAGAAAATAAAGTTTTTGGTTTCATTCAACATGAAAAACTAGTTGCTAACCAAGCACCTTATGGCATCGATTTATTAGGTGCCGATTGGGCTAAAGCCGCTGAAAACTTTGGTGCAATTGGTTTAACAGCAACTAACTTGACTGAATTGAAACAAGCTATGGATAAAATTAAAGAATTACAAGCTGCAGGCAATGATTTACCAATCGTGCTAGATGCTAAGATTCAAAATGTAGATCCAATTGATACAAGCTTTGTAGCAGTTGATCGTAATGCATTTGGAGATGACATGGTAAATCAATACCGCAAACAATATAATATCGATGAAACTGAACAACCTGCATTTGGTGATCTTCTAAATTCATTAGAAGATTAATTGGAAAAATTAAAGGAGGAACCTATAATGACAGTAATTAATGGATATGAACAAAGTGATCGTGAAGAAAAATTGGACATTTTAAACCTACCATCTCTTGAGAAAAAAGCTAAGGATATTATTCCTACTGGTGGTTTTGGTTACATTAGCGGTGGTTCAGAAGACGAATGGACATTGCAGGAAAATACTACAGCCTTCAACCATGTCCAAATTATTCCTAGATCTTTAACAGATATGGAAAATCCAAACACAGAAACTTCTTTGTTTGGTAACAAATTAAGTACTCCAATTATGATGGCACCAGCTGCTGCTCAAGGGTTGGCTCATTCTCAAGGTGAAAAAGCCACTGCCAAGGGTGTTGCTTCTGTAGGTGCTTTAATGTCACAAAGTACTTATTCTTCAACCAGTATTGCAGATACAGCTGCTGCTGGTAATGGTGCGCCACAATTATTCCAACTATATATGAGTAAAGATTGGGATTTCAACAATGCTTTATTAGATGAAGCTGTAAAAGCTGGAGCTAAAGGAATTATTTTAACAACCGATGCAACGGTTGATGGCTATCGTGAATCTGATATCATTAATAATTTCCAATTTCCAATTCCTATGGCTAATTTAGCCAAGTTCAGTGAAGGCGCTGGTCAAGGCAAAGGCATTATGGAAATCTATGCAGCTGCTGCTCAAAAAATTAGTCCCGCAGATGTTAAAAGAATTGCAGAATATACAAATCTTCCTGTCATTGTTAAAGGTATCCAGTCACCTGAAGATGCTCTTTTAGCTATCGGTGCCGGTGCCAAGGGTATATATGTATCTAATCACGGTGGTAGACAACTAAATGGTGGCCCTGCTTCTTTTGATGTATTACATGAAATAGCTAAAGCAGTTGATCATAGAGTACCTGTTATCTTTGATAGTGGCGTTCGTCGTGGATCACATGTCTTTAAGGCTCTCGCAAATGGGGCTGACTTAGTTGCCTTAGCTCGTCCTATTATCTATGGCCTTGCCCTTGGTGGATCACAAGGTGTTGCATCAGTTATTACCCATTTGAATGATGAACTTAAAATTGATATGCAATTAGCTGGTACACAAGCCATTGAGGATGTTAAAAAAGCTAAATTATTCCGCAAATAGTTTTTTTAATCCATACTTTAGCTTATCTTCTTAAAAAATCTAGGACAAAAGTCCTGGATTTTTTTTATCCAAATATTTGACACCTAAAAGTAGCTAGATAATATTAACAACCTTTTATCCCACTTTTATTTTTCATTGTTACATTCTTAGATTTAAATATTACTCTACTTAAGTTTTTAGTTAATTTACCGATAATAACTATTAGTTACACTATGAAAAGAGGTTTTATTATGTCTAAGAAAAAAAGTATCAGTAAATATATTATTGGCTTTTTAGTCTTAATATCTTTAGTTCCAATATTAATCACAGCAATTAGTTCTTATGCTAGCACAAAAAAATTGTTAATATCTAGAAGCAATACCACAAAACAGGCTGCTGTCGCTAGCGTATACCATAGTCAAACTGTTCTTAGAAGCTCTGCTAAAAAAGCTTTAACCGGAATGCTTGCACAATCTGCTTTCAAGCAAAACTTTAACTTAAATGATATTAAAACAGTAATTTCCGCAGCTGAAAAGGAAAATGGAACGATTAAAAACGCTATCTTTGCAACTTCTGATGGATCATATGTTGCAAATAGTACTAAACTACCCGCAAACTTCAAACCAACCTCACGTCCTTGGTATAAAGGAGCAATCAAAAACCAAGGCCATATTTTTTGGTCTGCACCATACATTGATGCTAATACAAATGAATACGTTACAAGTGTATCTACTGTTGTCAAAGATGCCCAAGGCCATACAGGTGTTTTATCCTTTAATATTTCATACAATTCTATTCAACAAAGCCTTAGTGAACTTCAAGTTGGGAGAACCGGGAATGCGCTTTTACTCTCATCTAATGGTATTGTAGTTGCTTCAAAAAATAAAAAATTAATAGGCAAAAGTTTAGCCAAAACCACATTATTTAAAAATCTTAAATCTTCTATTAGAAATAATAATAATAGTTCTTTTTTACCTACTAATAGTGCCAAAATCCAACGTGTTTATTATCATAAAAATAGTGGGAGTTCTACCATTGCCATTGCGAAAACAGAGAAAAATGAGCTTAAGCCTGAATTGTCAGCAATTATCAAAACATCTATTATTGTTTCTGTTGTAATGTTCTTTGTATGTTTGATTTTTGCAGGAATTATTACTCGAATTATTAAAAAAATTATTAATATCTTTGTTGCATCATTTAAAGATGCAGGTAATGGTAAAATTCAAATTATATCCGCGGACAAACTTAACAAAAGTAAGTTTTCAGATAGATTAGCTATCCGCATGGTCACTGCAAATAAAAATGGTACCGAAATCCAACGTCTTACTTCATACTATAACCAAATGACTACTTCTATTGGTAATCTAATCACAAAAATTAAAAAAGAAGGAACCAAGGTTTCAGAAATGTCAGATTCTTTACTGACTCTATCTAAGCAAACTGACACAGCTACAAGTGAAGTTGCACAAACAATTACAGAAATTGCGACTGTTACAAGTTCACAAGCTGATGAAACACAGAAAAGTGTTGAACAACTTCAAAATCTTTCAAGTACAATTGAAAATATGCATACAAATGTTAATAATATCAACAATGAATCTCAAACTGCATCAAAGATAAATAAAAATAATATTCAAATCGCAACTGAAGTAAAAGATAATTGGTATCACGAATTAGATAAACTAAAGTTATTAATGCAAAAAATGGAAGAATCCAATAGCAGCATCCAAAACATTGGTCAAATTATTAATGTAATTAATGAAATATCTCAACAAACCAATTTACTTGCATTAAACGCCTCTATTGAAGCTGCTAGCGCAGGAGAAGCTGGTCGTGGTTTTGCTGTTGTTGCTTCTGAAATTAGAGAACTTTCTGAAAAAAGTAAAGCATCCACTAAGAAAATCGAAGAGCTTATAATCAAAATTAAAGAACAATCTTCTAACATGGTTAAACAAACTTCTGAATCTTTAGAGGACAGTCAAAAACAAACGCAATTAATTGATACCTCTATTGATTCTTCAAAAGAAGTATCTAAACATAGTGAACTAATGATTGATGGCATTAATGAATTAGCTAATATTAGTCAAGAAATTATCTCCATCAAAAATACTCTCTTAGCTAATCTAGAAAACATTTCAGCTTCAACTGAAGAAAACTCTGCTGGAACACAGGAAGTTTCTGCCAATTCTGAAGAAGTACTCGCAACAATGGAAGAATTCACCCAACATGTTGCAGACCTAAATAATATTGCTGAAAATCTAAAGAAAAACTTAGCCCAAACCTTTACGGTAATTAGCTAATTAAGTTGCTTACTGACATATGACATACAGAAAATAGTCCAGAATAAAATAGGTCTGGACTATTTTATCTATGAATATTTAGTATAATACTACTCGTAAAAAGACAGTTAGTTGCGTATAATATCGTACCCCAGACAATATCAGACCAAAATTAGCTAATTTACGATTTTAATGTTCTCTAGCTAACTCCTCTTTTGTCTCATTTTCTTTCATCATTATAAATAATATAAATATACAAACTGCTTAATTCCGTTTTCTTGTTTAAAGCAGTATACTAAAGCAAAGATTGACAATTGTTATTTTGAGGAGGTTTTATATGAAAATTGTAATTTTAGGTGGTACCGGCTATGTTGGCCACGGTCTTATGGATATACTTAGCACCAATACCTCTTTACAACTTGTTAGCATGTCAAGATCTGGTGGAACTCAAAAAGATATCATTAGGTGGCCGTCTGTGACTTGGCTCAAAATTGATCTCTATGATAAACAAACCTGGAAAGCTGAACTTCAAGATGCTGATTGGGTTATTGATCTCATTGGTATCTTATTTGCTAAAAATTATTCAGAATATTATTCCAAAACAATTGACCCAGTAATGAATGTGATTAAATACTTGGAAAAAGAAAACACTACCACTAAATTCTTATTTGTATCTGCTAACTACGCTCCACCTGGGATGCATAATTATATGCAAGCTAAAAAAAACTTGGAAAAGGAATTATCTTTACGCCTTGGAACCCGAGCTTCTTTTGTATATCCCGGGTTAATTTATCATTCCGATCGACCTTTGGTTAATATTACCGGTACTAGTTTAGCTCTTCTTCAAAAAATACCTATTTTAAAGAAGGTAATTTCCCCTCTACGACCGATAGCTCGAGATAGATTTGCCACTGAAATTAATCAAATAATTACTGGTAACTCCAGTTTTCTTCAACAACGTACTGAAAAATAGCGCTATTAAAAACACACCAAAAGGTATTGTTCAATAACCTTTAGTGTGTTTTTAATATCACAGATTTAACTTTCATTATTCAACTGTTCTACTCACAGTGTAAAAATTTTTTCTTTAACTTTTTCTAGAATTATACTTATCAACTCTGCTAATATCATTCATTCTGCGCCTGAAAAACTCTATACCTTCCGTTAAATAATTACGATGTTCGGTTAATACTAAAGGAATTTCAATCGTATTAATATTATTTTTAGTAACCCAAATATTTAACAAAAATTCACTCAAAAAGCCATAGACTCGTTGTTCATATGCAGAATAACTGCTGATATCAATGATATTTTCAACTTTTTTTAAAACATCAAACAGCCACTCACTATATTCTGTAAAAACATGCCTTTGCGCAATAAACATATTATACATATGCGCGCTTCGTTGATGAAACATGACCTTTTCAAAAGCTGCTATATAATCTGGATAAGCTTCTTCAATAACATTTTGTACAGCTTTAAAGCATACTATATGATGCTGAAACCTGTAATGCAACCATAAATTAGCTTCAAAAAAGGTTTCTTTTGGTGGTAAAATCATATCATATTTCGCTAATGTTTCTTGTAATAATCCTGCTTGTAAAATAAAATCAAATGGCTTATCTGTCATGACTTTATTTTTCCCCATATAGTTTGCAAAAAAACGGCGATAATGAACAATTCCTTGTATATCAGCGCTTTGATTTTTCCAAATCCAATATTGCGCTGTTAACTCACAATAATATGCATTTTTTGCAGCCATATTTTCACCTATATCATCTTGTAAGTATCCGCTATTTCTATGCCTTTTATCTCCAACCTGAATTGGATAATATAAGTCATCATTAGGTAATGATAAATTTTTATGACTGACAACATAAATTTTTGCTTTCAAAAAATAACCTGCTTCCAAAAAAAATAAAACTGTTTCAACTATTCTAAAAATACTCTTATTAAGCTTAACACTCCTAATAAAATCTTGCCAATTTAAACTTTTTAAATTTATCTAATCTAGAAAAATAAATTGATATATTTATTGTAAAATAGATTTTTTAGCCTAACTTACGCAATTATTTCGTAAGTATCAGATACTTACTTAAAAATAATCAGATATTAACAAATGTCTATTGTATCTCTAAAGACTACTGTTAAAATACACTTAGAAGAGGTGAGATTTATGTCACAACAACATAGATTGCAAGAAATAAAAAAATTATTAGTTGACAATCCTGAACTTAGTACCAGTTTCTTAAAAAATTATTTTAACGTATCTTTAGATACTGTCCGAAGAGATATTTTAAAACTTGCCAGTACTGGTCAAGCAACTAAAATTTATGGTGGTGTTGCTGCTACCAATATGTCTGGTGTTCCAGAATATTTGACTCGAACACATATACTTTCAACAACTAAAATAAATATGGCTAAATTAGCAGCACAAACAATTTCCACACCAGGTCTATACTTTGTAGGAACATCAACTACACTTGTCCAAATGGGTGAATTCATTAAGCAAAATGGTGTAACAATTATAACCAATTCGATCGATAATGTTGTTGCCTTCATTCAAAATAGAAATTTAAAAATCGAAATAATAGGTGGAGCTGTTGATAATTCTAATCGTTACACATATTCTATGACTGCTCTAACTGAAATTAAAAATCTATCTTTTAAAAAAATATATATCGGTGCTTCTGCAGTAAATAAACATGGCGCCTTTGTTATCAATGAAAACGATGCTACTTTGATGAGAAATGTTATTAAACAATCTCAAGAAGTTATCCTTGTTTCTGCAAAATATAAATTTGGTAATACTTCGTCTCCTTACAAAATCTGCGATTGTAGTCAAATAAATACCCTCATAACAGATTCTTTTTTAACAAGAACAGAAGCTCACTGGTTTAATTCAAATTTAAAAATTTTAAAGGTGTGATACAATGATTAAACACATTTTTTTAGACATGGATGGTACTTTACTAGATTCCAACGGTAAAATTAGTCAAGAGAATATTGAAACTATTCAGAATTGTCCTGTCCCAATAACATTAGTTTCTGCACGTTCGCCACACGAAATGCATTTTGCCTTAGCAAAATTACACTTATCTAATAAACAAGTTGCCTTTAATGGTGGCTTAATATTTGAACAAAAGTCAAAGCATATTGAAAAGTTCTTTTGTCAATATATTGCAACAAATACTGTTATGGCTATTTTTAATTTAATCAATTATAAATTTCCTAAAATAGCTATCAATTGGTACAGTTCAGCACAATGGTTTGTCACGAATACTAATATGTATAGCGATTTTCAAAAGAAAATTACCCATATAGAACCCGTCGAAGATAAGAACTTTGAAACAATACATTCAAAAGAATTTCAAATTTATAAAATCATGTTAATAAGTTTTGATTTGTCCCAATTGCGAGCAGTTAAAAAGATGCTTCAAACAATTCATTTTGAAGATATTAGTGTTCAACTTTCCGACAATAATCATCTTGAAATAACTAGTTTAAATGCTACTAAGAATAATGGCATTGCTTTTATTCAATCAGAAGAAAATTTACAAAAAAAAGAATTAGCTGCTTTTGGTGATGGCGAAAACGATTTAAAAATGTTTGAATGTGTTGAAACATCCATTGCAATGGGAAATGCATCCTTTAATGTTAAAAATAAAGCTACATTTATTACAAAAACAAACGATAATAACGGTGTAGCTTTTGGCATTCATAATTTACTTAGTGGATACTGAATAATTATAAAATAACTAATTTAATGGTTAGTATATGATATTTATTGTATAACAAATGCATGTGATATGGCGTCAATTCGCCGTTTCCCATGCATTTGTTAGAAAACGGGGTACAGAAAATGGTTTATCGGATTAAAATAGTTCAACTTTCAATCGATTCTTTTGGACAAGAGTTAGGCGTTGCTTTGAGTCCCCAAAATAAGTGGACTCAGTTGGCCAACCAGTTACCTTGGTCTAAGTTGGAAGCCATTTACATCACCACTTTTCCGTCAAAAGTTGGTCGAGCCGAAAAAGCTTTTCGACTATTTTTCGGTGCTCAATTAATCAAACAAGCAACTAACCTGTCAGATGTTGAACTGGTTAATGCGATTCGTGATACACCAGCTTACCAGTACTTCATTGGGCTAACCAAATATCAAATTGAGTTATCTTTCAGTCCTTCTGCCATGACTGTCTTTCGCAGGCGAATTGCACCCATTAGCCCTGAGCTGCGAACAATCATGGGTGACTGGGCCAAACAACAGCTGAATCAGCCTTTGGCTGATGATCGAACAATTATTGTGGATGCGACGGTCGTACTGGTAAACATTCGCTTTCCGCAAGATTATTCTCTACTCAATCAAGCTCGTACAACGCTTGAAAAGTTCATTACTGAGTTGGCTCACCAATTAAACACTCAGATTCCTCGAACATACAAGCGGGAAGCCCACAAAGTTTATGTTTGTTTCACCAAGAAGCCTCGACGTTCAGCTAAGGAAACCCGGGATCAGGTTAAAGTGCAACTACAGTATGTGCGACGCGACTTACGTTACGTCCACGAGCTACGTGAACAAGGGGGTCAGCTGTCAGAACGTCAATTGGCTAAGCTGCGACGATTCAACAACTGTTTGAACAACAGAATTTCATGTATCAAAATAAGACTCATATAGTTAAGGATCGCATCGTTAGTCTGGCACAGCCTTATGTGCGGCCAACCAAGCGCAAAAAGCCCGACAGAACACTAAGTTTGGCCCTATACCATTCAAAACGGCATCATTAAAATTGAACGGGTTGACTTCAATGCCTTTAATGAGAGTACCAACTTCCAAAATGTGATAGAACGATATCAGCATCTTTATGATTACTATCCAGATGAAGTTCTGGCCGATAAATTATATCGGAACCGTGCAAACATCGCTTTTGCCAAGAAACATGGTATTAAAATAATTGGCCCCAAACTGGGACGCAAACCCAAATATATTGATCAAGCGGAACAGCGAGTAGCTAATGCGGCAGCCCGGGATGCTGAAAACCGTCGTGGAAAAATCGAGCGCAGCTTTTCGTTCATCAAGCACAAATGTGGGTTAGGGTTAGTACGCGCTAAAACAGCCACTACTATTGCCGTTTCAATTGATTTTGGAGTCATGATGGCCAATATTGAAACGGTTTTACGCTTTTTTTCTTGGGAACTTTTACTTACCGTCAAAACTAACGATATTTATTTAAAAATTAGTTATCGAACAAACCAAATAGCTTAAATCTAAGAGCCTAATTCAGCAGCCACTATATAAAAAAAACCTAATTTTTATTTAAATTAAGTTTCTTCTTTAAAGAATAGTTTTTTCTATCAATTTTTCTTTAATAAGGTTATCATATCATATGGACTAATAACATAATCTTGCTTAATCCTTTCTTCAAGAGCATTTACAATTACATAACCGTCATCTTTTAAATTTGTAATATCTATACTGTTCTTAGTCTGATTTGCTAATCTTATAATGAAAGCCTTTTTTACTGTATATGATGGATATAATGCCGATATCGTAGCACTGGTACGCAAATTTAGAAAACTTGTCTCTCTTGAAAGCTGAATTTTTTTACTATCAAACTCTATATCCCATATTTTGTTATCTAATCTATTAACGAATAAATTGAAATGTTGATTTTGATAACTAATACTAGGAGAAAGCCATTCTTCTATATCTTCTGCCACAATCCCTTCATCAAACTCATCATACAACTTAATAGCAAATTCGAACTCATTAATTCCCAATTCTTGTGCACAAGGTGTAGGTGTCATAGTGTGCCCTACACTAGTTGTATCCCCCGAAGCTCTACCCGGACGCCACAATAAATTAGGTTTTCCTAATTGTCCAGTCGTTGCCATTAACGTCACATAAACTCCATCATTTTGTTTTTCACATTCTTTTATACCCTTTGTAAAAAGAAAAATTCCTTCTTCTGTCCCCACTGCTTTGTCAAAATTATAAATGTTAACAGGTTTTTCCACAAATTCTTTTTCCCAATCATCTGCTATTGGTTTGTTCTTTATTTTTGTAAATCCTCCTTGAATTTGAGTAATAAACTCATCATTTTTAAAGTCTATGTTTATTTTTAATCTTAATCTATGTGATAATACCTGGTTATCAAAAACAAGTTTATAATCTATCCTATTTATATTTCTACATAGCGTAATTATCAACTTATATGGCATCTTTTTTATATTTTTATTTTCTGCAATTCTATCAATTAAATCATTAGGTAAAGCAAGGCTTCCGTTTAATATCAATTTCTCAATTCCATCAGTTTTTTCTTTTATTATATTACCCTTCCATGGCAATTCAAGCTCCTTATCACCTCGTAATGGTGAATAGTCATAAGTATCGCCATCATTTCCAGAATCATATAATCTAATAATATTTGTATATTTTTTATTACCCGCAATTATATCAAAACTACCATTTTCATAATTAATTTGTATACATTCGTTTTTTATATATGTTTCAGAAGATGTTGAAAATTGTAGCATATTATCTCTTGTATCATCGCTTTTTTCGAAAGATATAACTTTATAACCCATACTAGGGAGTTCTATATCAACTAACGCTTTTATCTTATAATATCCTGGCTCATCGGCATACTCAAATCCCTTTGAAGTTTGACGCATTATATTTTTTCTAACAGGTACATATGTTTCATCCATTATACGAGAATTATACTTCTTGGAAAATTTTATTTCTTTCGAATCAGTTAGAAAAGTTATCTCTTTCATTCCCTTAAATTTAGTAGTATTAGTATTAAAAATTAAAATATCATTTTCCTTAAGTTCTAAACGTTGCGCTATTCTTTTTTTTATATAGTTTTCTATACCTTCAGCAATTTCAAAACATTCCTTAAAACGATGGTCTACATCTTCAGCAACATTATCCGATATACTTCCTCCTAGAGTGTCATGCGGTTGACACTCCAATAGCTTTTTCCACAATTTTATTATTAATCCATTTGACACTTCTATTTCAGCCTTTTGTGCAATTACTAACAATGGTTCAATTCTTTTTATAATAATTTCTTCTAACTGAAAATTTTTTCTCTTAAATCTCGACCTTACAGACCCAATTGTTCTATGAACTCTAGAGTATGTTGGATATCTTAATTCTCCGCGAAAACTATTCAAATTTTTTTTATGCAAAATTTTCATAAAAGCTGGATATGTTCCTATTACTACCTTATATTTACTTAATTTATTAATTTCTTTTATTGTATTTGAAATGTTATGAACAATATTCATTTGATCTATACCTGAAGGAATCAAGACTTCATCATTGTCTCCATTCTCACTCTCAAACTCTATTCCTTTATCCAATCTTTCCTTAACAAATTGTTGTAAATTTTTTTTTGATTCAACTGTTATTTGTCCTGTATAATACCCTAAAGGAAAGCTAGCAACATAAACTTTGTTCTTTCCTAATCCTTTCCATTCAAAATAAGTTGATTTTGCTTGCCGTTTAAAATTTATTCCTCTCCAGCAAATAAAGTCAATAATCCCAACCTGATTTAACAACATTGGTAATTGTGCATTAAATCCAAATGTATCAGGTAAATATCCAATCATCATTGGATACCCATATTTTTTTTTGGAATCATTAATTCCTATAATCAAGTTTCGTAAAATTGATTCTGCATTTGGAATTAATGCATCAGTTTGTGTAAACCAAGGTCCTATGAATAACTGTTTTCTATTTACCAAGTTTTTTATTCGTTCAATATTTTCTGGGTGTAATGCAACATATTCATCTAAAATTGATGTTTGTCCATCTAATGTAAAATTTGCATCTGGATAATTTTCTAATTCATTCAGTATTTCTGTAAACAACTGATCACTCAATACTTGAGAGTCTTGAACAGTAAAATACCATTCTCTATCCCAATGAGTATGATTTACTAAGTATCCTTTTACCATAATAAGCAACACACTCCTAGCAATTAAAAAGATGTTTAATACGTCTTCTATCTATAAAATAATCTTTTATAGTGAATAATTAAAAACTAATTCTTTATTTTTTCACATACCTTTATACTAATATCATTCAAAAGTTATATCTATATTTTTATCATCTGTACTCAATTCATCAACAGCTGTATTCGTAAAATCAACTAAAAGAGGTGCAAAAGCTCCTATAATCAGAGCACATACAGCTAAACCAACAAGATATGCCCAGCCATTGTGAATTGTTATAAATCCATAAATACCACCTACTGGAGGTATTTTTGCTTGTGCACCTAATATAATTGCAGTTGCTGAACCACATGCACCAGCTATCATATTTAATGGAATAAGTTTTAATGGATTAATTAAAGTAAAAGGAATAGCACCTTCAGTTATTCCAATAAATCCCATAAACCAATCACTTCTACCTGCATCTATAAGCTCCGACGAAAATTTATTTTTTTGTAAAGTTGTTGCTACTGCATATCCTAAAGGAATCCCTGCAATTGCAACATTAGTAATCATTGCTGGAGTATATACATTTTCAGCTAATAACACATTTCCTGCAGCCCATGCGGCTTTGTTTATTGGTCCACCTAAATCAGATCCAATCATTGCACCCATCACTAATGCTAAAACTACAGAGCTTGTACCATTTGTACACATTGCCTTGATCCAATGCAATAATGATTTATTAAGCCATGATAGAGGTACCGCCAATATAATGGCACTGATAACAGCCACTAATAACGTTGAAATTAGTGGTGTTATAACTAATGGTTTAATTGATTCATATTTTTCATTAACTTTAATCTTCTCTGTGCACCAACGTGCTGAATATCCTGCGACAAATCCAGCAATAAGCGCACCTATAAAACCAGTATTTGAACTTGATGCAATTGCACCACCTACAAATCCTGCGGCCAAAGCTGGTTTATCGCCAATTGCATATGCTACATAACCAGCTAAAACTAAATCAAGCAAACCAATTGCTGTCCAACCTACATTAGTAACTTGATTAACATAATACCAAACACCTGATGTATATGTGTCAAAACTAGTGATTCCAAAACATAACCCTAAAATCTTAGTAATTGCTACAAGCAAAGAACCACCAATAACGATTGGTAACATATATGAAATACCAGTCATTAAATAACCTTTCCAATCTGATAGCAGTTTTTTCATAATTAAAAGCCCCTTTCTATTGTTCTCTGAGTTTTGCATCTACAGCTTTTGTACACTTTTCAATTACCAGTTTAGGTTTTTTTATACACATATTAATATCTACGCGAAGTACTGGCTTTCCTTCAAATCTTCCCATTTTTTCTATTTTTTGATCAGAACCAATTAACAAAAATTTTGCTGATTTAGCTTCATCCAGTGTGATTTCATTTTTTAATCCCATTGCACCCTGTTGTTCTATTTTTGCCTCTAATCCTAACTCCTTAGCAGCATTTTCTAAAGCTTTCGCAGCCATAGGTGTATGTGCTAATCCAGCTGGACATGATGTAATTGCAACAAAATCCATAACTCATCCCTCCACATTATTTAAATTTAAAAAGTTATATACTTCATCAATAGTGGCACACCGTTCTAACCTTTGCCTTTTTTCCTCGTTTATAAGTGATACTGCAAATTCTGCTAATATCTGCAAATGTTCCTTTTCTCCATTCACAGGAACTAACATTGCAATAATTTTATTTACTTTTGTTTCATCAAAAGTATCCCAATCATTTAATTTGTTTTTTAGCTTTATATAAATTATTGAAGCATGTTTAACACTATCATTTAACGCATGTGGCATTGCTATTCCATCTTGCATTCCTGTAGAAGATTCTAGTTCTCGGTTATTAAAAGCTTTATAAACTTTTGAGTAATCATCTACTATTGCTAATTGTTCAGCTTTTTTTGAGAGGAATAGTAAAACTTCATCTTTACTATTTAAGTCTTCATTCAAAAATATATTTTCTCTTGTGAAAATATTTGTCATTTTCTACACCTCTTTTAAATAATTATAAATATCATTTATTTCTTTATATTGATTCAAATTATCTAGTTTTTTTGAGTCTTTAATTAAATTATAAAAATGTGAATATATGTCATCTATTTCATTAGAAACATCTTTATTTAAAGCCATGAAAAATACACATCTCACCTTACCTTCTCCCCAATCTATAGCATTTTTACATGTTAAAACTCCTATAACAGATTTCTTTACTTGACTGATATTACCATGTGGAATAGCTACATTACCTAAATCAGTAGATAATAAATTTTCTCTAGAGAGAGCTGCATTATACATCTTATCTGTAACATATCCATTTTTTTCTAATCGCATAACAATTTCTTTGATAGCATCTTTAGGTGTTGATGCTCCTGAATTACTTATAATACAATTTTTTTTAATCAATTTAATAAAAAAGTTATTAACAGGAACATATTTCCTTTTCTTTTCTTTAATTCTTCTTACTACCTTTTCTAAAAGCTCTATTTCACTATCATTAATCAAAGGTGATACTTGTACAACATTATTTCTGCTTGATTTTATAGGAATAGTTGATATTATTAAGTCTGCTTCAACTCCATTTTTCATTAATTCATCAACTGAAATGCTTTTTATAATTGCAATATCAAAACCTAACTCTATTTTCAACCTTTGCTTTAAAAACGCAGCTGTACCATAGCCTGTACTACAAACTATAACTACCGTAACTTTCTTCATTCCATTATTTTTTTTTCGCTCTATATATGATTCAAAGTGTAATGCAATATAACAAATTTCATCTTCATTTATTAGAACAGGATAACATTTATTGAGATTTTTTATTAAATATGCTGCTAAATCTACCGCTTTAGGAAATTCTGATTTAATTTCCTTCTTATATGGATTGTTAATTTTAACTTTAAATTCTCCACGCTTTATAGTTGACATCAAATGCAACACTAGATTTTTTATCAAAAGATCGTCGTATTCATTAAGATTTGCTTTAAGAAATGAAACTAATTGTTTATCAACACTTGGATCTCTTTCGACATCTATGGCTCCTCCTTCTATAGCTATAACATGCAAATTCAAATATCTTTGTTCACTTATTGGAATATCACAATTAAACTTTTTTTCAATGAGTTCAACTAAAACATTAGTAGTAGGTAGTATATTTGTTTCATTCATATCATTGGTATCATTGATATACTCACCCTTTCTTATTCTTTTAATTGCAATTGCTATATGAATAATAAGTGATGTATATTCATACTCATTAATATAATTATTAACTGCTCCATTGAACTCTCTTAGAATGTCTCTTGTCTTACTTAAAGTTCCTCTATCTATATATCCTGTTAGTTCAGGAGGTATATTAAAATCTAATATATAATCATCCGTCTGCTCATCTTGCTTTATTTCTTTCCTTAAATTTTTCTGTACCAAATTTGACATTAACATTCTTAGCTTACTTTCTGTTTTATTTATAGAAATTCCTAAATTATCAGAAATTACTAGCCCATATTTTCTTTTGAGCTCCTTTAAATCTCTTTCCAATGTACTTTTACTAACAAAAAACTTATCTGCCAAATCATCTGTAATAACAGGTTTATTATTATTAAGCAAGTATTCAAGAATTTTTAACTGTCTTTTTTCTCTAGATTCAATTTGTAAGTTAACATTATAATATGCCAATAGTTGGTTAACATTTCCTTTAAAATAAATACCTACATTACGTTTTCTTATTAAATTAACATCAAAACTCAAACCCATTATTCTGTCATCTATATAATCTAAATACTTGGCTACTGTTTTCCTTGATTTTTTTGTATACTCCATAATATCTTGATAATGCACAGTTTTTCTTGTTAAAATGAATCTGATTAGCTCAGTAGTTATCTCCTCTTTTTCTCTATGTGTATTACTCATCTAATCACCTCCATTCTTTTGGACACTCTAATTATATAAGTAAGCGCTAACAATTTGAACCTCTATTTAGTCTACTAATTGAAAGTGTACTCCTTCGTATTTATGCGCTTACAATCCAACTTACTCATTTAATTTGTAAGCATCAGGCGTACTTATTCAAAGATTAGGACTATCTATTGTATATCAATTAAAATACTTTTATAAAAAGTGAGGTTTATATCACAACAACTTTAAAATTCTACCAGATCATGTCCATGAATTCATACTAGCATCAGTATGTTTTTGTCGTTAAAAACATTGTACTGTAAAAAGATGTTTACACGGCCTTTTATTTTTCACATAATTATATGGACTTTATCTTTTGCTTTCGTCTATATTTTCAAATATGTTATACTTTCGAGTAGACACTACTATAGTGTAGTTGTTATCACAATATATAAAGGAGTGTTCTATGAATACAACTGTTTTGACTGACATCATCAATCAGTATGGTTATTGGGGAATCGCTTTTTTAATTGCTATTGAAAATATTTTTCCGCCAATACCATCTGAAGTTGTCTTAGCCTTTACAGGATTTGCGACAACAACAACAAATTTAAAAATCTTACCTAGTATTTTAGCTGCAACTATTGGAGCTATTATTGGTGCGTTATTCTTATATGCACTTGGACGTTTAATTTCAGCAGATCGCCTCGAAAAATGGTTAGCTGGTCGTTGGGGAAAGATTCTTCATTTAAAACCTAACGATATCAAACGTGCTGCCGCTTTCTTTCAGCGCCATGGTGGTGTTGCTGTTTTCTTTGGTCGTTTTGTTCCAGTTATAAGAAGTTTAATTTCAATTCCTGCTGGAATGACCGGTTATCCTTTGCCACGTTTTATACTCTTAACAACTTTAGGAACTTTAATCTGGAATACTGTTCTGATTTGGTTAGGTAAATTAGCTGGTCATGCATGGCCGTATTTTGTTAGTACCTTTGAAGTTTATGGGAAAATATTTCTCTTATTTGTTATAATTACATTTTTAATTACTTGGATTATCTATAAACGAAAAAGTAAGTAAAGTATAAACATCGTAGACAGTATAACTATAAAAACTAGATTATCTGAATGCTCAGCAAAGCGCAACTAACTACTTTATGGCACAATTACTCTAATATACAAAAAAATCCGAGACTCTTATCTCGGATTTTTTGTATATCTGTAATTATTTAACGAACTTTGCTGCAAATTCACTGAATTGCTTACCTGCACCAGCTAAAAACTTAGCTGTATCAGCATTTGTAATCTTACCTGTTTCATCAGCTAACTTATCTGTATTTGCAATATATAATTCAGGTTGTTGCATTGTTGGCATATCTAAAAATACTAATGATTGACGTAGTACATGATGAGCTAAAACACCCGCAATACCTGAAATTGATTGTGATGCAACTAATGCAGGCTTGCCACCCCAAACACTTTGTCCCCATGGACGTGAAGCAACATCTAAAGCATTCTTCAATGCTGCAGGAATGCTACGGTTATGTTCTGGAGTTACAAAGATAAATGCATCTTGTGCAGCTACTGTTTCACGGAATTCTGTATATTCTACAGGAGAAGCTGCATCTAAATCTTGGTTGTAAAGTGGTAAGTTAGCAATATTGATATATGTTACTTCTGCATCACTTGGCAAACCTGCAGCAATTGCTTCTGCTACCCCTTTAGAATAAGAATTCTTACGAATTGAACCTACAATTACACCATATTTTGTCATAAATTAATCAACCTTTCAAATTTATATTATATTTATTTACTTATTAATTATAAGTATACCAAAATATTTTTTATTTGCAAGTCTTTTTTTTATTTATATTTTACAAGAAAAATACTCCATCTCAGTAATCTTCTAAAATCATAGTTTACTGCGATAGAGCACTATACATATAAATTTCTATAGCCACTATAAAAGTGAACTTATTAAACTAATTCCCACTCCGATTAATACAATACCAATAAGATAGATAAATACCTTCATACTCTTAGGAATATTCGTCCAATTCAAATGTTCGCCTGTTCCAGCTAATAATTCAGTTCGATGGAAAAATACAAGTAAAATACCAATTATTATCGACCAAATTCCGGCTAATATAGTTGTACTATCTACTATTAAGTGATTACTTATTACTGTACCAATAATCATAATTGTTGCTACAACTAGAATACTTATAATAGCAATACCTCTAATCCATTTTGACATTTTTCTCCCACCTTTTTATTGTTAATTAATTCATAAACGTTTCTATAGTATAAAGTACAAATTCCTTAATCTAGCAAGTTTTTTAATTCTTGATCTTTATTATTTATAGATAATGATATTTTTTGGGAAGGATATTTTCCAATTTCTTGGTAGCTACATTATAAAAACTTTCAGCTCTTAAATAATCTACTGTGTTCGAGTAAAAAATATTTTCAAAACAAATATCGCATTAATTAGCTTATTTTTCAAGTATTTCATTTATTCGTCATTAAATGACAAACTCAATATTGACAAAATTATGTTATTGTTTTTTAATATACCTATAGGGGTATATTAAAGGAGAGGAAGATAATTATGTTCAGTTTATTTACTAAAGTTCCAAGTATTTCAGCTACAGACCTAAAAAAGAAACTAACTAGTGCTATTACACTCATAGATGTTAGAACGCCGTCTGAATATCAGATGGGACATATTGCTAAGGCAAAAAATGTGCCTTTGGATCAAATTCATATGTATAATAAAAAAGTACAAACAATCTATGTTATTTGTCAATCAGGGATGCGAAGTGCACAAGCCGCTCGAATCTTAAAAAAGAATGGTTATGACGTTATCAATGTTCAAGGTGGTATGAATCAGTGGAGTGGTCCAATTAAAGGAGGGAAATAGTATGGCTAAAATTGTTATTGTTGGTGGTGTTGCAGGAGGTATGTCAGCCGCTGCTCGTTTACGTCGTTTAAGAGAAGACGATCAGATTATTATTTTGGAAAAAGGTCCGTTTGTATCTTTTGCAAACTGTGGCTTACCATATTACGTATCTGGTGAAATTTCAAAAGAAACTGATTTGATTGTTCAAACACCTGAATCTTTGCAAGCGCGCTTTGGTTTGGATGTTCGTCCTTTCCATGAAGTAACAGCTATAGATCCTGAAGATAAAAAAGTAACTATTTCACATAAAGATGAAAGCTATACTGAAACTTATGACTATCTTATTTTATCCCCTGGAGCTAAACCAGTTATTCCTCCAATAACTGGTTTAGATACTGCCAAAAACATTTTTAGTCTCCGCAATGTTCCTGATGTCAAAAAGATTATGCAGCATTTACAATTAAATTCTGTCAAACAAGCAACTATTATAGGTGCTGGATTTATTGGTTTAGAAATGGCCGAAAATTTGAGCAAACGGAATATCAAAGTAACTATTGTTGAAAAGGCTCCTCATGTCCTGCCTTCTATCGATGAGGAAATGGCAGCATATATTGAAAAAGAGCTCACTAACAACAACGTTACAGTGATTACATCTAAAGCGGCTACTGCATTTCAAAACGCAGGTCAAAAAATTATCTTAGATGATGGAAGCATATTGGACTCGGATGTAACAATTCTATCTGTTGGTGTTCGTCCTGAAACAACCATCGCTAAAAAAGCCGGAATTAAAGTGGGATTAAATAATGGTATTTTGGTCAACGATAAATATCAAACAAACTTTGCCGACATCTATGCAATTGGTGATGCTATCGTCGTAAAACAACAAATTACAAATAAAGATTCATTAATTTCACTTGCTTCTCCGGCCAATCGCCAAGGACGCCAAGTTGCTGATAATATCGCAGGTTTAAATCATCCAAACAAGGGCAGTATTGGGACAGCCATTGTCCGTGTCTTTAATCAAAGTGCAGCCTCAACAGGAATAAATGAGCGGACTGCAACAAAATTAGGTCTAAACTTTAAAGTTATTCATATTCTAGGAAAAAATCATGCAAGTTATTATCCAAATGCAACTGATATTACTTTAAAACTAATTTTCAATGCTGAAACTGGTAAAATTTATGGTGCGCAAGGTGTTGGCGCTTCTGGAGTTGATAAAAGAATCGATATTCTAGCAACTGCTATCAAGGGAGAATTAACAATTTTTGATTTACCTGAATTAGAATTAACCTATGCCCCACCTTTTGGTTCTGCTAAGGATCCTGTTAATATGCTCGGATATGCAGCTATGAATATCGCAGAAGGTTTAAGTACTAATATTCAATGGTATAACTTGCAGCACGAACTTAGTACAGGTAAAGTTTTGTTAGATGTAAGAGATTCTGAGGAACTAATTCACAATGGTCATTTTAAAAATGCCATTAATATTCCGTTAAATGAACTGCGTTGTCGTATAAACGAGCTAGATCCTGAGCAAGCTTATATCATTACTTGCCATAGCGGATTACGTAGTTATGTTGGCGAACGTATCCTGAAACAAGCTGGTTTTACAGTAGAGAATCTTGATGGTGCATTTGCTTTATATAGCACTGTGCGCCCAAATGAAATTTCACGTGATTAATCTATAAATAATAAAGCGATCCCCAGGTAGTAGCCTCACGCTAATATCTGCAGATCGCTTTAATTATTTTTGACTTACAAAACTATTATTTAAAAATTACTCTTTCAAATTCGAATTATGCTTCTTCTATTTTCTTTTCTTCAACCTCTTTAGCCACAACTTTATCATTAATTTTCACAAAAGGCATATAAAGAAGTACACCTAAAACAAAGACTGCGACTTGAATTACTGGTGCACGCCAATCTCCACCTGTTGCTAAAAACGAATTTAAAAACATTGGCGTTGTCCATGGCACTTGGATTACACATGTATTCATCCAACCTAAAGTCGTTGTCAACCAAGCTATAAAAATACTTAATGATGGTAATAAAATAAATGGAATTATCAACGAAACATTATAGACAATCGGATATCCAAAAATAACTGGTTCATTTATATTAAATATTCCCGGTAAAAATGATAGTTTTGCAACATTTTTTGCAGCTTTATTCTTGCTAACAATAAAGGTTGCAACTAATAAGCATAATGTACTCCCCGAACCACCTAATAGTGCAAAAGCTTGTACTAATGATAAGTTAATAATATTGGGAGCTACATGTCCAGCGTTGTAAGCCGCGGTATTTTGAACAATATTGATAATCAATAAGGGTTCCAAAATTGTACTATAAATAACAGAAAAATGAATCCCAAATAACCATAATAGATTAGCTAATGTATAGATAATTAAAACACCAACAATTCCTGTTCCTATATGACGTAATGGTTCTTGAATAAATTTAGTAATTAGACTAATTACGTTTAAACTAGTTGTATCATATAAAACCGCTGAAATAAGTGCAAAAAATGAAACGACTAAAATAATTGGAATTAAGACATTAAATGAATCGCCAACTGCTGGTGGAACTTGATCACCCAAATTTATTTTCAAAGATTTGATATTGGAAATTTTAATAAAAAGCTCTGTCGCTAAAAGTCCCATGATAACGCCGGCAAACATTCCACCTGTACCCATATTAGTATAGCTTAAAACACCACTAATACTACTAGTCTTTTTGGCTCCATCTGCTGCAATCTCAATCGTATTAGGCATCATTGCAACTAGTGTTGCTAATGAAACCATTGCAGATGCTAACGGTTTACTAAAACCACGGTTTTTTGCTAAAAAATAACCAATCATCGTTGCGATTAATAAACTAGAAATATTAAGGGTTGCATTAGAAACCATTGTTCCCCAATACTGTACTTTAAGTAAAGTATTCCCCTTAAAAATCCATGTAAATACCGTATTATTAAGTAAAGTAGCTAAACCAGCTAATATATATAATGGCATAATTGTTGCAAATGCATCCCGCAAAGAACGCAAATGAATTTCATTACCTAACTTAACTGCAATCTTGATAAATGCCTGCCCAAATTTAGAATTTTCTAATGTCATATTGAATTACATCTCCTAACTTTTTTTAAAAACCATTATTTCAACACAAAATGATTAAATAGTTATTCATGCGAAAAACATGATTTAACTTGTAAAAGTCCACGAACTCAATATATAAGAATATGTCACATTAAAGTAAACGCTTTCTATTCCTATCAACGGTTTAAGTATACTCTTTATAAAATAAAAATCAATCTTTATTTTTAATTTGTATATACTTTTAAAAATAAAAACCACTATCCAGTATTATATGTTATAACCTAGCTAATCCATGGCTTGAATTGTCTGAATTAAAAAATTAAGTACAATCGGCTACCTTTTTGCGCACATTTTGCTAAGATATACTTGAAAATAAAAAAATCCAGGATTTTATATCCCAGATTGTTTTCCTTTTTATTGGCTAAATGTCTCCATTACTAGCAATTAACTTTTTATACCATGCATATGAGTCTTTCTTTTTTCTTGCATTAGTTCCGTTACCAGTATCATCACGATCAACATATATCAAACCATATCTTTTTTTCATTTCGCCAGTACTTGCCGAAACAATATCAATTGGACTCCACATACAATATCCTAAAACATCAACCCCATCTACTGTGATTGCTAACTCCATTTGCTCAACATGCTTTTTTAAATATTCAATCCGATAGTCATCATGTATTGTTCCATCTGCTTGTACTTTATCGTAAGCTCCAATTCCATTTTCCACTATCATTGAAGGTTTATCCCAACGATCTTGAATCCAATTTAAAATATAGCGTAACCCTTCCGGATCTATCTGCCATCCCCACTGACTTTTTTCTACATACGGATTATTAACTAAATCATTATGCTCATCATATTCAACTTTTTTATCAGCACGAGCTTGTATTGCTAATGAGAAATAATATGATAAACCTAAATAATCACAGACTCCTTCTTTTAATATCTCTGCATCTTCTTTTAAAAAGGGCATTTTAAATTTTTTTAACTTGAAGTAATTAAGTAACCATTTAGGATATTTTCCGCCCAATTGAACATCTCCATAGTAATAGCGATACTGCATCGCTCTTTGAGCAATCAGCTGATCTTGCGGTTTAGCTGTTAAAGCATAAATTGGTACCATTGCAAGCATTGCGCCTACTTTAAGTGAATTATCAATTTTATGTGCCGCAATTACAGCCTTTGCACTTGCAACCATTTCATTATGTGCCGCTTGAAACATTGACTCTTCAGCATTCTCATTCTTATCTAGTAATAATCCAGAATCTTGGTATAAATGATGTGGATTACGCCAATCTGTTTGATTGTTTATTTCATTAAAAGTCATCCAATATTTAACTTTTTTATGGAACCGTTCAAAACACGCTGTTGCAAATCTTTCAAAAAAGGTTATTAATTCTCTATTAAGCCAACCCCCATATTTTTTCACTAGGTTAAATGGCATTTCAAAATGCGATAATGTCACAATCGGTTGGATATTATGAGCTAGTAATTTATCAAATAAATCATCATAATGTTTCAACCCTACTTCATTGGGCGTTAATTCATCACCGTTTGGAAAGATTCTTGTCCATGCAATCGAAACACGTAAAGCTTTTAACCCCAATTCTGAAAATAATTCTATATCTTGCGGATACGAGTTATAAAAATCAATTGCCCAATGATTAGGGTATATTTTGCCACTCTCAATACTTTTGGTAACTACTCGGTTAGGTTCCGTAACTGTTGCTGCTGCCATCATATCTGCAATAGATATCCCTTTACCATCGGCTTGCCAATTTCCCTCAATTTGATGAGCAGCGGTTGCTCCTCCCCAAAGGAATCCTGTTGGCATTTTCATTTCTTTGCTCAAAATTACACACTCCATTCCTTATAAATGAATATAGTTAAAAGAGCAGGACAACTTCTTTGGTTACCCCACTCTTTACATCATCTAATTCACTCGTATTTTCATTTTACTGAAAGTAGCTACTAGATTATTAACTTACAACTAATCAAATTCTCTATTTAAATCCATTTAGAACTCCACGTTCAAAATATAATACGAAAAATTATTTTTTGCAAGTTTAATTATTTAAAATATTAATAGCGATTTACTTATCTCAATTTATTTTCGCTGATATCCTGTATCACTTAAATCAACATCCGCAATTACACTACTTGATTCATAAGGAAAGTGTTCTTCCGATTTTTCAAACGGTTCTCCTTCTTCTGTATAACTAATCTGATTAATCGCAAGCACTGGATCATTTAGCGTTACACCCATAGCCTCTACATCTTCTTGCGTTGCCTTAATTGCATGAATTCGCCGATGTGACCCTGCAATATGAATATGTTCGTTATCTGCTAGGTGTTTATATATTGAGCCTTCTAAAATTTTTTTTGTTATTTTTGTGATTCTAGTAGGCATAATTGTATGCTCGAAAGCATAAACCTTATTATCTACATAGCGAACACGTTTGATAACATATACTGGTTCTTCTGGTGTAATAAAAAGTTCGTTTTGCTCATCTTTGGTGGGTAATCGTGCATCTATTGACAGCACCTTACTGGTTACTTTATGTCCTGCATAAGTTAACGTTGCACCAATTGGGCGATCTACAGAAGAATCTAAATCATTTTTAGCCTTTTTATGATAATCTTTTCTTAAAAAAGTACCTGAGCCTCGTTTGGTATAAACTATTCCTTCCACAATTAACCATTGGATCGCTTTACGAACAGTCATTCTAGTCGTATTAAACTCTTTAGCCAGTTCATTTTGATCGGGTAATAGGTCACCTGGCTGATATGTCCCGTCGGTGAATTTTTCACGTAATTTACGTGAGATAATTTGATACTTATACACAGAATCTATCTCCCTTTACTAGCATTATCATTTTATTATTATTCTACACTACTTTATATATACTTGCGACATTCGTTATATGTATATACTTATTTAAAAAAAGTATTTACAATTTAAAAATAAGTGATAAAATATTACTTGAATTAATGATATATTTTATACGCAGTAACTCTATAGTTCATAATCAAATCGTACTAGTGTTACAGTCAAACTGGCACATCTAATTTGCTACTTACTATGCTATATTAACTCCACAAAGTTATTGCCAACTTGACTTTTGACTATTCTATTGATTTAGTATGCCACATATTTTATAACTTTGCACTTAATAAAATATTATTAATTCGATATATCATTAGTTCAATGTACTTCTTTATAGTTCGCTATCAATTTACACCAATATTGTGAATTGTCTATTTACTATACTAATTAATTTAAATTTTTTAAATCATAAGATGATGATTAGTTTCTATCAACAAATATATAAGAATAATAATTCTAAAATTTAAGTTACTAGTGTTAGTGGAATCTAGTTTTCCAAATAAAAAATGTACTAACTTTATACGGTGATGTCTAAAAATTAATTTTTGGAGACATCACCATTTTTTATCTATGTTCTATTGCACCTTTTGTTTTTACATATCAATTAAAAACATAGTTGCATCACTTTAACTTTTTAACAATTGCCGAAGTGACATTTATAATTGCTTGCATCGAAAACCCCTTCATATCACTTCTAAATTCTTCACTTTCCATATATGCTTTATCAGCTGCTAAAACATCTACTTCATCTGGGTACGTACAAATTGCAATAACCTGGCAATTCTCAAGTGCAAGAAAAACACTCTCAACTTCTATCTGGAATTTTTTTAAACTTTCGATATGTCTTGACCAATTAACCTCAAAATATTGTTTAGTTGCTGTTTGATCTGCTAAAGTGTATGTTCTGATTTCATATTGCATTTCATATCATCTCCTTAACTCTATTAAACCAGTTTATCTGTTTTAAAGTTAGACAAATAACCGCAAATGTCTAATTACGAATTTTGCGGTTATACCCTATATTATCCTAATCCAGTATCTCAGAAGTTACTATTTTTGATAGAAACCCTACTATGTTCTAAAAAATTGATATGGTTGCTTGTTCTAGTAGCTGTTTTGTCAACTTAACTTCTGCTAATTTTGTATCTGTGTAAGCCATAAAATAATAGCTTAAATTATTTAAATCCATAATTCCCTTATACTGCGTATAGTCAACAACATTTTTACTTGTTATTTTAACACCCTTCGGGATATCAACTGAATTTAACACGTGTAACACTGCATTCACACCATTCTTCACACCAGCCGAATGATCAGAATATTGTTTTAAAAAAGTAGTCCTAATAAATCGAGATGCCGATGTATAATCACCTGGAAGACCTAACGCACCTGAACCTGGACCATCAGATACAGTTTCATAGTCACCATATTTCTTAGAGGTAAAATCTGTTGGTTGTAAATTTACATAATGATTCAGATTATTCATATGCCATAAAAATTCTGGCGAATTGGTCATTACACCCACTTCGTTTTGATAGAACTTAGCTCCTTGCGCTGTAATCTCCAATACACCTGTTTTACCCAAACTATCTGCAACAATCCAATGTAATGGTACTTGCGTTTGAAGTAATGGATTTATTTTCTCAACTACATTTAATTCGGAATACCTTTTTTCAAATTCAGCTACTGTTGCGATATTTCCTAACGCCCAAGAAACCATATCAGTTGATGCAACATTCAAAGCCCCTTCCTTGTTGTTTGTACTATATTTTGCATTTTTTTCAAAATATAATGAAGCAATTGAAAAACCCTTCTCGTTGAAACCATCTGCAAAAATATAGCCGTCAACATCCCTTCCTGCACCTATAAAGCCATATTTTGTTGTATATTTTGTTCCTGCTACTAGCGAACTAAATTCATATTCACGCGGAATATAAATTAATTGTGCCTCTAGTTCAAAAGAAAAGTCCATCGTCCTAGCTAAAAAATGCGTATCATCCTCAGTGGCAAAAGATAATGCTGTACACATACTCTCCATCTCTCTTCAAAAAATTTATACAGGTTTAATGTTAAAACAAATCAAAAGTATTCGCAATTAATTATAACTGCTTAATTAAAGTTAGCACAATGAGTATTTTAAAATGGAACAAAAAACGACTAGACTAGCTAATTAGTGTTAATATTATAAATTAGATAATCTGACATTTAGCCTTGATTTACGGAGTTAAACATAACTAATTACTTTTTAGTGCATGTATTGGTACTAAACTAAATATTCTGAAGATAAATTTGAGCCCGACACTTTTATGTTGGACTCAAATTTTCACTTTCTAATTTTCAACAGTAACTGTCCCATTTTCTAAAGTAACATCCTTATTACTAATAATTTGTCCTGCTTCCGGGTCGGTTAAATATTTTATACTATTACTCATACCCACTAAAGGATCACCTGCTTTAACCGTAATCGTTGATGCTGCTTCACCAGGATACTTCTGATCCATTTGTTCGAAAATAGTAATATCCTCTTGCGGTAAATCATCTGCAGCTACAAGGGTACTCGTCTTCGTGTAAGTCGTCGTTTCACCATCGCCAATCCGAATCATTTTATTTTCACTAAGAAACAAATATAAATACCCTAAACTATCACCACTAGCAACTGATTTTCGTGTTAATTGATATCCAACATTAGCCGCATTAACTTTTTGAGAAGCATAAGTTTCGTTTTGATTTAATGAAACCAATGAATATGAACTTAATTCTTGAATCACGGATCGCTCATAACTGTCATAACGCTGCTGATATAAATAACCGTCTTTAATCATAATTTTCCCAGTATCATTGGCACTAGTTGTGGTAGTAGCTGCAATCCATGTCCCATTAATCTTGTTCAATGGTATCTGACCAGTTGCCTTCTTCTTACTTGTATCAGTAAATACTTGTCCACGCTCAATCGTAATCGTTTGATCAGTATCTACATATTGAATGTTAATTGCATATAAATGATGTCCTTTAGCAACAAAAGCTTGCATAAGTGGCAAACCATTTGTTTGCGTTTTCAAATAAACCAAATCTGAAAGTTTGCTAATCTTGATGTCCGAACCTAATTTTTTCAAAACCTGATTAACTTGTGTAACTGTCATTAAATGAATCTTCTTCTGGGCACTTTTCATATAATTTTTTCGCATATTACGTTCCCATGTTTTTAATGATACTTTCTGATACTTTACTGGGCTTGATATAAATTGTCCATTAGATGTAGTCCAGCTAGAAAGAGCATCTGTTTTCAAAACCACAGATGTCGAGATGTCACTAGAAACACCTTGTCCTTGGGTCTGTTTTGAACTAACTCCCTTACTAAACGTCCAAGTTTTAGATTTTGCTTTTATCGTTTTATTTGTGGTTGCTTTAACAGTATCATTTGAAGTCACATTTGACTTTTTCCCCCGAGTACTACAACCTGAAACAAAAACCGCCAATAACAAAGTAACTATAAAAATATTTAATTTGCGCATAACATTATCCCCTTTTTATTCAGACAACCAATTATAGCACTTTCAAAAGAGGATAAATATAAAAACATCACTTAAACATTTGAGTCACTAATATCACATTATAAGGAGTTGTTTTACTGATAGGAAAATGTTGAGAGTACAAAAACAATCTTTAGCCCTACTCTGCTGAAATGTCAATAACATACCCTCTAAAAAGTTATTTTAATTACAGTATAAAATGTAATTGTAAAGCATTTCATTAATTATTTTTTACATATCATTTGCCGAAACTTGAAAATTCAAAAAGAGACTTGAATCCTGTGCCCAGTTTATTGCACCGATTCTTGCTCTCAAATATATTTTTAATTTAAAACAGCTATACTAACATAATAATCATGCTCCCAAAATATCTAAAATAAGTTAACCATCACTTCAAAAAATTAGAAAATTTATGAATTTCATAGCAACTTATGAATAATTTGGTTCCAAACAACTCCATTATTTTTTAGGAATCAAAAATTCTACTGCAAATCCTAAAACAATAACACCTATAGCAGCAAGCATCCAGACCTGTCCATTAATAAGATGTATCGCCTCTAAAAAAAGTAAAAATAAAATAACTATTAAATAAGATAAATGTTTTTTATTCCACATTTTTATCACTTCACTTCATTAAATTTAATGCTGAATAAAACTATACCCTACTCCTATATGCGTTTGAATATATTTTGTTGAGTCTTCATTAGGTTCAATTTCTTTTCTTAAAGATGCAATAGCTACTCGCAAAGATACAGTATCATTTATTGGTTTATCTTTCCAAATAGTTCTCATTACATAACCATGAGTTAGTACCTTAGCCGTATTTTTTGCAAATAAACATAATAGATTAAACGTAGTTTCAGTTAATGTTAATGCCTTATTATCTAGATATGCTGTTCTAGCAGCATAATCAATTCTTAGATTTCCATTTTGATAATCTTTAACTTCAACTTCATCCACATCTTGTATCAATTTTAATCTACGTAAAGCCACACGTATTCTAGCTAGCATTTCATTTACTGAAAAAGGTTTAACAAGATAATCGTCTGCCCCTTCATCTAAAGCTTTTATTTTCTCACTTTCTTCGCTGCGAGCTGAAATTACAATTATTGGAATCATTTTATTAATTCTGATTTTTTTGATGACTTCTACTCCATCTATATCTGGTAAACCAAGATCCAAAAGAACTATATCTGGTTTAAAAATTTTAAAATCAGTAATTGCACTATTTCCATCTTTACTCCACGTGTAAGCGTAGTGACTTGCTTTTAAAGTCATGGATATAAGTTTTCCAACTTCTGTATCATCTTCAACTATTAAAATTCTTGTCTCGCTCATATTTCATCCCTCCATAATGGCAGTGTAAAATAGAATCTAACTCCACTTGGATTAAGATTTTCCACATCTATTTTCCCACCATTAGCTTCTACAATTGATTTACACAGTGCTAATCCAATACCCATGCCCTTTCTTCCAGAATATTCTGTATTCCCAGTATAGAAAAGATCAAAAATCTTTTGCTTTACTTCTTTAGCAATATGCGGACCATCATTTGAAATACCAATCTCACACATATTTTTTCCAACTGAAGTTGCTTTTAAAGAGATTAGTGAGCCCTTGGGTGCGTATTTTATCGCATTGTTAACTATATTTATTATCACTTGTACAATTAATTGTCCATCTGTTTTTACAATCAATTCTGGATTTTCAATTTTAACCTTTATATTGTAATTCTCTGCATCTTTGCTCAAATGCATAATTGCTGACTGTAAGATGTCCTCGACAAGCTCTGGTTGCCACTTCACCTTTAACATATTATTTTCTACTTTTGTCATAGCCAACAAATTTTCAACTAGATCAATTAACCATGTCGCATCAGAATAAATTGCTTCATACAGTTCTGTCTTTTGTGCTTTTGTTAGTGTATAGTCTTGATGTAATAAAATATCCGTGTTGCCTAAAATTGTAGTTAAAGGTGTTCTTAAATCGTGTGAGATTCCCCGTAACAAGTTAGCTCGTAACTTTTCTTGTTTAGCAATCATCTCGCTTTTATTTTGTTTTTCTCTAATTTGAATTCGCAATACCGCTTGTTCACATTCCTCACAAATAGATGTTAGCAGGTTAAATGTAAATGGATCTAATGTTTCACTATTTTTGATATTTAATGCAACTACTGCAGATGCTGTCTTACCTTCTTCACCCGTTGTAATTGGTAAATACATAAAGCTTGCTTTACAAAGAGTATCTGTTCCAAACCCAGCTTCATGGCTATTTCTTAAAACCCATAATGCAATTGCCTTTTCTTCTTTTGTTGAAATGTCTTCAATATTATTTCCCTTATTATCCGTAAAATAATACGGTATGCCTAAGTCATTATTTTTTTCGGGATATATACAAACTGAACATTTTAATAATTCTCTTAATTGATTTCCTGTAACATAATAAACGTCTTTGATATTCACTGCCTGTTGCAAAGTTCTACTAGTTTTAAGCAATATTTCTGTTCTGTATGCTCTTTTAGCATCTAGTTTACTTTGCTTTTTTATTTTCGAAGTCCATGTACTGCTCAAAAAAGCTACAATAAACATGACTATAAAAGTTAAAATATTATTTGAATTACTTTCCAAAGAACCAATTGGATGCGTAAAAATATAATCATATACTACTAGCATTGCAACCGAATAAATTAATGAAGTTGCTCTTCTATTTGTTACAAGTGCTGTAATCATAACCCCTAGTATATATATCAATATCACATTAACGTTATTTGATCCTAATGTTTGAATACCAATCCCTAATACTGTGCAAATAAATAGTATTAGTGTCGTCCAGACAGAATCTGATAAATTGATCTTTTTCCTGAAAGCTATAGAAATAATATTTTTTAATGTATTCTTTTTTTTTGCTTTTACTTCAGTGATTACATATTTATCTATTTCTGGAATTTTTTGATTCAACTGTTCTATCAAACTATCACGCCATTTTAACCAGTTTGATCGATTTGAGCCTAGAACTATTTTTGATATTCCCTTTTCTTTAGCATATTCTGCAATTAATTCTCCTTTGTTAAATCCATATAAAATCGTTATATGTGCACCTAATTTTTCTGCTAGTTGCATATTAACTAATAACCGTTCATCTTGAATTTTTTCGCTATCTTTATTACTAATATACACACCAATTAATTCACAATTAACTGCTTTTGCCAGCCGAGCTGCTGCTCTAATTACACGCTCATTGCTTGAAGCTCCAGATATACATACTAATAATTTCTCTGTTGCCCCCTCTTTACTAGCAAGATACATTGTCATTTTTCTTAATGCTAAGTCTCGTAAATAGGCTAAGTTTTCATTTTGGAAAAAATTATTTAAAGCAAAATCTACTTTTTCTGTCGTATATACTTTTCCAGCCCTTAGTCGCATTATAAGATCACTAGGTTCTATATCAACTAACTTAATTTCAGATGCAATCTCAAATATATAATCTGGAACTGTTTCTTTAACATCAACTTTCATTAAATGTTGAATTAAATCATTAAAACTTTCTACATGCTGAACATTTAACGTTGTATAAACATCAATTCCTGCAGCAAGCAATTCTTCAACATCCTGATATCTTTTACTATGTTTTGTATCATCAATGTTAGAATGGGCTAATTCATCAACTAAGATTATCTGCGGCTTTCTCTTTAAAGCATCTTCTAAATCAAATTCATTTACTTTAATGCCCTGATATTCTACTTGCTTAGGTTTTAAACAATTCAGCCCTTTTGCCATTGCAGTAGTTGCTGGCCGATTATGTGGTTCCAAATATCCAATAATTACGTCAACACCGTTTGCTTTTAATTCTTGCGCTTCTTCTAACATTGCATATGTTTTACCTACACCAGCCGCATAACCAAAAAAAATTTTCAATTTTCCCCGTGTGACTTTTTGTTCATATTCATTTTTAACCTTTAATTGGTGCAACAAATTCTTCATCTCATCGGTATTATCTTTCAACATTCAACACCACCTTTTACCTTTCGTTTAGTTAACTGTCATGCTATTACTAAGCAACAATTGAACGCTAGAAAGCGAGATTTTTTCCATTTTAACATCATTTACTAATCCTATCGAGTGCAATATTTACCTCCAATACATTCACCCGATTTTCACCAAAAATTCCATATGTTTTTTCAACTATATTATTTTTAATAATCTTGTTAACTTTTTTTATTGAAATATCTCTTGCTCTTGCAATTCGCTTTGCTTGATAAAAAGCAGCTTGAGGTGAAATCTCAGGATCCAAACCACTTCCAGAAGTTGTTACTAGATCAATGGGTACATTATTTTCACCTGGATTCAACTTTTTAATAATAGCAGCACGATTTCTAACTTGTCGTATTAATTGTGTACTTGTTTGAGAAAGGTTGGAAGCACTGGCATATAATATTGTCTGTCCTTTGCTTGTCTTAAATAAATTTGTATCAATTATCATGTTCCTTCCCCATAAATATTTTTTCTCTGTAAACGGTTGTGCTATCAACTTTGAACCTATACTCCTATTGTGTATCGTTAATATACTTCCATTTGCTTGCTTATTAAAAAAAGCCTGTCCTATCATTGTCACAACTAATGTATATATAATTGTCAGTAACGTAGCAACAATCAAAGCTTTTATAGAATCTTTAATTACATTAATCATTCTATATTCCCCTCCTTAAACTATTCCTAATAACGATGCCACAATCATATCAATTAACTTTATTGCTATAAAGGGTATGATTATACCGCCTAAACCATATATCAATAGGTTATGATTTAATAACTTCTTGGCCGTTACTTCTCTATATTTAACTCCCTTTAAGGCAAGTGGTATCAAAGCGACAATTATTAAAGCATTAAATATCAATGCAGATAAAATTGCGCTTGTTGGACTAGATAGATGCATAATGTTTAAAACTTGTAACCTAGGATACAGATTCATAAAAATTGCGGGAATAATCGCAAAATATTTTGAAATATCATTGGCGATAGAAAACGTTGTCAGGCTTCCTCGTGTCATTAAAAGTTGTTTACCGATTTTTACTATTTCCAGTAACTTTGTTGGTGAAGAATCTAAATCAACCATATTTCCCGCTTCTTTGGCAGCCTGTGTACCAGAATTCATTGCAACGGCCACGTCAGCTTGTGCAAGTGCTGGAGCATCATTAGTTCCATCACCAGTCATTGCAACTAGATGACCTTTTTTTTGAAATTCCTTAATTGTTTCTAGCTTACTTTCAGGAGTCGCCTGCGCTAAAAAATCATCTACTCCAGCTTCAGCCGCAATTGCAGCTGCAGTTATCGGATTATCACCTGTAATCATGATAGTTTGAATTCCCATTTTTCGTAAATCAGCGAACTTTTCCTTAACACCTTTTTTTATGATGTCTTTAAGATATATAATTCCATAAATTTCATAGTTTTTTGTTACAACTAAAGGGGTTCCTCCCTTTTTTGAAATTTTTTCTACAATATTTTGACATTCCTTACTATATTGGTGATTATTCTCTTTAACATATTTTTCAATATTAGCAGCTGCCCCTTTTCGTATCTCTACATTTGCGTAATTAACGCCACTCATTTTTGTTTGTGCTGTAAATGGTATAAATTCAAGATGTTTTTCATTGATTTTACGTTCACGTAATCCAAATTGATTCTTAGCAAGAATAACAATAGATCTGCCTTCTGGTGTTTCATCAGCTAAAGATGCCAATTGAGCAACATCTGCCACCTCACTTATCTCATGTCCATCAACAGGAATGAATTCAGCTGCACGTCGATTTCCTAATGTTATTGTACCTGTTTTATCCAATAATAAAACATCAACATCTCCTGCAGCTTCAATTGCTCGACCACTCATTGCTAAAACATTAGCTCGATTCAAACGACTCATTCCTGCAATACCAATAGCTGATAACAATGCACCTATTGTTGTAGGAGCTAAACAAACCAATAATGCTATCAACCACACAACGGAAATTGAATCTTTAACACCTAGTAAGACAGATGTCATTGACGTATACGTATATAAAGAAGCTGTTACAAGCAAAAAAATTAATGACAATGCGACTAAAAGAATCTCTAAAGCAACTTCGTTAGGTGTTTTTTTTCGATTAGCTCCTTCTACCATTCCAATCATTTTATCTAAAAAACTATTTCCCGCTTCTTGAGTTACTTTTATAACTAGCCAATCTGAAAGAATTGTAGTTCCCCCAGTAACAGCAGATCGGTCTCCACCTGCTTCTCTGATAACTGGAGCAGACTCACCAGTTATTGCACTTTCATCAACCGAAGCTGCTCCTTCAACTACTTCTCCATCTGCTGGAATTTGTTCATTAGCCTCAACTAAAAAATAATCACCTTTTTTTAATAACGTACCCTCAATACTTTCTATCTGATTTTTATCATTTTTATCAATTAATTTATGTGCTATAACTTCCTTACGTGTTGCTCTTAAAGAATCAGCTTGTGCTTTTCCTCTTCCTTCTGCAACGGCTTCTGCAAAATTTGAAAATAGACAAGTTGCCCATAAAATTATAGCAACACATAGTATAAATGCTGCTGTTACAATTCCATCTTTAATACCGAATAGGGAAAAAACAAATAGTATCGTTGTTAAAAGCGCTGATACATATACTAAAAACATAACTGGATTTTTCAACTCATCTTTAGGTGATAACTTTATAAATGAATCTTTGACAGCTCTGAGTAACATTGATTTATCAAACATTGAATTATTTATCATTTTTTTCTTTTCCATTTTAAAATCTCCCCTCAACGTCTAGTTAAAAAGTCAGCAATAGGACCTAGTGATAGAGCTGGGAAAAAACTTAATACCCCAATTATCAAAATTACAAGTATTAGTAAAACAATAAATGTAATGTTGCTCGTTGATAATGTTCCCGAAGTCTCTGCACTAACCTTTTGTTTTGCCATACTCCCAGCAATTACCAAGACTGCAAATATCGGTAAAAATCTACCAATAATCATAACGAGCCCAAGTAAGATATTTAAAATTTCCGTATTACCATTAAATCCACTAAATGATGAGCCATTATTTCCTCCAGCAGAAGAAAATGCATATAACAATTCAGAAAAGCCATGTGCTCCGCTATTGGTTAAACTTCCCAACGTTGATTTTAGGGTTGCTGCAATCCCACTTCCAAGTAAAATAGCAAGTGGAGTCGCTAAACATGCTAGCACAGCCATTCGCATTTCTTTAGGACCGATCTTTTTCCCGAGATATGTTGGTGTTCTACCAACCATTAGGCTAGCAATAAAGACTGTCAGAATAACAAATCCCAACATTCCATACAAACCTGAACCAACACCACCAAAGGCTACTTCTCCTAATTGAATCAAAATCATAAAAATCATTCCTGCAAATGCTGAAAAACTATCTAAGGATGCATTGACGGAGCCTGTACCAGTTGCAGTTGCAAATACAGACCAAATTGATGAAATGGTAACCCCATTTCTTATTTCTTTTCCTTCCATATTAAGATTTCCAATATGTGCTAATGAAAAGCCCTTTTGTTCCATAAGCACACTGACAACTAAACCAAAAGTCAATAAAATAGTCATTGTTATAAAAATTGCGATTCCTTCTCTTCTTCGCTTAATTGAAAAACCGAAAGTAAAACAAAGCGCTGCGGGTATTAACATCATTGCGGTCATTTCTATAAAATTTGAAAGAGGACTTGGATTTTCATATGGATGTGCTGAATTTGTTCCTAATACACCCCCACCATTACTTCCCAATTGCTTAATTGCTACTTGACTCGCCTGAGCGTATAAAGGTAATTCCTCTTTAGTTATAATTGAAACATTATTAATTTTCTTTCCATTAACTGTAACTGCTTTAGTCTTTACATTTATTTTGGCATTTGTAATTGGAACTCCATTATCATTAACAGCAACTGGTTGAACCAAATCAACCGTTTTTGACCCGCTAAATGTTTGTGGAACTCCTGTTGCAATTAAAATAACTGAAGTTACTAAACTCAATGGAATCAAAACATAAAGTTGTATTCTGATAAAATCCTTCCAAAAATTTCCAATTACATTCACCGAAGAGCGTTTCAGCCCTCTAATTAGAGCAAATAGTACAGCTATTCCTACAGCTGCTGACACAAAGTTCTGAACTGTAAGACCCGCAATTTGTGAAAAATTTGATAACGTAGTTTCACCTGAATACGATTGCCAATCAGTGTTTGTTACAAATGAAATTGCAGTATTAAATGCTAAAGTCCAACTCATTCCTGTAAAATGATTTGAGTTCATAGGTAACAAATCTTGAAATTTTAATATCAAAAAAAGAACAATAAAACTCATCACTGACAAAGATAGTACACTTGATAAATATTTTTTCCAATTCATTTCTTTCTGATTAATCTTTAGCCATTTATATACTTTGTTTTCAAATGGACTAATTACTTTTGTCATGAAATTTTTTTCACCATCTACTAATTTACTCATATATAAACCAAGTGGAATTGCTAAAATAAATGGTAAGATTACGTATGGTAAAATTTGAACAATTATATTCATTTTCCTCCCCCCTTTAACAAAATATATATAAGATAAATAAATAGTCCAATCGTTGTTAATACTGTCATGACCATAATCATCTAATCTCCTCCTTTTTTACTCTTCTGAATATAGAGACTATAACAAACTTGGTGTTAATATGGTGTTAAAAAATATCTCTCCGTGTTAAATCTTTGTTAATTATCTTCATACAACAAAACAATGACGAATAATTAAAGATATACTTGTTACTAGAAACTTCTACAAAAAAAGGTAGCTGTAAAAATCAAACTCGATTTTTACAGCTACCTCTTTAATCCTATCCTAAATAAAAAATCTTCAGCAACCAAACAGTACGTATTTTAATTAGTATATCTTTTACACATGTCTCTTAATAAATTCTTCCACCGGCAATCTAAAATCCATATAATATTTTTCTAAATCTTGCCGAGACCAATTCCACCAAGCAATACTTTCTAAATCAGTTTTAATTTCATCTGAAAAACGATCTTTAATTACTTTAGCCGAAACACCACCCACAATTGTGTATGGTTCAACATCATGCGTAACAACTGCACCTGAGCCAATTACTGCTCCATTACCAACCGTTAAGCCGGTTTGAATAATCGCACCATGTCCAATCCAAACATCATTTCCAATTGTCGTTCTAACTTGTTGCCGTTTCTCTAAAAAATCAGTGTCTTTTTGATCAAATCCATAAGCTGCACCATTATATGCAAAGATATGCTGCGAAACCCGATCATATGGATGATTAGTCGGCCCTATTCGCACTTGCGCAGCTATACTAATAAACTTCTTCAAATCACTATTCTGCATAAAACAATATTGACCAGTGTAATTATAATCACCGATTACACAATTATCGATCAAATTATTCTCGCCTAATTCAATCCATTGACCTAGTGTAGTTCGCTTAAGTTGAGTTCCTTTGCCGATTGTCGGTTTGTCTTTTGAAAGCTTTGGAAAATCCATGTGCATAATTAGGGCCTTCTTTCTCAGCTAACTTATTGTTAGTTTATTTAGTATCATTATTATAAAGCATTAATTATCAATATACAAAATAAAAACGACTAACAAATTTCGCTTAAAAAAAGCATGTCTCCGACTGAGTATCGGAAACATACCTTAATAGCATAAAAATATCTAATTTTGTCTAACCTTTTGTATCGCACTTCATCAATCATCAAAAACGTGTTTTCGTTCAGCATGTGTATAAAAAATCCAAGCAACAACTCCAAAGAAAACAGGGCCAAAAGCGGTCCAAAATGCGGTTAAATAACTTCCATCAAGTAATGGCTCAATACATGTAAAGATAATTCCAATTGCAATCACTAACCAAACCACAATTGTAACAATCCATGTCCAGCGCATACTCTTATAAAAAACAAATGGTCGATCTAACTCTTGTTTCATTTTAAAGAACGGAAATGCTCCTACTAAAAAAAGATATGGTGCAGAAGAAGAAACGTTCATCATGTCAGTCAAAATTGTATAAAATTGATTGGCAGCATCCCCACCCAATGCAATAAAAATCGTGATTAAACAAACAATAATTGTCTGTGTCCACATTGCAGCTGCAGGCATATTAAATTTATTCATCTTTGTTAATTTTTGTGGTAATAAGCGCTGATCACAGCCTTCGATAAAAGATTTGATTGGTGAGTATGTCATCACAAATGCGGCACCTAATCCACCAAAAACATCACTCATAGCTGTAATCTGTGAAAAAATTTTCCCTAAACTAACTGCAGCTACATGGCCTAACCCTAATTTTGTTCCAACCGTTAAGCCCATATTATTGATTAAAACATACTCAACATTAGCTAGATTAACATTCTTTTTACCAAGAATTGCTTGCCAATTAGTACTTACACCACAAAGAAAAATAGCTAAAACATACAATAATGTCATCAATACCATTGCAATAATTAATGCGCGTGGAAAAGTTTTTTCCGGTTTATCAACAGAGTCAATTACACCAGCCATTGTTTCTAAGCCACCATAAGCAAATAAAGAGTAAATAATAAATGAAATAATTGCAATTGGCGAAATGAAACTAGTATTGGGTGATGTTATCAAACTTGTTTTAGTTAAAGGTTCAGCTAAACTACCATGATTCAATAACCAAATTAGCATACTACAGCCTATAAAAACGACTGCAATTCCTAAAGTAAAAATCCCACAAAATGAAGCAATTTTAGCAATATTTTTAATTCCACGACTAGCAATTAAAGTTACCACACATAAAAAAATTACTTCTAATACTCCTAGTGTCTGATCTGAATTTAAACCAAACACATGCCACGTTTGTGTCTCATCTTGTCCTGAAATCATTGTTGAGATCGAAACCAATAAAAACTGGGTTGAAGAGACTAACCAAACAACCCAAGCTGCTAACCAAATAAATGTACCTATAAATGCAGGCTTTTCTCCGATGGAACCTCGTAACCACGAAAAGATTCCCCCTTTTGCAGCTTTAAATGATGCTCCATATTCGGCAAACATCAATGCTGAAGGAACAAAAAAGAGTAATGCTGTGACAATATACCAAATAATACTGGAATAACCCATTTGATAAAATGCCGTTAATGAATTACTAAAACCAAAAATTGATGAAAAAATCATCAAAACAAGACCGCTCGTTTTGATTTTTACGGCTGTTTTTTTATCCATCCAATTCAACTTCTTTCTGTATGCTTAATTAATAATTATACACTTTAAATTCATGTTTGATTATTAATAAAAGGTTAGTAATTGCTTAATTTAATCTATTTTCTTAACATTTATTTTAACTACTTTTTTATGCAAGAAATCTTAAATTGCTATCCACTAACTATAGATACAGTTCGCTAGCATGCATTACTCTACTGGCTAGTTTATATTTCCAATAATTTTAATAAATATTGTCTAATCTTTAATTACACTAATCTAACTCTATGAATCTTGTATATACCACGGTGTTAACTATTCAGAAAAATTAACATCTTTTGTTTCACTTACTGTTAATAAAGATATTAAGCATGCTATAGCCATCACACCTAAATATAATCCAACAAACTTTACTCCCAAATTATCTGCTAACCACGTTGCAATTGTGGGTGAAAATGCAGCTCCTACTATTGCGGCAAAATTATAAGAAATGCCTGCACCTGAATAACGAACTTCTGTTTTAAAAAGTTCTGGTAATAAAGCCCCAACTGGTCCAAATGCAATTCCCATTAGAGTAAAACCAACTACTAAAAAGGTGCTTACACCTATAAAGTTACGTTGACCTTGTAACAAATAAGGGAACAATAAAGAGAACACTACTAAAGCGCTAGATGAAAACAATAAAACACGGCGACGTCCAAAAATATCTGCTAATTTTGAAGCATATACAATTAAAATTGCAAAGACAATTATTGCACCCATTAATAAAAACAAATATTCACGATTCGAAAAACCTAACATCGTCGTAGCATAAGTTAGCGACCAAGTTGCTAATGTATAAAATAATGTATATGTTACCGAAACAATAAATGTTCCTTGAATAATTTGTCTCCAAGATGTTTTGAATACAAATTTAAGTGGTGATTTAGTTGTTAAGTTTTTAGCTTGCGCTTGTCTAAATAATGGCGTTTCTTGCATTCTTTCTCTAACCCAAAAACCAACAATAACTAAAACTGCTGAAGCTAAAAACGGAATGCGCCAGCCAAATTCAATCATTTGCTCTGGAGTTAAAAAAGATTCTAATGTGAAAAATAACCCATTACTTAAGAAAAAGCCCAATGGAGCTCCTAATTCTGGAAAAGCACCATAAAGTGCACGTTTACTATCTGGTGCATTTTCAGTAGCTACAAGTGCTGCCCCCGACCATTCTCCGCCTAATCCAATTCCTTGAATAAAGCGACACGAGCAAAGTAATATAACTGCGAAAAGACCTAATGTTTTATAGTCAGGTAACAGACCAATTAATACAGTTGATACACCCATCAATAACAAAGAAACAACTAATGTCTTTTTTCTACCAATTTTATCTCCGAAATGGCCAAAAATAAATGATCCTAAAGGTCTAGCTACAAAAGCTACTCCGAAAGTCAATAAACTTAGTAAAGTGGCAATTGTTGGTGTTACTTCAGGAAAGAAAACCTTGGGAAAATACGTAGCTGCTGCCGTGCCATATGCATAAAAATCAAAAAATTCAATTGCAGTGCCAATCATAGATGCTAAAATAACCGTTTTAACAGAATCTCGTGTCATATTATATGTATCTAAGTTTTGTGTATCAGAATTACCTTTTGTTAATGTATCCATTTAAACATCCTCCTAAAATTTGTACTAAATTCCTTTTCTCTCTATCTTCTAGCTATTATCCATCAAAATCTCTCCTTTTTTACAAATCATGACCACCCGTCAAACGGGTGGTTTGCTCCAGGGCTATAAGCCCTATGTACTTGCCAGCGTCTCAAGGCGCTG
>NZ_JAIULA010000079.1 GCF_024160875.1 Ligilactobacillus ubinensis | reverse complement strand
TAAAACTAAAAGCAGTACTGTAATTCCAATATTTTTTGAACCAACTATATCATTTTCAACACGATAATACTTAATAGTATTACTAGCCATTGGGAGCCAAGCCGCACTCAACCCAAGAAAAAAACCAGCAATAAGCTCTAAATATGGGAAAACAACCCCAAACAAACCAAAAAGTGATCCTAAAAAGCCGCAATAAATGGCTAACTTTAGCAACGTATAGCTATT
>NZ_JAIULA010000078.1 GCF_024160875.1 Ligilactobacillus ubinensis | reverse complement strand
GCGCTTCTACCTTTCAAATATCCCATAAAACTTGAAACACTCATCTTAGGTGGAATACGCACTAACATATGAATATGAATATGGTCTGGCATTGCATGAGCCTCTATAATTTCAACATCTTTCAATTCACACAATCGACGTAGAATTCAGCCAATATCTTTCTTTAATTCACCATAAATATTTTTCCGTCGATATTTTGGTGTAAAAACAATGTGATACTTACAAT
>NZ_JAIULA010000077.1 GCF_024160875.1 Ligilactobacillus ubinensis | reverse complement strand
TTCTGCAGCTGGAATGCCTGAACCTATTAAAAAAGCAAATCGAACATTAAAAAAACATCGTGCAGAAATTATTAATAGTTTTATCTTTCCCTATTCAAACGGTCCTGTTGAAGGAACTAATAATAAAATAAAAGCTATTAAAAAAACTGCCTATGGATTTAGAAATTTTGATAACTTTCGGCTTAGAATCTTGTTGGCAGTCAAAAATAGTTTTTTGAGTTTGAAT
>NZ_JAIULA010000076.1 GCF_024160875.1 Ligilactobacillus ubinensis | reverse complement strand
TGCCACAAGATGGTAATAGCTTATCACATACAAGATGGAATTGTAAGTATCACATTGTTTTTACACCAAAATATCGATGGAAAAATATTTATGGTGAATTAAAGAAAGATATTGGCCGAATTCTACGTCGATTGTGTGAATTGAAAGATGTTGAAATTATAGAGGCTCATGCAATGCCAGACCATATTCATATGTTAGTGCGTATTCCACCTAAGATGAGTGTTTCA
>NZ_JAIULA010000075.1 GCF_024160875.1 Ligilactobacillus ubinensis | reverse complement strand
TGCGGCTGGATCACCTCCTTTCTAAGGAAAATAACGGAAACCTACACAATTGTCGAAACTTTGTTTAGTTTTGAGAGGTTTACTTCTCAAACTTGTTCTTTGAAAACTAGATAATATTCTATTTCTAAAATAAAGAAAAACCGAGAACACCGCGTTTTAAAGAGTTTCAAAACAAGAATTAAAGTTTTTAATCGCAAACTCATAACCCTTTAGGTCGCCGTAAGGCGAGATAAAGATAGGTTAAG
>NZ_JAIULA010000074.1 GCF_024160875.1 Ligilactobacillus ubinensis | reverse complement strand
CACAGAAGTTAAGCTTCATAGCGCTGAGAGTAGTTGGAGGATCGCCTCCTGCGAGGGTAGGACGTTGCCGTGCACTTAAAAGAAAAATAGAAATATTTATTCTTTTTTGTAATTTTATATTGATATTTTTGATTTAAATTGATATAATTAAATGGTTGTTTAAAAAGCAACTAGAAAGTAGATCTTTGAAAACTGAACAAAGTTTTTAGACAAATCAAATGTGTAGGGCTATCTATTCGAAAGAATAGGTA
>NZ_JAIULA010000073.1 GCF_024160875.1 Ligilactobacillus ubinensis | reverse complement strand
TGTCAGTATAAAGGAGTAAAGATTCTGGAGGGTCATATGATGCCAGACCATGTGCATTTACTTTTAAGCATTCCACCAAAATTAAGTGTTTCAAGTTTTATGGGATATTTAAAAGGTAAAAGTGCATTAATGATGTTTGATCAGCATGCAAATTTAAAGTACAAATTTGGGAATCGTCATTTTTGGTCGGAAGGATATTATGTAAGTACGGTTGGAATGAATGAAACAACCATCAAAAAGTATATTCAAGATCAAGA
>NZ_JAIULA010000072.1 GCF_024160875.1 Ligilactobacillus ubinensis | reverse complement strand
GATCACCTCCTTTCTAAGGAAAATAACGGAAACCTACACAATTGTCGGAACTTTGTTTAGTTTTGAGAGATCTACTTGAATCAATTTATGGGCCTATAGCTCAGCTGGTTAGAGCGCACGCCTGATAAGCGTGAGGTCGATGGTTCGAGTCCATTTAGGCCCATTTTAAATCAAATAATCATTATGGGGCCTTAGCTCAGATGGGAGAGCACCTGCTTTGCAAGCAGGGGGTCATCGGTTCGATTCCGTTAGGCTCCATTT
>NZ_JAIULA010000071.1 GCF_024160875.1 Ligilactobacillus ubinensis | reverse complement strand
ACTAGAATTGGCGGCCAGTTTGAATATTTACAGGATATACTAGAAAAGATATCACAACTGCCAGAGTTCGTAAAAAAATGAAGATTTGGAAACTTATTTACTATAAGATTGGTAAAATAAATAAGAGACAAGAAATTATTTAGAATAAACTTAAAACGATTTCTAAGTTAGGTAAAAAATCTACTTTGGAAATCGTTGTTTTTATATACGGTCGGTTATTAGGTGCTTACTTTGAAGCAGGCCTATCGTTTGAATAAACGCATTGATGACCGCATTAAAGAAAAA
>NZ_JAIULA010000070.1 GCF_024160875.1 Ligilactobacillus ubinensis | reverse complement strand
AATTGGAAGAAGACCTTCCAGATGGTATAACTGGAACAGAAACGCATGCTTACTTATTGATTAAAAAATATTTATTAAATCATGATAGTATTACGACAACAGTAGCGGTTAAACTGATTGGTAAATCAGCACCAACCGTTAGAAAAAATTTGGGACGTTTAGTTTCATTAGGCTTGTTGGAAGCAAATGGAAGCAACAAAAATAGGACCTATTCACTCGCCAAGTGAAATGTGTCAGTGAATGTCAGTAACCTTTAGTGATATCATTAAGATGTCAAAAAAGACAA
>NZ_JAIULA010000006.1:30674-122958 GCF_024160875.1 Ligilactobacillus ubinensis | reverse complement strand
TAAAGGGGCTATTTGCGTTGGCCCAAGCCCTTCTAGGGCTATAAAAAAGCCACCAGCTATGCTGGTGGATGCTTACTATATTATGCAACCATTTTGCAACCAATAATCTTTTAATTCTGAACTAACTTAATTCCTTCTATTAATTCAATAGTTTCCATACCATCTATTCTATTATCTCTGTATTCAGGAGTTATAAACGAATCTTGCCAAAATGCATATAATTCGTTATTCTTATTTCTTATTTCTACTACATTAGGGTACTTCTCTCTTTGATTAATTATGCCCGTATATTTATTGCGTCCCAATATGGCATCACTAACAATGGATATTAAAATCTCATTTGATATATTTTCTATATTTATTTTTATATAAATACGGTTTCCTCCAATAGCGGATAGTTCTTTAGCTTCCTTTATAGAACTAGATAAAACAGGATAAATATCTTTATATTTTCTAAATTTTATTTTTTTCACTAGCATTTGAAACCAATATATAAAATAACTATATATCCTATTTTTATGGTCACTGAAGATAAGTTTTTTTTCTATGTAAATCATCTCTCTAGCTAGATAAATTACAGGAATATTTAATACCCATACCAAAGGTTCTATTCCAAAGGAAATCCAAAAATCTAACGAAAAAATATCTTTCACATTTTTAAGAAATTGATCTAGTGACGTGTATATCATAAATAAACCTATACCTATCAAGAAAAAATTAAAAAACTTAGAGACAATTTTCGTATCTTCCTTTTGATTTGCGACTGCTATAAATATAGAAAGAAACGTTACAACAAATACTAATACCATTTCCCAAACAACGGGCAAAGTATACGTTGAATTTATAAAGAGAAGAATCGTTACTAAACTGAACAGTTCAGTTGTTTTCTCATGAAATATTTCACTAAATTTCAATTTCTTTAAATACTCAACAATTGGAAATACTGAAAAAAGTAAAACAATTAAGTAGTCTTTTATATACCATAAAGAAATTTGCAAATCATCTTTATATACGAAATAATAAATTATAAAGATGTACAGTAAATTAATTGCAATTATTACCATAGCAATAGGATTTAATAAAAATTTTATCGTGTATTTGATAACATCTTTTAAAGAGTCCAGCAGATTGTTTTTTCTTCCAAATACTATAATAAGAAATAGTAAAACTAAAAGCCAGTATAAAATTGCTTGTTCTCGAGTGCTCACTACTTACTCTCCTTTACTGCTATTTACAATAATTTTACCATATTAAAAAAACGCTTAATACATAAATAATTTATTTTAACGAATCATCTTTTTCTAGTCTACTTATTAATTAACTATCTATCTTGATGCTAGTATGAATTTATGGACATGATCTGGTAGAATTTTAAATATGAAAGGATCGTGCCGCCTATGAAAAGGAAGAAATATACCGTTGATTTTAAAAAGACAATTGTTGATTTATATAACAACGGAACTTCAATCAATGAATTAAAAAACGAATATGGTCTGTCAAATGCGATAATTTATAATTGGGCAAAACTTTACACAAAGGATGATGCCACTGGGCAAACCCAAGCAGATGTCTTAGCTTTACAAAAACGATTAGCTCAACTTGAAAGTGAGAACGATATCTTAAAAAAAGCATTAACCATATTCGCGAAAAAGTAACATCTGATGAATGGTTGGCAGCTATTGAAGTCAACGAACCTAAACATACTATCCAAGAATCTTGTACTATATTATCTTTCCCAAGGTCAACCTATTACGCCACTAAAAATCACAAAACATCAAAGCAAAAACTGTATCATGAGTACTTAAAAGAACAAATCACTAAAATATATCATGAATCTCATGATATCTATGGTGCGCCAAAAATCCATTACATCTTGAATCGTCAAGGTGATCATGCAAGTTTGAAATTAGTTCAAAAAATTATGAGAGAGCTTGGCCTTTGGTCAAAAACAGTTAGAAAGTGGCGTCCAGGACCAACTACAATGCAAAAATTGGATCAATTCCTCAACCTAATAAAACAGGACTTTTCAATAACTTCACTTAACCAAAAGTGGGTTACAGATATTACCTATATTTATACAGTTCTAGATGGTTGGTGTTATCTTTCATCCATCCAAGATCTTCATTCGAAAAAAATCATTGCCCACTGTTTTTCAAAAAACATGACTGTAGATTTATGCCTACAAACTTTGAAGGCAGCTTTTGGAACTCAGAAAACATCTAAAGAAAAGTTGATTCTTCATTCAGATATGGGCTCTCAATACACCAGCAATATGTTTAATGAAGCCCTTAAACAGTTAGAAATCAAACATTCTTACAGCCGCAAAGGCTGTCCTTATGACAACACAACTATTGAATCATTTCATGCATCTTTGAAAAAAGAGGAGGTCTATTTACACACTTATAAAAATTTCGAAAGTGAAAAAATAACGCTATTTCAGTACATCGAGGGCTTTTACAACAATCATCGCATTCACAGTAGTTTGAATTATTTGACACCAAATATGTTTGAACAACGACAATTCACTGCCTAATTTTCAGTCGAGGTAATGAAATAATCCGTAATCAATTGTTTCAACAATTCTACCAAGAGATGTCCAAAAATTTGACTCAGATCCACATTTAATTTATCAGTACTACTTGTTAAAGAGCTTGTACAGATGTAGTGTAACTGGTAAAGACATCAATTTACTCATAGAAGAGTCATCGATATCTAAGTAAATAAAATTATAAAAGGAGTATAAAAATGAATAGACTGAAAAAACAAGTATCATTTATTGCAGAAATTGAGAAATCTAAGGCGGTTACAAGGCATAATAGAACTTTAGATGGTAGATTTGAAAACGATGCAGAACATCAGTGGCAAGGTGCCATTATGGCTTCAGTTTTTAAGGAATATTATCCAGATAAATTGGATATGGAAAAAGTAATTGAAATGTTACTCATCCATGATTTAGGAGAAGTCTATGCTGGAGATACATGGGCATATGATGAAAAAGGGAAAAAAAGTTCCCACGAGAAAGAATTACTTTCGTTTAATAGGAGTACAGAATTATTACCTATAGATCAGTCCGAAGAGTTACGGAAATTATGGCAAGAGTTTGAGAAGGGTGGTAGTCCTGAAGCGCGATATGCTAGGATAATAGATGCTTTAGTCCCACTAATAAATCATTTAGTGGTTTCTGATAAAAATTACAACCCTGAGAATATGACCTCAGAAATGGTATTGAAAAAGAAATCGTTTATCAAGAACGAATCAAAAGAACTGTGGGAACTAGTTGAAGACATTGTACAGAAGAGTGTTGAAAAGGGATTATATCTATAAGAGATTTTTGCGTAGTACTCTACAGGAATTGTCTAAGAAAATTGACCCTTAAATGAGCCAAAGTAAGGAGTACAAGCCCAGCTTAAAGTAGCAAAAGTGGCAAGTGCAGTTTGACTTTGATAAAAAAAGCCAGTGCCTTTCAAGTTAACCGGCATGTATGACTAAAAAATTTCAGTTTTACTCACTGTGTAACAAAATATGTGTAAAATGGGAAATGGAGAGGCTATATGAAACAAATAGAAAAAGTACTGACATTTATTAATTCTCACGGTGGATAAATTACAAATACTGATGCTGCAGTTTTAGGAATATCACGTGCAGTTTTAAGTAAAATGACTAAGCAACAGTAACTTGAAAGATTAATGCCCGGTGTTTATATTGATCCAGTAGAGTTTGACGATGATATGGCAGCTTTACAATATTGTTTGTCAAAAGGAGTCTATTTTAAAGATACTGCTCTATTTTTACATAGCATGATTGACTAAACGCCTAGTATTTATAAAATTAATTTTCCATTACCTATATTCATATAGTCGCAACTTAAAGACACCATTGAAAATTTACCGCCAAAAAAGAGAGTTTTACCAAATTGGTCTGGATGAAATTAGAATCCCGGGTGGTCACATGGTCAAAGTTTATAAGGGTGAACGAACCTTATGTGATATTCTCCGGACACGGGATCAATCAGATGCTGAAACAATTAAGCAAGCAAGTTGAGCAAAAGAAAAAAATATTCGGTTATTGATGGAATATGCAACGATATTTAAGGTTGAAGATGAAATTAGAAAATATCTGGCGGTGTTATCATGAAATCTGATTATACTGATAAAAAACAATTTTTAGCTTTTGTCAAAAGAGACATATGAGGCCTATTTTGGTAAAGAGTTATATTTAATTTGACAATTCAAGATAAAAAATTGGGATAATTTATCTAGCTGTCTATTCTTAATGGGAGTAGACAGCTTTTTAGTGTTTAGAAGATTTCTAGAGACAATGAATTATAATTCGTCGGAATTTGAACAAAATCTTATTAAGAGTTTGGAAAAAGTCAAAGCCAGTCATTAGATAAAAACGGATTTAAAAATAATCTTGGAGGTAAAAAGAGTTGATAATTATTCAAGAAAACTTAAATAATTTGTATTGAATAACGGTAAAAATAAGAGAATAATATGAGATATCTTAAAGTAAATGAGTGGAAAAAGATGAAAATCAAAAAATGGGGAGTCGCAGTTATATTATATTTAGTTGTTTTTGCAGTTGTTGCTGCTGTTCAAGAATATGCTTGGCATAACTATACTAAGCCAACAAAGCAACATGTAATTGCAAATTCAAAGGTTAGTGCCTTGAAAAAGGCGGCTGAGAAAAATATTGTTTCTTATCAAGGATGGCAGGTTCCATATAATTATCGCTTAGCATATTATTCTGGATTTCAGATAAGCTGGAGAGGCGGCAATAAGTATAGATTTACCTATATTTTCGATAATCAGGGGAATAATAAAAAGCTTGCACCAAGCCTTGATAGAACATATTTTGATGATTCACTAGCTATAAACCAAAATTTTTACGTATATCATCATAAAAATCATTGGCTTATACAAAACAAAGCCAAACAAAAGAGTCTTACAAACTCAAACGCAAGTGATTCTTCAAAAAGTGCAAAAAGGAACACCAACATTGCTGTGAAATTGCCAACTAATACTACAAAGACAAGGGCAATGAAGTATTTTACTGAGAATCAAAAACTCTATGTAACTTATGATAATAAAAAAGATAAGGTTCTTGTCCCTAATGGCTATCGGCAAGTATTTATAACACCTAATAATTCATATGATGAAACACTTAATTCGGGTAGTTATATTATTACCCCTGAGTTTACGGCTTTTGTTGCGTATCGTAAAAAATCAACAGGGATTTTGTATAGTTTAGATAAAGGGAAGCATTGGACTTATTCAAAATTAAAATATAAGGGTTTTCGAGCAAAGGCCTTTATCTCCAAAACTGATGATCGAGTTTATGTGACCTATGCAACAGATGAAGCATTAGGCACGGATTATTATGCAACCCTTTATACTAGTGATATGCAGACTTGGTCCAATGCTAGTTTCCCTAAATCACTTGATCAATCAAATGTGACTTTGGTTTATTGGGATAATGATAATTTGGTTTATTATGCTAGTAAGCTAGGCGGCTTCAAATTCTCTGATGATGGGGGAGAAAACATGCGCCCGGTTACACTTGATTTTCCTGACGACATTGAGAACATAAAGGGTGGTAATCCGTTTACTGTACCTTCCGCAATGTATACTTATAAGGGGAAAATATACCTAATAATGCAACAAGGTGAAAATGGTGATTATGCTAAAAATAATAAATTAATGGAAGCTGTTATGGAAGAAAGCTTGGATTTAGCTTCATTTGACTATAAAAAGCAACAAGCAGCAAAGTAAAAGGGGGTGTGAAGTTGTGGTTAAAACGTTGAAAATCGCAATTGGATGTTTTGCAGCAATATTTTCAAGTTTTTATTTATATAATGCACTAGTACTATTATTTGAATATCAGAGTATTAGTCTAGGCATAATATCGTTGATTTGTGCACTTTGTGTTGGTCAATTATTCTTTTTGATTTTTTATAATTTATTTATCGAAGAAAAGAGGACATTTGAAAACACTAAAAAATTTTGGCAAATGACATATAAAAAAGCTTTTGGCTTAGACTTATCCATCAGCATAGCTTGTTTAGGTGGGACGGTGTATCTTGGTCGTTATTTACCATCTTTTTACCAGATTTTTTCTGTAGTCCTATTTGTTTTGTTGATACTAATTTTCCTATGTAAAATTTTAAAACGTAATAAAAGTAAGTCGCAAGCTGACTTTGGGCTTGTAACTAATAAACTGCAAGTAACGAGGTTTGAAAGTAGCCGTAAAAAAAGTATTCAACTTTCTCAAACCTATATTCAGAATTGTTATAAGAATATGTTACTTTTCTCAGCAAACACTAGTGTATTGTTGTTAATTGCTTTTATGGGGATTATTTTGTGGAAATATTTATTGGGGATAGTTTTTCTTGTTATAGTCTTGGAAATAGTGAACATTGCTTTTTTTATAAAATGTGTACTCAAAGAATTTATGCGTATTCGAGAAGAACTTTGGAATGGTAATTTTGGAGAGATTATTTTATTTGTTAAAGAAATATATAGTCTTCCTTATGATTTAACAATTGTAGCAGTAGGTTTTGAAGAATATCTAATATATGCACTGTATCATGTTGCTGAATATGAACAATGTATCCAGATTTTTGATAGGGCAGTTTTAAAAAAAACAATTAAAGCTTATTCCATTCCATATCATATCTTATCCTTACTTGAACTTAAGCGGTATGAAGATGCAAAAAACGTCTATGAGCAATTTAAGATACTTAAAAAGAGCGTGAGAAACAAGAAAAACAAGAATAGTCTTAACAAGTTTGATAACTATTTTGCTAATTATTTTGCAGGTGAGTATCAGGTTGCTAGTGAAATTGCTACAACATTCAAGTCACAAAAGCCAGCACAAAAGCTAACGATTCAAAAACTTCAAAGTTTGGTTGCTACTGCCCAGGAGCAGGCTGATCAAAAGGACACAGGAACTTTAGCAAAGCCTAGCAAGGGAAATGAAGAAATAGTTTAAGTTAATGGTTGGAACATAGATATAAAAATCAGATTGATGTAATAAAGAAGTCTTTTATTAGAGAGACTTCTTTTATTTTGCAATCAAAAAAAGCTATGCCTATGAGTGGCGGAAGTTTTAAAACTAGGGTAGAGTTTACATCATTTAATAGCAGTAAAGTTTAATATAAGTAAAAATTTCTCAGCACAATGTGAACGTGGTTTCGTACAAACTATACTGAAAATAATATTTATTGACAAGTGAGTAAATACTTACTATACTAATTTTGTAAACCAAGTGAGTGCTTACTCACCGACCTAAAAAGGGGATGTCTTTATGAAATATGTAGTTTATCTAAAGCAGATAAGAAAGAAATTTGATAAACAGGTTGTTCTTAGAGAAATTAACTTAGTAGTAAAAAAAGGTGAAATTCTTGGATTAATAGGGCCTTCTGGTGCTGGAAAATCAACTGTTATCAAAACAATGTTAGGGATGGAGAAAGCTGATGGTGGTGAGGCTTTTATATTAGCAACGACAATGCCAAATCGCAAAATCTTGGGTCGAATTGGGTATATGGCGCAATCTGATGCATTATACGAAACACTATCTGCGAAAGCTAACTTAGAGTTTTTCGCTAAAATGAAAGGTATTTCAAAAGAACAGTTAACCAATGAAATTACACATGTCGCCAGAATTGTCGATTTATCAACTAGTTTAAATCGTCGTGTATCCGAGTATTCAGGGGGGATGAAGCGAAGATTGTCATTAGCAATTGCTTTGTTAGGAAGTCCAGAATTATTAATTCTAGATGAACCGACTGTTGGAATTGATCCAGCATTGCGGAAAAAAATATGGCAAGAGTTAGGCATACTAAGAGATGCTGGAACAAGTATTTTGATTACAACACACGTTATGTCAGAAGCGGAGTTAACAGATCGAGTAGCCTTATTACTACATGGTAATATTATTGCAGACGATAGTCCTCAAAATTTAGAAAAACAATATGCGGTTGAGTCTATAGAAGAAGTTTTCTTAAAAGCAGAGGAAAGCGAGGAATTGAGATAATGAGAATATTTGCGATTGTTAAACGGATATTAGCTGAATTATTGCGAGATAAGCGGTCTTTAGCATTGATGTTATTGGCTCCAATATTAATAATGTGGTTAATGAATATTATGTTTTCTGCTAATTCAGATACAAAGATTAAGCTAGCTGCTGTCGATGTTCCACAGATTGTGCAAAAAAATTTGGAAAAGACAAGTGATGTTTCAATAGTAGAATATTCAAGTCAGACTGTTGCCAAAGAGAAACTACAAGAAAATAAAATTGATGCATTGATTGTATACAGAGAAAAGGCTAACACTTACAATGTTACTTATACAAACACAGATGCTACAAAAACAGCTTTAACAAAACAAGCATTAAATGTTGCATTAACAAAGGAAAAAATAACCGGTTTGTCGCAAGCAATACAAAAACTAGAAGTAATTATTAATAACATTAATCCGACTAGCACAAAATCTCTTTTTGTAACAGCTGGTAATAAAACTAAAATTAATAGCTATTACAAATATGGAAATAGTGACACGAATTTTTTTAATAAAATTGTTCCTATTCTAATGGGTTTCTTCGTTTTTTTCTTTGTTTTTTTGATTTCGGGAATGGCTTTATTAAGAGAAAGAACAAGTGGTACGCTGGATAGATTATTAGCAACACCGGTTAAGCGAAGTGAAATTGTTTTTGGATACTTGATAAGTTATGGAATGGTCTCAATTGTACAAACAACGATTATCGTTTTAGCAACAATCTGGCTGTTGAAAATTGAAGTAGTTGGCAGCATATTAAGCATTATTTTGATAAGTGTTTTACTAGCAATGGTTGCTTTGGCATTTGGAATATTAATGTCAACATTAGCGGGATCGGAATTTCAGATGATGCAGTTTATTCCATTAGTTGTTGTTCCACAGATTTTCTTTTCTGGTATTATTCCGCTTGATTCAATGGCAACTTGGGTTCAGTATATCGGTAAAGTGCTACCACTGACCTATACAGGCGATGCATTAACTAAGATAATCATGTATGGTGATGGGCTTAACCAATTAATTGGCGATATTATAGCATTATTGATCTTCTTGCTAGTTTTAGTAGCTCTTAATGTGGTTGGCTTAAAACGTTATAGGAAAGTATAATGAATGTTGAGGTGAATATAATAGATGGATGACAGTTTATCAATATACAAACAACGAATAATAAAAGAAGATATGCCTGCAGGCAAAAAGAAGGTTTTCAAAGCGGCACTAGAATTAATTGCAAAAAATGGGCTTCATGCAACGACAACTGCTAAAATAGCAAAACAAGCAGGTGTTAGCGAAGGGACGATTTATAAATATTTTGCCTCTAAAGAAGATTTATTAGCTAAATTACTGATTCCCATTTTAACAGAAATTAGAGATACGTTTTTTTTACAATCCAAGACTTTTGATTCTTTAGAAGAAGTAATTCATTTTGTGATTAAAGATCGTCTTGAATTTGTAAATGTTAATTTTGATTTTATTAAAATAGTTCTTCGTGAAATTCTTGATGGACATGATTTAAGTATATATTTTCAAGATGTGATTATTGGAGAAGGGAGTATCGTAGAAAAATTAGCTGATTTTAAAAAGCGATTTCCAGAAATTAGATCGGAATTGACTTCATTTCAAATTATGCGAATTTTTATGGGACCATTATTAGTTTTTGTAAGCCAAGAAAGGCTATTGTCTATCCCATCTTCAAATAAAAAAAGTGATACGGATTTAATTGAACGCCAGATTATTGCTGGATTAACGGGAAAATAGTTGAGAAATGCTAGATCTAAGTAAAACGTAGGACGAATAAAAAATAATATAAGCAAAAATGATACTGATAGAGAACAAAGATGTTCTACCAGTATCATTTTTTATTTTACGATAAAGCTAATCAATATATGAATAATTACTGCTTTACTCTATTATTTTATGGCCTAGATAGTTATAGCAAGAGAAAGGGGCTATGCTAATAACTGGATGTGTTAAATCTTTTTATTTCGTTTTATAGTAATGAAACATGCGCCAATGATAGATAGCGTTATCAAAATAATACCAAACATAGTTGCTTTCTCGAAGTTGGTTTCACCTGATTGAGGTAAAATGTGTGCTGCAACCATATTGTCTAAACTAGGGTTATTATTTTTTGAATCTATATTATTTGAAACGTTAGAGTTTTGTGAATTAGTATTATTTGAATCTGAACCGTTGGTATTAGAGTTATTCCCATCATTATCTGTATTAGAGTTTTTAGTATAGATATAAGTTACGGTTTGGTCTTTTTCACTAAAGGTTCCCTTAGCGTTACCTTTAACTTCTTTAAAAGTATAACCAGCAATATTTCTTTGTGTCGTCTGGTATGCATCACCAATATTTCCAGTTAATTGCGAAGGTTTTGCAATAACATTGTTATCCGTATCTTTATAATTAATGGTAACTGTGGATGTTTTTACAGAGTTTTTAATATAAAGATAAGTTACCACTTGTGTTTGATTGCTAAAAGTTCCCTTAGTATTACCCGTAACTTCTTTGAAGGTATAGCCATCAATATCTTTTTGAGTAGTTTGGTATGCATCGCCAATGTTCCCAGTTAATTCCACAGCTTTAGCAATTTCATTATGAGCAGTGTCGATATAATTGACAATGACATTTGATGTTTTTATAGGGTTTTTAGTGTAAACATAGGTAACTGTTTGATTCTGATTAGTGAATGTTCCTTTAGGGTTACCCTTGACTTCTTTAAATGTATAACCGGGAATGTCTTTTTGATTGGCTTGATAGGCATCGCCAATGTTCCCAGTTAATTCTGAAGCTTTAGCAATTTCGTTGTTGTCGGCATCTTTATAATTAACAGCGACACTAAATTTTTTATTAAATATGGTATCAAAGAAACTATCAATATGCTCTTGATAGGCAGTAGGAGCTACTTCTTGGGATTTTCCATGATCAGCACCAGCTACAATTAGTTCGTCTTTATATCCATTAGATAAACTATAGAGAGTTTTGGCATTTGAAACAGGAACAACAGTATCTGCATCACCGTGAATGATTAATTTTGAGATGTTTGTAGCCATACCTATTTCGGGTAAATTTTGTGTTGTATTTAATTTTAACTCTTGGTCAAAATAATATGTTTTCATTAATCCCATATATAAATCTTCATGAGCTTTGTCAGATGCTATATCCAGCCAAGAACCGACAATTTTTGCAAGTGCTGGTGCAATAGTGGAACTATAGGTGTATCTTAGCTGTTCATCTATTGATTTGAAACCACAGTTTTCAATAATTCCTTTTACATTTGCAGGAGGATTTTTAGCTAGAACCGACATCATTGTTGCTGCACCCATGGATGTACCATAAAGAACAATTTTTTGATTGGGACGTGCTTGAATCTCTTGATTTATCCAATATAAAACATCATCAGATTCATATTGACCATAGGTTATATAATTACCATCACTACCCCCAGTTGCTCGTGAATCAACAAATAGCAAATTATAACCTTTATTGTAGAAAACATCATATTCAGGTGTTTTGATACCATCATTCCAATTACCTCTGAAACCACAGTGAATGACAACTGTTTTATCAGAATTTTGGTTAACATAATAGGCTTTTAGATTCATTTGCTGGCCATCTTCGTTATTCAAGGTAGATCCAGTTAATTGTGTCGTATTTGGATATAAACCGTTAGCATCTGAATTGTTAGAAAGAGTAGTACTACCATAAACTAAAGACAAAAGGACACTCTTTTTTGCAAATGCAACATCATATAAGATGTACGTTGTAATTAGATGTTTTATTGTATCAGAAGAAACGTCAAATCTGCTTGCAATATTGCCATCATTAGTTTGATCAATCAATAAGTACACTAAGCCGAGTTCAAGTTTAAGTTTGTCTCCATTAGCAAATGCAACGACATCATTTAACTTTTCACTAAAATATTCTAAATAGACTTTGGGTTTGAAATTGGCCCCTTTTCCGACATCATCAATAGTAATTTCATCAGAATCATCAGTTAAAATAGCCGTTAACTTACTTTTATCGGTAGAACTTAACTTAGAATCGTTATTTATCTTGGCTGCTAGGTTATTTGAATTGCTTGTTGTAGTTGAATTGACTGATAAAACAGCTTGACTGCTAGAATTAGCTGCAGTTGAAGCGCTAGAAGCAGTAGCGTTGCTTGAAGTAACTGTAGCTGAAGTGTTAGCAGTAGTGTTTTCTTGATTACTTGAACTAGCTATTGATGAAGAACTAGAAGCAGCTGTTTGACTACTTGCTGAACTGCTTGATGCGACAATGGCATCGGCACTGACACGTATGATGCTTTGACAAGGCATGGTTAATAATAAAATAGCTGCAGCTCCCGTAGCTACTGCTCTTTTGGTTAAGTACAATGGCTTTAAATATGACCCCTTTTTCATTTTGAAGCTCCTTTTTATATCATGCTTACAAGACAAAAAACAGTAGTATATATCATCAAAATTATTATTTGGCACAGTTTTGATATATACTACCTACAATGTAAAACTTTAATTCTAAGAGCGTAATAAAGAACAAAGTTTTGCAAAACATTTTATATCTGAAAATTTATTCTAGAAAATAGCAGTGTTGTATTAAGTTAGAGATTAAAATTACGGCTATTGAGTAAGTAGCTATTGATGTGCTTAAAGTCGTTTATAAGTGATTATATTTATCTAAGTAGTTAAATAGGCATTGTAGTTAGCTAATAGATAATTTACAGATAACTCCTTTCTTTGATATGAATAATATGTTACATTGAAAATAATTATGTGCATATTTTTTACGATATATAGCAATCCCCTTATTGATATACAGCGTAGATGTAATATCTCCCCTGACACATAAAAATTTACATAAAATGCTATGCATATTTCTATAATAAATTTCAAATATAACTTAGCTTAACATTAAGCGCTTACAAGTGTGCAACTTTTTCATATTTATGAAAATTTTTTTTATAGAATATTGTTGACAAATGTTTTGTTAAACATATTTTGAATTTTTCAAAGAATGTGTTTGAAAGAGATGATTTACTAACTTAATTAGTTAGAGTATAATTCTATCTTGATAAACACTTTAAAAATTTTATATTATATTTGCTGTATTAAATAATTAAATTTGGTTTTAACTGAGCGTTGAGTGGGTATTAGGTGATAAAAGAGGAAGAAGTTTAGTATATGAAATTATTAATTATAAGTCTAAAAGTGTTATGGAGATGGATTATATATTCATTAGTTAGCGTTTTATGTCTATTTATCGTTTTACTTTATTTAAGACATGTTTCTTTAATTAGAAATAGGGCAGAAATCTCATGATTTTAATCAGGCAGATGAATGTCTTTGTATTAACGCCGTGAAGTGTTTTTCTTTTGGCTTTGGATATATTGTTCCACAATATCTTTGCTCATATTGCCTAAAGTACTCATGTAATAACTATGAGACCATAGATGCCCCCCCAGAATTTTTGTCGCTTTATTTCTGGGTGTTTTTCGAAAAACATGCGTGCAGAGGCACCCTTAAATGCTTTCACAATATTAGTAGGAGCGTGCTTAGGCTTGAATCTTACCAACATGTGTATGTGGTCTGGCATTACTTCCATTTTTTCTATTGTAATCTCATTTAGTTCTGCGATTCTTATCAGAATTATCTTCATGTCTGAAACTAATGCCGGCGTTGTAAATGCAAGATTTCTATATTTTGTTACCCAAATTAAATGAAAATGAAAGTTATAAACGTAATTACGTTCATAAATAGCATCATCTAGGCGTGTATCTTTTGCACTCATGTAAATTCTCCTTAGTATTATATATATAGTTTTGTAAAGGCTTTATATTAGCTTATATGTTATACTGATTTTATCATAGTTAAGGGGGGTGAAACTAATTGAGTAAGACTATGGCAAAGCTTCCATATCATTATGGCGTAAAATTACGTATTTTTCCGTCCAATGAACAGAAAAGACTCATTAAGCGTAATAGCGATGCTAGTCGCTTCATTTACAATGAAATGAACGGTATGAATAAAGAATTATTTTTACTTCGCCAAGTGAAAATACCAATTGAACTGGTACAAAAACGAATTCAAACACTAGAACAGCGATTAAAGACGCCATCTACTGGCATATCAAATGTTCATGGTTGGCTTAACGATAATGATTTAGACAGCTTAATGAAGGCTAATGCTATCAAAAACTATCGTGCTGCTTGGAATTTATTTAGAAAAGTTCATCGTGCTGGAATACCAGTGTTTCATAAAAAAAGAATTGAACAAAAATACCAAACTTCATGTATGTATGCTAGTAAATTAGCTCTACCTAACATGAAAAATGGCAGTGTTAGGATCATTAATTTCCGACATATTCAACTACCGAAATTAGGTAGCTTGCGTTTCAAGGGTATATCAAAGGAAATATTCAATCGTCTCGACAATATTCGTATTGGCACAACCACAATCTCAATGGACGCCACTGGTCGTTACTATGTCTCAATGCAATTAGCATCTGAACAACCTTTTGTAAACAAAGTTAATAATGAAACAGCCACTTCAATTGGGATTGACTTAAATATTGATAATTTTCTAACTGACTCCGAAGGAAAGATTGTTGCCAATCCCCGTTACTATCGTTCTGTTAAAGGTACGTTGGCAAAAGCACAGCGTAAACTTTCTCGACGGGCACTACGTGCCAAAAAAGAGCACAAACCATTAAGTAATGCCAAGAATTATCAGAAACAGCGTAACGTCGTTGCTGCTATTCAGCGTAAAATTGCTAATCGCCGTAAAAACTTTCTACATCTCGTCTCGACAACACTTATCAAGAAACACGATTTGGTTGTCGCTGAAGAGCTAAGAAGTAAGAATACGCTACGAAATCACGTTCTGGCCATGAGTATTTCTGATGTTGGCTGGCGCACGTTTTTAGGCATGCTAGCTTATAAAGCCGATCTGTATGGTCAAAAATTTATCACCGTTAACCCTAGAAACACTACCCAAACATGTAGTGCTTGCGGTTTTGTTATGGGTACTGGAACAACTAACAAACTTACGCTAGCCGACCGTGATTGGACATGTCCGCAATGCGAAACCTACCATATTCGTGACCATAATGCTGCTAAAAATATTTTGGCTAAAGGTATAGCATCAATGTAAGAGAATACAGTCCGTCTGGCAACCTGCGGACTATAAAGGCTTTGGTAATTAGCACGTAAGACCTGCTTACAGGCAATCGCTGTATCTAAGCAATTTGTGGTCGTTGCGCCGTTAGGGGCAGTTCTCACAAGCTTCCGACTTTAGACGGGAGTGGTTGACATTGGGTCTATGATTTAGCAAAGAGTTTATTTATAAGCCTATTATTCATCGGTTTTGCTCCCATCTTTTTTGCATTAGTGTTAAAAAGACGATGGATTAAAAAAAGTAATTTGAGTAAGTATATCAAGTAAATGTATGTAACTAATAAACATTGTGGAATATATTAGTATGAATATTTTTAATAGTTAGAGTAAAAAAAGACACCTCTCTGCCATACAGATAACTACATATTTGTTAGAGAAAGGGTCTTATTGATAATAATATTTTATTTAAAAGTAAAACGATTTTAATATTAAAAGTTAGTGGAGCGAATTTTTTATCCAGTTATCAAAGCCAATCATTTGGAGAACACCTTGGGCACATTCGCTGCCTTTATTACCACCTTTACCACCAGAACGATTTATTGCTTGTTCTATAGTATCGGTTGTTAGTACACCGAACATAACTGGAATTTTACTGTCCAGTGATACTTGCGATATACCGCGTGCAGTTTCTGAACAAACATAGTCATAGTGTGAGGTCTCACCTTTAATTACAGAACCAAGAGCTATTAGTCCATCGAATAAATTTGTTTTACTTAACTGATTAGCAACGCGAGGCAATTCCATTGCCCCAGGTACATGAACTACAGTGATATCTTGATCATATACTCCAAATTTCTGTAATTCAGTTACTGTTCCACTGAGCAATTTGCTAGTAATTAATTGATTAAAGTCTGAAACTACAATACCTATTTTTTTATTAGTACCAACTATACTACCACCATATGTTTTCATTATTGTACCTCCTTGAGTAAATGGCTTAATTTATGCTTTTTAGTCTGTAGATATGTTTGATCATCAATATTTGGAGTGGTTTCTATTGAAATACGGTTCGTTACCTTGATTCCCAATAATGTAAGTTGTTTAATTTTATCTGGGTTATTAGTTAATAGCTCTACTTGATTGATACCTTTTTTCTTTAAAATTGAAGCAACTAAACCATAGTTTCGTTGATCAGGGGCAAATCCAAGATGAATATTGGCATCAACTGTATCAAATCCTTGTTCTTGTAATTTATACGCCTTTAGCTTATTAGATAATCCGATACCACGCCCTTCTTGTCGTAAATATAAGACAGCACCGTAGCCAGCTTTTTCAATCATTTTTAGAGATAAGTCTAATTGCTCACCACAATCACAACGTTTTGAGCTAAATATATCACCTGTTAGACATTCAGAATGAATTCTTAGCAGTAAGGGCTTTTGGTTATCCAGGGTGCCCTTAGATATAAGAAGAGTTGGTTCTTTTGTTATATGGGTGTCAAACGCTTCTAAGTTAAAGTTTCCAAATTTTGTTGGTAATTTAACTTGTGTTATAGATTCAGCAACATCAATATCCTTTATGAAACGATAGTGTATAATATCTTGAATTGAAATTAATGGCATTTGAATACCTTCAGCAAAAGGTTTTAAATCACGTTTTCTTGCCATTGAACCATCTTTTTTCAAAATTTCACAAATATAAGCTACTGGACTAACTCCAGCTAATTTAGCTAAATCAACAGCTGCTTCGGTATGTCCAGCTCTTTGTAATACACCATGTTTGGCTGCAATTAGTGGGAAAATATGGCCTGGATGATAAAAATCATCGGCATGTTTATTTGAATTAGCTAATTGTCTAATTGTATCTGCACGTTCGATAGCAGATATACCAGTGGATGTGGTTTTGGCATCGGCGCTAATAGTAAAAGCTGTTCCAAAAGGTTCAGTTTCGTTAGCGGTCATCATTGTTAAATTAAGTCGATTGGCATATTCTTGAGTCATTGGAACACATAATAAACCGCGAGCTTTACTAACCATTTTATTTACAGTTTCTTGGGTTGCGTATTCAGCTAATCCAACCATGTCTCCTTCCGCTTCTCTTTTTTCAGAGTCGGTAACGATTATTAATCCACCATTTTTTAAGACTTGCAAAGCTTGTTCAATTCGTGTAATTACATCAATATTTTTCGTCATAGTTAGCCTCCGTATCTTGCAAAATATATTTGCCTAAAATATCTGTTTCAATATTTACTTGATCACCTATTTTTAAATTTTCAAGAGTAGTTTTTGTGAGAGTATGCGGAATTAAGCTAATAGAAAATAAGGTGTTATTTTTACTTGCAACGGTTAAGCTAACCCCATCAATGGCAATAGAACCCTTTTCAACAACATAATTTGTATAGGCTACTGGTAGTTTAAATATTAGTGTACGTGAATTGGTTTCGAAAATAATATTTGTTAAAGTAGCTATTGTATCTATGTGTCCAAGAACTAAGTGACCATCTAAGCGGCTACTTAGCAACAAGGCAGGTTCGATGTTTACTTTCTGTCCAGCTAATAGATTATCTAAAGTAGTTCGGCGCATTGTTTCTGGCATTATATCAACTTCAAAACCATGTTTTGAAAAAGCAGTAACTGTTAAACAAACACCATTAATTGCAATACTATCGCCTATATTAGTATGAATTTGTTTAGTAAGTGATGTACTAATTCCAATATGAGATGTATTCTGAGTAGTTGTAATAAACTTTATCTTTCCTACGCTTTTAATGATTCCTGTGAACATTAATTAGTCCTCCTTGCAATAATACGAATATCACCATCTAATTGGCTGATGTCTTTAATAGTCATATCGAAGTTATTTGAGTTTGTTACTCCATATATAGCTGGTAAACTAGAGCCTCCAAATATTTTAGGTGCGATATATATCACTAGTTCATCAACTAAATTTGCTGAAACAAATTTTGCGTGAATAGAACTGCCACCTTCTACCAATAAAGACTGAATTTCTTTTTTATTTAGAAAATTAATAATGTCTTTAACAGACCAATGAGAGTTGGAATATACTTGTATATTTTTGGGCCAATGCTTTTTTGAAATACGTCTACTTAATATCCAAACTGGTTCAGTACCTTGAAAGATATTTAAAGATGAATCCAGACTATCTGCACTATTGACTAAAATTATTTTAATTGGTGGAAATTCCATAGTTTTTGTACGAACATTTAATTGTGGATTATCTGCAATTAAGGTTGTTTCTCCAATTAAAATAGCTTGATTATCTGCTCTTAGATTTTGAGTATCTAAGTAGGAAGTATAGTTACTGATAATGCTTCTACTAGACTTATATTGATTTATCTTTCCATCAAGTGTCATGGCATATTTAAGTGTTATAAAAGGGCGTTTATTTTTAAAGAAGAAATTGTATTTCATATTTAAGTATTCTGTATGCCCAATTAAATCAACGGAGACACCTGCATTTTCTAATAGTGTGATTCCCTTACCCGCAACTAGAGGATTGGGATCTTTTTGGCCTATGACAACACGCTTGATACCAACTGTAATTAGCCTGTTGGCACAGGGGGGTGTTTTTCCATAGTGACTACATGGTTCGAGTGTTATATAGATTGTAGCGTTTCTGGCATCATGAATGTCAGCTAAATTATTTAGTGCATCTATTTCTGCATGAACTTGTCCAAACTTGTGATGATATCCTGTAGCAAGTACTTTGTGATTTTTTACAATCACAGCACCAACTAGTGGGTTTGTCCAAGTACTATCTCTTGCTTTTTGTGCTTCCATAATTGCAAGATTTAAAAATTGTAAATCTTCCACCTTATTCACCTCACGAAAAAAGCCCCACATATTAAATGTGAGGCTCATTTATTGATAAGCTAAATAAGATTTCATACGAGTAAGATACAATAATGTGCAAAAAAACATATTATTGGTATGAAAAATTATATTGTTTCTTCTCCCATCCAGACTATAACTGTCGGTTCCAGACTTACACTGGATCCACTGCTTGATGCAGCTCACGGACTTTAACTAAGAAGTTATTACCGTCGGTCGGGAATTACACCCTGCCCCGAAGAAATCTGTATTCAGTTTTCGAGAGATAGTATACATGAAAACGACTTATACTGCAAATAAATATTTTTAATTGTATTCAATATTATAGAAAATAAACTAATATTTAGAAAAACAAAATAAAACAATTTCAACCATGTATTTGACTTAAAGCACCTAAGATTTGGTCATTGAGTTTTCCAAGCGAAACATTTTTATTTTTAACATTTGAAAAGAGTAAAATAAAATCTTTACCATCATGCGTGAAACCGTTAGAGATAACCCAACCTGACAGATAACCACGATTAATAATTAATCCAGGATCATTATAGAAACCCATCGCATAGTGAGAACTGCTACCAGGCGTAAACATTTCATTTAAGTGAGCTGTATCTAAAAATTTATTAGCGACTAAGGCTTTGTCAAATTTGTACATCGAATTGATATCCATGAACATATCTCCAACACCATACAATTGAGAAACGTTGGGTAGCGGATTAGCTTTTAATTGATTATTTTCTTCAACATAGCCGCTAGACGCATCAGCTAAATTATTAAAATCACTAGTTACATAGCCAACTTGTGTAATATTAGTAGGGTGGAAAAGATGCTGATTTAAATAAACTCTAAAACTCTCACCAGTAACTTTTTCTAAAACTTTTACCAATACAGTGTAGTTAGAGTCCTCATATTTCCATTTACCTATCGGACCTTGTGTGCCATGGCCTTCAATTTCAAAAATCATTTGATCAAGTGTTTTTGTTTGTGAATCTTCTGAACGACCCACAATACTGGAGGTATGAGTTAGAAAATTGCGTAGTTTTATTTGATTTCCGTTTGGAAAATGTGGCAGGAATTTGCTAATTGGATCATCAATAGATAACTTGTGTTGTTGATCGAGCTGTAAAATACTGGTGGCGATAAAGGCTTTTTGCGTTGATGCAATTAAATAGAGGGTATTAGGTGTGTTTAGTTTTTTTGTTGAAAAGTTAGCGTAACCATAACCTTTGCGTAAGAGTATTTTATTATTTTTAACAATTAAAGCTGTTCCGTTAAAATTAGCTTTAAGAAGGATATTATCGAGATTTTCATTCAAGTCAATAGTGGATAGTGTAGTATCCTTTTTTTGATGGTGATGTTTTGTAGACGCTTTTTTTGCACTGCTTTTTTTAATGACAGCAGTACTACTGTTTAGGTGCGTTTCTTGTTTGTTAATTTTTGAAACAGTAAATAAAATGATGAGAATAACGATTATACCCAAAACAAGTAGATAAAATATTTTTTTCAAACTTAATTCCCCCAGAATTAAAGTATATTTTTCAATGTAACTATATTGTAAAGTAATTTTAAGAAAAAAGTAGTTAATTTTATTATATGAATTAGGAAAAAATTAAGCTAATCAGTAAAATCATGAGTATTTGTAATTTGTTAAAAAAAGATATAAGATTTCAATTGCTTGAACATAGTATTTTTTGGGAGGGATATTTGAGAACTAAGTAGTTTGAGACAAAAAAGTCTGAGATTTTTGTCTCAGACTCAGTATATACAGTTCAACGTGTTTGTATCCACCAAACAAATAATAAAGACCAAAAGAGCTAGTTATTTGGTAAAGAAAGTACGTTGTATTAATTTAACTAATTCAACAATGATGAGCATCAATACCCCAGCTATAAGAACAATCAACCATTGCTGAGGGGCTAAATGACTAACTTTAAAAATATCGTTGAAAGATGGAATTAGAATTGTTGCAAATAAAAGAACTGTCGAGATTAAAATAGACCAGTTAAACATTTTATTAGCAAAAAGATCTTTTGTAAAGATAGTTCCATGCAACGATTTTGAGTTAAAAGCATGGAAAATCTGGATTAATCCCAAAGTTGCAAACGCCATTGTTAAAGCATCAGCATGAATTAAGGCTTGAGAAGAGTGTAATGGGTAGTTAATTGCTAGCCAATAAACACCAAGCGTTAATGTGCCTTCTAATAACCCTTGATAAGTGATGCTAGAAAGCACACCATCACTAAAGAAGCTAGATTTAGTACCACGAGGCTTTCTTTGCATGATTGAGCTTTCAGCTTGTTCAATACCTAACGCAATTGCTGGGAAAGTGTCAGTTACAAGATTAATCCAAAGAATCTGTGCTGGAGCAAAAATATCCCAACCCAACATGGTCATGAGAAACAAAGTAAGAACTTCACCTAAGTTGGCAGACAAGAGATACTGGATAGCTTTTTGAATATTGGCAAAAACTTTGCGACCTTCTTTAACAGCTGTGATGATAGTTGCAAAATTATCATCAGCAAGAACAATGTCACTGGCATTTTTAGATACTTCTGTACCAGTAATGCCCATACCAACCCCAATATCTGCTGTTTTTAAAGCAGGTGCGTCATTAACGCCATCGCCTGTCATAGCAACAATTTTTCCTTTTTGCTGCCACGCTTTCACAATTCTAACTTTATGTTCAGGAGCAACTCTAGCATATACTGAATAGTTTTCAACTGTTTGATTTAATTCTTCAGTTGATAGTTGATCTAATTGTGTACCGGTAATAACACTATTGGGGAAAGTAGCTGCGTCCAAAATTCCTAAACGGGTTGCGATAGCTGCAGCGGTGTCTTTATGATCACCGGTAATCATTAATGTTTTAATCCCAGCAGATTTTGCTTGGCGTATGGCATCTTTAACTTCAGGTCGCTCAGGATCAATCATTCCAACCATTCCAGTAAAAATTAGTTCTTGTTCTAGATTAAGTGATGTTGGGTTTTCAGGTATTTCAGCTAGAGGTCGATAGGCAAAAGCCAAGACACGAAGAGCAAGCTGAGCCATCTGTTGATTAACTTGTAAAATTTCTGCACGAGCATTAGCAGAAAGTGGTGTGATTTGATTATTAATCTCAATAGACACAGTACGTTTCAGTAACTCATCAACAGCACCTTTAATGAATAAAAACTTTTCACCGTTTTTTTCGACAATAACTGACATTAGTTTTCTTTCAGAGTCAAAAGGTAATGAAAAAAGACGTGGATAATTAGTTATAATATCTGAAACGTCAGTTGAGTTATCCAAGTAGTATTGAATTAGCGCTGTTTCGGTTGGATCACCCAAAAGTCCATCAGCGCTTTGTTGACTATCATTAGCTAAAATCATAGCTTGCATCAAACTACTCTGAATGTTTTTAGCATCCTTATTTTTTACATCTTCTAATTGATTTGATTCATAAATTCTTTCAACAGTCATTTTATTTTGAGTTAAAGTACCTGTCTTATCTGAGGCAATTATCTCGGTTGTACCAAGAGTTTCAACTGCTGGAAGTTTACGAATCAATGCATTTTTTTTCGCCATAGTTTGAGTGCCCAACGCTAGAGTAATCGTAACAATAGCTGGAAGACCTTCTGGAATCGCCGCAACTGCTAGCGAAATAGAGGTAAGTAACATCTCAAGTACAGAAGCACGATCAGCAACAATTCCAATGATAAACACAAGAGCTGCAATTACTAAAACGAGAATACTTAATATTTTACTTAAATGGACGATACTTTTTTGTAGAGGGGTCGTTGTTTGCTTGACATTATTTAACATATTAGCGATATGGCCGACCTCAGTATTCATTCCAGTGGTAGTGACTACAGCGGTGGCAGTACCATAGGTGATACTAGTGTTCATGTAACCTAGATTCTTTCTGTCTCCAAGTGAAATATCTGCTTGTGAGATTGCGGCAGTATTCTTATTAACTGGAACAGATTCTCCGGTTAAAGCAGCTTCTTCAACTTTAAGTGATGCAGCTTTTATAAAACGAACATCAGCAGGAATAATATCACCTGCTTCAAGTAAGATAATATCGCCAGGAACTAAATCAGAGCTTTTCACGGTTTGAATTGTATTCGAGCGGATAACGCGTGAAGATGGAGTTGTCATCTCTTTTAACGCATCAATTGCATTTTCCGCTTTGGCTTCTTGGAAAACACCAAAAACAGCGTTTAAGATAATAACCAAAAAGATGATAATGGCATCTGATAAATCACCTGCAAATGCAGCGATTAAAGCGGCTACCATTAAGATTACAATCATTAGGTCTTTAAATTGTGCGATGAATTTTTGGAGCAGAGAACTTTTCTTTTGCTCACTCAAAAGATTAGGACCGTATTTTTGTAATCGTTCATCGACTTCATTTATGGAGAGACCAGTCGGCTGTGTTTTAAAGTCATGCAGAGTTTCTTCAACAGAAAGTTGGTGATATTTTTGCTTATTCATTGTGACAATCCTTTCGTATTTTATATTTTAAATGTAACATAAACCTACGAGGTAAGAAAGTTATATACCTGATAGAACAAGCAAAACAGCAGTATAATGAGACAATTGAAAATGACGTATTGACATTGGTTCGTTAGAAATGTAAAACTTAATTTTAGAATAAAAACTAATATTTTTTAATTAAATAAGAATGATGTTTAAAATAGTAGTGTGACAAAGAATTAATTAATATAGGCTAGGGCTTGAATAGGGGGGATATTTATGTCAAAAAGTAAAAAAAATAACAATTTAGTCATCGTAGCGACAACGGCAGTCATATCACTAGGTGTTGGTGGAGTTACAAAAGTAAATGCAGATACTGCTACTAGTTCGATAAGTAGTAGTTCAACAGCGCTATCTACAAGCAGTCAGACAACAGCAACGGTTGCAGAACAAACACAAACTGTGCAAGTTTCGCAAGCAAATACAATTACCTCTTCAAGTAGTATTGATGAAAGCAAGAACGAGAGTAATAGCAGTGACAAAATGGCAAGCAGCAGTTCTAGTTCGACTACAGAAAAAATAAATGCGGATAGGTCTACAACCGCAAGCATTCAAGCTGACACAAATAGTACAGCTACAACGAGTATAATAGCTGCGGCTGAAGCGACAAGTACAGGTAATTCAGAAACACAAACAACTGATGCAGTTGAGAGTACAAAAGCTACGGAAAATGATGCAGTAGATGGTAATACAATTACATTACCAAGTGGTTATGGCAATGCGCTAGAAGCTTTCTATAAATCGGGCACAGAAGACGATAGCGAGCTAGTTGAACTGGTAGCCAAATCCTTAGATCAAAATACATATAAAACGAATATGGCAGATGCTGATGTAAAAATTACAGATATTGATAATCTAACTCAAGCGCAAAGAGTAGCATTATCCGAATTTGCAGCCGGATTAATTAACCAAGTAAGGGATCAATTGGGAACAGTAAATATAACAGTTTCAAAGGGTGCGCTAGATTTTGCGCAGGCAGTAGCAAAGCGTTATGATAGCGATAACTGGGAATTATTTGACAAAAATGAACATGACGTGGCGGCAATCAGTACCGTTGCAGGTGAATACGGATTAGTTACAGGTAGTAATTATTATGAAGATTTAAGTGAGGGATTTCTAACTAGCAATATAGCAACGAATAATATTAGTTTAGATAACCTTAAAAGTGCTATCTACTATACGATTACATATATGTTGTTTGCAGATTCGGGTTCTAACTGGCAACACAGTTTATCAATTACAAATGTAGCACATTATAGTACAACGGATAGTATGGAATATTTTGCTTTTGCAACAGATAAATATGGTCAGATTCATTTGGAATTTATAGCACCTGACTTAATCCAAGATGCTACAAGGTTTGATACAGCAACTGAGAAACTAGATACTGATAAACTTGCACTTAGCAATAAGCTAACGACAAAAGATAATTTGCTAGCAAATACGTCTTCTAATACTTCAAGCAAACGCAATAAAGAGATAATTACAAAAGATAATGCAAATGCTACTTTTGTAAAAAAAGAGCCTATGAGCGCTACTAAAATAGAACAGAAGAGTAAAGTAGCGGCTCTAGCACCTAACAAAGTTATTGTGAATAAAACAATTGCAACTGGTGTGAAGGCCCAAAAAATAACAGCTTTACCACAAACAGGGACAATTAATAATTCTGAATTTTCAATTATAGGTGCAATTATAGTAGCAATTGCTGGACTCTTTGGTTTAAGATTTAAGAAACGAAAATTTTTCTAGATAGATTTATAGTAACAATAGGCATAATAGATTCTGACACTAAGTAGCAATGGCTAGTTTGTCAGGATTTATTTTTGTTTTAAGAAGCAGTCAATTAGTTAAATAACTTCAGTATGACTAAGTAACATAAAAAAGTATGCTAGTTTGCGAATAAAAGATAACATTGTTTGTTATAAGTTCGCATTTTGCTAGTTAGAGACTAGACGTGTCGATTAATTCGATGTAAGATTAAGTCACAATGAAATACTGTTTTATGATGATTCTTAATTTTTTTATTTGAATAATCTAATTTTGTGTCAATTTAACTTTTTATTAGTCAGCTTATTAGGAATAAATAATTGTTAGAGCGCTATTTATAACATTGTTATGCTGAAAATAAAAAAATAAATATATGTAATAATTGATTACATTGAAATCATCTTAGGATTTGGCATAGGAGGCTTAATTTTGGAAAAGAAAAAAGAGAGAAAAATTGCAAGCAACATTATAAAAGGTTCATTAGGCAACATGATTGAATGGTTTGATTGGTATATATATGCTTCATTTGCTATTTATTTTGCTAATTCTTTTTTCCCAAGCAACAATCAAACAGTCGAATTACTAAGTGCAGCAGCTGTATTTGCAGTTGGTTTTTTGATGCGGCCATTTGGAAGTTTTATAATGGGAAAGTTGGCAGATCAGCATGGACGACGTTTTGCATTAACTCTATCTGTAGTTATTATGGCTTGTGGATCTTTACTAATCGCAATTGTGCCTACATATGAGACAATTGGAGTTTTATCACCGATTATATTGGTGTTAATTCGTTTGATTCAAGGTGTTTCGTTAGGAGGAGAGTATGGTATTTCAGCAACTTATCTTTCTGAAATGGCAAGTTCAAATCGCAGAGGATATTATGCTTCTTTTCAATATGTGACACTGATTAGTGGACAGTTGCTAGCTTTAATTGTCCAAATATTATTGCAATTATTTTTCAATGATACACAACTACGTGCTTGGGCATGGAGAATACCTTTTGTCATTGGTGCAATTGGTGCATTAATTGTTTTATATTTAAGATTGTCTATGGATGAAACTGATCAATTTAAAAATACCGCCCAAAATAAAGGCCCTAAAGGAACCTTAAAACAATTAGCTAAATATCCAGGACAAGTATTAACTGTAATTGGATTAACATTTGGTGGTACAATTGCTTTTTATACGTATACAACATATATGCAAAAGTATATGATTAATACATTGGGATTACCTACGAGATTGACTACAGAAATTAATTTTTTGGCATTATTAATTTTTATGATTATGCAGCCGGTTTTTGGTCATATTTCAGATAAGATTGGGCGTAAACCATTATTATATTGGTTTGGAATTTTAGGTACTCTACTCACGGTTCCAATTTTTATGGGATTACAGGCTTTTGATAGCCCATTAAGTGCCTTTTTGTTAATGCTTGCGGGTTTGATGATTGTTAGTGGTTATACTTCAATTAATGCAGTTGTGAAAGCGGAACTTTTTCCAACTGAGATTAGAGCGTTAGGTGTAGGGCTACCATATGGGCTAACGGTGGCAATTTTTGGTGGAACAGTAGAATATGTGGCATTGTGGTTAAAAACAATTCATCATGAAAACTGGTTCTTCTATTATGTGTCTGCTGCGGTATTTGTAAGTCTAATCGTATATATTAGAATGCTTGAGACATCAAAGCATTCAAAATTAGATAGGTAAAATAGCAGGAAATTATTTGATAAATAGCATATACTTAATTATAGGGATAATATGGATTTTGTTTTTTAGCAAAGTTCATATTCTTTATTTACAGTGAAAAAATTAACATAAATTATTATATTACTGTAAAAATGGAGTCAAGGCAATACTTGAAAGGGTAGCATGAAAGGGCAGTGACTTATACTAAAATATAGTTATCTATGTTATTAGAGAGGATGAGAAGAAAGTTTAATGCAAGAAAAAAAGAATACGTCTAACCAGAATGTTTGGTTGATAATTATTGCGGTAGGTATGTTTACTTTTATGTCTACTTTAGATGCTTCGATTGTTAATATCGCTTTACCAGTCATGTCAAAAGATTTAGCGATTCCTATGAATCAAGCAACCTGGACGGTTTCGATATATTTAATTATCATTTCTGGATTGCTAACATTTTTCGGGAGATTAGGCGATCAAATAGGAAAAATAAAGGTTTTTAAGATAGGTACGTACATTTTTACGCTTGGCTCATTATGTGCAGGCATAAATCTTGGATTATGGTTCTTACTGTTTGCTCGTGTAGTGCAAGCATTAGGAGCTGCGATGACAATGAGTACTAGTTTTGGAATTATTACAAGTGCAGCACCGTTTAAGATGAGAGCACGAGCAATGGCACTTAACGCAATGTTTGTTTCTCTAGGTACTATAACAGGCCCTGGGGTTGGAGGGTTAATTTTAGAGCACTTTAAGTGGTCGTATATTTTTTGGATGAATGTTCCAATTGGTATCGCAGCTATTATGATTGGAATGAAAGTTTTCCCACATGAAAAAATTGAAACTTCAAAAGTAGATTTGGATTATGCAGGTATTGTTAGTTTATTTTTGACAATCAGTTTGTTTTTTCTGGGAGTTAACATTGGACAAGAGCAAGGTTTTATCCAGTTAATTCCGCTTAGTTTATTTGTTGTTTCTGCGTTATTATTGGCATATTTTATTGTGCATGAATTGAATGTTAAAATACCGCTTTTGGACTTAAGTTTATTTAAATCATCGTTATTCACAATTAGTCTTATTGCAGCTTTTCTAATATTTACAAGTAATTTTTTTATTAACGTTTTGTTGCCATTTTACTTTGAGAATCTTAGAGGGCTATCTTCTGGTACTGCTGGACTTTATATGATGATTTGGCCGGTAACAATGCTTGTGGGAACGCCTATTTCCGGTTATATTGCGGATAAATTTGATCAAGAATATGTAACTTTGTTTGGGCTAACTATTTTAGCGATTTCATTTTTTGGTTGGCGAATGGTTGATGCAAACACACCATTGCTTTTTGTTGGTAGTTTATCCATGATAGGCAGTATTGGCATGTCGTTTTTTCAAACACCAAATAATGCATTAATTATGACGAATGCGCCTAAACAAAAACTAGGTGTAGCAGGAGCAATGAATGCTTTAGCGCGAAATCTAGGTATGATTTCTGGAACGAGTTTAGTAACGACAATTTTATATTTTGCAATGAGTAAAAAGATTGGGTATACAATAACAAGTTATCCAACGCATCATAGCGAAGTTTTCGTCTATGGGATGCATGTTGCGTTTACAAGTGCGTCATATATAATAGTAATTACATGGTTGTTAACACTGTATCGTGTGTGGATGAGATTAAGAAAGAATTAAAGTGGAAATAATATAAAATTGTCCCTAAGAGTTGGGTTTTACCTAACTTTTGGGGACAATTTAATTTGAATTAAGATTTAGTTTAGGTACTTATCAGCATCAACATTTAGACGATTAGCAATTGCTTTAATTTCAGCAAGAGTAGCGTCATCAATTTTAATGCCATTTTGTTTAGCATCTTCGTAATTTAAAGCTTCTTTATCACCATGAACATAGATTGTTTTTCCTGGAATAGCTGGTAAATTACGGATATCTTCTAAGTATGCAGAAAAACGTTTGATAATTTGTTCTCTGTCGCCAAACATAGATGGATCAATTGCGATAAAACTTTGACACGGACCAACGGCTAAATTGTCAGCTTCAATTTCATGTGAGATGTCACCCTGTGATAGAATTGAAGTGAAAATTTCGACCATCATGCCAAGTCCAAATCCTTTGTGACTCCCAGTGAATTCAGAAACACCACCTAAAGGAGTAAGACCAACGTTAGATTTTGGATCACGCAATAAATCTAAATTAGTTGTATCGTTATGGTCGTTAACAGGTTGATCACCATTTTTTGCAACCCAAAGAGCAGGTAAGTCTTTTTCAAGTTTGCGATATACTTCAATTTTTCCTTGCGGAACAGTCGTTGTAGCAAAATCCAAAATAAAGTTGTGTGGATTAGCAGGCATAGCAAAGCCAATCGGGTTAGTACCCAAAAAAGATTGCGTTGCATGTGTCGGTAGCATTGCCGGACGTGAGTTAGTGGATGAGATACCAATTAGTCCTTGTTCGGCTGCCATATTTGCATAAAAACCAGCAATTCCATAATGACCAGACTTTTTTGTTGTGACAATACCAACACCAGCATTTTTAGCTTTTTTAATGGCAACATCCATGCTATAGATACCATTCAATTGTCCAAGACCAAAATGAGCATCGATAACAGCACTAACGGGTGTTTCTTTAATAATTTCAGGCTTACTGTCAATTCTGACTTTGCCACTTTGGATAAAATTATCATACATAATCATTCTTTGAACACCGTGAGATTGAATGCCATGCATATCGGTATAGATTAAAGTATGTGCAATTTTTTCACTATCTGTTTTTGAAAATCCATATTTTTGATAGATTTCAAGCACAAGTTGATGTAATTTTGTACTATCGTATTTTTTTATCATGCAAAACGCACCTCGTTTTAAGTTGATTTCTATTAAAATAGTAAGAGTGAACTCACTATAATTTAATGTAAAAATTATATGTATCATAACATAGATCAGGATCCTTGTGTTATGAATTTTAAAAATGTTTAAAAAATATAAATAAATTGTATTGTATATAAGGGTAGTCTCATACACAGCGCAATTTACTTATATTTTTTTCAGCATATTAAGTTGTTACAAGTTTAGATTTGCAAACAATGATAAAAATTACATTTAGAATAAAAACTTTAGTCATTGATTTCAGCAAGGATACGATATGCTATCGTTTCGCTTAAAATAATGTCAGTAACTAGTTGCCCTCGCAATGCGCCAATTAGAGATTGTGTTTTTGACTTACTGCGAACAAGACAAACTCTGCGTGGTGTTTTAAGAATCTGATTGATAGTAATTCCCATAACCTTATCATTATCTGCATTTAAAATGTTTCCATCTATATCAAATGCACGACCGTACATAACACCAGCTATTTTATCGAGAGAAATATTTGGAAAAATGCGATGAATATTTTCTTTCCAAATAGGAATTGATTTTAATGAACGAATTGTACCAATCCCAGTTAATAAAACATCCATTTCTTTGGCAATATTTAAAGTGTTTTTGATTGATGGCTCGAAATATAACCCTTCACGAACTTGATTATCAATAATGTATAACGGAGCAGGTAATGTTAAAAATTCACTTGAGAATTTCGTAGCGATTTTTTCAACCATTCGCATTGAGCCAGCAGTAGAATTATATTTCATATTTTCTCCCATGAATTGAGTAAATTTAACGTCTTCAAGTGGAAAGTTTTGAAAGTTGTCTACCAAACTATAGATGGCTTCTCCCCAACTAGTACCAACTACTTTACAATTTTTTTTAAACATTTTTTCAACAATTAAAGCAGCTGATTTGGATAATTCATTAGAAGTTGTAATATCATTTTTACCATCAGAGATAACGTAGAAATGTATTTTTTTAAACTTTTCACTTAAAAGAAGCTCTAATTGTGAATTTCGTTTTGCGATAGCTTCAATTTGAATTTTTACAATGCCTTGTTTAATTGCATCGTTCAAATATTTATTTATCAGATAACGGCTAAGTTTATATTTTTTTGATATTTCTCCAAAAGACAATTTGTTGAGATAATAATCTTCTGATATATTCGATAACAATTCGCTATGCTGCATATCGATGCCTCCTTTTTTAGATTCAAAAGCCAGCAATTTTTACAAAAGTAACCTATAGATATTTTAAAACATTTTAAAATATTAAACAACGCTTTTTAAAATTTAAAGTAGAGCACAAAAATAAGACTAATTCAAATAAGTGTCATTTCTTTTTAAAAATTTAAAAATAATAGCCTTTAAAAAAACATTTTTTATATTTTTTAAACAAAAAAGGTTTACTTTCTGCGGATTTAGGAATAAACTAAGTCACGTAAATGATGCTAGCAGACATTACATTTTTTAAAAAATTGAAAAGAGGCTTAGTTAATGGTTGATATGGATAAAGTTTTAACAATTCATGAAAAGCATAAAGGAGTATTAGGAATTTTACCTGAGTTTAGTGTTGATAATGGCAGTGAACTAGGTGAAGCATACACACCCGGTGTAGCAGGATTGGCAAAACTTATTGAATCAAATCCAAAAGATAAAAACAAATATACCATAAGCGGTAAGCTAGTAGCGATAATTACTGATGGTTCAGCGGTTTTAGGGCTTGGAAATGTAGGTCCTGCAGCCGGCCTTCCCATTGTAGAAGGGAAAGCGCTTTTATATAAAAATTTTGCTGATGTTGATGCAATACCATTAGCTTTTTCACAAAATAGTGTAGATGATTTTGTAAACAGTGTAAAAAATATGGAAAACTCTTTTGCTGGAATCCATCTTGAAGATATTGCAGCACCGAGAGTTTTTGAAATAGAACAAAAATTACAAGAACAACTTAATATTCCTGTTTATCATGATGATCAAACAGGAACTGCTATTGTTGTTTTAGCAGGAATTATTAATGCAGCTAAAGTTGTGAATAAAGAGTTAACATCTCTTAACATTGTTATTAATGGCTTAGGTGCTGCAGGCGTAGCAACTGCAAAAATATTACTTGCGATGGGAATTAATAATTTAACATTAGTCGATATTTATGGCGTAGTAACACCTGATGACGAGCGTTACAACAAATATCAAAGAGAATTAGCTACTAAAGTTAATTCAGCCAAAGGAAATAGTCTTGATGAAGTTATTGCAGGACAAGATGTATTCATTGGCTTATCAGATGCTAATGTTTTAAGCACAAAACAAGTAAAAAAAATGAATAAAGAAGCGATAGTATTTGCACTTGCAAATCCAATTCCTGAGATTTTACCAGAAGACGCGAAAAAAGGTGGAGCTAAAGTAATAGCTACAGGGTCATCGCAGTGGGAAAATCAAGTGAATAATATCTTGGTATTCCCTGGGCTTTTTAAAGGATTGTTAGCTAGTGGAATAAAGAAAGTTGATATGAAGTTGCAAATTAGTGTTGCCCAGGGTCTGGCTGATATGATAGTTAACCCAAGTGAAAATAATATTGTTCCGAAGGTGTTTGATAAAGGTGTTGTTCATGCTGTATCAGATGCGGTAATTAAATATAGTAAACAATAAGCGTTACTAAAAGTGCAGAAGAAAAGATGTTGCACTTAATTAAAAAGAGGTGTACAAAATGAGTGTTTTTTTTACTTCGATTCAAAGTGTTTTAGCAATTGTAATGATGATTGCTGTAGGTTATTTTGCGCAAGCGGCTGGCTTTTTTGGAGAAGGATTCTCTAACTCATTATCTAAATTAATAATGAAAATATCATTACCTCTTGCAATATTCAATTCAATGTTGAATAATTTTAATCCATCTGTATTAAGTAAATTGGGTACAGGACTAATTTATGTTATTATTTCAATTGCGATTGACTATTTTATTGCTATCTTATTAACAAAGATGTTTAGAGTTCCGCGAGGCAAACGAGGATTAATGATCCAAGGAATTACAGGAGCAAATACGGTTTTTATAGGGATGCCTTTAAATACAGCCTTATTTGGAACAAGCTCTATACCATATTTATTAGTATATTACATTGTTAATACTATTGTAATTTGGACAATAGGAGTTTGGTTTATAGCAAATGATGATCCAACAATAAATGGTAAAAATAAAGATGTAAAATTTGATTTATCACATTTACTACCAGTTCCTTTATATGGTTTCATAGCAGCATTACCATTTATTTATATTGAACCTTTAAAACATTTTTATTTAGGATTAAGTTTTTTAAGTACTACATTTGTACCTGATATGGGTGCTTTAGTCACGCCTTTATCATTGATATATATAGGAATAATGCTCCGTCAATTTGGACTTAAGAATATGGAATTTGATGGTCACATTGTTATGACGTTGATTGGTCGATTTATCCTTTCACCAATTATAATGGTTGTCGTTGTTATGGTTGGGTTACATGCATTTGGAATAAGTTTAACGCCTATATTCCAAAAAACATTAATCATTCAGTCTGCAACACCAACATTAGCGGTTTTGCCTATTATGGCTAATGAGTATCATGGTGATGTTAAGTATGCTACGAATGTGGTTGTATCATCATCGATATTATTTGTGATTGTTGTGCCTATTATAATGATGCTACAAAGTGTTTTATAGAAATGAGTGGTTTTTGTATGGATGAAAAAATTCAAGATATTTATTTGACTAACAAAAAAATGCGTAAAAAATGGCAGGCTTTTTTAGAAGAACGTGGAATAAAAAACTTTGCTGAAAATGAAGTAAATCTAATTCAACAAACAATTGGTATTTTTAATGAGCAAGATGAACTTATAGCAACTGGTTCTCTTGCAGGAAATGTCATAAAATATGTGGCTGTTTGCGATGTTATATCAGAAACTAAAGGAGCAAGATTTAACAAAATAATTTCTGAATTAGAAAATAGGCTGAGCCAAGTGGAGTGTTTTCATTATTTTGTCTATACAAAACCAATGTATCAAAAAAGCTTTGAACATGTTGGATTTAAGTTATTGGCAGCTACATCTTTAGGAATATTGATGGAAAAAGGTACTCCCAATATTACTGATTATATTGCAAGTATTCCGCATTTTCCTATAAAAAAGAGAATTGCAAGCATCGTAATGAACGCTAATCCTTTTACTAAAGGACATCGCTTTTTAGTAGAGAAAGCAGCAAGTGAAAATGATTATGTATACGTATTTGTTGTTAATCAAGATGCCTCTCTTTTTAAAACCAATGAGAGAATTGAGTTAATAAAGAGAGGAACAGCAGATTTAAAAAATGTTGTTGTAGTAAATGGCGGTGATTATATGGTTAGTTATGTGAGTTTTGCATCATATTTTATTAAAAATACTGATCAAATAATTAAATATCAAACGATGCTTGATGCAAAGATTTTTAAAAATAATATTATTAAGCCGTTGGGAATAACGAGCCGTTACCTAGGCAGTGAACCATTTTCGCATACAACTAGTTTATATAATGATGCATTAAAAAAGGAGCTTGGAAATGATATTCAAGTAATAATAGTTCCGCGAAAAAAAATAAGCGGTGTAACAGTGTCTGCTACAAAAGTTAGGGAAGCAATTGCAACAGGAAACTTTGGTGAGTTTACAGACTATGTTCCCAAAACAACAGCGGATTATATTATTCAGAATATGGAAAATATACAATTACGAATAAGAGAAAGGGCAGAGAACTAATGGAAATTAAAAAAAGTGCAATTGCAGGCACATTAGAGTCTTCAGATGTACAAATAATGTTAAGTACGGGTAAAAACGGGTTTGAATTCGAATTGGAATCAGATGTAGCTAAGCAATTTGGCGATCAAATAAAAGAGACAATTGTAAATGTTTTAAAAAAATACAAGATAGAAAATGCTGAGATACGTGTGATTGATAAAGGTGCGTTAGATATGGTGATAAAAGCACGTGCTATCACTGCTGCTCAAAGAGCTTTAGATATAGTTGATACGCCTCAATGGGAGGTGCTCTAATGATGAAACAAAAAGAACGGTTACGTAGAACAATGATGTTTGTACCTGGAAATAATCCAGCAATGGTAAAAGATGCAGGAATTTTTGGTGCTGATTCAATAATGTTCGATTTAGAAGATGCAGTATCGATGTCGGAAAAAGATGCAGCGCGATATCTAGTATATGAAGCATTACAAACGGTGGATTATGGTGATGCTGAACTAGTTGTTAGAATTAATGGTTTGGATACACCATATTATGAAAATGATATTAAAGCAATGGTTAAAGCTGGAATAGATGTTATTAGATTACCTAAGGTTGAATCAGCAGAAATGATGCAACAATTAGAAGTTCTTGTTGAGAAAGCAGAAAAAAGTTTTGGTCGTGAAGTGGGTTCAACGAATTTAATGGCAGCTATAGAATCTGCTAAAGGAGTAGTTAATGCTTTTGAAATAGCAACTTCATCAAAAAGAATGATTGGTATTGCATTATCGGCTGAGGATTATACAACAGATATGAAAACACATCGCTATTCTGATGGTCAAGAGTTGCTGTATGCAAGAAACGTTATTTTACATGCAGCTCGAGCAGCTGGGATTGCCGCGTTTGATACTGTATTTACTAATATGGATGATGAAGAAGGCTTCTATCGTGAAACAGAATTGATTCATCAATTAGGCTTTGATGGTAAGTCTTTAGTAAATCCACGCCAAATTGAAATGGTAAACAAAGTATATGAACCAACGAAAAAAGAAATTTTGAATGCACAAGGTGTTATTGCAGCAATTGAAGATGCTAAGCGAAAAGGTTCAGGTGTCATATCAATGAATGGTCAAATGGTTGATCGTCCTGTTGTTTTACGCGCACAAAGAGTAATGAGACTTGCAATTGCAGCAAATCTAATTGATGAGGAGGGAAATGAAATTGAAGAATAATGTAGGACGTGAGATTCCTGACGAAATTTTAAAAGAAAAAGGCTATCAAAGTTTTCAAACTGTTGATTTTGGCAATTCAGTTATTCAAAGAGATGCGCCTAAAGTTCATGCTACAACAGAAAATAATAAAGTAGTTGATTCCTTACAGGATGTAGTTTTAAAAACGGTTAAGGACGGTATGACTATTTCATTTCATCATCATTTTAGAGAAGGAGATTATGTCTTTAATAAAGTAATGCGCCTTATCATCGATTATGGGTTTAAGAATTTGACATTGGCTCCGTCATCATTAACAAATGTTATGAATGAAATTGTAGTTGAAGCAATTGGTAAAGGTGTTGTAACAAACATTACTTCTTCAGGAATGCGAGGCACGCTTGGAGATGCAATTTCGCATGGCGCATTAAAAAATCCAGTTATTTTTAGATCACATGGTGGACGTGCACGAGCAATTGAATCAGGGAAAATAAAAATTGATGTTGCCTTTTTGGGTGTTCCGAATTCAGATGCAATGGGAAATGCTAATGGAATGGATGGTAAAACAGCATTTGGCTCATTAGGATATGCTTTAATGGATGCAAAATATGCTGAGAAAGTGGTTTTAGTAACAGACAATATTAAGCCTTATCCAAATACTCCAGCATCTATTAAGCAAACCCAAGTTGATTATGTGGTCAAAGTTGATGCAGTTGGAGATCCTGATAAAATAGGTTCAGGGGCAACTCGCTTTACAAAGGATCCTAAGGAATTAAAAATTGCTAAAACAGTGAATGAAGTAATAACACATTCTCCATATTTTAAAGAAGGATTTTCTTTCCAGACAGGTTCTGGTGGGGCAGCACTTGCTGTAACACGGTTTTTACGCCAATCAATGATAGCTAATCAGATTAAAGCTTCATTCGCATTGGGAGGTATTACGAAACCAACAATTGATTTACTTGAAGAAGGATTAGTTCAAAAAGTAATGGATGTGCAAGACTTTGATGAAGGCGCAGCTATTTCAATGCATAAAAATAAAAACCAACAAGAAATTGATGCTTCATGGTATGCCGACCCTGCAAATAAGGGGGCGATGGTTGATGCATTAGATGTTGTTATTTTATCAGCTTTAGAAGTGGATACGCAGTTTAATGTTAATGTTATATCTGGATCAGATGGTGTTATTAGAGGTGCAATTGGTGGTCACCAAGATGCAGCAACGGCAAAATTAACAATTATTTCTGCCCCATTGGTACGTGGCCGAATAGCAACAGTAGTTCCTAATGTAACAACAGTTGTGACACCAGGTGATTCTGTTGATGTAGTGGTAACTGAAATTGGTATCGCAATTAATCCTAAACGAAAAGATTTATTAAAACTATTGACTAAGATTCCTGGTGTTCCTGTTTTGACGATAGAAGAGATGCAGAAAAAAGCACAAGAAAAAGTGGGAATTCCTAAGCAATTAGAATTTACAAATCGAGTAGTTGCATTAGTAGAGTATCGTGATGGTTCGTTAATTGATGTTATTAATGAAGTCAAAGAATAAATAGAATACTAAGCCACGATGTAAAAGAATATTTTATGTTGCGGCTTTGTATTTTTATCTGTATGATTTTTGATATAGGAAAGAAGGATAGGTAATTGGAAATTTTTTCGAATGGTCGTGTTGTTAGCTTAGATGAGGTGTTACAAAACAAAGAGTGGAGACAAAATTATCAAGAAACGATTGAAACAAAGTATCCGAATAAGGTAGTACTTGGTATAAAGTTAAATATCCCAGGGCCAATCAAAACGAATGCTTCTTTGAAAAAAGTATTTGAATTAGGCTGGAATAAAATTATTAACTCTTTGAAAGACAAAAAGTTAGAAATTTTCTTTTTTAATCTTTTTTTGGATAAAATAACAGGACCTGAAGGGGTAGTAGTAGTTTCAGGAGATATTATTCCTGTGAAAAAAGAGATGATTACTTTTGAAAGCAACTTTTTATTGGGAAGGCTTTTTGATATTGATGTAATGTCAAAAACGGATAAGAATTATCAGCTTTCACGAACGCAATTAGGGTTTGAAGCACGTAAATGTTTGATTTGTGAACAAGATGCTAAAATTTGTGCAAAAACACAAAAACATACTTTAGCAGAGATATATCGTGAAATTGAAAAATTAATAGAAAAATATATGAAGCAAGATATTAAAAATGTGAAAATAAAGACAGTAGATGCGGCGCTTGCTGCACTTTTATATGAAGTAACAGTAAATCCAAAACCAGGATTGGTTGATCCTATAAGTAATGGCTCCCATTTAGATATGGATGTTTTTACTTTTATCGATAGTAGCCAAGCTTTGAGACCGTATTTTAGCGCTGCGTATGATTTAGCAGTGAATTTCAAGGAAAAAGATTTAACGCAATTATTTAATGAATTGCGAAAATTAGGAATGATAGCGGAAAAAGATATGTATGCTGCAACTAATGGAATAAATACACACAAAGGAGCAATTTTTTCTTTGGGCATTTTTTTAACAGCAGTAGCTTATCTAAAGAAACAACAGAATTATAGTATAATGGCACTTCAACAAACTATTAAAAAAATGTTATCTGAATTATTAGAAGACGACTTTAAAAGTATAAACATGAAGAATAATGGAGAGTTAACAGCAGGTGAACAGCAATTTTTGAAATATAAAACGCGTGGAATACGTGGTGAGGCAGTAGATGGATATCCTGTGGTTTTTAATTATGGATTGTCATATTTAAAAGCTTCAACAGGAAGTCTTAATCAGAGACTATTGGACACATTTATGTATATAGCGGAGCATACGAGTGATTCAAATTTAATAAAACGAGCACATTCTGTTGCAATTTTAACTGAAATGAAGAATTTTACGGCGCACTATTTTAAACTAGGTGGAAGTAAGACAAAAGAAGGAATCGAATATTTGTATAAACTTGATAAGTTGTTTATTGAAAGAAATTTAAGTTTAGGTGGATCTGCAGATTTACTTATTTTAACAATTTTTGTTGCTAAAATTGAAGGCGTAATTTGATGGAATTTAGAACTAGTGATTTAATTAAATTAACATATACAGATGATGGTGTAGGTGAGCCAGTAATTCTTTTGAGCGGATATTCAGGCATTAAAGAAGAATGGGAGAAACAAAAAAGCGAATTATTAAGAAACAACTATCGAGTTATAACACTTGATTGGAGAAATCATGGCGAGTCAATGAGAACAAGTAAAAACTTGCGAATATATAGATTAGCTGCAGATGTTTCTGAGTTACTTACTAGCTTAGAAATACAACAGGCTATTTTTATCGGACATTCAATGGGGGCAAGTGCTATTTGGGCATATGTGTCTTTATTTGGTGAAAAACATATAAAGAAAATAATTACAATTGATCAATCACCCAAACTTATTAATGATGAGAATTGGAAATATGGAATAAAAAATGTTTATTGGGATAACTTTTGGCTTAATGTTCCTCAAACGATGCGAATGCATATGAATAAAATACCTTTGGATGTAGATTTTGTTAATATGTTAAAGCAAAAAAGAGCAGATAATATTTTTGATTTTGAACTTAATGCACCATTGCTAGCTAACCATATGGAACAAGATTGGCGTGATGTAATCACTAATATTAAGGAACCACAATTATTCATTGCTGGAGAAGGTTCTCCATTATGGTCATATGAGTATGCTAACTATTGTAAAAAAATAGCGTATTATGGCTATAATGAGGTTTTAAGTAAGGCTGGACATTTAGTACATATGGAAAAGTCGGATGAATTTAATAGAATAATGTTAAAATTTCTCGAATTATAGAGATTCTATACTAAAAATAGTTGTTCTGTTGACAGGACAACTATTTTTAGTATGGTTTTCTACTAGCTTATTTCAAAGTATAATGACAAAAATTTATATTTTAAATCTAAATGATGAACTAATTTTAACAATATGATGTATAATAAATAAAAGTAAAATTTTTAACACTTATAGATAGCTAAAGATTTATTTATAAATTTGAAGAGAATGTAATGTGATGTCTGCAGTATGCTGATGGTACATGAAGTAAAAAAATAGAAGTTTGGAGGATTTCAGATACAAATGGACAAAAGAAGTATTAAAACGCAGGCCAAAGTTGAAAAAGCAATGCTTGATTTGATGCAAAAACAAAACTTTTCTGATATCTCTATTACTGATATTGCAAATCACGCAGAAATATCACGCATGGCTTTTTATAGAAACTATAAAAGTAAAGAGGATATTTTAAATAAATTTATTCAAGAAGAATATAATAATTTTGTTAAGGATATTTCGCGACAGAGTTTAAGCAAGTTGGATCAACTACTGAAAGTTTATTTTAATTACTTCAAAAGTAATCCACATGTTTTATCTGCAATTGTTAATGCAGCGATAGAGGGTTTTGCTTTGGAAAAGCAGAATAACTATTTAATAGATTTTTTTAAAAGTAAAATAAATGATGAACAGCCATCACGCTATGAAGTGGCATATTACTCCGGCGCTATTTTTTCAACATTATTGTATTGGCGCAATACCAACTATCAACTTTCAGTTGAAGAAATTGCAACTAGATTAGCAACAAAAATTGAAAAAGATCTGCAAAGAAATATTAACTTAAAAAAAAGTGAGTAGCTATGATTAACTAGCTGAGTTTATTATAGATAGCATTAAAAATGGAATAATGGTTAATTGGTAACATAACGTAAGCGATGTTACTAAAAAAACCATTATTCCACTTTTATTTTGTCAAGTAATTATAGTCCATGACCTGAGGTTTGGGTTTCACGAATATATACTGGATCTTCATCCGTTATAGTTGAAGATTTGTCACAGCATGCAGGCTCATGGTGATGGCAACAATGATTTTTATTGCAACCATGTTTTTGATGCTTTAACATTGAGCCAATGCTATTACCTACTGCAGCACCTGCAATAAAAGCTAATGGGATTATGGGTAAGTTATTTTTTTTCATGGAATATTCCTCCTAGATTAAGTGCTCATCTCTAAAGATTTCTTCTAAATAAGTACCTTTAATTTTCTTCAAAAAGGCTTCAAGTCCTATTTGTTCAACTTTATTTAATGGTAGTTCTTCTAAACTTTTTTTATCGTTTAAGTAGTAAATAGAGCTTAGGATAGTTCGAATATCATATGATGATGCAAAAACTTCAGGGACACCACGATCAATATCTAATAATTGATAAACAGCTTCCATAGCAGTTCTAACTGAGTATTCAGTCGTAAAAACAGTATCTTTTTTAGTTTCAGCAAAGTTACCAATAAAAGCAAGATTTTGAGAACCCTCAGGGACAACTAAAGGCCGATCCCCTGTTTTTCTTGGCATGAAATAAGAAGTAATATATGGCATATGAATAGGAATTGAATTTGCATCTTTAGCAATATCAGCGATTTGATCTTCTGGAACACCAATATGATAAAGAAATTCTTCGCATAATTCTTGTCCATTGCAATCTGTAATTTTCTTTTGAATGTAATTTCCAGGTTGATCAGAGAATAAACCGTAAAGCCAGACAATTAATTCATTTGGGTTTTGTTGTTTAAAGTGTGGTTGACGACTGATTGAAATACCTAAAAGCCAATTTGAGTCTTTAATTGATACAGGACCACTAGTAACAATTGAGCCACTATGTGGATCTTTGCCGGTAATTTTTTTGATATAAGGAACAATACGGTTATCAGTAAAGGTACATGTAGCTGAAATTACCCAATTTGCTTCAGGAATATTTTTGTAGAATTTAGCAGGATGACCAAATGACGGATCTTGTTCAGCTAATTTTTCCCAAAGTTGCCAACTTGCTCCGATTGCATGTTCTGTTGGGGCTGGATGATTGTTATCACCATAAGTTGTGCTTTCTGTGATGGAGCCGTTTGTAACAAAAACAAAGTCATCAGGAGTAAGGGATAAGGTTTCCTTTTCGCCAGCAACAGTCATATCTAACTCAGTCGCAATTTTTTGCCCAGCAGTACGATTAACAATAACATTATTAACTATTGTGTCGTATTGAAACTGAACTCCCTTGTCTTCAAGGTATTTAACCATAGGTTTAACCAAAGATTCGTATTGATTATATTTAGTGAATTTTAGAGCGGACATGTTTTGCAATGTGCCAACATGGTGAACAAAACGTAATAAATAGCGTCGCATTTCTATTGCGCTAGCCCATGGCTCAAAAGCAAACATTGTGGACCAATATAGCCAAAAATTTGATTTGAAGAATTCGCTTCCAAAAACTTCGTTAATTTTAATATCTCCTAGTTTTTCTTCAGAGGTTAAAACTAATTTAGCAATTTCTTCAACTGCTTTTCTTGAAAGCGTTAGTTGACCATCAGTTGCAATTTTTTGCCCACGATTTTCAATGGCGCGTGTTTTTGAGTAACTAGGGTCTTTTTTATTGAGCCAATAAAACTCGTCAAGAACTGAAACATCAGGGTTTTCTAGAGTTGGAATAGAACGGAATAAGTCCCATAAAGTTTCAAAATGGGGTTCCATTTCACGACCACCACGAATAATATAACCACGTTGCTCGTTTAAAATACCATCCATACTACCGCCCGGAAGCTTTAATTCTTCTAGGATGTGAATTTGATTACCGGGAACTTGACCATCACGAATTAAAAAGACAGCAGCTGCCAGTCCGGCTAATCCAGAACCAACGATGTAAGCAGATTTTTTGTCTGCATTTGCTGGCTTTTTAGGATGAGCAAAAGCTTCATAATTACCACTACTATAATACATGAGAATCCCTCCTTAATGGGAAAAACAAACGCTGTTAGTTACACCTGTAACTAAACTGAGTATAGGCTCAAATCGAAGATTTTTCAATATAAATTAACAATAAAAAGTTAAAAATTTACTATATTAAATTAAATATTCATAATTATTACTGAATTATAGATAGTAAGCCATTAGAAACACAGTTATCAATGAGATCAACGATAATTTCAGCAGAAATTTGTTCTTGCTTTAAAGCCCATGAAATAGTGGTGAGTGCTGATACAGCAAATAATTCGGAAAAGTAATCAATTTTATAAGTAGGAGCACTAGACTTTAGAAGCACTTGTTGCTTAATAATCTTTTTGATGCGTTCTTTAAATTCTGCAACAAAATTGAAGTTTTTGGCTTGAAATGAAAGTAAAAGTTTCATTTCAGAAGAGTGGGTAAGAAATAATTCGACACCCTTTAAAGTAGAAAGATCATTAATTTTAGTTTTATCAATAAAAGAAGTTGATAATGAGTCAAGAATGTCAGCTACGATTAAAAAGAAGGCTTCGCGAGCTAAATCATTTTTACTGTCAAAAAATTGATAAAAATATGTTCTAGTTAGGTGCGCTTCTTGCATGATTTGGGTAATCGAAATTTGTTCATAATCATTATTTTTAATTAAAGTTAAAAAGGCTTGAATAATTTTATTTTCTTGCATTAATTTTCCCTCATTCAAAATAGACAGATGACCTAAAATGTCTACTGGTTTTTTCTCTGTAATATTATAATACAGCTATCAAATTGTATAGGAGTGAGCAAAGTGGAAAAATTAGCAGAAATTTTAGGAACAAAATATCCGATTATTGGTGGACCGATGGCATGGACCTCAATGTCAGGTTTGGTCAGTGAAATTTCAAATTCTGGGGCTTTAGGTGTTTTAGGTGTAGGATTTGCACCAACAGAGGTTATTGAAAATGAAATTAAATTAACAAAAATGAAAACAGATAAACCTTTTGCTATAAATGTCACAATTAGTCGAGAAGCGGATGATAATTTAAACAGAATAACAGCGATTGCCCGAGAATATAAATTGAAATTCATTTATGCAGATAATTTTGAAGGACTCAACGAAAAATTAACACAGAAATGGTTTAATATATGGCATGAAGCTGGAATAAAGATTTTAGCAAAGATAGCAACGAGTAAAGAAGCAATTGTAGCAGATAGATGTGGTGCTGATGTAATTATTGCTAAAGGACGCGAAGGCGGTGGACATATGACCCAAGTTGGGACATTAGCATTGGTGCCTGAAGTAGTTGATGTAGTTACAAACGCTGCTGTAGTGGCATCTGGTGGTATTGCTGATGGTAGAGGTTATGCAGCAGCTCGAATTCTGGGTGCAAGTGGGATTGAGATGGGAACAGTCTTTTTAGCAGCCAATGAAGGTGAAGTGCATGAAAATGTAAAACAAGCGGTTATTCAGGCAGTTGCAGAAGATTTAGTAATGACAGGTTACTCTATGCAAGCACCATGTTGGCAAATAAAAAATCAGCTATCAGATGAGATTAATCAAATTGAGAGACAATTATCTCCGCAACAAGCAGCCTTGAAAGTTAGTAAATTAGCAAGTGGTTCACTAAAAATTGCTTCTGAAACAGGTGACGTTGAAAAGAGAGGGGCAGTTATGCCAGGACAAATTGTTTCGTTAGTAACAGAAAAGCAAGCAGTAGCAAAGATTATTGAAAATATCTATATAAATGGTACAAAGAAGTTAATTTAAGCAGCTAGAATTGTAAGAGATTATTAGTATTTTAGTGAAATTAAAAACATACAAGAATCAAAAGTGAAGCTTTATAAATTATTAATATACCTAATGAGTTATTTAATTAAATTCAAAGATTAATTATTTTTATGCGAATGGAGATTGATCCCTTTTAAGTAATATTTAAGACCATTTTGATTGTTTTCCTTTCGATAAACCAAATGAGTTGCATAGTATTGCTGAACTTTGTTTTTAAACAATGGAATTGTTTTGATATGATCCTCAAATGCTAGAAGTTTGTAAACAGTATTAGGGTATAATGCAATTCCTTCATTAAGTGCGATTGATAATTGTAATTGTTCAAGTGTTTGTACTCGAACAAAAGAGTTATAACTTTTGTTAGTATCCATTATTCTTTGTATATAACTTTGTTCCTTTAGAGAGTCATCAAGTGCCCAATAAATGATTTTTTGATTACATAAATCGGAAATATCTAAATGTTTTAGGTTGCTAAGAGGGTTAAGTTTATTAATTGCGAAGTTAATCGAATTTTTTTCTAAAATGCAATCTTCAAGTTCTTTTTCAAATTTATTATGAATGTTGTAATTTGTTATATAGGCACAGTCTAGGTAACCCTGTGATAGATCAGATAATAAATGGCCCACACTTTCTTCAGAGAATGTAATGTCTAATTTCGGCATATTGTGAGAAGTATAAGTTAAGATATTCTTGATTATTGAGTTTAGGTCAAAAGCAGTTGGATAGCCAATGCGTAATCTATTATTATTAGCACTGGCAATTTTTTTTAATTCTATAATATTTAAATTTAATTTGTTGACAATTTCTTGAGCCATATTTACGAAAATGTATCCAGCATCAGTTAAAACAATTTTATTATGACTTCTATAAAAAAGTTTAACTCCCAGTTCAATTTCAAGACGTTCCATTTGTTTGGATACGGTTCTTTGAGATATAAAATTTTTATCAGCAACTTTTTGAAAGCTTCCAGCTTTTGCTGTATCTATAAAATTAAGTAGTTGTTCTGTTTCCATACGAATGACTCCTTCGTTTAGAATAATATGTTATTTATTAATACATTATAGCTATCGTTTTGAAGTAGTTAGTGCTAAAAATTGATTGTGAAATTAAATTCTATATTTAGATAATAAAGGTAGACGATGAGAATAGTATTTGATATGTTTTTAAAGTTTAGCAACGTACTATCATGAATATTTTGGTGAATACCCGCAATTAAATTTCGGCAGGAGCATATATGTATCATACTACAATATAAAAAATACAGCTATAATAAGTTTGTGAACATTTTTACTTTTTGTATAAATTGTTTCCTTGTAAAGAAAAACCTATGTTTTTAAATAATTATATATTACTGGGAGTGATTTTGATGACAGATATTTATAATTTTGATGTTGTTGTGGCGGGTTCTGGTGGTACTGGATTGTCAGCGGCACATACAGCAGCGCAAAATGGATTAAAAGTATTAGTTATAGAAAAATTAAATCAAATTGGAGGAAATACACGAATTTCGAGTGGCTTTTTTGCAATTGATACAATTGAACAAAGGAAGCAAGGAATACAACTAAGTTATGATGAAGCAGTTAAGCAATTGATGGAATATAGTCATTATTTAAATAATGGCTCTTTGGTTAAGCAAGTAGTAAAGAATGCGAAACCGACACTTGAAGAAATTAAAAAGATGGGCATGAAAATTAAACTTAATCCGGTAACTGAGACAACACAATTTGCGCATCGAAATAATCTATATGCTGGTGGTTCTTATCATATGTATGAAGATAAACCAGAAAGTTATAAGAATATACAAGATTATATGGAAAAAGAAGGAGTTGAGTTTTGGTTTGATACTTCCTTTGAAAAATTGTTACATGATGAAAATGGTACAATAATCGGCGCCCAAGTAACTAATAATATAGGGGAAATAATTAAAATAAAGGCGAAAGCAACTATTATTGCTACTGGTGGTTTTGGAGGCAACAAAGATAAAGTAGCTCAAGTCATGAAAACAACAAACTTAAGGACACTAGGGGTTCCAAATATGGGTGAGGGATTAGATGCTATGGAAGAGGCCGGTGCAGTAGATATTGATGGTACTGCTTTAATACATGCAGCACAGTTAGCAAAATCTGCAGTTTCTAAAGAATCCAATAAGCAACATTTAGCAGGCTTTTCAAATTCACCAATAACCAGATTGTTGTTGACACCTTTACTATGGGTTAATGATTTTGGAACTAGATTTACTAATGAAGATGTTGTATATGACACTGTTAAGTGGGCAAATGCAGGTTGGTCAGTGGGAGGTAAATATTTTTTAATTGTGGATTCGAGTACATTGAAGGATTATGATATCAAACCACAATTAGAAGTTTCAAAAGCTGGTCCAGGAGCATCAACGGATAAGGGTGACTTTATTAAATTAGCAGATTTAGCAGTTGAACAAAAAACAGCATTCAAAGGAAATTCTATTGAAGAATTAGCTGAAAAAACAGGAATGAAAAAATCAACTTTATGTAAAACAGTAGAAAACTATAATAAGATAATTGAACAAAATGAAGATACTGAATTTTCAAAATCAAAAGATTCATTAGTCTATGACATTAAGAATGGTCCATTCTATGCATTTATTGCACAGGTCGCGTATTTAGGTACAATTGGTGGAGTAAGAACTGATAGTCATATGCGAGTTCTAGATAAGAATTTAAATATCATTAGAGGTTTGTATACTGGTGGAGCAAATGCAGGTGGTTATTATGAAGGACATAGTTATCCGGCATATGAAGGATTAGCATCAGGATTTGCTTGGACTTCTGGACGATTGGCTGGATTAGCTGCTGTTAAAGATATTCAAAATAAAGAATAGCTACTGTTGCATCAAATCGTATTTAAATTAAGGAGATGTCAAAATGTCAAATGATGTATCGAGAGATTTTTTAAAGAATCCAGGTGGCTTTTCTGGAAATAAAAAAAGTAAATATAAAAATGGCACATATACAGCATTTGCAAATGGTATTGGAGGAAGAGTAAAAGTAATTTTAACCGTGGATTCTAACAATATCACAAATATAATTATTGAAACACCAAATGAAACACCTGAATTAGGACAAAAAGCAGCGCCAAAATTAAAAGAAGAAATTTTAAAAAAGCAATCTACTGAGGTTGATGTGATTAGTGGAGCTTCCGTTACATCAAAAGCAGTTATTCAAGCAGTAAATAAGTGTTTGGCTCAAGCAAAGGGAGAAAAAGTTGAAGCAACTGAAAAGAAAGTTGATAAACCAGGATGGTTAGATGAAGAACCAGTGATTGATGATTCAAACATAACAAAAACAATAATAGCGGATATTATTATTATGGGGGGAGGAGATTCAGGTGCAATGTGCGCATTTGCTGCTGCAGAAGAAGGAGCAAGTGTTGCAGTTATCGAGGAACAAGCTAAAGATTCTATATTTTATTATGGGTTGCATGATATAGCTTCTATTAATTCAAATTTTGCAATTAAAAGAGGTGCCCCTGAAATAAGAAAAAGCGAATTTATTGCAGAGTATCAACGTAGATCACATAATAGAACGAATCCTAGATTGATAAAAAAATTTGTTGATAATAGTGGTGAAATGATAGATTGGCTAGTTGCACATTCGCCTAAAGAAGTAGTTGATAAGGCTGTAATTCATAACGTGGACTTCCTAAAAAATTATGATTATTTACCTCGTGGAAAAGAAGTTAATAAGTTCACTTCGTGGTGTGGAACGGTACAATTTGACTTTAATGCTGCCGCAACAACACTTGTTGAACAGGCAGAGAATAGAAAAGCAGAATGGTATTGGGAAACAAGAGGTGTAAAACTACTTGTTACTGAAAAAATTGTTCAGGAAAAAGCAGAAAAAACTGATAGTACAGGGAAAGTAAGTTTTTATGATAAAGATGTCACTAAAAAAGTAGCAACAGGGTTAATAGCTAAAGATAAGGCAGGAAATTATATTAAATTTGTTGCTAATAAAGCCGTAGTTTTAGCTGGTGGTGATTATGGTGGTAACCCTGAAATGTATGCGGCATTACAAGATGAAAAACGTGAACTTTATAAAAGTCATGATCTTGATACCAGTGAATTAAAATGTGCTGGTTTTGGTCGTGATGGCAGTGGTATAAAAATGGCTATGTGGGCAGGAGCAACAATGGATCCAGGCCCTAGGACATTGGTAGATCCACAAGTTGTTTTAGGTTCTGAAACATATGCAAGTAATGTTCTGCGTTGGGGTGCTAGTTTTCATGGTGCTGAAAACCCATGGGGATCTCCTTTTGTATGGTTGGATAGTAGTGGCAAACGATTCTCTGATGAAACGTTTTTAGGAGTTTTTGGGATGCGTCAGAGAGTGGAAAGAATGAAACCTGGAAGATATTATGCTATATTTGATAGTCATTGGTCAGAATTAATGTCTAAAATGACACCGGAACATTTTTCTTTACCTGTTGGCAAAGAAGATGATGCTGATTTGCATGAAATTTTTAATTCATGGGTGGAACGTGGAGCATTGGGTGCTAAAGAAAATGAAGGAGATTCCGTTTGTGCTTGGGGTGCAGATACTTTGAGTGATTTATTAGATTACATGGGATTTGATCAGAAACATAAAAAAACAATACAGAAAGAAATAGTTAAATACAATCAGTATTGTGCTAGGGGAGAAGACGAAGACTTTGGTCGTGATCCTAAGTTGTTGTTGCCGGTAGATAAAGGACCTTTTTATGGTATGTATTGTGTTGAAGAAAAACCAATGACAGGTACAGTAACTTTAAATGGAGTGAATATTGATTCCAATCAAAAAGTATTAGATGGAAACTATAATCCAATAGAAAAATTATATGCCACAGGAAACAATAGTGGTGGCCGATTTGCAATAGAATATTGTACTCCAATGCAAGGTTTAACATTAGGTCTTGCCATGACTCTGGGAAGAGTTTTGGGTATTGAATTAGCCAATATGTAGAAGGAGTGAAGTATATTATGAAAGAAGCAAAAATTAATACTGATAATTGGTCATTCAAATTAGGGATTTTATCGGTATCGTTGTTAGCACAAACAGCTCCTTTACTTTCAGTAGCGACTCCACAACTTGAGAAAGCTTTTCCTAATATGAGTCAAGAAGCGATAGAGGAGTTATCTTCATTACCTAATTTAAGTGTTGTCTTTTTGATTCTATTTTCAACAGCTATTGCAAAAAAAATAGGTATCAAGAAAACTGTAATGACAGGACTCTTCCTATTTTTAATTGGAGGTGTTCTACCTGCGTTTCTAAATAATTATTGGGCTATTGCAGCATGTCGTTTATTAATGGGGCTTGGATTTGGACTATTCAATCCATTTTCAGTTTCAATGTTATATATCTTTTATAAAGATGAAGATTTGAGTAATATGCTTGGATATCAAAATTGTTTTCAAAATTTAGGTAATGCTGCTTTTGGTGTATTAATGGGCGTTTTAGTATTAGGTGGATGGAGAGTTGCATTTATGGGATTTGCAATTGCTATTATTCCATTATTGTTATTTGGATACAAGGTACGTATTCCAGCGGATAAAGATGAAACAGCAGCTGATTCAAGTTCAAAAAAAGAGAAGCAAGCAACGAATGCACACGTATTTGCAATTGCAACATTGATGTTAATAGGCATAGCATTGTTTATGGTAATGACGATAAAATTACCATCATTTGTTGTTACTGCTAAAATTACCTCTACATCAGTTGCTTCTTCTGTATTGGGAGGAATGGCATTAGTGTCGATGGTTTCAAGCTCAATTTTTGGTAAAGTGCAACATATATTGAAAAATTATATAATGGGAATTGCATTGTTAGGTATATTTATTTCCTTCATAATAGTTGCAAATTCACATACCTTAATTATTATGATTTTAGGTGTTGCAGTTGGTGGATGGTTCTTTGGTTGGGTATTTCCACAAGGATTCTTTAGGCTAGGTGAAGTTGCGCCAAAAAATTCGGGAAATTTAGCAACTTCGATAGTTTTGATGTTTGTTTCTTTTGGGGCTTTCTTATCACCAATAGCTACAAACGGAATAGCGCAATTATTTGGTATGGGTAGTCCAGCTGGCGTTTTTACAGTCAGTGGTTATATTTTTGCAATTGTAGGAATCGCACATCTTGTTTATACGGCTATTGAATATAAAAGAGCGTAGTTGATATAAGCGGACAAAAGTAAAAAATATAGTAAAGGGGCATCTGAAGTTAGTTAGACTAATTTCAGATGCTTTTTTAGTGATTAATTTAAAAATGTATTTTGAATAAAATTGCATTTTATATTAATATAAAATAATTGTATAGCGTTGTATAAGACTTACTATAAAATAAAGTCTATAAGGAGAATATACCATAGTGACGTTGCTTTTATATATAAATGATTAGCAAATACATTTGACATATTCAAGATAATTCTTGACACTAATTGTTTTTTAAACTAGAGTATTCGTAAATAAACATAATTATGCAATAAGCGGTTATGTGGAATATAGTAAGATAACTATTCTGTTTACGGCAGAGTCAATAAACTAATTAAGGTGATTGCTATGTATAACATTATTGTAATATCGGAAAACCGTGGATTGTTAAAGCGTATATGGGAATTTCTAAGAAATCAAAAACAGTTTGTTAGTCACCTAGTACCTTTTAGTACAGATGCAGTTGATTTTTTTTACACCAATCATGCAGATTTAGTTATATTAGATACATCTGTTTTGCTACCATATCAAGAAATTATAACTTCTTTCAAGACAGCTCCGTGGGAGTTTGGAATTATTCTTTTAAATGAATCAGATAAAACTACTGAATTACAACAAGTTGTTCAGCTGCCAATTGCTAATTTGAATATGAGAAACTTGCTTGAACTTATAGATAAATTAATTATCTATCATACACCGCGGAAAAGTAAAGTTTTTACAATTGATTTAGAATGGCTAAATATTAAAAAAGTTACATTGTTACATGACACGTATCATATGCTGTGGATAAAAAGCTATCTTACAAAAATAGAAGACAACTCATTGCGAAAACTAAAAAAGCAATTAGTCGAATATTGTCAGCTTCAAATTATAGAATATACGACTTCAGAGGCTTTAATCTTAATCAAACGCTCTGAAATAAAACAACGAATTAATTTTAATCAAGTTCGACAAATGATAACAACCTTATGGGGAGTAACGAGCTTATTTGTTTATGAAAAAAATATTGCCTGGCAAAATTTACAATCGGAAATATACTATTTGAAAAAGGTCCAACAACGTAGCTTTTTTTTGAGTGGCCAAACAATGCAAATGCCAATAACTGAGAAAAAATATTCTACTAATGTGTCAAAAGCGGTTGCTGAGCAGTGCCTAGCATTGATTAAAGCATTATTTGGTGGCGATTTGGATATTGCACGACAACTATTGCAAGATATATATTTACATTTGGTTAAACAAAGTTGTGATTTTGTGGTTCTAGAACATGTTAGATTAAGTTTGCGTTTGTATTTGCAATTAAGTCATCGAATCGAACGAGTATTGCTTACCTTTCAAAATTTCTCTTCTATCGAAGAAGAGTTAACTTGGATACTAACTAATGTGACACAGATGAAACCTATAGTGTATCGTTCCCCTTTGATCAAAGAAACACTATGTAGTTGTATTGATGTGATATGGTTACATTTTCAAGAAAGTTGGTCACTTGAAAATGTTGCAAATAAAATGGCGATTAATAAGATATATTTAAATAGAATATTTAAAGAGCAGTTTAAGTACACTATTTTAGAGGTGATTAATTGGTTACGATTAGAAATGGCGAAATCGCAATTATGTTACAGTTCAGATGCAATTGCTATAGTAGCGGCGCGAGTGGGTTTTCAAGATGTAAGTTATTTTGGTCGTTTTTTTAAAAGAGCGTGTCAATTAAGTCCGAGTGTTTATCGAAAAAAGATGCAACAACAGTTAGAGGTGAAAAAGTATGAGAGCGATTTGGCATCAAAGTAGTGGAGCGATAGAATTTAAAGAAGTTGTAGAGCCTCAAATTGTTAGTGTTGAAGATGTAAAGGTTAAGGTTGCTTACTGTACAATTGGTATCCAAGACTTGAGAATGCAACGTGCATGGGATTTTTATGGCAAGGCAGGAATTGCGGGTTATGAGATGGCTGGAACAATTGTTGCTATAGGCAATAAGGCGAAAACAGCTGGTTTTGAAATTGGGCAAGCAGTTTCAGGAACAGTGGTGCATTTTTGTGGAAAATGCTTATATTGCAAGCAACATCAAGAACATAATTGTTTAAACCTACAGATTAATGGAGGTACATTGTGTGATTATCTTGTTTGGAAAGCAGATCAACTAATCAAATTGCCAGATAGCCTATCTTTTCGGATAGGTTGTCTGTTAGAACCTGTTGCTGTAGTAAATATGGCGTTTGAAAAATTAGCGATAACTGCAAATGACAACGTTTGTATTTTTGGTGGAGACTTTAATGGTTTAGTTTTATTACAATTAATCAAGTTATTTACGACAGCTAAAGTAACGATAGTTGAAAATAAAAAGAATAATCAAGAGCTAGCTAGAAAATTTGGAGCAGATTATATTGTTGATTTTTACAGTGATAATTTTGAAACTGAATTATTGCAAATATCAGATTTTACAGGATTTACCAAAACAGTATTAACGGTTTCTGCATATCCAGATTTACTTAATGTTGCTATCAATGCAACAGCGCGAGGTGGCACGTGCTTGACGACAGTATATTTTGATCCACAACAAGAAATTACAGTTAACTCAATTAAATTTTTTGCGATGAATCTTACTTTAACAAGTTCTTTTTTGTATACAAAAACACTGCTGCAACAGACAGCAGTGTTATTACAAAAAATGAAATTAGATGATTTAATTAGTCAAGAATATTCTTTAACTGATTTTCTTGATGCATACTCAATTGAACAACAACAGATGTTTCCAAGGATTGGAATTAAAGTTGATTGTTGAGATCAGGAGTATTTTCAACCGAGATATTTCTAGAATCAATGGATCTGCCAAATACAACTAAGCGTTGGTAAAGATATTCAGTAATCCCATTTAGCAGTAGGTTCATAATAGTAACAAGATACTGATTCCATTGGAGTGTGGTTACTAAATAATTACCTAGCAAAGTGGATGTAGGAGTGAAAACTAGATAGTATACAAATACCTTTGTCATAGCAACTAAAATATTGTTATTTGATTTAAAAGTAAAGCGACGATTTAAAGTGAAATTCCAAATGACTGATAAAATTAGCGCAATTAAGTAGCGTTCCCAATAATGCAAACCGGTAAGTTGTGTCAAGATAGTAAAAGTTCCTATTTCTACGATTCCGGCTGAGGTTGCAAAAGTAAAATACTTTAAAGTACGTATAAATTCTGTTTTTCCGCGTTCTTCCATATGCTATCCTCCATCTTGATTGACTGTGTTAGTTAGCAGGGACTTGCAACATCTCTGCTGCTTGCGTTAATGAAATATCTAATATAGCAAGTACTTTTTCTGCAGTGTTCTTTTCCATTAACAATCCCGGTTTAAATTGTAAGACTGATTTATCGAAATTAGCCATTACAGCCCAAACGCCATTTTTAATTAAAGCTGCCATTAAAGCTTGACCGCCATACGGATGAGCGGTTTTTAATCCCATAATAACGCCACATTGACGTACTTCAACTAGAAAATCTTGATGCTTTGCTTGAATTTGTTTTAGGCCTTTTTCAAATAAATCAGTTAGCATAGCAACGTTACTTATTGTTTCCGGTCTTGTTAGTATATCCATAACTTTAGATGATACGATACAACCAAGTTCAGTTCCGTTAAAAGAAGAGGTGTGGGCAAAGCCGTCTTCTTTCATCCAACCAGCGGCTTGCTCATTCATAATGATTGCGGACATAGGATAGTAGCCACCAGATAATCCTTTGCCAGTGACAATCATATCTGGGGTTGCACCATATTTACAGCAGCACCACATCTCGCCACTACGTAATAAACCAGTTTGAACTTCATCAGCAATGTATAAAGCGCCGTATTGATGTGCCAGTTTTTGAACATTTATGTGATAATTTTCGATGGGTAATGGAAAGCCAGCTGTAGCAGGAATTGTTTCAATTAAAACGGCAGCAGTGTCATTTTTTTTGAGAATTTCTTCTAACTGTTCTAAATTGTTATATTCAATATGGGTATAAAATTTAGGATCAGGAGTCATGTTAAAATAGGTGGCTAGGTCAGGATTCCCAGCTTGCATAGATATTCCTGAACCACCGTGAAAAGAACAAGATAGACTGATTAAACGTTGCCTACCAGTAGCCTTTCGAGCAAATTTAACAGCAGCATCAATTGCTTCACCACCTCCATTTAGTGTGAAAACATAGCGCATATTACTTGGAGAAACGGCTAGTAATTTTTCGTTTAATTCATTTTTGAATTCAGAAGGAAAATAGTGATTGCCTGCATCAACTAATTCAGCGCCCGCAATTAGCGCATCTTTTATTTCAGAATTTCGATGTCCTAAGTTAAAAACGCCACCGTTTGAGTGCATATTGATATATTCGTGGCCGTCTAAATCTTTAAAATAACTTCCTTGACGTTCGCCCATAGCTATTTCAAAGCCAAAGGATCTAAACATCTCTACTCTACCAGGGTTCCAAATTTTTTGTGCTTCGTCATAAATTTCATGTGCTGTTTTCTTCATAGTATAAATCCTCCGTGTAGGTTGATATTTATTGGTAAACATTTGAGTGAGTTTCTGTCACTGTTGAATCTGATAATGAATAATTTTTCAAATATCGTTTTGCTAAGCCGATAGTTCCCTTGGCGAAAAAGGCTAAAACATCGTCAGTTAATTGGACGGTTTCGCCACTTCCTTCAAAAACCATCCCTAAACGATAAAAGAAACCTTGCAATAAACCAATTCGTCTCATCATGATGAAAGTCCAGAGTTCTTGAATGTCTTCTGGGGTTAAGGGACGCACCTGGGTATAACCTGTAATTAGTTCTGATAGTACTTGCTCAATATCGGGTCTATGTTCTGTAAAAGCTACTACACTGGCTAAATCATACATAAACCACCCCATGCCACAGTCATCAAAGTCTAAGACTGTAATTTGATGATTTTTTTGTAATAAATTAGCGGCTCTCAAATCACTATGAATCATGCCGTAGCGATCTTTTGATTTGCCATATTGTTCTAGACGTTTTTTGATTAACGTTACGCAATCATCTAAAATATTTATTTCAGATATTTTTAGCCAATCTGTGTTGTGATAGTCAAAATTGTAAAAGTTATTTTTCTTGCCAAAAGTGCCAGCAAAATCCCACTCAATACGATTGTAAAAACTAGGATAGGTCCATTTTTGTGCAGCTGTATGCAAAGTGGCTGCAATTTTTCCAATTTGTTGATATAGGCTCCTATCTTCGCTAGTTAAAGTTGTTTTTTGAGGATTGCCTAATAATATTTGTAAATTAGCAGCTAAACGAAATATTGGATTGGTAAGAAAATTTGGTAAAGAATTGCAATATGAAATGATAGCTCCTAGTTTTTCGTTATCATCGCTTGAATCAATTGGGGCATGACCAGAAGAATAATTAAAACAGACTACATAACGTTTTTCGCTTAGAGTTGGAGTGGTAATTGCTTCAATGTAATTATTATTAATTGATTTTCGTGGACACGTTACGGATAATTTAGTTGTTTTTTGAAGGTTTAGAATCCAAGTTAGTTCTGTATGAATATTGTCGTAACTTGCATATTCTAAACGATGGACACGTAGAATGACTTTGTCCATACCAGGGTATTCTAAACTAAAAGTAGCATTTTCTGTAAAATTAAGTAGTGTTAAAGTCGCATTAGATGGGTAGCCCCATAACAATTTGGCTTTTTCCCCGACATCTTTTAGATGTTGTATTTTTTCAGGAAAAGTTAATTGGTTAAAAAGGTAGTTATTGTTTTCTCTATTCTCCATAGATGATCTCCTCCATGATTCAGTTGTAACTTTTTAAAAGTAAGGCTTAGGAAAATAATAAGGATAATTAGGCGAAAAAAATAGCGTAAATTAGCAACTTTTTAGTTTTTGAATCGGACAATGTAAACTTTTATAACATATTACGGCCTATTTAGAATGAGGTAGCCCTTTTTTATTATAAAATGTAAAAAAAATAAGCGATACATGTAATTATTTATAACATTGATTTTTTGAAAGATAAATACATGACAAATATCATGATCGATTGATTATAATAGCTACTAGGAGATTTTAGGCGAAAAGTCGTATTGTTTAGATGGAGGTGAAATGATGAATAAAATTGTAACAACGAGACAATTAAAATTTAGCTATGGGAAAAAAGAAGTTTTGAAGAATGTTAATTTAACTATTAATAGTGGTGAGATTATTGGTTTGACTGGAGAAAATGGTGCGGGAAAAACAACGCTTTTGAATGCCTTGTTAGGTTTGCTGCCATCAAATGGACAAGTAGAAATCTTAGGCGGTAAACCCGGTGGAAAAAAAGCACGTCAGAAAATAGGTTCAATGCTGCAAGGAGATATGGTTCTTGATAACGTAACTGTAATTGAAATGTTAAATGAAGCAGCCAGTCAATATGATGAACCGCTAGATGTAGAAGAATTACTACAAAAGGTAGACTTGAAAAAACATGAAAACAAATTATTAAAAAATCTTTCTGGTGGTTTAATGAGAAGAGTGACATTTGCAGTTGCATTAGTGGGAAATCCAGATTTATTATTTTTAGATGAACCTACTGTGGGGATGGACGCACAAGCACGAAAAGTGTTTTGGCAGCGAATTGAAGATTTGCGAGATGCTGGAAAAACAGTTATGATTACAAGTCATTATTTGGAAGAAATTCAACAGACGGCGGATAGACTATTAATTTTGCAAAATGGAGTACTTACTTTCCAGGGAACTTTACAAGAACTGCAAAATAAGTATAAAAAAACTGTTATTCGTTTTAAAACTAAATTAGCATTAAAAAAATTTCAAAAAATGGCAGCAGTTATTTCAAGCGCTCAAACAGATGCAGAGTGGATTTGTTTGAATAGTGAAGATGGAGATGAAACACTAAAAGCTTTAGTGCCCTTTTTAGGAGAAATAAGTAATATTTCAGTGCAAAGAGAATCACTGGAAAACATTTTTTTGAAGATGACAAATGAAGAGGAGTTAGCATAATGAAGATATTTTTAGGACAATTAAAATTTGATATTAACCGTATTTTTATCAGAAACTTTTCTTTTTTGTTTTTTTCTTTATTGATGCCAGCTGGATTTTATTTGCTCTTTACTAAAGTTATGATTACTGGGACTGGAACTGAAGTTCAAAAGTTCCAATTGACATATATGGGGAGTATGATTATATACAGTGGGATAATATCCGCAATATTTGGAATTGCTTCACTTTTGAAAACAGATCGGGATAAAGGCTTTCTGTGTTTTTTGCAGTTAACGCCGCATAAAACGAAATATTATTATTTTTCTATCTATATGTTGATTATCTTGCTCAATTTAGTAGCAAGTATTGTTTTGCAAATGATAGCGGTTGTGTTTAATGGAGTTAAAATTAATTTTACTCAAGTGCTGCAATGTATGCTAATTGTAGTAATTGGTCAGTTGCCAATGGTGCTATTAGGTACTTGTCTTTCTTACTTGAAGAAACAGGAAACTCTTAATGTAGTAAGTAATGTTATCGTTTTTCCGTTAGCTATCGTTAGTGGGCTTTGGTGGCCATTGAGTGTTATGCCGACTTGGTTACAAAAGATTGGACAAGTCATGCCTACTTTTTTTGCTAATGATTTGCTGAGTGAGGTATTATTAGGTGAGAAACTCAAATTGACAAATTTTATTGGAATGATTATTTGGATTGTATTGGGGCTTATAGGAGTAGCAGTAGTTCTAAGATTTTATAGAAAACAGGAGTTATCGAGTTAATGCTTGGAAAAATAAAGAGTATGGATTGGTTCTCATATATCTGGTTCATATACTTACCGTATTCTGCAATAGAATATTTGCCAATAAAGAATATTAAAGATGGATTTTGGCTGTTAATGATAGTTTTTTTTATAATAATATATATATTAGTTAATGAAGTGACAAAGTATCGAATAGTTACAATCCCGCTTGAATTATTGATAACAGGAGCTTTTGCATTTTTCTCTTTTAATTTCTATTTGATAATTTTTCCAGCTTGGCAAGTTTCATTTATTTTAGCGCGTTACCCTCGAAAGTACTATCAATTTTTTGCGATAAGCTATTATCTAATTCTTGTGATTAGTTTTTTACGTTTACAGTCTGTGTATCCCAATGTGTGGAGACAAGAGGCTATGATGGGGATGATATTTCCTGTAGTATCACCAATAATTGCTTATGCTTTTGCTTTCTCGATTTATAAGCAACGTCAATTAAATCAAACGAACCGCAGGCTGGAGGCTATTATTCGTCGGGGTGAACGTGAACGGATTGCAAGAGACTTACATGATACTTTAGGACAGAGTTTTTCAATGATTACAATAAAAACCGAGTTGGCAAAGAAATTATTACTTAAAAATCCAGCGAAGGTTGTTGGTGAGTTAGAGGACATTGAAAAGACAAGTCGCCAAAATCTAAAATTAGTTCGAAATATTGTCAATGATTTACATAAGCAGTCTTTAAGTGAAGTTTTGTTAAATCAGGCTAAAAATTTATCTGAAGCTAATATCTTGTTTTTTTCAAAGGGAGAAGAACAGGCAGGGGAATGGCCAACAACTATTCAAGATAGATTTGGAGCAGCGATAGTTGAAGCGGTTAGCAATATTTTACGGCATGCTAAAGCTCACGAGGTTCAGCTCATTTTTAGTTATGAAGGCGATTTTTATCAAGTAGAAATTATTGATGATGGCAATGGTGGAAACTTTGATGAAAACAGTTCTAATGGTATTAAGGGAATGAGAGCACGGATGCTTGAAGGAAAGGGAAATCTGCAAATATATCATAATAAAAGAGGTACGCATGTTTTAATGACACAGTTAAGGGTGAATAGCTATGATTAAACTATATTTAGCAGAAGATCAGAGTATGTTAAATTCGGCATTGACGCAATTATTGGAATTAGAAGATGATTTTCATGTTGTAGGCAGTGCAACAAACGGAGATTCTGCTTGGAATGACATTCAAAAGCTTGGCGTGGATGTTGCAATTCTAGACATCGAAATGCCTAAAATGACAGGTTTAGAATTGGCAAGTAAAATAAATGCAGCAAATTTAGCGATAAAAGTGGTAATTTTAACAACGTTTGCTCAAAAAGTCTATTTTGAACAAGCTGTAAAAGCACGAGTTGCTGGATATTTACTTAAAGACAGTCCTAGTGATGAATTAATTGAAATAATTCGGGAAGTAAATCAGGGTCAAACAGTTTATGACCCTGATTTGGTAGTTAATATGCTATCAGCTGATAATAATCCATTGACTACACGTGAGATGGAAGTTTTGCAAGAAGTTGGGCGAGGATTAACGACAAAAGAGATTGCAAATGAAATGTTTTTGACAGAAGGAACGATTCGTAATTATTTATCTGCAATTTTTAGTAAATTAGGTGCAAAAAGCAGAATTGAAGCAGTTCAGATTGCTAAGAGAAATGGCTGGAGTTAATTTTTGTATAAAGTTACATTTTGTAAGCTTAATTTATTGGCAGATATTATTATAGAAGTTATAATGGTAAAAAATGAGATAGAGGCGATAAAATGACAACAATATATGATTTTGATGTAACTCTTGAAAGTGGTGAAAAACATTCATTGGCAGATTATAAGGGTAAAGTTATGTTGATTGTTAATACAGCAACTAAATGCGGTTTAGCTCCTCAGTTTTCAGAACTAGAAGAAATTTATCAAAACTATCATGAAAAAGGGTTAGTTATTTTAGGCTTTCCATCTAATCAGTTCAAACAAGAACTTGCAAATGGCCAAAAAGCAGCCGAAGCTTGTCGGACAACTTATGGTGTAACTTTTCCGATGCATGAATTAACTGTTGTAAATGGTGATGAGACTGCACCGTTATTTAAATATTTGAAACAAGAAGCACCTGGTCAATTAGGTGAAGCAATAAAGTGGAATTTTACTAAGTTTTTAGTAGATCCAACAGGTAAAGCACTAAAGCGATTTGCCCCAACTACCAAGCCTAAAGCCTTTGTTAGTGAAATTGAAGCATTATTACCAAAAATATAATTACTAGATATTTAGCTCTTAACTAAAAGACGGAAGCCTTTAGTTGAGGGCTTTTTTGATGTTTTAAAAAATTTGATAAAAAAATATTATAAAAAAGGCTTGCTAAAATTTCAATCTTGTTATATGGTTAGTTACGCAAGTAATTAACTAATTAACAAGGAGAACAATAATGAATAATGTTTCGGTAATTCAAGCGCAAAATTTAAAGAAGGTTTATGGGCATAAGCAAGAAAAGAAATATATGGCATTGCAAGATGTTTCTTTAGAGGTAGCAGCTGGAGATTTCGTTGGTGTTATGGGGGCATCAGGTTCGGGGAAAACCACATTGTTAAATATGCTGGCAACTTTTGATCGCCCTACATCAGGGACGGTTAGAATCGCAGGTAAAGACGTTACGGCATTAAAGGGGAATGCTTTAGCTGATTTTAGGGCTCAGCAAATGGGATTTATTTTTCAAGATTTTAATTTGTTAGATAACTTGACAATCGCACAGAATATTTCTTTACCTTTATCTTTACAGGGGAAAACTTCTAAAATTAAAAGATCTGTTCGCGAAATTGCAGAGTCATTGGGAATAAAAGATTTATTAGACAAATATCCTGCACAACTATCAGGGGGCCAAAAGCAACGTGTGGCTTGTGCGCGAGCTTTGATTAATAAACCGCAAATTTTATTTGGAGATGAACCATCAGGTGCTTTAGATTCCAAAGCAGCACGTAGTTTGCTGGAATTATTGCAAAAGATTAATAGTGAACAAAAAACTGCAATTTTATTAGTAACACACGATGCTTTTTCAGCAAGTTTTTGCCGTCGAATTATTTTTATCAAAGATGGGCAAATTGGCCATGAATTAGTTCGTCAACCAGGACAAAGCAGAGTGGAGTTTTATCAATTGATTCTTGAGCAATTAGGGACTTTTGAACAGTAATCGGAATTTAAGGAGGAAGAAATAATGCTGTTTAAATTAGCATTTAGTAGTATTCGGCACCGTTGGAAAGATTATTTGTTACTGTTTTCGGGATTAGCTATTTCTAGTGCAATCTTTTATTTATTTGAAACAATAGCATCTAATTCAAGCTTTTTACAACTTAATGGTCAAACTGTTTCACATATGATTGGATATGTTTTCTCGTTTGGATCAGTTCTATTATGTTTATTAACTTTAATTTATTTGAATTATGCTAATTCATTTTTATTAAGTATGCGTCAGCGTGATTATGGTTTGTTTATCATGTTAGGGACACGAAAAAAACGAATTGGACGTTTGATATGGTTAGAAACCATGCTTTTAGGGGCAGCTGCAACTATTTTAGGGGTAATTATAGGGGTAGCTTTAAGTATGGGATTAAGTAATCTAGTAACTAACTTTTTAGGGGCAGCAGCTAGACACTATCAACCATGGTGGTTACCAGCATTTGGCTGGACACTTGTAGTTTATTTAGGCTTGTTTTTCTTGGCCGCGAGTTGGAATACAGTGATGATGACGAAAAAACCAGTTTTGCAGCTTTTAAAAGCAGAACGTCAGAGTGATTTTCGTGTTAGCAAACCAATTGTATTAATGGCACAATTAATAATTGGTTTGATTTTATTAGTGATAGGTTACTATGTGATGATGCATCCACTTGTATACAAACAATATACAATTTTGATTGCGTTAGTAACATTGTCTGGGGGGACATTTTTACTATTTAAAGCAGTTATTGTTAGTTTATTACAATGGCTCATCAAGTTGCCTGTAGCGAAAAAAGGATTAAATGGTTTTACATTAGCACAGTTACGGTTTAGAGTGGCAGACTATACTAAGGTTTTAACTGGGATTACAATGATGTTTGCAATGGCTTTAGGTGCGATTACTGTCGGGAGTAATTTGCATAAAACAATTGAAAACAATGCGCGGGTTGCAGGGGCATACGACTTGCGAATAGTTGATCCAAGTACAAAACAGCTTAGTTTAATTAAACAGTTGTCGCTTCAAGAAAAAAGAGAGTATACTTTTAGTAAACAGGGGGATAATTTAATTTTTTCAACACAACAATTTGCAAATCAACAACTAGAGACTGTTCAAAGGGGTGAAACAGTTTCTGATTATACAATGAAGAAGATTGCAAATAGTGATACGTCGTTGTTAACACTTGCGTTGACAAACTATTTAGGGGAAGCTGGATCAACAAATAATAAAATTGTTATTCAAGCAAATAGTACAAAGACTGGTAGCCAACATAAGGTACTTTTTATAAGAACAAATGGACTAGCAGCCAATGCTAAAGTATTGAAAAAGATAGCTAATATAGAAAAAAATAAGTATTCAAATACAACTAATCTATGGTTAGGAGCTTGGACTAGTTACGAACAAATAAGTATACTTTATTCAGGTCTAGAATTTATGGCAATGCTATTAGGAATTTCATTCTTAGCGATGTTAGCTAGTTGTTTAATGTTTAAAATTTTATCAGGAAGTTTTGCAGATATACCACGTTACCAGTTGTTACGTAAACTAGGTACGCGTGAAGGTAAGTTACGTTCTGCTGTGAGACGTGAAATTTCAGTATTGTTTATCTTACCAGCTATTCTAGGTGTTGTGCATGTTTTATTTGGATTAAAATTATTCAGTACAATAATTGCGAATCCATATCAACAATTATGGATACCATTTGGAATTTTTGGGTTAATATATTTTGCTTACTACTGTTTCTTGAGTGTGATATATCAACGAATTGTTTTGAAAAAAGAAGTTGACAAGTGATGACAAAACTCGCTATGCTTAATGTTGCTATTGATAATTATGAGGTGAGCAGAATGCAGTTCAATTTTAATAGTTCCGAACCGCTCTATATGCAAGTAGCTGATCAAATTAGAGAAGCAATTTTTACGCGAATTTATGTAGCGGGAGATCAGATTCCATCAACAACGGAAATTTCACGGAATTATCATATTAATCCGGCAACTGTTCTAAAAGGAATGAATATGCTAGTAAGTCAAAACCTGATAGAAAAAAAACGAGGAATAGGGATGTTTGTTGTTTATGATGCTTATCAAAAGATTGTAGATCAACGACGTAATGAATTTTATCAACAACGAGTTATAGAGTTGGTAAAAGAAGCGAGACGTTTAAATATATCAGAAGATGAGCTAGTAAAACTCATAGAACGGGGGTTTGGACAATGAAAGGAATACAAATCCAGGGAGTAGAAAAAAGTTTTAGCAAGAGAAAAATATTGCAAGAGCTTGATTTTACATTTGAAGCACACAAAATTTATGGGTTGCTAGGGCGTAATGGTGCTGGAAAAAGTACATTATTAAACATTATTACAGATAGAATTTTTGCAACTTCAGGACAGGTAATAGTTGATGGTGAGGTAGCTAAAAATAATGATGCTGCTTTGAGCAAGATTTATTTGTCTAGTGAAATGAACGCTTATCCAGCAAGTATTCGTTTAGAAAAAATATTCAAAATGACAGAATTGTTTTACGGAGATTTTGATTATACTTTGGCGAATAATCTGGCTAAACAATTTGATTTAGACTTACAACAGAAGTTTGGCAAGTTATCCACAGGTTATCGAAATATTTTTAAATTCATTGTCGCCTTAGGTGTGCCGGCAGAATATATCTTCTTAGATGAACCCACATTAGGCTTAGATGCAAATCATCGTGATTTGTTATATCAAAGCTTATCAACTAGCTACATTGAGCGTCCACGAACATTTGTAATCGCAACGCATTTAATTGGTGAAGTTGCTAGTTTGTTGGAACGAGTAGTGGTGATTGATCAAGGGCAGGTCATTATTAACGGTGATCTAGAAGATGTATTGGAACAGTCGTACTTAATTAGTGGTCCAGAAAAGGAAGTTTCTGAATATACAAAAAATTTGAATGTTATTGGCAAAGAACGGTTAGGTAAAATAAGTAGTTACTATGTTTACGGCAAGTTGGATGATGAGTGCTTTTTGCCAGATGTGGTAACGATTGAACATCTTGATTTACAACAACTATTTATTCATTTAACTAATCCAAGAAAGGAGCAATAGCCATGTCTGAGCGTAAAAACTGTGTTACAAATTATTTATTACAAAATATATTGCGCCAATTAGGCTATGTTTTTTTATGGGTAGTAGTAGGGATAATTTTAGTGCCTATTATTGTGATGCTTCTTTCTGGACATGCTAGTCAAATTAACGTAGTTTCGACACTGAAAAATTTTGAACTAGGAGTAACGTTAGTGGTGATTTTAGCAGCTATTGGAATGCGTAACTATGATGATTTTCGCTTGTTAATTCAAAATGGTATTTCACGGAAAACTTATTGGGGTGCAAAGACGATAGCGCTATTTAGCGCAACCATTTTGGCGCAACTGCTAGGATATTTTTATAATTTCTTTAGTAGTAGTGTTTTTCATGGAGAAAGTTGGCAAGAGTCATCGGTATACATTAATTTATACGGTAATTTCTTTTCATCAAATATCCTGAATAAATTGTTTGCGATTGTCTTTTCGGTGATGATGTCATGTTTTATCGTTTTTGCTGCTAATTTAATAGGAAATTTTTTCAGCCTGTTTACGCGCAAACAGAAATATTTGATGTTAATAGCAGTAATTACTTTGTTGGTAGTTACGTTTATGCTCTTTATTAGTTGGGCAGATCAAAATGTAAAACAGGCGGGGGCACTTTTTAGTCTTTTAATAGGTTATGAAAAAAATAGGGATCACAGTGGAGCAAATAACCCATTGGTACCATTTCTTAATTTAGCAATTGGAAATGTTCTTTTCCTTCTTGGAAATTGGTGGATTACTATGCATCTGCAAGTACGAGATGAATAGAAGTAATTAAAATATAAAAAATCGGATTAGATTGAAGTTCAGTCTAATCCGATTTTTTACATTTTAAACTAATTAACGAAGTTATCAATTTTTTCATAGTGGTGTTCAAAAAAATTAACGACATTTTCGCAAGATATTCTCTCTAATTCGTAAAGAGATGTTTGTGAATAAAAAGCAGCGTGGGGGCTTAAAAGGACATTAGTTCTATTTAAAAGTGGATTATTATCCAATGTAGGATGTTCACTTCTCAAAACGTCCAGAGCAGCTCCGCTAATTTTAGCAGTATCAAGTGCATCTATAAGTGCACTTTCGACGACGGATTCACCTCGAGCGACATTAATGAAATAAGGTTTTTTTTCGGACATTTCATTAAAAGCGGCCGCATCGAAGAAATCACGAGTGGAGTCATCAAGCCGCATGTGATTAGAGATAAAGTCTGCTTGCTGATAAAGTTCAGTTGTATTAACAAGTTTAATCTGCATTTTTTCGGCAATTTCAGACGGGAGATAAGGATCATAAGCGATGACAGACATACCTAATGCTTGGGCGCGTGTAGCAACTTTTTGGCCAATTCTACCAAGACCTAAAATGCCAAGACATTGTCTATTTAGACGAACTGGCGGTGTGAAGATAGCATTGTCCCATATTTGTTGATTGTCTATAGCGTGAGTATAGCCTTTTAGACGTTTAGAAAGAGCAAAAATCAAAGCTATTGTGAACTCTGCAACATCGTCACTGCAATAATCAGAAACTGTACAAACCTTAACGTTATGATGAGTTGCGGCGACTAAGTCAACGTTGTTATAACCCGTTGCATCAATAGAGATTAATTTCAAATTAGGTGCGTATTTGAGTAAGGTTTCATCAATTTTAATAAAAGCAGTAATAAGGGCATCTGCATCTGAGAGTTCAGCTAAGAACTTTTCTTTGTCTGTATCATCATAGACACAAAAAACAACTTCCCAATCGGGATGTCTATTTTTTAATACCGAAACTTCATGTTTTCTTCCAGCTAGTAAACCAGTCGGATAATCTGCTAAGACGACTTTCATAAATATTTATTCCTTTCTATACATAACCTTATGTTAAGTCAAGTAACACATAAATGGTGTTGATGTTAACTACAGCTAATTCAAAATATGCATTTTTGAACTGCTTAATATAAATATTTTTGTGAATTATTAATAAATATTCAATATTTATATAATTTTTAGTGAATAATGTTCGTTTAAATAAGAAAATATATTTAATTATGAATAATTCATTCGTATTATACACTAATGAATTATTAAAATAAAGATGTAATGTTTATTGACATCAAAATAAAATTGAAGTAAACTAAATAAGAAATAAATGGCTATTAAGTGATAAAAGAAGGTTTTTAAATGAGAAATAAATTTGATAATTCAAATAAAGTAACGTTGGTTGAAAAAATAACAAGAGAATTGGTTGCTGTTAAAAGTATTAATGGGACTAATGGAGAAATTCAGGTAGTAAAAAAAGTAGAGGAAATATTACGTGATTTTCCAGTATTTAAAAAGCACCCAGAGTGGGTTTGGACGCAAAAACTACCTAATGATCCTTTAGGACGTCAAAATGTCTTTGCTTTTTTACCAAAATCTCAAACAAATAAAACCGTTATTTATCATTCTCATCTAGACACTGTTGGTGTTAAGGATTTTGGAGCATTGGAACCTCATGCACTAAATTCTGAAAAATTGACTGAGTATTTTAAAAACTATACAGAAGATGCAGATGTAAAAAAAGATGCAGAATCAGGTGATTGGTTATTTGGTCGCGGAGCATTAGATATGAAGAGTGGAGATGCTGTTAATCTGAGTAATTTATATTATTTTAGTCAACATCCAGAAGAACAAACGGGAAATTTGGTATTTATGGGTAACTGTGTTGAAGAAAATGACCATAGTGGTGTTATAGCAGCATTATCTGAATTGCAAAGATTGAAAGATGAAAATTACTTAGATTACCAAGTAGCGATAAATACTGATTTTATAAGTCCTAAATTTTCTGGAGATAAACAAAAATATATTTATTATGGCGCAGCTGGAAAAGTTCTAACTTGTTTTTATATTAAAGGGATAGAAACTCATGTTGGAAATACGTATGCTGGACTTGATTCTACTTTAATTGCTAGTCATATTAATGTTTTGCTTAATAATAATCCTGATTTTATTGAAAAAATTGCTGGTGAGGAAATTTTACCTTCATCATGTTTGATGTTACGAGATCAAAAAGATTTCTATAATGTCCAAACAGCTAAAAAAACATATATGTATTTTAATACTTTTACCTATGCCAGACCTGTAGCCGATATTTTATTTCAAATAAAAAATGCAGTAAAACAAGAATGTGACATATTAAATACACAAGCGAAAAGACGCTATGCTAATTTCTTGGAGCAGTTACATTTTCCAGAGCATAAAGAAGAGCAAAAACTTAAAGTTTTTACTTTTGCTGAATATATTGAGTATTTAAAAACAAAGGGATTAGATACTAGAACCTTAATGCAAGATTTTTATAAGGAACATCAAAATCTGGATAAAAGAGAAGCTGGTTTTGAGCTGATAGATTGGCTTGATACACAAGTAAATGATGGGATAGCTAAGGTGATTTTGTTTGTTGCACCACCTTTTTGCCCACACAATAGTGTTGAAAAAACATCACATGTCTATACGAAGCTGCAAGCAGTTTTAGATAGTGCTAAAAATGATGAAAGATTTGTTATGAAACAATTTTTCCCGTATTTATCTGATAGTAGTTATTTGAAAGTTGATGAAAGTGAAAAGGAATTAGAGCTTATGCAAGCGAATTTTCCTTTAGCGAATGAACTATATCCATTACCTTACGATAAAATGCGAGAGTTGAATATACCAGCTGTAGATATAGGGGTTTATGGAAAAGGCGCTCATACTTGGAAGGAGCGAGTTTATAAACCTTATTCATATGAGGTATTGCCACCAATTATTAGAGAATACACCAAGAAAATGTGGAAAGAGGAGTAAAAATATGTTTGTCAAAGATGGAACTTCAAAATTAACAAAAGTTTTAACTTGTCCACCTACTTTTTTAAAGAGAGCAGCACCAATAAATGAGATTTCTAAATTGCATCCAGAACCATTGCAACAAGAAATATTGTTAGCTGAATATCAACAATTACTAGATGCATATGCAAAAGCCGGAGTGACAGTCGAAAAATTGACACCTACAGTGGATATGTCTAATGCTGTTTTTGCTAGAGATTTTGGTGGATGTGTTAAGGAAGGTTATATCTTAGGCAACTTTAAAAAAGAGATTCGCTTTAAAGAAAGACAAGCTTATGAAAATAAGATGCAAGAGCTAGGAGTACCTAAACTTGCTGAAGTAACAACAGGGTATTTTGAAGGTGGAGATTTTGCTTTTTTAAGAGAAAACGTTGTTGCAGTAGGCATTTTAGATCGCACAGATCAACAGGGATTTGAAACAATAAAAAAAGCACTTGAGCCATTAGGTTACCAAGTGTATTCAGTTGTTGCAGATGCGCGTTATCTTCATTTAGACATGTGCTTTAATCTGGTAGATGAGCATTTAGCAGTTGCATATAAGGAGGGGTTGCCAGCCGAATTTTTGGAGTTGTTGAAAAAACTAGATATAGAAATAATTCCTGTTGAAGAAGAGGCTATTTTTAAACATGGATGTAATTTGGAAAGCATAGGTGAGCATAAAGTAATATCTCTGCAACAAAATAAAGCTGTAAATGATGCTTTACGCTTGCGAGGAATGGATGTTATTGAGTTGGATATATCAGAAACGTTAAAAGCCGGTGGGGGACCACATTGCATGACATTTCCATTGCAACGTGGCTAACTTGAATTGGAGGAAAATCTTATGAAAAAAAGTATGTTCAAAAAAGTTATTGGAATTATAGGGATCACGATGGTAGCAGGGCTTGTTTTGGCGGGATGTAGTAGTAAGAGCTCAGATAAGAGTGTTACAAAGATTCAAAATAAAAAAACTTTAGTTGTTGGAACATCAGCAGATTATGCACCATTTGAATTTCCAATAGTAAAAAATGGTAGTAAGCAAATTGTAGGATACGATATGATGCTTGCTAAGAAAATTGCAGATAATTTAGGGGTCAAGTTAAAAATAGTTAATACAGAATTTCCTTCTTTGATTTCAGAGTTAAAAAACAACAAAGTTGATCTTGTTATGGCGGGAATGGTTTCAACTGCACAACGTAAAAAAGTGGTGGCATTCTCAAAGAGCTACTATACTGTCTACAATGTTATGTTAGTACAAAAAGATAAAGCAAATGACTTTAATACCATTTCAAGTTTGGCTAATAAATCAATTGGAGCACAACAAACAACTACTCAAGAATCGATTGGCAAGAGTCAATTGCCAAAGAGTAATTTAGTGACAGAAGCATCATTGACAAGTTTAACAACTGAACTTGCAAATGGCAAACTGTCAGGTGTTATTGTTGAAAAAGCGATTGCTGATAACTATGTTAAGACATATCCTGATAAATATGCAATTGCTAAAGTTAAACTAACAACACCAAAGGATGCTCGTCAAATCAATGTTGCTGTACGTAAGAGTGATAAAGCGTTGAAAAACAGAGTTAACAAAGTTATTACTAAGTTAAAGAAGAGTGGGCAATTAGATAAGATGTTTAAGAAGGCTGAAGATTTACAAGCCAAATATAAATAGAAAAAATTAGATGAAGAGTAAGAAGAGGCTATAAAGGGTGTGAAATGATGTTTAATTTTCTTGAAAAGTACTATCCACTTTTTTTACAGGGAACCGCTCAGACGATTATAATTTCATTGATTGGGATAGCATTTGGCATTTTGTTAGGATTTATTGTAGTTATGATGCGAATGTCGAGATTAAAAGTCTTATCAGGAATTGCTCGGGTTTATATTGCAATTGTACGAGGAACACCAGCGATGATCCAGGTAATGTTGATTTATTACACGTTAGCTCAATTTTTAGATATCCCATCAATTCAATTTTTGGGTTCGACATTGGATAGAGTGATTCCTGGTTCTATTGCCTTAGGAATTAATTCAGGAGCATACACAGCTGAAATATTTAGATCCGGGATTATTTCAATTCCAGTGGGACAGACAGAAGCGGGTATTTCATTAGGCTTAAGTGAACAAACTACAATGAAATCAATCATTTTACCGCAAGCTGTGAGAAATATTTTACCAGCGTTAGGCAATGAATTCATTTCACTTATCAAAGAGTCATCCGTACTATTTTATATTGGTGTTCAAGAAGTTACTGCACAAGCGTTAGGAATCGGTGGAACTTTATATAACTATGTACCACCATTGATAGTTGCCGCTGTTATTTACTTCATTTTGACTTTCTTGTTGTCCCAATTGATGGAATTCATTGAAAAGAAAATGGGTGCTAAATATGCCCACATTAACTAGGAGGGCTAAGGAATGGAAAATATTATTGAAGTTAAGAACTTGCGGAAAGCGTATGGCGAAAATGTCGTTTTAGAAGATATTTCGTTTACAGTTGGTAGAAGCGAAAAAGTTGTTTTGGTCGGGCCTTCAGGCGGTGGGAAAAGTACCTTGTTACGTTGTTTGAATCGTTTAGAAGACGACTATTCTGGTTCAGTTTTATTTGAAGGTGCTAGTGTTAGTGGAGCTGCAAAAGAAGAATTACGTAAATTACGACAAAAAATGGGCGTTGTTTTTCAACAATTTAATCTTTTTCCTAATATGTCGGTTTTAGAAAATATTATGTTTGCACCAGTTAAGCTAAAAATTGATAATCAAATAGATGCTAAAAAACATGGTCTGGAGTTATTAGATCAAGTAGGGTTAGCTGAAAAAGCAGATGCTTATCCACAATCGCTTTCTGGCGGACAACAACAACGTGTTGCTATTGCAAGGGCGTTGGCAATGAGGCCAGAAGTAATGCTTTTTGATGAGCCAACATCAGCGTTAGACCCTGAAATGGTGGGAGAGGTTTTATCTGTAATGGAAAAACTTGCAAAAGAAGGGATGACGATGATTATTGTTACACATGAAATGTCATTTGCTCGTGATGTTGCAGATAAAGTAATGTTTATGGATAAAGGTCGTATTGCAGATGTGGGAACATCGGAATATATTTTCCATGAATCAACAAATCCACGAACAAAAGAATTTTTAGCCAAGGTTATGGCATAGGAGGAAGAGTTATGGCGACGTTATATGAACGTTCTCTAAATGTTTTACCACCAGTTGCAGCACGAGCAACAAAATTGGGTGTTACAGAAGGCGAAGGGTGCTATTTAATTGGTGAAGATGGTGAACGATATTTAGATTTTGCTGCTGGAGTGGCAGTTGCTAATTGTGGACATAATAATCCACAGATAGTAGCTGCAATTGAAAAGCAGTTGCATAAATTAGTGCATGGTGGCCATAATGTTGTTTATTATCCTGCCTATATTGAATTGGCTGAAAAACTTACCGCACGAGTGGGTAAAGTTGGAGAATATAAAGTTTATTTTTCTAATAGTGGTGCTGAAGCCAATGAAGGCGCAGTTAAACTTGCATTAAGTGTAACGAAACGACCTGGGATTATTGCATTTAACAGTTCATTTCACGGACGAACTTTATTAACAGCCTCGATGACAGCATCAAGTGCAGCTTATCGTAAGAACTACGAAGCAGTTTTACCAACGGTTTATCATGTTGATTTTCCAGATGTTTATAATACAACACTTAGTGCTGATGAAGAAATTGAACGTTGTTTAAAACAACTTGATTTGCTTTTTCATAATGTAATTGTACCTGAACGAGTTGCTTGTATTGTGGTTGAACCAGTACAAGGAGAAGGCGGTTATTTACCTGCACCAGCAAAGTTCTTAGAGAAACTTAGAAAAATTTGCACAGATAATGGCATTTTATTGGTTTTTGATGAAATTCAAACAGGATTTGGTCGAACTGGTCGTCTTTTTGCAAAAGATGTCTATGGGGTGCAACCAGATATAATGACATTGGCAAAAGGTATTGCTAATGGGATTCCTTTAAGTGCAGTAGTTGGAAAAACTGAGTATATGGATCAATGGCTTCCTGGAGCACATGGGGGTACATTTGGAGGTAATCCTCTAGCGTGTGCCGCTGGAATTGAAGTTTTAAAGATAATGGATGAAGACTTTTTAGAAAATGTTCGTATAATAGGCACATATTTCAGACAAGAGTTAGAGAAACTACATCAACAATTTCCTAATGTAATTAGTAGTGTTCGTGGAATTGGTTTAATGAATGCATGCGAATTTCGTTCAGTAAGTAAAGAACCACTAACACAGTTAGTTGCCGATATTCGGGAAAAAGCTTTAGCAAAAAACTTGATTTTATTGAACTGTGGTGTTAATCATAATGTTATTAGGTTAATTCCTCCATTAGTTGTTACTAAAGAAGAAATTAATCAGTCTATTGCAATAATCAAGAGTAGTATAGAGCAGAGCTTAGAAAAAGAGGCGGTGGCTAAATGAGTTATACAGTAACTAATCCATATAATGGAGAGGTCGTTAAGCAGTACCCAGATGCAAAAGAAGAAGAGATTAGTCAGGCATTAGATGCAGCTGAAGGATTCTATCAACTGAACAAAAAGATAAAGCCTGAAGTTAGAGCAATCCAGCTAAAAGCATTTGCAGATGTGATGGAACAAAACAAAGAAGAACTTGCAAGAAAAGCAGCAATTAATATGGGTAAATTATTGCGAGAAGGTCGAGGCGAAGTTGATTTATGTGTCAAGATTCTTCGCTATTATGCACAACAAGGGCCGAATTTATTAAAGCCTAAACCATATATTTATGAAATGCATAAAGAGGCTTTTTTACACTATGATGCAATAGGAACAGTGCTAAGTGTTGAACCGTGGAACTTCCCTTATTCACAGGTAATCCGTGTTTTGGCACCAAATTACTTAATAGGTAATCCAGTCATTTTAAAGCATGCAGGTATTGTGGCGGGTTGTGCAGAATTACTTGAACAGCTGGGTGATAAAGCAAAGTTAGGCACAGGCGCATTTAAAAACTTGTTTATTACACATAAACAAGTGGAAGAAATCTTAGCTGATAAGCGAGTTCAAGGAGTTGCTTTAACGGGTTCAGAAAAAGCAGGAAGTATTATTGCACAACAAGCTGGTGCAAACTTGATTAAGTCAACCATGGAGTTGGGTGGTAGTGATGCTTTTATTGTACTTGATGATGCTGATTTAGATAAGACAGTCAGCGATGCGGTTGGCGCAAGATTAAGAAATTGTGGTCAAGTTTGTACTTCGGCTAAGCGTTATATTGTGGAGGAAAAAATCGCCGAAGAATTCACAAAGAAAATCAGTAAGATTTTTGAGGAATTAACAATTGGTGATCCGTTAGATGAAGATACGCAGTTAGCACCGCTCTCATCTGCAAGTGCGACTACAGATTTAGATAATCAAGTTAAGCGAGCAGTTGAAAATGGGGCTAAAGTTGTTGTTGCTGGTGGTAAAGTTGAAAATGCAGCGGGTAACTTTTTTAAGCCTGTAATTCTAACAGATATAGTACCAGAAAATCCGGCTTATTATGAGGAATTTTTCGGACCTGTTGCGCAGATACATGTTGTAAAAGATGATGAAGCTGCTATTAAATTAGCTAATGATTCTAATTTTGGCTTAGCTGGTGCAGTATATTCAAGTAATCCTAGACATGCATTAGAAGTTGCAAGACAAGTTGAAACAGGTCAGATATTTATCAATCAACCTTCAAGTGCCCACCCAGAGTTACCGTTTGGTGGTATCAAAAATTCTGGTTATGGTCGTGAAATGAGTGATATTGGGTTATATGAGTTTACCAATCAAAAAATAATCGTGCTTTAAAGAAAGGTGATTTCTATGTCAGACTTACGTTTGAGAAAAGAAGTTGATGATTGTCAACCATATATTGCTGGGCAAACAGAGGCAAATGTACTCAAGCGCTACAATCTAGAGAAAGTTGTTAAGCTAGGGTCAAATGAGAATCCTTTTGCACCCTATGAGAATGAACGGTTAGCAATGTTAGAAAGCCTTTCGTACTTAAATAGATATCCAGAAGATGATTATGTAGATTTAACGCAAATAATTGCTGATAAAAATGCAATAAGCTTTGAAAATGTTGCCTTAGGAAGTGGCGCAGGTAACGTAATTGAAACAACGGCTCGCTTACTTTTAGATGAAGGTGATGAGGTTTTAATTGCTAAACCAACTTATCGGTTATATCGAGAAGTTTCACGTTTAATGGGTGCTAGTGTTAAAACAGTACCAGTCCAAAGTGATTTTAGTTACGATTTAAAAGCGATGAAAAATGCGATAACAGCTAAAACAAAAGCAATTTGGCTATGTAATCCGAATAATCCAACGGGAGTAATTAACAACCCACGCGAGATTGAAAAGTTTATTGAAGATGTTGCAGATGATGTTTGGGTAATTGTTGATGAAGCATATGCAGATTTCATTGAAACTGACTTAAGACCTGAATTGCTGTCACGTATTGATAGTAAAAAGGTGATTGTTATTAGAACGTTTTCGAAATTTTATGGTCTCGCAGGAGCACGTGTGGGTTATATTATTGCGAATCAAGCTGTTATCAAGGCTTATAATACGATTACAGAACCATTTTGTGTTAATCGAACAGGTTTATTTGCTGCTCAGGCTGCATTGACAAAGGACCAAGCGCGAGCAAAGGAAGTGAAAGAAATAATTTTAGCTCAAAAAGAAGATATTGGTATTCAGCTACAAGAACTGGGTTTTCAAGTAATACCTTCAGGAGCTAACTTTATTTTTGCAAAATTGCCTGAACCATTCTTAGCATTGAGTTTTTGTGAAGCTTTAATGGCAAAGGGAATTATAATTCGTGAATGTGATGCTTGGGGATATCCAGAATATGTTCGAATTACAATTGGAAAAAAAGCAGAAAATCAGGCTATGCTAACAGAAATTAAAAATATTGTTTCAAAAGTAATTTCATAAAGATGTTTTAGTGGGCTATCATATTTTGATAGCGTGCTAAATAGGGGATCGTACTTAAGACGACGATCCCGCATTTAGCACCTTTTTAAACCTTTATCGATATGAGAGACATGGTGAAAGCTGTGTCTCTTTTTTAGTTAAATATGACTGTAGTAATTAGTTGTAATAAATATTATAATATCATTAAATAATTTAGGGATTATTTTTTCGTTAATAATAGTCGATATATTAACGAGAATGCTGTTGCTGAAAAAATTATTTAAATGGGTGCAATCTCTGAGAAATGATAGGTAATATGCCACTAAATAATAAGTAAATAAAACAGTTAATAATATATCTTATGAAATGAAATTAATTACATAGTAATTATACTGAGTTAATAAATAATGGGGATGAAAGAAGAGGTAGAAGTATAATGGGAAATGTTAAGCTAATTGGATTAAGTATAGTCGGTTTATTTATAGTAGGTGGGGCAACTTATGGTAGCTTAAGTGTTTATAATAGTCGTATTAATGCATCAAAGATAAATATTTCTATCAGAGAGGTGAACAGAAAATATGTTGAATTAAGCAGTGAAAAAAACGATAACAAGAAATTAAAGGCTTTGGAGAGTCTTGAACAAGAATATACGAAATATTTGAATTCAGGAAATACAAATTCTAAAATCACGATTGAATATAAGAATGATATTACACGAGCAAAAAATTATTTTAAAAAACAGGTAGACAAAAAAATTACGCAGAATACAACTAAAAAACTGGGCGATGAAAAAGAAGATTCATTAACAGCTAAAATCAAGAATTTAAAGAAAATTTCAGCAAAAGTTACAGCACAATGTGGTATTGTCTATACGTCTAGTGAAGTAAAACGCTATAATAAAAAAATAGATAACTTAATAGCAAAATACAATAAAAAAATAAGCGACTTAGCTAAAGCTACAAGTTCGCAGACGCAAGTATCTAGTACTGCAACATCTTCATCAATTAACACAGCAAGTTCTACTCAAACTACATATTCTAGTTCTACAATGGCTAAATCAGAAATCGCAAGTTCTTCAAGTTATACGGGGACAAAGACTTCAACAAGAACCAGTAGTATTTGGGGAACGTATCATTCAGCAATGACCAAGGCGTATTCAAGAGCAGAATCTGCAAGTGTAGGTAATAATGAAGAAAATGCGGGCCAAGCATCAGAAGAAACAACAACTGCAATAACTAGTAATGAAGAAAATGATACAACTAGTACGAATGCTAATTAATATAGGGTATACCGATTACACAAAAAAACTCAATGAAGCATATCTGCTAAATTGAGTTTTTTATTATAATATTGAAGTGTTTTCCTGTGCAATAATAGGATGTTTTAGAAAACCTGTTTCATTGTAGCGCTCAAGAAGGTATTTTTCATTTCTTAAAGTACAGACAGAAAGAGAGAGATTGGCCAAACCACCTAAATTTTCATTAGTAGTTAGTTGTTTTATACCAAGTTGGCTAATTGCCCCATGAGAAACAACAAGGGCTGTTTGACCATCTACAAGGTTAGTTGTAATTTTTTTAATACCATTGCAAAAACGTAAGCGCGCTTGTTGGAAGTTTTCAATATTGAATGCTTGGAGTGTTGGATCGTCTTTACGCAAAGAAAAACTTTTAAATTCAGTAGGATACTTTGCTAGTATTTCATCTTTGAAACATCCTTCCCAGTCTCCAAACGAAAGTTCAGCTAGTTCTGGTAAAGTATTAATTGGTTGTTGTTTCAAGTTTTTATGTGACTTAGTAATTAGTTCAGCCGTTTTTTTAGCGCGACTAATGGGGCTGGAGTAAATAGAATCGATTTTAAAAAGTTGCAAGTAGTTAGCTAAGGCAGCGTAATCTTCTAGATATTCAGGTGATAAGAGTAAAGGACTATCTGCATTTGCACCTTGAAACTTTTTTGCTAAGTTCCAAGTGGTTTTGCCATGACGAACAAAAATAATTTTTTTCATAGCTGTCCAACTGTATCAGCGCGAAGGCCAGTGCGTAATGTCTCAAGTGAAATGGCATCACTAGTTGCAATATTACCTAAGTTAATTTGTGCTCCAAATTTTAAAATAAGATCAACTTGTTGATTTTTAAGTGGAGCTTCAAAAATTAGTTTTTCAATTCCGACACTAGCTAACTGCTCTAGTTCTTTTTCAATGATATTACCAGTTGAGTCATAAATACCAATATTTTTACCCGCTTCACGAGCTTCAATAATTACTAAGTCAGCACCATTGGAAAGATCAGCGTTAATTTCAGTTAAACGTTGTTTGATGCTTAGCTCATGATCCAAAGTCGGATTCTTTTTTCCTACTTCAGAAATGATTAGAAAACCAGCCTGACGTGCTTGTTTAATTATGTTAGCACGTGTTGAGGCAGAAATGACAGTGGAACCATCACTGACTTCAATTCCTGTAAAACCTAAACGTGAAGATTCTTCTAAAAACTCAGAAAGTTTATTTTGCAGTAAAGCAACTTCGAGCAAGGTTCCACCGGGATATGTAGTTATATTAGCAGAAGAATAGAGTTTATTCTTTTTAATAATTAATTCTTGAGTTGCAGTGGCAGAAGTACCCCAACCAAATTTAATGAAATCAATATAGTCACCTGCGGTTTCTATTAAATCAGTTGTTGCATGTAGTCCGAGCCCTTTGTCAAGAACCATCGTTAGACCGGTATGATGAGCTTTAGTATGAGGGACTTTATCTAAAAAATGATATGCGTGCATAACTATGAACCTCCTGAAAAATAAGTATCTAATGTGAATTAAAACAAAATGTTAGAATGGTTGCAAGCTATAAATAGAAAAATCTAAATAATTTCATGAAATTCATAATTTAGTAAAAATTAATTAGTTAAAAAATACAATTAAGACATTGATTACTGCAAATTTATGTATATGTGCAAAAAGTTATTGACATCTATTTTGATAGAGATTAGAATGCATGTAAGTTACTAATAAAAAATTAATAAAAATCTTTTGAAAAGAAGAGTAACTAGTGTAATTAGATACAGAGAATCTGGAGTGCTGAAAACAGATACTAATAAAACTAGTGAAGATGAACTTTGAAATTAGGAGTACTTGGTGAGAGCTGGGTATTCGGTAGGAACCGTTAACTTCCCAAATATTTAGTTAGTGGCTAAGTATTACTGAGGCGCTGTATATGCGTAAAAAAGGGTGGTACCACGGGTTATCGCGTCCCTTGTTTATCAGAGATGATAGGCAGGGGGCTTTTTTTATTTGTTAGCTAATTTTAATATAAATAACAATATGGAGGAAAATATTATGACTATTAATGTTTATACAATTGGTGGAGGACAAATGTCAGAAGCTATTTTAAGGGCTGCACTAAAAAGGAAAATTGTAAGTTCTCAGAGTGTAACAATAACAGATGTATCTGAAAAACGTGTAACTTATCTAAAGAAAGAATATGGGTTTAATGCAGTGCAAGCATTTGATGAAAATGCAGCGACACAGGCAGATATTGTGTTAGTGGGAGTGCGTCCTCAAGATGATTGGAAAGAAGTATTAAGAAGAATTGGTGAATTACAAACAAAAGCGCAGATTATTTCTATTATCGCTGGAGTGACATTGAAACAATTGGAAGCTGCTTTGAATAGTCAAAGAGCGCAAGTAACACGGATAATTCCCAATACGTTAACCGATACAGGGTTTGGTTATAGTGGAGTTTGTTTAGGTGAATATGCAGCTAAGGAGATTGTTACACCTTTTATCGAAAGTTTTGGAAAAGTAGACTTTATTCCTGAAGCACAAATTGATGCATATACAGGTTATGCAGTTTGTGGCCCTAATTATGTTTATAATTTTTATTTAGCTTTGACTAATGCAGGTGTTTTAGCGGGATTATCTAGACAACAGGCAAATAAGATTGCATTAGAAAATATCAAAGGTGCTGCTGCATTTTTGGAAGATACTAAAAAACATCCATACGAATTATTGGATACAAATAATTCAGCAGGTGGTTGTGGAATTACATTGCAACATGAAATTGATGCATCAACTTTTGCAGCAGGATTACAAAATGCAGTTTTGGCTGCTGTTGATAAGGCAACAGAATTAGGAGGTGAATAAGAAAAATGACAATCTTAAATTGGGATCATACAATGATTAGTACAAATAATGCTGCAATTGTTGCTGAACAGTTGCAACAACAAGGAATTATATTTAAAGCTGGTGGAGTTCATGAAAAATGGGGGACAAGCAATTTTTTAGGCTATTTTGGCTTGAATTATATTGAATTAATTACAGTAGCTGATGAAAAGAAAGCTAGCACGATTACTAGAACAGACGGTAGCGCGGTCTATGATGCAATTCAAGACTTTTTTGCAAAAAAACAAAGGCTAAACACCATTGCATTACGTTCTAGTGAGATTGAAAGTACACATAGCTATTTAAAAAAAGTAGGTTTTCCGGTAAGTGAAATTGAAGAAGGTAAACGAGTAACTCCTGAAGGGGAAGTTATTAAATGGAAGATATTCTTTATCAATGATGTTATCGAAACGGATTTTCCATATCCGTTCTTTATTCAGTGGTCAGGTTCTGATGAACAACGGGAGAAGAATTTGCGGGAAAATCAAGTAATTATTGAGCAACCAGCAGGTAAACTATTAGTTAAGAAAGCTATTTTTGAAATAGATGATTTTGCTAAAATTATTCCAATCTGGGAAAAATTATTAGAGCAAACAGCTACAAAAAAAGACGAAAACTATGAGTTTACAATTAATGATAGAAAATTGGTTTTCGTAAAGGGAAAAAATAATCACCTAAGAGAATTGAGTTTTGCAGGTGCTAATAGTGAACTAAAGGGTAAGCAAATAAAAATTGATGATATCATCTTTAATTTTTAAAAAGAAGAAAGAAAAATTTAATGACAGGTTTGTACGAAGGTGAAAAAATGAGTAACAACGAGTATCTAACACATTTAACAGAAATCACAGAAATACGGCACTATCTTCATCAGCATCCAGAAGTGTCAAATCAAGAATTTGAAACGACGAAAAAAATTAAAGAGCTTTTAGCTAAATGGGATGTTGAAGTCCTTACAACAAACCTTAATACGGGGTTACTAGCAGAAATAAAAGGGCCAACGAAAGGACCAATAATTGCGTTACGAACAGATATTGATGCTTTACCAGTGCAAGAAAAAACAGAATTAGCATTTAAATCACAGACAGCTAATGTAATGCATGCTTGCGGTCACGATTTACATATGGCTAGTTTGTTAGGAGCTATTCGTTATTTTAAAGAACACCAAGAGTTAATAAAAGGAACAATTAGATTCCTGTTTCAACCAGCAGAAGAAACTGGCAGTGGGGCTAATCAAGTTTTAGAAAAAAATGTATTAGCTGGGGTTCAAGCAATCGTTGGATTTCACAATAATCCTAATATACCAGTGGGAACGATTGCTTTACAAGCAGGTCCGATGATGGCTGGGTGTTATAAATTTGAAATAAAAATAAAAGGTAAAGGGTCACATGGTGCTAAACCTGAAAAGAGTCGAGATCCAATTGTAACATTAGCAACTATTGTATCGAGTTTACAGACTATCGTAAGTCGAAATATTAATCCACAAGATGCAGTTGTTGTTAGTGTGACACATGTTAATGCTGGTAGTGTTTGGAATGTAATTCCTAATGAAGCTGTTTTAGGTGGTACAGTCCGCTTGTTTAATTTGCAGAATACAGCTATTGTTAAGCAACATTTAGATGAACTTGCACAAAACATTGCTGCAGCTTATGGACAATCTGTAAGTATAGAGTGGGAAGAACGAACATTACCTATTGCTAATGATGAAAAGCTGACACAGGCTGTTTTAAGTAACTTAAACGTGCCGGTTATTAAGCCAACTTTATCAATGGCTGGAGAGGATTTTGCTACATATCAAAAGGAAATTCCGGGAGTATTTGCATTTGTTGGCTCAAATGGTAAAACAAACGCAGCAGATTGGCATAATCCTAATTTTGTAGGATTAGATGAAACTATTCCAACAGGAATTGAATATTTTGTTGAGAGCGGCTTAGGACTACTTCAATATTTAAATCAAGCAGATAAATGATAACAAATTGTCAAATATAATTTAAAGAGACTTACTAAAATAGATTGATTGTCTAATTTAGTAAGTCTCTTCAATGTTAATTGTAAATAGATTTCTTTCTCTTTAAATATGAAATTAGTGTCAATATCCACGTGAATAAAGCCAATACGGCGAGAAAATCAAGAAAAAGTGATTTTTGATTCGTAATTTGAATTTTGTTTAGCCCTTTTGTTACAGATATTTTAAGCGTGCCTCGCTTTGACTCAGATATTTTTGTTGAAACACCGTTTATTTTTAATGAATATTGGTGTCCCTTATAATATATAATAGGTAAATCAATTGTTTGTTTTTTCTTACTATAGTAAGAAAAGGAAAGAATATTATTTTGATAACTTGTTTGGGGAAGCTTTGTTCTAGTCCCATCTTGTGCAATAATAATTCTTTTTTTAATAGATTTCTTATGCTTATACGCAAGTTTTGTATAATAGTCAGTACTTTTAGATGAATGCTTTTTCTGACTAAAAAACTTTCCATACTCGTCTAAACTAACTGCATATTTAGTTGAACCAACATTTTGATTAGTTGTTTTAATCACTTTGTATGTGTGACTCTTATGATAAAAGGTATATAGTTCAGCGCTTATACTAGGAAGAACAAGTAATAATAGTATGAATCCTATTCTGAAATTTGCTTGTTTGTGATTAGCGAAGTTGAGATATGATTTGGTAAGATCATCAACTATCCAAGCAGCTACAAGTGCCATGAAAACGCCGGCTAGGCCTAATAAACGCCAAGGAAATTGAATAATTGCAATTGGTGTTTTTTGAAATAAAAACCATGGAAAAAAGGCAGTTGTGCAGATCGTGATTAAAAGCATTGCACCAAATGAAAAACGCTGAATTTGGGGCATTTTTTTCCATAGTATAATACCTAAAATGAAAATAACCAAGAAAATAATACCAAGTGTTTTTGAAAGATGATTATTTAAACTAGCGACAATATAACTACCTAAACTAGCAAGTTTTCCATCAGGTGAATGCATCAAATTGAATTTTTTAGGAAAGTGAATTTGATTATTAATAGAGTAGTTTATGATTGGATAAAAAACGAATACTGTTTGGAGCAAAAAGATTCCACACATTTTGATCAGTTTAACTATTTTTTCTTTGGTAAATAAATGTTTAAATAAACAAATGAAACAAAAGAAAAGTAAAACTGTGCAAATAAAAACAAGTGATAAAATATGGGAGTAAGCTATGATAGTTAAACTAAGTGCACCTAGGTAATAATATTTACCATCTTCAAATAAAAGATTGAAGAAACCATACATGGCAAGTGGAAAAAACATTAAGGCAATCCATTCGCCTAGATCAAATCTGATAAATAGATCAGTCATGTGGTAGATAGAAAAGTTATAGATAATAGCAAAATAAGCGCTTTGAGCAACATTTTTTTTAGTGAATAAGAGCATAGCTTTATAAGCAGTAAAAAAACCAATGTATGTATAAATTCCAAGTCCAATATACAGGGCAATAGCTGCATTAGGTATTATAAAACGTAAAAGAGCAAAAGGAATAATAGTTATCATTGGATAAAACGATTGAAACATGCCGCCAACATTTTGAAAACTCTTAAAACTAGGAAAGCTTAGTAGACTGTTATGTTCTTTTAAAGCCTGATAGATGCCATTAATGCGGTCGGTATGGAACTTCAAATCATTTGCATTATAAACCAAACCTTTATGTGCAAAAATAAAAAGGCTGATAAACGACAGAATGATGAAAAAAAGATGCAAAAAAATAGTGGTTGATTTTAATTTAATATTAGATGATTTAATATTTAACAATAAAATAACCCCTCTCATTCAAATTATAAAACATATAAAGATTAGCATTTAAGAAATAAAAAAGACCAAAGTTAGCTTGAATTTTAGCTAACCTTAGTCTTCTTTTCGTTTCTGAAACCTTTTTAAGAGAAAATAAAATACTGTTAAATAGAAATTAAGCTGTAGTTCATCCTATGTAACAGTATTGTTAAATAATTGTTTATTTGTTTTTTATTTTTTTAACATATTGTTCTAGCGTTAAATGATGATGGTAGATATATTTAGCGGCTTTTTTGCCTACATAACGATAGTGCCATGATTCATAACTAATATGGGTGTATTTTTTACCATCTTTAGGATAGCGTAAGATCCAACCATATTTCCATGAATTTTTGGCAAGCCATTTGCCTTGTTTTGTTTTTGCAAATGCTTGAGTTACATCACTGCCAGCCTGAATTTCGCTAGGAGTTAAAAAATCCATGGCTAATCCTGTTTGGTGTTCACTTGCACCAGGGTTATTTACTGTTTTGAGTGCAGTTTGTTTGGCTTTGGCATAAGACAGCCCTTTAGAAGATTCTAGTTGACTAATATTACGATTGAGCACACTTACTTGTTGTTCGTAGGAACGATAGCCAGATCCTCCAACTAATTCAGCTCCCGCAGCTTTAGCAGCCGCTGTTAACTTGTCATAGCTTGATATGACACGAGAGTCCAAGCGCTGATTATTATCGACACTGGTTAGATTGGGTACAAAGCTTGAGGATAAGCGGTGATTTACATTAACTAAGAGCAATTTCCAATTACTTGAACTACTTGCGCTGACTGTTGCTGTTGTTAGTATAAAAAAACAGCATACTCCAAAAAAGATACCTAATAATTTATTTAATTTTCGCGTAATTACACATCCTATAATTGATTTATTATTTTCAATAAATTACCTTAGCATATTAAAAAAAGAATGTAAACAAATATGGAGTGCAATTTTTAAAGCGAGTTTTCAAATATTGAATTTAAAAGACGATATTTTATATCTTATTATTTTCTGTTATCAAAAAAGATAGCACATATACGACTTAAACTATTACCAATAATAGACCAAATAAAGGAAATGAACATGACGATAAGAAACCAAGATAAAGTTGTTGAAAGTATGGAGCTAATAAATGATGATAAGCCAAAATAGAGTAAAATAAACAATAAAACGGAGAGAATAAGATATAGTTCAACTGTTGCAGCGACTGCACTTTTAAAATCAGCGGTACTAAGGTCAAAACCACCAATTGTAATGTTAATACTAACAACGATCCAAATGAAAAACAAACTAAAACTTAAAATAGAAGTTGTTGGTATCCTTAAAGAATTAAATCCATTTAGTAAAATTGAAAGAGATAGTCCATAGTGTCTAATATTTAAACTTACTGTTTGTGCTACTTGAAACCAAGTAGGATTAAGTAACTTTGTAAGGCCAATCAAAACAGCGGTACATCCCCAGATTGGAGCTGTTCCAATAAATGCATTACCTAGATTTTGAAAAAGATTTCGTTTGTTCCAAGTATGATTAACATAGCCTAAAGTCCGATCCATATTTGTGTTAAATTTCCAAGGCATAACCAAAAGTTTGAAGTTAGTAACACGATGTGAGAATAATAAAGCAAAAACTAAATGGCTAGTTTCGTGGATAATAATGCCTAAACCGCCTAAATAGATTTGCGAGGTAGTTCCCCAAGTGTTAGCGATTATTTGTTTTGTGTTGCGATTGATTAAAGTTAATAAAACAACACAGATTAAAGGAATCAGTAATATTAACAAAATATCAAATAATGTTGTACTAAGTATTTTTGGAATATTCACAAGAAACAGCCTTTCTAAAATAATTAAATTTAGTATATGGGAAAATATTGAAATCAAGTATTGAATGAAAAATAATTAAAGATATTCTTAATAATTGAAAATGACATCTAAATAAAAACGCCGGCTATCTATATCTGTTATCAATATAAATAAAGTTAACAAAGAAGGTTCAAGCAGATTCTTACGAGATAGTTAAACAAATTAATCTTGAAAAAAAATAATCAAATATTATACTAGGTAAGATGGACTCCTTTTTAGGTGTTTACGATATTTTTTGTGGTAGTGAAAGGAAACAACTATGAAAAACAAGATGTTGTCTGGGGCATTTTGGATGTCCTTTGGAAGCATATTTTCACGAGTCCTAGGTGTATTGTACATTATTTTATGGTTAGCGATGTTTAAAACAACGCAACAACAGTATACTGCGCAAGCACTATACAATGCAGCATACACACCATACGGACTTTTTTTAGCACTTGGAACATCTGGTTTTCCAACAGCTATTTCTAGAAAAATTGCTTTGTATAATTCGCAGAATCGATATTTAGATAGTAAGCGCCTGTTTAAAGCAGGAATCTTGTTTATGTCTATTTCAGGGATAGTATGCGGAATATTGTTTTATCTTGCAGCACCCATGATTGCGAGCAATTCACCGGTTATGAGTCAAGGTGCAGCAACATTTGTATTGCGTTCACTAGTACCAGCGTTAATGATTTTACCTACAATGAGCATTATTCGTGGATGGTTTCAAGGACATCAAGATATGAAACCATTTGGTGTCTCACAGCTGATTGAGCAATTTATTCGAGTTGTTGGTATTCTGACCTTTACATATGTTACTTTTTGTGTGATGAATAAATCATTAACACTAGCAGTTGCACTGAGTACTTTTGCGGCCTTTATCGGAGCAATTGGAAGTTTAGTTTACTTACTTAAATATTACCGGCGAAAGAAACGATTGTATCGCTGGCAAGAACGGCACAGCTTGCCTGCAACTAATATTGATGTAAAGGGATTGTTTTTGGAAATTGTAAAAGAAGCTGTTCCTTTTGTATATGTTGGTGCGGGCGTTACTTTAAATCAATTGATAGATCAGTTTTCTTTCAAGCAGATCATGCAGTGGGCATCGAATTATGGAATAACAGAGATTCAAAATATGTTTACATTATTTTCTGCTAATCCTGGGAAAATAACAACGATTGTTACATCGCTGGCGACTGCAATTTCAGACACAACACTGCCAATAATTGCTGGCTTAATTGGCAATCGGAAAAAAATTTCAAGTACAGTAGGGGATAACTTCAAATTATTAACGGTATTGTTAGTTCCTTTTGTAATGACGTTGGCGGTTCTTTCGATTCAAGTCAATACGATTTTCTTTGGATATAATTTAAAAGGCAGCATCTTAATGAAATATGCTATTTTAATAAGTTTATTGTTATCGCTATTTTTAGATATTACTACGTTAATTCAATCGTTAGGAAAACATAGATTGGCGATTATTTTGCTTTCTTTTGGATTGATTGTTAAAATAGTTCTTCAAGTGCCAATGATTTGGCTTTTTCATGAATACGGAGCATTGTTGGCAACGACAGTTGCTTTTGGAATAATTGTATTCTTAGGCTTTTTATATATGTGTAAATATCATTATAATTATGTTGATAATCTCAATGAATGGCGGCGTATTTTTATCGGCGTTGGATTGTACACAATTGGAATTATATTTATTTATAAAGTTGTAGCGTTTATTCCATTATCACATGGTAAAATAAGTGCAGTCATTTTTTGTATGATATTTGGCATTTTAGCAGCTATTTATTATTTGATGTTAGCATATATTTTTAAATTTAAAGAAATTGTATTTAATATGAAAAAATAAATTCTTCACAAAAAATAGAAAGAGCCTTATACTAGTAAGGTAAGCGCAGCGGATAGAGCAACGATTGCTTAGTGCAGGCGTTGTTTTTTACTTTTTTGTTGAAAACGCTATATATATGTTGCAAAATCTATGCTTGCAGATAAATCACAGCACACAGAAAGGATTGTTCAATGATGAAATTGATTGGAATTGTAGGGACAAATGCGGATAAATCAACGAACCGAACATTACTTCAATACATGCAAGAACACTTTGCAGATCAAGCTAAAATAGAAATTTGCGAAGTAAAAGACATACCTGTTTTTAATAAACCTAGTGAAAGAGTAGCTCCAGAGCAAATTAGGCAATTGACAGATAAAATTACTGCAGCCGATGGGGTAATTATTAGTACACCAGAATATGATCATACAATCCCAGCTCCGCTATCAAATCTCTTAGAATGGTTAGCATATACTACGCAACCTTTGCAAAATAAACCAGTAATGATTACAGGTGCTTCTTATGGTGTTTTAGGTACATCACGAGCCCAAACGCATTTGCGCCAAATTTTAAATGCACCCGAATTAAAGGCATTGGTTCTTCCTGGGAAAGAATATCTTCTGGGACACTCTCTTCAGGCTTTCAATGATAAAAATGTACTTGTAGATACAGATAAAGCGCAAGAACTTGATGAATATTTTGCTAATTTCGTAGATTTTATCAATAAAGTGAAAGGATAGGGGATTTTAATGAAAATTCTTGGAATTATTGGAACCAACTCTGAAAACTCGCCAACACGCTTATTAATGCAATTCATAAAAAAGCAATATGATGAAAAAGCAGAGATAGAGTTAGTTGAAATAAAAGATGTACCTATGTTTAACGAGTCAAAGGACCTTAGCGATAAAGAACCCTTTATATCAATTCGTAAAAAAATTGAGGCTGCTGATGGGATAATTATTGGAACTTCAGAGCATAATCGTTCAATTCCATCATCATTGAACAGTTTTTTAGAATGGTCCTCCTTTAGTGTACATCCATTTGATGGCAAACCAGTAATGCTAGTTGGAACTTCAATTACTCGTCAAGGTTCTGCTAGTGCACAACTGCACTTACGCCAAATTTTGGATGCTCCTGGTGTTAATGCAATTGTATTACCAGGAAATGAATTTTTACTAGGTGATGCTAAACATGCTTTTGATAATGATGGAAATATTGAAGCGCAAAGAACAGTTGACTTTTTAGGAACTTGTTTTAACAACTTTTTGCGTTTTGTAAAAGTAGCGGATGTATTACAAACACCTGATGAAGTTCGTTTTGAACCAGGAGACTACAAGGTTACAACTAAGGGACATAATGGTGAACTACCAATGGTTGTGAGCTTTTCAGAAGATCGAATTGAAGATATTGAGATTGATACTACAGGCGAAACACAAGGAATTGCAGATACAGTATTTGAACGTATTCCACAGGCAATTATTGCAGGTCAAACGTTAAATATTGATGCTGTTTCAGGTGCCTCCGTAACAAGTAATGGGGTTGTTGATGGAGTTGCGCAAGCAGTTAAATTAGCTGGAGTAGACCCTAATATCTTAAAGAAACGTCCGAAACCAAGCGCTGATACAGTAACAACACCATTAGAATATAAAACAGATGTTGTCGTTGTTGGTGGTGGTGGTGCTGGTTTAACGGCAGCAGTCAATGTTTTGCAAGCTGGCAAGCAAGTGATGGTTGTTGAAAAATTTCCAGCAGTTGGTGGGAATACAATAAGAACAGGTGGGCCAATGAATGCGGCTGATCCTAAATGGCAGAATACTTTTGCTGCATTACCAGGTGAAAAAGAAACATTAGAAGAAATTTTGAATATGGATGAAGCAGAGATTGATGCTGAATACTTAGCTGATTTCCAAGAATTAAAAAAGCAGATTAAAGCATATATTGATAGTGACGGTAAATACTTGTTTGACTCTGCTTTATGGCATCGAATTCAAACGTACTTAGGTGGCAAAAGAACCGACTTAAAAGGCAACGAGATTCATGGTCAATATGATCTAGTTAAAGTTTTGACGGATCATGCACTTGAATCTGTTAAATGGCTTGAAAGTATTGGAGTTGAGTTTGACCCTGATGAAGTATCAATGCCAGTTGGAGCTAAATGGCGTCGCGGACATAAACCACTTAAAAATCAAGGGTATGCATATATTTCTGCTTTACAAGATTTTGTTAATCAAAATGGTGGCAAAATTTTAACAGATACACCTGTAAAGCATATTTTATTTGAAAATAATAAAGTTACAGGAATAGTAGGCTTAAATGCAGATAATCGAAAAGTTATTATCCATGCAAAAGCAGTTATCCTTGCTTCTGGAGGATTTGGAGCTAATACAAAAATGGTTCAGAAGTACAATACGTATTGGAGCAAAGTTGATGATAATTTGGCCACATCAAATTCACCAGCTATCACTGGTGATGGTATAAGACTGGGCCAAAGTGTCGGTGCGGATCTTGTCGGTATGGGCTTTACTCAGATGATGCCTGTATCTGATCCTGAAACAGGAGAACTCTTTACCGGTTTACAAGTGCCACCTGCAAACTTTGTAATGGTTAATCAGCAAGGAAAACGTTTTGTGGATGAATACGAGAGTCGTGATGTATTGACACAAGCAGCTATTGATAATGGTAGCCTATTCTATTTAATTGCTGATGATGAAATTAAAAAAACAGCTTACAATACTACTCAAGAAAGCATTGATGAACAGGTTAAGGCTGGAACTTTGTATCGCGCAGATACGTTAGCAGATTTAGCCAAACAACTTGATATTAAACCAGCTGTTTTTGAAGAAACAATAGCAAAATATAATAGCTATGTTGATGCTGGAAAAGATGCTGAATTTGGTAAAGAGGTCTTTGATCTCAAAGTTCAAAAAGCTCCATTTTATGCTACACCACGTAAACCAGCTATGCATCATACAATGGGTGGTTTAAAGATAGATACTAAAACGCATGTATTAGATACAGATGGGGTAATAATCGAAAATTTATATGCTGCCGGTGAAGTAGCAGGTGGGATTCATGCAGGAAATCGTCTTGGCGGAAATTCATTGAGCGATATTTTCACATATGGACGAATTGCAGGTAAGACAGCAGTTAAAGAAACCTGTGAGAAATAAGAACTAAAGTAACATCTATTTTTTAAATAGGTGTTATTTTTTTGTATAAAATCCAGACCAGTAATTACTAGCTAGAAATTTTATATTTTGTTAGTTACTTATTTTTGACAGATTAACTTAGAATGAATAATTTTAATATTTACCTTTTTGAATATATAATATATAAGAATTTGGTTTTTAATTTTTATAATTCTTTATAAAATAAAAAACCCTAAAAATATCCGAGATGCTAGTCTTATATGGTATGTATTACATAGACTGTATTAATAGAAGGAGAGTGTTTCAGGGTGAAAAATAAACATAGAGGTTTATATACGGAATCCGATAGAAGTACACATGTTAAAATGTATAAAGCTGGTAAGCAGTGGGTTAGTTCTTTGATATCAGACATTGGTCTTTTACGGATATTTGGTGGAAAAGGTCTATCTGAAGTTAATATGGAAAAAGTTACAGGCGGTGCTAAAAGGGAGTTAAAGACGACGACTGCAGCTAAAGCGGTTGCTGCAATTGGAGCATTTGTTGGCGGAGGATTAGTAACAACAAGTAGTGCTCTTGCAGATACAACGAATACAGCTGTTACTAAGACCGTAACAGCCGATTCTACCTTGGCAGTTCAAGATAGTACACAAATTAATGGTAACTCTGTTTCTCAAAGTAATAGTGATTCGCTATCTTTAAGTGAAAGTGAGAGTATCTCAAGTAGTTTAAATGAATCTGTGTCACAGTCAACTAGCGCTAGTGTCTCAGAATCAACAGGGAATAGTATATCTGATTCGACAAGTACAGAATCAGTTTCAGAATCTTCAAGCTCCAGTATTTCAGAATCAGTAAGTTCAAGTATTTCAGAGTCTGAAAATGTAGAATCTACTTCTGAGTCAGCAAACTCAAGCATTTCAGAATCCGAGAATACAGGATCAGCTTCAACAAGCGAATCTGAAACTGGAAGTGTGACATTTGATGAATATAAGAGCAATGTTATTAGTTACTTATCATCTAATAACATGCTAGAAAATATGTCAGTTGACTCAGCTGATTTCCAAAATGCATTAAGCTCATCATACGCAACATTATCTTCGGCACCTAGTACAGATGCAGGTACGCCAACAGGTAATGCATTGTGGATGATATTATATTTAACAGCTGGCTTTACCAATCAACCATCAGATATTAATACAATTGTTAATACGACAGCAACAACAACGGCAACAACAACAGCATCTGCTGCAGATATTGCTACAGGTGCATGGTTTACAACTTATCAATGGTATAGATATGATGCTACAACAGGAAAATGGAGTGCAGTTAGAGGGGCAACATCAGCTACATTAACTGTTAATCAAAGTCAAGCAGGAACATATTATTACCAACTAAGAGCGCAAATTAAGGATTTATTATTCACTCGTTACACAATGTGGTCAAGAGTGGTAACAGTTAATGTTGCAAAACAAGAGGTTAATGCTGATAAAGTCGTAGTGTATACTGATGATAATTACATTTGGGTCAATGATGGAGCAACTAAGGCATATGTTTCCGTTGAACCAGAAAACTATACAGGAACAGTTAAATGGTCATCTAGTGCAACTAATATCGCAACTGTAGATAAGTATGGAAATATAAAGGCTGGCTCAATAGCAGGAAAAGTAACTATTACTGCAACTATCGTAAATCCAGATGGAACAACAGTAAAATCATCAGTTACAATAACTGTTGGTAACGGATTAGAAAACCAAAAGGTTACAGAAGGTAATACTGCACAGTTTGTAGTTCAAGGAACACCGGATGTTTCAAATATAGCAAATGCAAGTGTCGTTTACGTTTGGCATAAGATAGATGCACAAACCGGTGAAGATACTATTGTACAAACTGGCAGTTCAGCATACTATAATGTTAAAAATGCAAGTTTAGCGGATAGTGGTGATCGGTATTATGCGGTTATAACAATCAAAGTATCTTCTTTAAGTGAGAGTTATAAAACGAACACAGCAACTCTAACAGTAGTAGTGAATTCTACATCAAGATCGGCAAGTACAAGTATATCGGAATCTACGAGCACATCAATAAGTGAATCTAATAGTGCATCAACATCAGCGATTGTGTCAGAATCTACGAGTGAATCAGCATCAATGAG
>NZ_JAIULA010000006.1:27615-30578 GCF_024160875.1 Ligilactobacillus ubinensis | reverse complement strand
ATAGTGCATCAACATCAGCGATTGTGTCAGAATCTACGAGTGAATCAGCATCAATGAGTGCATCAACATCAGCGATTGTGTCAGAATCAGCGAGTGAATCGGCATCAATGAGTGCATCAACATCAGCGATTGTATCAGAATCAGTGAGTGAATCGGCATCAATGAGTGCATCAACATCAGCGATTGTGTCGGAATCAGCGAGTGAATCAGCATCAATGAGTGCATCAACATCAACGATAATATCTGAATCAATGAGCGAATCTGTTGCAGAGTCAACCTCGTTAAGCGAATCAATTTCGCAATCACAGAGTGAATCAGAATCAATCAGCACATCAATCTCAGAATCACAAAGCGAATCAACATCACTAAGTGAGTCTATTTCACAATCGCAAAGTGCATCAACATCAGTAAGTGAGTTCGTGTCACAGTCACAAAGTGCAGTTATATCTGAAGTTGAATCTCAGGTAGTAAGTGAGTCTGTATATATATCTGAGGTAAAATCTGAATTAGTAAGTGAATCGGAATCATATAGTACATCTATGTCTGCATTAGTATCAGAATCAATGGTTACAAGTGGATCAATGACATATACACAAAGTGAATCAGCATCAATGAATCACTGAGGGGGATTATTGCTATAAAACAATTAGAAATATTTTTTCAAATTAGCATAACTGATAATATCTGCTTATAATATATAGAAATACTTATATTAGCGACTTTGAATCTTATGAGTAGTGCTAGTAATAATGAGTATTTTAAAATGTATAAAATTATAATGCTATTGCATATTTTGGAGTTATTCATTCTTATTTAGAATGGGTAACTCTTTTGTTGTTTTCTATAAATTAAGTTCTACATTAAATAAATTTTCCTAGGATAATAAAATAAATTTATATTTTAGGACATCTTTTCCTGAAATGATATCTAGAGGCATTAAATCAAGCTATACAGGCGATTCTTTGGACCAATATTTTATAAAGGAAAAAATAAAAAGTTTAAATTAGTGATATGAGAATAATAGTTTTTTAATTTTTTAATTTTTTATAAAATAAAAAAACCCTTGATATTATTAGTAATGATAATCTTAGAATGTATAAAAATTCTAGACTTGTTACTAAAAAGGAGAGTGTTTTAGGGTGAAAAAGCGTAGAGGAATGTATTCTGAATCTAGTAGGAGTACACATGTTAAAATGTATAAAGCGGGTAAGCAATGGGTCAGTTCTTTAATATCGAATATAGGATTGTTGCGGATATTTAGGGGAAAGGGACTACCTACAGTTAATGTTGAGGATGTTACGGTTGATACTAGTAACAAGAATAAAGATTTCAAAACAGCAACAGCGGCTAAAGCAATTGCCTCAATTGGTGCATTTGTTGGAGGGGGACTTGTAACAACAAGCAGTGCTCTTGCCGATACAACAAATACGGCAGTTACTAAAACAGTAACAGCAGATTCTACTTTAGCTGTTCAAGATAGTACCCAAATTAATGGTAATTCTGATTTTCAAAGTAATAGTAGTTCTCTATCTTTAAGTGAGAGTGCTTCAAGTAGTTTAAGTGAATCTTTATCGCAATCAACATCTGATGTAGTAGCTTCACAATCAATTAGCTCCAGTATTTCGGAGTCAACAAGTACTAGTATATCTGGCTCAACAAGTATGGGTTCTATCTCAGAGTCAGTAAGTGATAGCACATCTAGTTCAACAAGCACAGAATCAGCAAGTTCTAGTATCTCGGAATCAACAAATGTACAATCAGCATCAGAAACTACATCAATGAGTGAATCAGAGGCAGAAAGTTTAACTTTTGACGAGTATAAGAGCAATGTTATTAGCTATTTATCATCTAATAATATGTTAGCTAATGTATCAGTTGATTCAGCTGACTTTCAAAGTGCACTAAATTCATCATATGCTACATATACATCCTCTGCGCCAGATCCTAAAGGAAATCCAACAGGAGAAGCTTTATGGTTTATTGTTTACTTTACAGCTGGATTTACAAACGAGCCAGCAGATATTAATACAGTAGTTAATACAAACGGTTCTACTACAGGAACAGCAACAGTATCAGCATTTGATATAGCAACTGGTGGATGGGCTATTAAATATCAGTGGTATCAATATGACGCCACTACGGGTAAATGGACTGCAATTAATGGAGCAACATCTGACACATTAAATATTAATCAAAGTAAGTCAGGAACATACTATTATCAATTAAGGGCGCAAGTAACGGATTTATTAGGTATATTCCCACGATATACAATGTGGTCAAGATTAGTTACAGCTCATGTTGCAGATGCAGATGTCAATGCTGATAGTGTATCTGTTTATGTTGATGACAATTATATTTGGGTAAATGATGGACAAACCAAAGCACATGTATCAGTTGAACCAGAAAACTATACAGGAACAGTTACTTGGTCATCTAGTGATTCTAATGTTGCATCAGTAGATAAGTACGGAAATATTAAAGCAGGATCATTGGCAGGAACAGTAACAATAACTGCGACTATAACAAATCCAGATGGAACGACAGTATCATCATCTATTAAAATAACTGTCGGTCAAGGCATAGAAGATGAGACGGTTAAAGAAGGTAAGAATACTGAATTTACAGTTGAAGGAATTCCTGATGTATCGAATATCTCTGGCGCAAGTGTCAATGTTGTATGGCATAAAATAGATGTTCAAACAGGAAAAGATACGATTGTTCAAAGTGGAACTTCAGCATATTATAAGATAGTAAATGCCAGTTTAGCAGATAGTGGCGATAAATATTATGCAGTTATAACAATTAAAATACAGGGATTAAGTGAAGATTTTACAACTAATAAAGCACAGTTAACAGTAGTAATGAATGAAGCATCAAGATCTGCTAGTGAAAGTGTATCGGAATCTGTGTCAACTAGTATATCAGAGTCAGCAAGTGCATCAACATCAGCAATAGTATCTGAA
>NZ_JAIULA010000006.1:26104-27519 GCF_024160875.1 Ligilactobacillus ubinensis | reverse complement strand
TGAATCGGTTAGTGAATCAGAGTCAGCAAGTGCATCAACATCAGCAATAGTATCTGAATCGGTTAGTGAATCAGAGTCAGTAAGTGCATCAACATCAGCAATAGTATCTGAATCGGTTAGTGAATCAGAGTCGGCAAGTGCATCAACATCAGCAATAGTATCAGAGTCAGTAAGCGAATCAATTTCAGAGTCACAAAGCAACTCAGCCTCAACAAGCGAATCGATTTCAGAATCGCAAAGTCATTCAGCCTCACAAAGTGAATCGATTTCAGAGTCGCAAAGCCATTCGGCCTCACAAAGTGAATCAATCTCAGAATCGCAAAGCCATTCGGCCTCAACAAGCGAATCAATCTCAGAATCACAAAGCCATTCGGCCTCAACAAGTGAATCAATCTCAGAATCACAAAGCCATTCGGCCTCAACAAGCGAATCGATTTCAGAATCGCAAAGTCATTCAGCCTCACAAAGTGAATCGATTTCAGAATCGCAAAGTCATTCAGCCTCACAAAGTGAATCTACTTCAGAGTCGCAAAGTCATTCAGCCTCACAAAGTGAATCGATTTCAGAGTCGCAAAGCCATTCGGCCTCAACAAGCGAATCGATTTCAGAATCGCAAAGCCATTCGGCCTCACAAAGTGAATCGATTTCAGAATCGCAAAGTCATTCAGTCTCACAAAGTGAATCTACTTCAGAGTCGCAAAGCCATTCAGCCTCAACAAGTGAATCGATTTCAGAGTCGCAAAGCCATTCGGCCTCAACAAGCGAATCGATTTCAGAATCGCAAAGTCATTCGGCCTCACAAAGTGAATCTACTTCAGAGTCGCAAAGCCATTCGGCCTCAACAAGCGAATCGATTTCAGAATCGCAAAGTCATTCAGCCTCACAAAGTGAATCAATTTCAGAATCGCAAAGCCATTCGGCCTCAACAAGCGAATCGATTTCAGAGTCGCAAAGCCATTCGGCCTCAACAAGCGAATCGATTTCAGAATCGCAAAGTCATTCGGCCTCACAAAGTGAATCTACTTCAGAGTCGCAAAGCCATTCGGCCTCAACAAGCGAATCGATTTCAGAATCGCAAAGCCATTCAGCATCAATAAGTGAATCAACTTCGGATAGTATATCTACATCTGAGTTAGTATCAGAGTCTGTAAGTGCATCTATATCTGAAGTAGAGTCTGAATTAGTAAGCGAGTCAATCTCGGATAGTATATCTGTATCTGAAGTGAAGTCTGAATTAGTAAGTGAATCAATTTCGGATAGTGCATCTGTATCTGAAGTAGAGTCTGAATTAGTAAGTGAATCAATTTCGGATAGTGCATCTATATCTGAAATAGTATCTGATTTAGTAAGTGAATCTACATCAACAAGTGAATCAATTTCTGAATCACGTAGTGAATCTACATCAACAAGTGAAT
>NZ_JAIULA010000006.1:0-26007 GCF_024160875.1 Ligilactobacillus ubinensis | reverse complement strand
AATCAATTTCTGAATCACGTAGTGAATCTACATCAACAAGTGAATCAATTTCTGAATCACAGAGTGAATCCACATCAACAAGTGAATCAATTTCTGAATCACAGAGTGAATCCACATCAATAAGTGAATCAGTTTCTGAATCACAGAGTGAATCCACATCAATAAGCGAATCAGTTTCTGAATCACAGAGCAACTCTGCTTCGCAAAGTGAATCAATCTCAGAATCGCAAAGTCATTCAGCCTCGCAAAGTGAATCAATTTCGGATAGTATATCTACATCTGAGTTAGTATCAGAGTCTGTAAGTGCATCTATATCTGAAGTAGAGTCTGAATTAGTAAGCGAGTCAATCTCGGATAGTATATCTGTATCTGAAGTGAAGTCTGAATTAGTAAGTGAATCAGTATCAGATAGTGCATCTGTATCTGAAGTAGAGTCTGAATTAGTAAGCGAGTCAATCTCGGATAGTATATCTGTATCTGAAGTGAAGTCTGAATTAGTAAGTGAATCAGTATCAAATAGTGAATTGGTGTCAGAATCCATAAGTGAATCAGTATCAAATAGTGACTTGACGTCAGAATCTATAAGTGAATCAGTATCAGATAGTGCATTTATATCTGAATTAGCATCTGAGTTAGTAAGTGAATCAGTATCAAATAGTGAATTGGTGTCAGAATCCATAAGTGAATCAGTATCAAATAGTGACTTGGCGTCAGAATCTATAAGTGAATCAGTATCAAATAGTGAATCAATCTCTGAATCTGAAAGCAATTCAGGTTCACAAAGCGAATCAGGATCAGACTCAGGTTCACAAAGCGAATCAGGATCAGACTCAGGTTCACAAAGCGAATCGGGATCAGACTCAGGTTCACAAAGCGAATCAGGATCAAATTCAGGTTCACAAAGCGAATCAGGATCAAATTCAGGTTCACATAGCGAATCAGGATCAAATTCGCAATCACGTAGCGCATCTGCTTCGACAAGTGAATCAATCTCCGAATCGCAAAGTAATTCGGCCTCACAAAGTGAATCAATTTCCGAATCACAGAGCAATTCGACATCAACAAGCGAATCAATTTCACAATCAGAGAGTGTATCTGCTTCGACAAGTGAATCAATCTCCGAATCACAGAGTGTATCTGCTTCAATAAGTGAATTGAATTTACCAAGTGAATCAGCATCTGCTTCAGTAAGCGAATCGGTTTCAAGGAGTGAATCAATTTCAGCAAGTGAATCAGCATCTGCTTCAGTGAGCGAATCGGTTTCAAGGAGTGAATCAATTTCAGCAAGTGAATCAGCATCTGCTTCAGTAAGCGAATCGGTTTCAACGAGTGAATCTACTTCAGCAAGTGAATCTACTTCAATGAATGGGTCAGAAACACTTCCTCAAACAGGACAAGATGACAATAATTCATTAGAGTACTTAGGAGGAGCACTTGCATTGTCAGGTGCTGCGCTTATGGGTGTTGCTAGCAAAAAGAAACAAAAGAAACAATAATAAAAGTGATATTATTGTTTATAAACTATAGACTGAGCAAAATAAAGTAGAATCCTGAAGTGCTTCATAATTGTTAGACGAAGAATCTAATGATTGTGAAGTACTTTTTTTATTTGAAATAACTTGAATTAATTTAAATTCTTTAATTTTAAGATTAAATTTAGTAAAATTGCAATAGTAAAGATTTTATCAGTACTATAATAATAAAAAAACAACCTGAATGAAAATCAGGTTGTTACCATATTATATAAACTGCTCAGGCTGGGATCGAACCAGCGACCTCTTGATTAACAGTCAATTATTCTACCGCTGAACTACTGAGCAATAATTAAGTACATTTATATTTATATCATGTAATTTAAAAATAGTCAAAGGTTTTTTAAATAAATTCAAAAAATAGAACTTATAATAAAATAATTAGAATGGAGCATGAATAAGTGATAACTATAGGATTGACTACTTGGAGTGAACATACAACTTTAGTTAAAGATGAAAAACGAGCAGTTTCCTTGGAGGAATACGCAGCGTATTTTCCGGTAGTTGAAGTAGATACCTTTTTTTATGGATTACCACGGTTAGAAACTGTACAAAAATGGCAAAAACAGGTGCCAAGAAATTTTCAGTTTATCGTTAAAGCGAACAAAGGATTAACTAAACATCCAGGTGAGAATTTGACGGGCAAGCTCTTACAACAACGGTTTATCGATTTTAAAAAAAGTATTGGATCACTGATTAGAGATAAGCAGTTAAAAACGATTCTGCTACAATTTCCACCTTTTTTTAGAGCAACAAAAGAAAATGTTGCATATTTACATTATATTAGAGAGCAATTAGTTGGATTACCATTGTCCTTAGAATTACGGAATCAAAGCTGGTTTGAAGAAGGTATAAAAGAGTCGTTAATCAAATTCTGCTTGGACAAGCAATACACTTTAGTTGCAGTGGACGAACCAACGAATACACTGGCGTCGATTCCATTTGTGCTGACTAAAACGAATCCAGAACTACTACTAGTTAGATTACATGGTCGAAATGAACGTGGGTGGAATGCATCTGGTAAGGAGTGGCGAAAGCAAAGAACATTATATAAGTATAATTTGGCGGAGTTAACAGAATTAAAGGAACAATTGGTGTTGTATGAACAAGATGTTAAAGATATTTGTGTGATATTTAATAATAACGCTGGGGGTGATGCTGCGCCTAATGCGTTAGAACTACAAAGAATAATGCAAGTGAAATTTGATAATTTAGGGAAAAAGCCACCAGAACAACTTGATTTATTTTAAAAAAACATTTTTATAACGATAGTAAAAATAAGGTATCGTTAATAAAAATGTTTTTAGTGGTATATGAATTATTTTTGAGGTTGTGTTTCTGCTGTATATTTACGTGCATAAGCATCTTGTAAGATTTTTAATGTTTTATAATCTTTTCCGCCGATTGCTTTACCATCAAGCTCAGTAGCTCGAATTCCTAAACAAGAAGAAGAGCTAACTATTACTTCATCAGCATTACGTAATTCAGCCATTGTAAATGCTTTTTCAGATGTTGGAATATTATTTTCCTTAGCTAATTCTAAAAGATGTTTAAGCGTAATTCCAGGTAAAATCAAGTTATCACGTGGTGGTGTGCAAAGAACACCATCTTTAATAATTAAAATATTGCTGTGTGCACATTCAGTTACGCGTTCGCCTCGATGAAAAATTACTTCTTGACAATCAGCTTCAGCAGCACGTTGACTTGCAATTACACTAGGAATTAAATTCAAGGATTTGATATTGCAATGTAAAAAACGAGTATCTTCACGTGAAATAAGTTTGAAGGTTGTTTCATGTGGAGTTAATGCAATAGGTGCTGTAAAGATGAAGAGATTTGGTTTAACGTCAGCGGTAGGAAAGATATGGTTACGAAGTCCAGTACCGCGGGATGTTTGCCAATAAAGGAGACCCGAGTCATCATCTGTAGCATCAATACATTTTTGAAGTTTAGTGGTTAATTCCGCACGTGTAAATGGGAAATCAATTTCAAGTAATTTACAGCTGTTATAAAAGCGGTCAAGATGTTCTGCCAATGCAAAAGGAACATTGTTTGCAAAAGTAGTTGCATCATAACAACCATCACCGAAGTAAACGGCACGGTCTAGTGCGGGAATTTTTATATCTTCTAGTGGCCCCATTGTTCCATTGTAATAACCAATACATTGCATAATAATATCCTCCTTCTAAATATGAGAGCAAAGTAAAACTATAATTTGAATATCTTAATTTTAAAGGACGTTTTGTAGTGTGTCAACAGTAGGCGGCAAGTAGATATTATTCTAGTGTATACTAATTTACAATTAGTAGTATATGTATTTTATGGTGACTTTTAATAAGCTAAAGTGGATTGGAACAAAAGATAGCATTGTAAAAAGCTATTTTAAAGTAAAAATAAGAACTACAATATAGTGAAAATTTTTCATTTCATTATGTTGTAGTTCTTATCGTTTATAGTCAAAACTAGATTTTTTTCTTAGCTAGTTTGATTATTTATTGAAATATACGACTGTTTGTGTGGTATTTGTAAATTCAATTTTTGTTACAGCTGCGTTTAAGGGTTCGTTTATATTAACAAGGTTATTAATACCCAAGACATAGTCCAACATTAATTTAATCGTAAAACCATGGGATACAACAAGGATGGATTCTGTGGGATATTTAGTAATAAGCTCCTTAAAAAAACTTGCTAATTGGCTTTTTACTTCATCATATGTATTGCCATTAGAAACCGTCCATGATTCCGGTAGTAGATTATGTTTGGAATCAAAAAATTGAGGGAAATTATTCCATACGTCAGCTTCTAACATACCATCCCAAGTGCCGTAGTCATATTCAACCAAACGCGGATCAAAAGTGATAGTTCGATCTGTGCCAGCGATGATGGTTGCTGTTTGAGCAGCACGTAACAGGGGACTAGCAAATACTTTAGTGAAAGTAGTGTCTCTAAGTTTTCTTTTTGTTGCCATAGCTTGTGTACATCCTTGTGATGTCAGGGGTGTATCAATTTGGCTACCTTGGAGAATACCAGCAGCGTTAGCATAACTTTGACCGTGACGAACAATATATACAGTGGTCATAAAAAACCTCCTAAATTACTAATGTTAGTGTTATCATAGCAATTTTAGAAGGTATATACAAGTTGTTTGAAAAAGTAGTTTAGACCGTAAAATACAGGAGACTGTAAACAAGTAGTCCTAAGTATAAAATAACACCACTTACGGCTAAAACAGCAACTAAAACCAGAGATTTTTTTAGTGGGCTCATGATATCAAAATACTCATGTTCAATAATTCTGTAGATGATGATAAGCAAAACTGGAATAGCAGCTAAAAACCAACTTAATTTAACGACTAAAGCAAGTTGATAGATTGCACTAGCAGCGACAGAGCGCTGTATGCTAAGGATAGTACCAGATGAAATAATAAAGTAAAGCATGAAGACGAATTGTTCGGTTATAGAATAAATACGAAAATACCAACGTGATGGCATTTTATGTGTGACAACAAACATTATGAATATATAAAAGAAACTAATGAAGAATGTATACCAACGTGTAGCAAAAAAATTAGCAATGATTAACGGCATGTTTGCGTCACCTCTTTCATGAAAAAATTAAATTCTATATGTAAACCATGATAGCAGTTTAACAAGGGATGATAAAGTAATAAACGCTAATTATAATTTTTTCAAATAGTCTTTTCATTTCGATATTGCTTAAGTTTAATATTTCAAACTATCCTTTTCTAAGTATGATAATAAAAAAACGATGTTAAATCCATAACATCGCTTTTTTCATTATCGTACAAATATGATTTTATTATAAAAATTCTAAGAAACAATTAAGTAAATTTGCCAGTGATTATAAATTAGTCTAATGGTTTCCATTCCCAGTTTTCAACTTCAGGTAAATCGGTACCAGCGTCACGAATGAATTGATGATGTTTTGCAACCATATTATCCATCTCTGCGACAATTTGACCATAATTATCAGCATTAGGCAAACTTAAAACAGCAGATTTTACAAGATCGAAACGATCCATTTGGTTAAGAACACGCATATCAAATGGAGTTGTAATATCACCATTTTCACGATAACCATGAATTGAGATATTATGATTGTGACGATCAAAGAAGATATCACGAACTAAACCTTCAAAGCCATGGAAAGCAAATACAATAGGTGTATCTTTTGTGAAGTAAGCATCGAATTGTTCATCAGTTAAACCACGAGCGTCTACCTTAGGACTACGAAGCTTCAAAAGATCTACTATATTAATAAAGCGAATCTTTAGGTCAGGTAATTTTTCATGTAAAATCGAAATTGCGGCTAAGGATTCTAAGTTTGGTTCTGTTCCTGCGGCTGCGATAACAATATCTGGTTTAGCATTTTTATCTGTTGAAGCCCAGTCAATAATTTTTAAGCCATTATCCACAAGTTCTTTTGCTTCTGCGGCGGAATAGAATTGTTGACGTGGATGTTTTGAAGAAACCACTAAATTTATCTTGTCACGATCATTTAAGATTTTATCAAATACAGCTAAAAGTGAATTAGCATCTGCGGGTAAGTATTCACGAATAAACTCAGGTTTTTTATCAGCTAAATGGCCTAAAATACCGGGATCTTGGTGTGTGTAACCATTGTGATCTTGTTGGAAGACGGTTGAGGTTGCAACGATATTTAATGAAGGCACGGAAGTTCTCCATGGTTGGTTTTTAGCTTTGCGTAACCACTTAAAATGTTGTGTAAGCATTGAATCTACAACCCGCAAGAAAGACTCGTAACTTGCAAAGAAACCATGGCGACCAGTCAAAACATAACCTTCAAGAAAACCTTCGTCTTGATGCTCTGAAAGTTGCGAATCAATGATACGACCAGAATGGGCTAAGAATTCATCATTTGGTTCTTTAATTTCTTGCATCCATTGGCGCCGTGTTTCATCGAAGATAGGAGCCAAGCGATTAGACATAGTTTCATCAGGGCCAAAGATACGGAAATTCTTATTAGCTGCATTTTCATCCAAGACATCTGCTAGATATGAACCTAAAACCGTCATATCTTGAGCGACAGTTGCACCCTTTTTAGTGGTATCAACAGCAAAATTACGGAAATCTGGTTTGATTAAATCACGAATTAACTTACCTGGATTTGTGTGGGGATTAGCAGCCATACGTTTGTCACCTTTTGGAGTTGTAGCTGCAATGTCGGCTTTCAAAGTTCCATTTTCATCAAATAATTCTTCAGGACGATAGCTTTCTAACCATGCAGTAAGCGAATCAACATGTTCCATGTGATTTTGATCGACAGGAATTGGCACTTGGTGAGCACGGAATGATTTTTCAATTGGCAAGTTATCCCATGTTTTTGGACCAGTCCAACCCTTAGGAGCACGGAAGATAACTACAGGCCATGTTGGCAAACTATCATCATTAGTTTCGCGAGCATTTTTTTGAATTGCTTTGATTTCTTCAATTGCCTTATCTAATGCCTTGGCCATTTCAGGATGTAATTTTTCTGGATCGTCACCCTCAACAAAGATGGGATGCCAACCCATACCTTCAAAATATTTCTGTAAAGTTTCGTCAGATTCACGTGAAAGAATAGTAGGGTTAGAAATCTTAAAGCCATTAAGATCTAGGATTGGTAAAACAGCACCATCATGAATTGGATTAATAAATTTGTTTGATTGCCATGAAGTTGCTAAAGGACCTGTTTCAGCTTCACCATCACCAACAACAGCAGCAACAATTAAATCGGGATTATCTAAAACAGCACCAGTTGCATGAGAGATAGAGTAACCTAATTCACCACCTTCGTGAATTGAACCTGGAGTTTCAGGAGCGGCATGGGATGCAACTCCACCTGGAAATGAAAAACGTTTGAAAAGTTTTTGCATACCTTTTTCATCTTGCGTAATTTCAGGATAAATTTCAGTGTAACTACCATCAAGATATGAATTAGAAACCATAACTTGACCACCGTGACCGGGTCCTTCAATGTAGAACATATCAAGATTATATTTATTAATAACGCGGTTTAAATGTGCATAGATAAAGTTTTGTCCTGCAATAGTTCCCCAGTGACCGATAGGCTTTACTTTTACATCATCTGCTTTTAATGGATGACGTAAAAGAGGGTTGTTTTTTAGATAAAGTTGTCCAACAGATACATAGTTGGCAGCACGCCAATATGCATCAATTTTATTTAAGTATTCTGTGGATGAATAATCTACTGTCATAATATTAACTCTCCTTTAAAATGTGACTGAAGATGCTTTGAAAATGTCTTAAAATGAAATATTTAATTTTCTTTACACCTCTATAATACCTAAAATTAAATTAATGTCAACCTATTTTTTTATTGGAACGCACCAATTAATGAAAACGGTAAATAAAATGAGACTACAATGCCGTAGTCTCAAAGTTTTGTGCTGTTTAAAGATTAACAATTGCAAGCGAAGAATTTTAAATACAGTATGCTATATTTAATAAAAATAATCATAGAGGTTAATGTTAGATAGAAACAAATGTATTAAATTTTAAGTACTTATAATGAAGTCGCATATGTGAAAATTCAAAAGGTGTTCCATTATCTAGAAAAAAGATTCCCTCCATAATGCCGGTTGGTTCATTTTTACCAAGTTGCAACAGTTCTTGATCTTGTTTTGTGGAAGGTTCAGCAAAGATTGAGAGAAATGATTTAGTCACAGATTGGTTGTACTGTTCTTGTAGGTAATTAAAAATTGAATTTTCAATATTTTCACGTGTTAATTGTGGCATAATTTTAATTGGTATATAACCTGTTTCAATCATAAATGGTGTTTCATCAAAGGAACGAAGTCGGATAATCTTATAGACAAAGTCTTCTGGGGTTAAAAAAAGATCGCGTTGTAATTCTTTAGAAGGTAAAACAACATCGAAACTTAAAACTTTTGTACTTGGTTTTTTGCCATCCATTTGAAAATTGTCGGTAACACCTAGATTGCTTCCTTGTTCATAATTAAAAACAGATTCATTCTTTAAATAAAGAGGATTGATAAAAGTTCCAGAGCCTCTTTTTTTGAAGATAATACCATCATTAGCCATGCGTGAAAGTGCTCTTTTTATAGAACTACGACTAACATTATATTTTTCGGCCAGGGTACGCTCATCAGGTAGCCGCATATCAGGAAACTTTCCAGCAAAGATTTTTTCTTTTAAATCGGTAATTATTTGTTGATAAACTAACTCTGCCATTCCAGATACCTCCTTTTTGATAAATTGCATATAAACCATTTTAAACACAAATTATCAAAATCTACAAGGAAAATATGAAAATGCTTTATCAAATGAGGTTAAAACTGGTAGAATAGATTATGGTTGAAGAATTGTGGTTTAGTAAATTTAATTAAAGCACATTTACTGACAACTGTGGTAGATACAGTGAGAAGCAAGAGTGCTGATTACTTGCTTCATTATTAAGGAGGGCATGTTTAATGTCAATTTTAGTTTTAGGTGGTGCGGGTTATATCGGCTCACACACAGTAGATCGTTTAATTTCAAATGGCAAGGAAGATGTAGTTGTTGTAGATAGTTTGGTTACAGGTCATAAAGCAGCTGTTAATCCTAATGCTAAGTTTTATCAGGGAGACTTAGCTGATCAACCATTTATGCGCAAGGTCTTTAAAGAAAATCCTGATATTGATGCAGTAATCCATTTTGCAGCATTTTCATTAGTTGCAGAATCTATGAAGAAGCCATTGAAATATTTTGATAACAATACAGCTGGTATGGTTAAATTACTTGAAGTTATGAATGAATTTGATGTCAAAAGAATTGTCTTTTCATCAACAGCTGCCACGTATGGTATTCCAGAAAAAATGCCTATTTATGAAGATGACCCACAAAAACCAATTAATCCATATGGTGAAAGTAAGTTAATGATGGAAAAAATAATGCATTGGTCAGATGAAGCCTATGGCATAAAATTTGTAGCTCTGCGCTATTTTAATGTTGCCGGAGCTAAGCCAGATGGAACGATTGGAGAAGATCATGGTCCTGAAACACACTTATTACCAATTGTTTTACAGGTGGCACAAGGAAAACGCGAGAAGTTAATGATTTTTGGGGATGATTATAATACACCAGATGGCACAAATGTACGTGATTATGTTCATCCATTTGATTTAGCTGATGCTCATATTTTGGCAGTTGAGTATTTACGTGAAGGTAAAGAATCTGAAGCATTTAACCTGGGTTCTTCAACAGGATTTTCAAATCTAGAAATTCTTAAAGCAGCTCGTGAAGTTACAGGTAAAGCTATTCCAACTGAAATAGCAGGTCGCCGTGGTGGAGATCCAGATACTTTAATTGCGGCTTCGGATAAAGCACGTAAAATTTTAGGATGGAAACCACAATTTGATGATATTCATAAAATCATAGAAACTGCCTGGAAATGGCATTCAACACATCCAAATGGTTATAACGATAGAGATTAATAATTAGTTTAAAATAAAAATCCTAAGAAAGACAAATTATTTTTAAGTGAAAATAATTTGTTTCTTAGGATTTTTATATATTTATGATGAAAAGTTCTATACTTCTTGTAATAGAGGTTGAGCAACATCTGCTTTTAAAGGTAAATAACCTAATCCGATATTTGAAGAAGTTAATTCAAGACGATAGTCATTTTCTAACTGTGGCATTAGTCTTGAAAGTTCATTCAATTGTTCAGATTCAAAACGATTAAATGAGAAATTACGTTTGTTACGAATTGTATCTTCTAAGTTAGTGGAAAATACAACATCAAGAAAATGGCCGGTTTGAGTGCTTTCTAAGCGCCATGCCTTATTTTTTTCCATACGTGATTCCAATTTTTTAATAATAGTTTCGTTCATAGAACAATTCCTCCCTAATTTCGGTAAAACTTCTTCATTTCTACTTGATAGATATACCATACACCTAAAGAATATCTTGTGCAAGTGTTTTTTTAAGATTTGTAATTATTTAATTACAAATACTTATCTTTAAGTATAAGTAAGGACGGCAATATAAGCACTATGATAGGTATTGTACACTTAATATGACGTATTAGCATGCAAACTATACCAATTATATATTTAAAAATAATTTTATTTAATTAATGTAAACGCTATATTTTGATGAAGATTTGCGTTAGAATGAAATTGTAGAATTGCTTTGAAATATAATTCGGAGGGAAATTATGGATATTTACAGAACAGAACTCGAGAATTACAAATCACATCTTGTAACGAAAATAACGTTAGTAAACGATAATGACGTTGAAATTTCTTGTTTAACATTAGGGGCGACTTGGCAAGAGTTTTTGGTACCACAAGCAGATGGTAGTAAAAAAAATTTATTGTTGAGTTTTGACAGTGCTGCAGATTACTATGCAAATAGTTTGTGTACATGTCAGTCAATTGGTCGAGTTGCGGGTAGAATTAAAAATGGGCAGTTTAAGCTAAATAATAAGGAATTCCAAGTCCCACAAAACGAAAATGGCAACTGCTTACATGGTGGACCACATGGGTTTAATCATTACAATTGGAAGTATACAACATCGCGCAATGAAAATAGTATAAGTGTTATTTTTCAGCAAAAAGTAAGAGCTAAAAAAGATGGATTTCCTAGCAATATTTTAGCGACAGCAATTTTTACTTTAGATAATATGAACAATGTGACGATTACTTATAGTGCATTAGGCGGCGAAGTAGACACTTTGTTTAATCCAACGTGTCATGCGTATTTTAACTTAAGTAATCATCAGGACTTATCAACACATAGTCTACAAATAAATAGTGATAATGTTTTAGAAACAGATTCTGAGTTAATTCCTACAGGACGAGTACGCGACGTTGAAGGGACACCATATGATTTTAGAACAATGAAAAATTTGCAAGTAGCAATTGCTGAAAATCATGGGTTTGATGATGCGTTTGTTGTTAATGCTCCAGGTAAAAAAGATGAATTAATTGCTGTCTTAAGAGATAACGAAAGTGGAGACCAAGTTGAAATTAGTTCAGAACGTAATGGTCTTGTTATGTATACAATGCATGAGATAGATGATGGTATTTATTTTTCACGAGATCTTGGGAAAGAGGCAATCCCAGGTGAAGGTGTAGCTTTAGAAGCGCAGATGTTGCCAGATGCAATTAACCAAGAAAATTTTGGAGATATCGTTTTACCAAAACAAGGTAAAAAAACATATCATATTCAATTTGGATATAAAAATGTTAATCATCAGAAATGAAGATAAATAACCCTGAATTTTTAATTAGATGTTATCTATACTAGTTCAAAAGCATGCTGAAATAAAAACGTTGATACTAAAAATATTTTGAATGTTGGATACAACATTAAAGAAGAGTATGCAGCTAGTTGTTGATGTTAAGAAAATATTTTGGTATCAAATATTGGAAAACGAGAAGAGTCCAGATTTTTAATTCTGGACTCTTCTTTGCGTAGAGATGTTATTTAAATTTTAGTAGATATCATAGTTAATAACTAAGTAGAGATACCGGTTATTAGAAATTTGTAGTAACAAACGTCTACGCTTGATGATGGCTACCGACTGCAAGTACAAATACAGTACTTAAAATAAAAAAACTGCCAACATATTCTGCCCAATTGTAGTGTGCATTAAAGAAAAAAACGGTGCCTAGCGCAGCAGTTAGGGGCTCAAAGGTATCTAGTAAAGAGGCAACAGTTGAATTTATGTAGTTCATACTATGTAAATATAACAAGTATGCTAAAGCAGTTCCAACAAATGTTATTAAAATAATAGCAATAATTTTAATGAGAGTTGGTTGAGGTGGATTAATCCAAAAGGGATGGATAATTTCAAAACAAACACCTCCAATCAGTAAACCCCAGCCAAGGATGATTAGTGAACTATATTTTCTAAGTAGGTTAAATGGTAATACAGAGAGGCCGGCTGAACAGAAAATGAGGCAAATACCAGGTATTACGGTTGTTTTACTTAAAGCAAGCTCAGTTAAGTGTCCACGAGTAACCAAAAGCCAAGTGCCTAATAATGATAATATAATTGCAATATATTCTTGTCTACGTGGACGTTGTTTGAAAAAAATAGTCGAATAAATAATGACACCAATGATGCCAAGCATTTGAATAATTGTAGCTATTGCAGCATCACTTGTCAAAACAGTTAAAGAATAAGTTACTTGGACACCAGCTAGCCCAATTAATCCGTATACAAGTAAAGATGCAATATCTTTTTTTTGGTGCCAAATAGAAAAAATATGATTGCCGTCATGATTATAAGAAATAGCTAAAATTAATAGTCCAGAAAGTATAGATTTAACTCCCATACTCCATGAGATTGTGACATCAGTTTTTTGAAATAAATACTGAGATAATAGTCCAGTTAGTCCCCACAAAACAGCGGCAATTATGGCGTAGAGAATTCCTCTTCCATAATTATTTTGCACAATAATATCCTCCTTAAAAAAACATTCATATGTTATTATAAAAGACAAATGAAAAGATTTCAGCTATAAATACAGATTTTTATAGCGCAACATTGTAAAATAGAAGATAATAAGCAATTAGGAGGAGATGAAATTGTGGAAAAAATAAGTTTATGGGAAAAATTCATGGCTAATGACCGACTTAGACGATTTACTGTTTTAGTTGGATTGATTTGTATCTTATATTTAGCTAGAAGTATGATGAGTATTATTTTGTTAACATTTATTTTTACATTTCTAGTTATTAGAACAGTTGAGTATATTCGAAGAAAGGTCAAAATTCCTTCGCGGTTAATAGTTATTACTTTATATGTACTATTAATAGTTTTAATTTATTTAGCTATTACAATATATGTGCCAAAGCTAATTAATCAATCTGAATTAATGATAAAATCTGTACTAAATTTCTATGTAGCTCCGCATTCAGGAACAAATCAAATATTAAAATATGCATCTAGCCTGATTGATGAAAATGAAATAATGAAACAAGTGAAAAACGGTGCAGGTGTCATTTTAGAATATGTAACAAGCATAGGTTCGATGGGCTTTACTTTTGTAATGTCACTACTACTAAGTTTCTTTTTTACAGTTGAAAAAGAAGAAATGTATACATTCTCACGTAGCTTTTTAAAAGGGCCTAATGCTATTTTGTTCCAAGACATTTATCACTATGCAAAAATATTTGTTAATACGTTCGGGATAGTGTTAGAAGCACAGTTCATGATAGCACTTGTTAATACAACTGTAACGGTTATTTGTTTAGCAATAATGCAAATGCCACAGATTATTAGTTTAGGATTAATGATTTTTATTTTAAGCTTAATACCTGTAGCGGGTGTAATTATTTCAGCTGTACCATTAAGTATTATTGCATATTCGGTTGGAGGGTTTCGCTATGTAGTATATATAGCAATTATGTTGTTAGTAGTACATGCGCTTGAATCTTATGTGTTAAATCCAAAGTTAATGTCAAGTAAAACCGAATTACCTATTTTTTATACTTTTGTTGTTCTATTGGTATCAGAACACCTCTTCGGAATATGGGGTCTTATTGTAGGTATTCCAATTTTCACTTTTGCTTTAGATGTTATAGGGACTAAGCCTGTTGGTAAAAAGCATCCATATGAAGAAAAAGTAAAGAAGTTAGTTAGAAAGGGAAAAGATGAATAAAGAAGAATTTATACAAGAATATGCGGTTGAACGGCAGCATACAAATGCGGTTAAATGGGATGCGCTTAAAGATGCTTTTGGTAGTGAAGATCTATTACCTTTATGGGTTGCAGATACTGAATTTAAAGCACCTAAAGCAGCTATTAATGCATTAACGAAAAGAGTCCTACATGGAGCTTTTGGCTATTCATTTACACCTAAAAGTTACTATGATGCCTATTTCAATTGGCAAAAACAACGTTATGGAATAGAATTACATGAAAAATGGTTACGTTTTGGAACAGGAGTAGTACAGTCTTTAAGTGTATTATTACAAACCTTTACTGAACCAGAAGATGCAGTGATGGTTTTAGAACCTGTATACTATCCATTTATGCGTATTATTAAGGAGAATAAGCGCAAACTGGTTGTTTCAAATTTAGTACAAACAGCTGGAAAGTATACGATTAATTTTGATGATGTACGACAACAGATGGAAGAAAATAATGTGAAGGTGTTAATCTTTTGTAGTCCACATAATCCTGTAGGACGTGTTTGGTCTGAAGATGAGCTAAATAAGATTTTAGAACTATGTCGGCAAGAGCAAGTAATTGCATTTGTTGATGAGATCCATCATGATTTAATTACTGGAGATAGACCGTTTGTTTCAGCTTTATCAGTTAAAGATGGTTTTTACCGTGATAATATGGTAGTAGTTGACGCACCTTCAAAAACATTCAATATGGCAGCATTATTAAATAGTCATGTTATTATACCTAATCCACAATTAAGAGATAGGTATGACGAATGCGTTAGTCGATTAGCTTTACCGGCAGGGAGTCTTTTAGGTAGAGTAGCTGCTGAAGCTGCATATCGAGAAGGTGCAGCTTGGTTGGATGGCTTTTTGAAAGTTGTAAGATCAAACTTTGCATATGTTAAAGAAGAACTTACAAAAGAGTTTCCAACTATCCAAGTTAGTGAGTTGGAAGGGACTTATTTAATGTGGATTGATTTATCACAAGTTGTTGGTGCAAAAGAAGTTATGAGAACAGTGAAAGAAAAAGCCAAGTTAGCAGTAGACTTTGGTGAATGGTTTGGTGATGCAGGTCTAGGTTATATTCGTATGAACCTAGGGACGACGCCTGACAATATTGAAAAAGCAACAAGCGCTTTGATTTCAGCTTTAAAAGAAAATAACGCTTAATTTTTTCAATTAGACTAGGAATTTTCATATTTTCAGTGTAAAATACGAATGTAAACAATTTTATTAAAGAAAGAGGTTGTATACTGATATGCCAAAATTAGTATTTATCCGTCACGGTCAAAGTGAATGGAACCTAGAAAATCTATTCACAGGTTGGGTAGACGTTAACTTAAGTGAACAAGGTGAACAAGAAGCAAAAGAAGCAGGTCGTAAGTTAAAAGAAGCAGGTATCGAATTTGATCAAGCTTATACATCTGTTTTAACCCGTGCAATTAAGACATTACATTTTGCATTGGAAGAATCAGGTCAACTTTGGATTCCAGAAGAAAAAACATGGCGCTTAAATGAACGTCATTATGGTGCTTTGCAAGGTAAAAACAAAAAAGCTGCCGCTGAAAAATATGGTGACGAACAAGTGCATATTTGGCGTCGCTCATATGATGTATTACCTCCACTTTTGAGCGCTGATGATGAAGGCTCTGCAGCAAATGATCGTCGTTATGCAAACTTAGACCCACGCATTGTTCCAGGTGGTGAAAACTTAAAAGTTACATTGGAACGTGTTATCCCATTCTGGGAAGACAAGATTGCTCCAGACTTATTAGCCGGTAAGAACGTTATTATTGCAGCACATGGTAACTCATTACGTGCCTTAACTAAGTACATTGAACAAATCTCTGATGCAGATATCATGGGCGTTGAAATGGCAACAGGTCAACCAGTTGTTTACGATTTGGATGACAAGTTGAACATTGTTAACAAAGAAAAACTTTAATAATAAATGATAAAACAACAAATAGTCTCGGTTTCTTTGAAGGAAACTGAGACTATTTTTGTACGCTGTGATTAAGTACAAGTACTAGGATGACTTTTTGTTGCTTAAGTCATTTTTTAAAAGGTAATTCTAGGCAAATACTAAAATTTAGTGGGATGAGTAATGAGTTGAAGAAGATACTCTGAAAAATTATTGAAAGCGTTAATTTAATTGTAATTTTATGATAATATAAAGCAATAGAGTTATATAGTGGCTGCTGAATTAGGCCCTAGGATTTAAGCTATTTGGTTTGTTCGATAACTAATTTTTAGATAAATATCGTTAGTTTTGACGGTAAGTAAAAGTTCCCAAGAAAAAAACGTAAAACCGTTTCAATATTAGCCATCATGACTCCAAAATCGATTGAAACGGCAATGTAGTGGCTGTTTTTGCGCGCACTAATCCTAGCCCACATTTGTGCTTGATGAACGAAAAGCTGCGCTCGATTTTTCCACGACGGTTTTCAGCATCCCAGGCTGCCGCATTAGCTGCTCGCTGTTCCGCTTGATCAATATATTTGGGTTTGCGTCCCAGTTTGGGGCCAATTATTTTAATACCATGTTTCTTGGCAAAAGCGATGTTTTCACGGTTCCGATATAATTTATCGGTCAGAATTTCATCTGGATAATAACCATAAAGATGATGATATCGTTCAATCACGTTTTGGAAGTCGGTACTCTCATTAAAGGCATTGAAATCAACCCGTTCAATTTCGATGATGCCATTTTGAATGGTAGCGTCAATCTTAGGGCCAAACTCAGTGTTTTGTCGGGCTTTTCCGCGCTTGATTGGCCGCACATAAGGCTGTGCCAGACTAACGATGCGATCCTTAACTATATGAGTCTTATTTTGATACATGAAATTCTGTTGTTCAAAAAGTTGTTGAATCGTCGCCAACTTAGCCAATTGACGTTCTGACAACTGACCTCCTTGTTCACGTAGCTCGTGGACGTAACGTAAGTCACGTCGCACATACTGTAGTTGCACTTTAACCTGGTCCCGGTTTTCCTTAGCTGATCGTCGAGGCTTCTTGGTGAAACGAACATAAACTTTGTGGGCTTCCCGCTTGTATGTTCGGGGAATCTGAGTGTTTAACTGGTGAGCCAACTCAGTAATGAACTTTTCAAGCGTTGTACGAGCTTGGTTGAGTAGCGAATAATCTTGCGGAAAGCGAATATTTACCGGTACGACCGTTGCATCCACGATAATTGTTCGATCATCATCCAAAGACTGATTCAGCTGTTGTTTGGCCCAGTCACCCATGATTGTTCGCAGCTCAGGGCTAATGGGTGCAATTCGCCTACGAAAGACCGTCATGGCAGAAGGGCTGAAAGGCACCTCAATTTGATATTTGGTGAGCCCAATGAAGTATTGGTAAGCTGGTGTATCAGAATCGCATTAACCAGTTCAACATCCGACAGGTTAGTTGCTTGATTAATTGAGCACCGAAAAATAGCCGAAAAGGTTTCCCGGCTCGACCAACTTTTGACGGAAAAGTGGTGGTGTAAATGGCTTCCAACTTAGACCAAGGCAACTGGTTGGCCAACTGAACCCACTTATTTTGGGGACTCAAAGCAACGCCTAACTCTTGTCCAAAAGAATCGATTGAAAGTTGAACTGTTTTAATCCGATATATTCAGTATTCACTAGTTAAGGTTTTTGTTATTATAAACAAGGAGATAAATAAAAACCATGAACGTCAATAAAGATACGTCAGGGGTCTTGATATAATGTTAAAAAGTTTTGATTAATAGTTACCAGATAAAAAGCGCAAAATGCTTGCTGTGAAATAATAAGTAGATAGCAAAATATTTAAGGTTTATAATGGAATTCTACTAAAGGAGAGTCTATTTATGTATACAAAACGATTTATACAGCTATTCATCATGTTTTTATTAACGATATTTTTCTCTATGTCCTTTGTTTATTACTTCAATATTAAAGGTTATTTAGCGCAGTCTCTTATTTTATCTTTTGTTGGTTACATTATCTTAGTAATTCCACTAACCATATTGACACTACTTAAACAGAGGAAAAAGTTTAGTCATGGAACAAAAAGCGGGGAAAGTGATAATGTATTTCAAAATTCTCTAAAGATTCTGGATAATATTATTACTCTCTCAACAACTTCCTTAGATAATGTCTCTAGTACCAGTATCATAACGTTTAAGCAATCTAACTCTGATGAAAATATTTTCTACTGCGTCACAAAGAAAGAAACTGTTCGTGTCAAAAATATTCAATCTAACAATGCGGTGTCTATAACTACCTGGTTTGATGATAAAACAGGCTCTAGAATAAGCTCAAATTCTGTTAACGCTATCATTATTGAAGGACAGGCAATAAATAATGAAACAATACAACATCCAGAAATTAAGACTTTATCTGATGATTTTAGTAATAATGTCATTATTAAATTAACAATTAGATCTGTTTTAGTTGAATCATTTCAGTCTAGCCCTGTTGTAGTTGATTTTACATAGTTCAATCGGCTTACTAAAATTAAAAAGTGCTTTCTCTTAATATATCGGGAGAAAGCATTTTGTGTATTTGTCGGTTAAGTTAGCATATTTTTTACTGGCATACCCCACTGACTACGCGGAAAATTATCAATTAATTGTGGTGGTAACACTAACGAAATTGTGTCTCCACTATATTCAGACAATACACGGTCGAAAAATCTGGCGTCATATCCCACTCGGTATTTATCTGGTGTAAAAAGTGACCCCTGGAACAATCATTAAGTCAAACTCATTTAAACTGTGGGTAAAATTTACTTCCTGATTAGGTTCTAAAATACCAAAATTAGATCTACTTAATCTATCTTTACTATAATCAAACCAAAGTAAATCTTTTTTTGAGACTCTGGGAATGAACACTTTTTTACCAACTTTGATAGCCATATCTACTATTGGTTGAGTATTAAGTTCGTTTTCCATGCCCATCGTTACTGCCACAGTCGGAGTGTTTTACCATAATTGACAATTAAATAGTTGTGCGGATAGTTTAGTTTCATGTTTGAATTTATCATCTGGGTTATAAGAGTTTAAGTTTTGCAAAATATATGTTCTGATTCCAACATACCTTAATACCTCGTACAATTCAAAAACTATTCTGACAGTATCTTAACAACAATCTTTTTTAAGTTTGGGACAACTTCTTTTTCAAACCATTGATTTTTCTTAAGCCATATATTATTTCTGGGAGAGGGATGAACAATAGGAAAATAATTAGGAAGATAGTTCTGGTAATTTTGATAACATCAGTTATTTTATCTGAACTTCTAAAATTTAGATAATATTTTTGAGAATAAGATCCAACTAGAATAATTAACTTTACGTCAATCATTTTATTCAGCAAACGAGGATGCCATTTTTCTGCAATACCTTTTCGAGGTGGTAAATCACTAGATTTAGACTTGCCAGGGTAATAGAAATCCATTGGTATAACACCAATCATCCCTGAATTATAGAATACATCCTTATTAACACCTAGCCATTCACGTAACCGGTCACCCGAAGCGTCATTCCACATAATTCCAGTATTTTGAACTCTTAAACCTGGTGTTTGCCCAACTATGATAATGCTAGCATTCTTTGGTACGTTGTAAATTGGTTCTAAACCAAGTTGAGTGAATTTTTTGTTTGCAGGATCCTATTTAATTTCTTCAACAATACTTATCTGTTTTCCCCCTAGCTTTTCTAACTTTCAATTTCAATTATAAACTTGCGATAACATAATTTAAAAATTAGTTTGTTTTCTGAAACAGAACAAGTTCTATGTGCGGTATCCGGTACTATAAACAAGAAAGTGTTACATAGAGTCTATTTCATTTTAATAGTGAATAATCATTTTGAGTTTTAGGCTAATACAAAATAGTTTCTTGAATGTATCAACGAATATCTTTAAACATGAAAAAGTGGCTCGTATTATCCAGCGGTGAATTATCTACTTGCTTCATAATTCCGAACTCATGTTCTAAATAGAATTTTGGAGCGTTAAAGCTAATAGTTTCCAGAGTTATAAGATGTAATTGTTTTTCCTTTGCTATCTCAATCGCTTTTTCAAGCAACTTTCCACCCACACCATTTGAATGGTTGCAGGAAAATGATTAGAATTATTTTTTTAATCTAAAATATGGTCATTAGATATCAAATAAGATGTATGATAAAAGTTAAAAGTTACTAATATGATTCAAATACTTGGATAAAGATGAGTAGCATGTTACTATTTTAAGCTTAAAAGTTAAATTTTTATAACGTTTATTACAAAAGCACTATTATCTAAAAATATAGTGCTTTTTAACGTCTAAATTGATATTATTTTAGTGCCAATAAGAAAATTAGTATTTAAAATATCTGATTAAAAAAAGGCGGGACGAAAAAATGAAAAGTAGAAAAGTAGTACTCGGGGTAATGCTTTTTATATTGTTTGGAACGATTATATATTGGGTTAGGCGAACGTCTGATGAAGGATCAATCACAAAAATGGATACGGATACAATACAGCAATTTGGTGACCAACTAAATAGAAAAAATAACAAACTTCGTTTACAACTGCTGAAAAATGATTTGAGTAATCAGCAGGCTACATTTTATTGGTATAAGTTAACGAATAAAAATCTGAATTATCAATTAGAAATTAATGGTAAAAAAGTAGTAGCACAAAGTTCCTTTGCAACGGCAAGTTTAAAAATAGGTCAAGCTAAGATGGAACAAAATCAACATTTAGTAATTCAGTCTGCAATTGCTAAAGATTTAATGCCAGATAAAGAATATGCTGCTCAGTTAATTGCTAAGAACCAGACGGGTAAAGTGGTTTATAAAAGCAACACGATAAATTTTTCACCTAAACATTCTAGAATTATTAATGTGTTCAACTATACAACTGCTGGTAGCCAATATAAGGATATGACTAATGCTGTTCAACATGCAATTAACATTGCTAAATCAGGGGATGTAGTAGAAATTCCAGCTGGAAAAATTTGTTTTGTGGGACCGATAAAGCTAAAATCGGGATTAACGTTGTTGGTTAATGGTACTTTAAAAGCAAGAATAAGCGCTAAAGAATTTATTTCAGGTAAAAAGAAATCACTGGCTTTGATTAATAGTTCAGCGAAGCAAAGACTCAAAAACGTTAGTATCATTGGAACTGGGATAATTGATGGTAGTGGTTGGAGAACTGATTTCCAAGGAAATTATCTCAAAGCAACGGCATCTAATTGCTCTAAGATGGGATTACTTGCCGGAAATGAAATTCAATTGATAGAAAAAAGATTTAATTTATCGAATAAAAAAGCATATAATCTACGTTCAAATTTAATTAACATACAACACGCTGACAATTTTTATCTTGGATCAGGATTAACATTACGAAATTCAGCAGATCATTTACTGGTTATTACAAATTCTACGAATGTAGTTATTAATAATGCTGATTTTGAATCGTATAATGCGAATAATGGAGATGGGCTAGATTTTGTGCAGAGTCAAGGATTGAGAGTTATGAATTCTGTGTTTAATACGGGTGATGATAGTATCGATTTTAGCGGTGGATTTCCTAAAGATAAGCGGCAAGGTACAACGGGTAACGCAGTGATTATAAATAATTATTTTAAGCATAGACATGGTGCAGTTGCACTGGGTAGTGGAACAACTAATGGGATTAGTAATATTCTAGTGTCAGATAATGTATTTCAAAATAGTGGGGTAGGATTAAAAATCAAATCTAATCCCAAAATTGGTGGTGAAGTTGAAAATATAACTTTTCGAGATTCATGGTTAAATGACAATAATGGTGAGGGTGGAAATGCAGCTGCAATTATGCTGAATTACCCATATTTACAAAATGGTTCACAAAGAAAGCTGACTATTAAAAATGTAACTATCAGTAATATTACATGTACAACAACAAATGGTCCGTTATTTGAAATTAAAAATCAAAAGCCAGCTGTTATCAAGAATATATTAATAAAGGATATTGCCAGTCAAAAAAGTCCTAAAAGTAAAATAAGTGGGCTAACAGATAGCCTAATAATTAATGAAAAATTCTAAAAGATTTACTTAAAATAGATTCTTATTAAGCGAAGGTAGTTATAAATTTATAAGTCGAATTAAAAAGTAGACTGATATTTCCTGGGAAATGAAAAAATTTTAAGGTGAAAAGACAAGGACTGCAGTTTAAAAAAAGCGCAGTCCTTTTAGTATGTAGTCTGGGATATGTTAAGCAACTATTTAGGAAATAATATTAGGTGGATTAGTATTTTTTTTGTACAATATTGTGAAAAAATAGTTTTAATCTAAGTGGAACATTATTGAAAAAATGTAGCTATCTTATTCCTTTGATTCTTACGTCTTAAGCGGTATAATAACGCTGTAAGAAATTATGATATGTTCAGAATATGGTTTGTTTTAAGAAATATTGTTAATTAATATACAAATCATGTTTGGCTGAGAGGAGCTTTAAAATGAAGGATTTTAAAGGGAAAGTCATGTTTATTACTGGTGCAGCACATGGATTTGGTCGTGTAATTGCTATTGAAGGCGCAAAACGAGGGATGAGGTTGGCTTTGATAGATATTGATGAAGCTGCCTTAAAAGAAACCTTTCAAAGTGTTACTCAAAAAAATGCAGAGACAATCATGATTGTTGCCGATGTTACAAAAGAAACAGACGTTGATATTGCTGTGAAGCAGACAATGGAAAAATTTGGACGGATTGACTTATTAATTAATGATGCAGGAATTGCATTGCCAGGACGTATATGGGAATTGCCAACTCGTGATTGGGAATGGATTATGCATGTTAATGTAATGAGTCAAGTATATGCTATGAAACGAATTATTCCAATTATGTTAGAGCAAAAAACACCGGCAGATATTTTAAATGTTGCTTCAATTGCTGGATTACTAGATACACCAGGAATGCCTTCTTATCATGCAAGTAAGTTTGCGGCTGTAGGTATGTCAGAAGCTACAGCTTACGATTTACAGCGAATTAATGCTAACATTTCAATGCACGTAATGTGTCCAGGCTTTGTTCAAACTGATTTATATCATACGGAGAAACATCGGCCGGCTCAATATAGTGATTCCGACGATCCATATTATCAAAGTGAGGCATTCTTGAAAGGACAAGAATTTGCAAAATACGTTATTACTAACGGTATGTCAATTGATACTATCGCTGAAACTGTCTTTAAAGCTCTAGAAGAAAATCGATTCTATATCCTAACACATCCAGAATATAATAATTTAATTGCAGATAGAGTTAATCGAATTGTGAATGATAAAGCTCCAGATGTTCATGTTATGGATGGAATTATGTAAAGAAGGAGTGTTATTTTATGGCAAGTTATATTGTAAATGATGAAGATGTTAAAAACTTTTTGAAATTACCTAGTATGAATGATCAAGAAGGGATTGGTTTTGCTTATGCAACGGACGAAACGGTTTTAAAGCGATTAATTCCACAACCATTAAAACTAATTGCTCCAATTGTTTGTGGATATGTAGTGCATATGGGAAAGCCAACATTTAGTCGCCCATATTTAGAACAAAGTATGTTTGCATTAGTTAGTTATAAAGATAAAATGATGGGGGCTTATCCATTAAATCTTTTACTTGATGGTCCAGGTGCTGAAAGTGCAGTTATTGCAGGTCGTGAGGGGGCAGGAATTCCAAAGAAAATTGCTGATAAGATTGAACTTTATCGAAATGATAACAGCGCAACTGCAAAAGTGATGCGTCATGGCAAAGTATTACTTGATGTTTCATGGCAAAAAGGAGCGCTAAATGACCCTAGTATAATGCAACAATTTGCAGGACAATTAAGCTTAGGCAAAGAAGCTGAGATGAATAGTTTCTTTTATACTTACGATCTTACGCAACATGAAGATGGAGCTAATACTTTTGATAATGTTGAATTAGTAACGACGCAATTACGTTCTTTAGCTGATCAAGTTGAACCTGGGAATTTATCAATCAAATTGGGAGAAACTGATGATGATCCTTTTAGTGAATTAAAGGTACTAAAGCCATTAGGCGCTACGTGGTTCCATCTAGAAAAGTCAACAATGTTTAATACGATTAAACTAGAAAAGGCCGATGCAGAGGCAGTAATTCCTAAGTTGCTAACTGCACGTTATGATAGATGTTTTTTCAACCCTAAAGCAGTAGATTATACAATATAATTTGGAGGAGTTAAGGATGACAGTTAATAAAAAGGTAGTTAATAATGATTTTGCTGATGTAATGTTTAATCGGCATTCAGTAAGGCAATTTGATCCAAATGTAAAAATTACGCGAGATGAATTACAAGAAATGATTGAGCAGGCAACAACAGCCCCTTCAGCTTGTAATTTGCAGTCATGGCACTTTGTTGTAATTGATACACCAGAAGCTAAGGAAAAGTTAAAAAAATCTGTTCTAAAATTTAATTATCCACAGGTTGATACAGCATCGGCAATTATTTTTGTTGTAGGTGATACACAATCACATGTGGTCTATCGAGATGTTTGGCAAAAGGTTTATGATGATCACAAGATAACTAAAGAGAAACTAGATCAAATATTCGGAACATTTTTGCCAATGTATGAAAATGCAACTCCAGAATTTTTACAATTAGATGCAACTATAGATGGATCAATTGTTGCTACGCAGTTATTATTACTTGCAAGAGCACATGGATATGATGCCAATGCTTTTTCTGGTGTTGATTTTAAGACAATTATCTCAACACTTGAACTTGATCCTAAGCGTTACATTCCGATAATGGGTGTTGCAATTGGAAAAGTAGCTGAAGAACCACTACAGACTACTCGATATGATGCAACAACACAAATTGAATTTTTATAAAGCTTGAAGGTAGTGTGGGCAAAGATTTCTTTAATAGATATTACAGTTTTATGATAGAAGGGTCTGGGATAGTGAAGTCGCAGACTCTTTTTGTCTGCAAACATTAGGTATCAAAACATATCTTCTAGGAAAATTGGTTGTACGTAACTTTGCTTTTAGATAACAATCATAGGTTATGACGTTAATTCTTTCTAGCTTAGCTAATCGTTTGTTATCGCAAGTTTTTCTCATATAATTGGTTTAGATAGCTTTTTTAGATTAATCTGATTTCTTGAATAAAGTTGTAAAAAGTATTGAACACTTTATCTGTATATATTAAAATAATAATTAGGTAAGCCTAAAAATCGAGTTATAATAGCTTATCTATAAAAATATAGTAATTAAGGAGGAGGATAAAGATGACATCAGCAGAAAAAGAGTTAATTTGCACAAGAATTGATGATATTCAAAGTGTTACTGAAGAAAGAAAGTTATCGCAAGCAGATTTTTCTAGTATTTTAAGTGCACTAAAAAAAGATATTAGTTCAATTTAACTTAACTAAAGTGAACAAATTAATGTTTATTTGCACTTATTTGTGCATGCAAGCAATAACTTGTTCATTTTTTTTGAGTTTATAAAAAAGTATCGGATAGAATTAATATGTAGTTACGATTAATTTATGTAAATAAATTTTAAAAAATATATTTGACAAGAATATTAACAAGGTGTATATTCGTAAACAATTAGAAAAGGAAAAGAAGGATTAGAAATGAATGAAATGAACAACATTAAAATTTCAATTATTATCAGCACGATTATTATTAGTTAATGCGGGCTGTTTTTTCATGTCCGCAAATTGCGGACAGCCTTCGGTTAAGCCAAGAGCTGTTTAAGCTCTTGGCTTTTTTCTTTTGTCTTTAGACCTAGTTGAGCTCGCTTGCGTGCGAAACAAAAAACCACCTGCTTTGCGGGTGGAAAAGCAAACG
>NZ_JAIULA010000069.1 GCF_024160875.1 Ligilactobacillus ubinensis | reverse complement strand
TTTTGGTCGGAAGGATATTATGTAAGTACGGTTGGAATGAATGAAACAACCATCAAAAAGTATATTCAAGATCAAGAAAAACACGATCAGGCAGTAGATAAATTGAGTGTCAGGGAATATGAAGACCCTTTTAAGGGTCAAGGTAAGTAGTTCAGGCACCGCTTAAAGCGGTAGCAAAAGTGGCAAATGCAGTTTGGCTTTGATATAAAAAGCCAGCGCCTTGAGACGCTGGCAAGTACATAGGGCTTATAGCCCTGGAGCAAACCACCCGTTTGACGGGTGGTCATGAT
>NZ_JAIULA010000068.1 GCF_024160875.1 Ligilactobacillus ubinensis | reverse complement strand
GTTGCGCAACGGCTTTAAACTAGTCAAGGCTACCGCCTTACCTTCTGCTGGTATAGCCAATGTATTGTTTATTCGCAAACAAAAATTCATTTGTCCTAAAAGTGATAAGTGTCCTAATGTAGTTACTAAGTTAGCTCAAGTTGACGATATTCAATTTAATCATCAAATTACTAAAGCTGTTATGTTAAATACCATTTCAAAGCTTTTTGAAAATGTTTCGCAAACTGAGATTGCTCGTCAACATGCTGTTTGTGCTATGTCAGTAATGCGTTTTGCTAGAAGTACAACAAC
>NZ_JAIULA010000067.1 GCF_024160875.1 Ligilactobacillus ubinensis | reverse complement strand
TGAAGGGACTTGAACCCCCACGTCCGAAGACACTAGAACCTAAATCTAGCGCGTCTGCCAATTCCGCCACACCCGCAAATATTAAATTTTATGAGTTGTGACAGGCTCGAACTGTCGACCCTCTGATTAAAAGTCAGATGCTCTACCAACTGAGCTAACAACTCATTGAAATGGAGGATACAGGGCTCGAACCTGTGACCCTCTGCTTGTAAGGCAGATGCTCTACCAACTGAGCTAATCCTCCATAAAAGTGACCCGTACGGGATTTGAACCCATGTTACCGCCGTGAAAGGGCGGTGTCT
>NZ_JAIULA010000066.1 GCF_024160875.1 Ligilactobacillus ubinensis | reverse complement strand
CACTTCACCTTCAAATAAAACTTGCCTTTTGACAAGTTAAGAAAGAATGTTTTCTCATGGATAATTTTACTAGAATTTCACTCGGAATTAAAGACCTTAGACTCGATTTTGATCCTAAATTTTATGATTCACCTATTTATAACGGTATTTATCATCACCATAAAGTCCATATCATTCGTTTAATCCAAACTTATACTTGTTATTGTCCAATTTGTAAGTCTAGGATGTTGCGCAACGGCTTTAAACTAGTCAAGGCTACCGCCTTACCTTCTGCTGGTATAGCCAATGTATTGTTTATTCGCA
>NZ_JAIULA010000065.1 GCF_024160875.1 Ligilactobacillus ubinensis | reverse complement strand
CTGTTGTGAGAATCCTTACCGGATTCCTTCATTGTTGTAATTCTTACTTTATTTAGTGCTTGATACGCTTGCGTCACTACATGAAATCGATCAGCTATAATGATAGCATTTGGAAATAGGTCTTCTATCAATTTACGATAAGGTGAATATAGATCAACCGTTACCGTTTTAACAAGCACTCTGGCTTTTAAATCATATTGTAAAAAATAACTTTTAAGAAAACGATTAGTTCGAGAACGAATAATGTCAAGAACTCGATGATTAGCACTATCCATTAATAGCATACTCATTTTACTTTTAGCGAAGTTACCAGATTTAAAGTC
>NZ_JAIULA010000064.1 GCF_024160875.1 Ligilactobacillus ubinensis | reverse complement strand
AACACAGAAGTTAAGCTTCATAGCGCTGAGAGTAGTTGGAGGATCGCCTCCTGCGAGGGTAGGACGTTGCCGTGCACGCTGAAAGATTAATTCAGTTAAAATATTAATATTTTGTATGCTGAAATTTAAATTTTTCATGGAGAGTTGTCCGAGTTGGCCGAAGGAGCATGATTGGAAATCATGTAAACGGGTAATGCCTGTTTCAAGGGTTCGAATCCCTTACTCTCCGTATATGGCCCGTTGGTCAAGTGGTTAAGACACCGCCCTTTCACGGCGGTAACATGGGTTCAAATCCCGTACGGGTCACTTTTATGGAGGATTAGCTCAGTTGG
>NZ_JAIULA010000063.1 GCF_024160875.1 Ligilactobacillus ubinensis | reverse complement strand
GGCTTTTTCCCTGGACCAGAAAAGTTAAATTATGAACTGAAATTACGTAATTTGAAGATTGCTGGTCAATGGTTTAGTAGTTTTATTATTCGGGATGGAATCGAAAAAGCGAGCGCGGCATTTGAAAAGCATTGTCAATTTTTGAAGGCTGTTAATGCACCAATTGCTGTTGTATCGGAACAAACATATACCATTCAACAATCAGATTCCAAAAATATTTTTACCGAAAAGCCTTATTTCACTGATCAAGAATGGGACGAATTATGCAAGGGCTTGAATCATTATGGAGAAATTGCTGCTAAATATGGTATTAAAGTAGCTTATCATCATCATATGGGAACGGG
>NZ_JAIULA010000062.1 GCF_024160875.1 Ligilactobacillus ubinensis | reverse complement strand
AAGTGTTTCAAGAATGATATCAAGCATAAATTCAATAAAAACATTTGATTCGTTCTGTGCATCAGCCGCAGCCAACACATTATAGTATGCTTCCTGGTTTTGATAAATAATTGTTTCTATCGGAATCCAAGCAAAAATTGAATTCCAATTGGCAAGAATAACCGTTTGCCATAGCCTTCCCATTCGGCCATTACCATCTTCAAACGGATGAATTGTTTCGATTTCATAATGAAAGACACAGCTTTTAATAATTTCGGGTGTATCATCATTCGCTCCCCAATCAAACAGCTCATCCATCAAATTTCCAATGAACTGAGGTCTTGCTCCCATATGAACAACATTTCC
>NZ_JAIULA010000061.1 GCF_024160875.1 Ligilactobacillus ubinensis | reverse complement strand
ATCGGGAAGTAGCTCAGCTTGGTAGAGCACCTGGTTTGGGACCAGGGGGTCGCAGGTTCGAATCCTGTCTTCCCGATATGGCAATAATTTCTAAGATTCGCGGTGTAGCTCAGCTGGCTAGAGCGTCCGGTTCATACCCGGGAGGTCGGGGGTTCGATCCCCTTCGCCGCGATATCTATTGGAACTTGGACCTTTAGCTCAGTTGGTTAGAGCAGACGGCTCATAACCGTCCGGTCGTAGGTTCGAGTCCTACAAGGTCCATTTTATTTTTCATATGGAGGATTACCCAAGTCTGGCTGAAGGGAACGGTCTTGAAAACCGTCAGGTGGGTCAAACCACGCAAGAGTTCG
>NZ_JAIULA010000060.1 GCF_024160875.1 Ligilactobacillus ubinensis | reverse complement strand
TGCGGCTGGATCACCTCCTTTCTAAGGAAAATAACGGAAACCTACACAATTGTCGAAACTTTGTTTAGTTTTGAGAGATCTACTTATATATAACAATGTACATTGGGGCCTTAGCTCAGATGGGAGAGCACCTGCTTTGCAAGCAGGGGGTCATCGGTTCGATTCCGTTAGGCTCCATTTGGTAATGTATTAATTACCAACGAACTTGTTCTTTGAAAACTAGATAATATTCTATTTCTAAATAAAGAAAAACCGAGAACACCGCGTTTTAAAGAGTTTTAAAACAAGAATTAAAGTTTTTAATCGCAAACTCATAACCCTTTAGGTCGCCGTAAGGCGAGATAAAGATAGGTTAAG
>NZ_JAIULA010000005.1 GCF_024160875.1 Ligilactobacillus ubinensis | reverse complement strand
GAGGACGTATCGGTTCGACCCCGATCACCGGTATAGTGATAAGCTTAACTGTTAATAAAGACAGTTAAGCTTTTTTTATACAAACATAAGAAAACGATTTCAAAAAATATAAAAATGATTTATAATCAAGATGGATGTTGTATAATGCATAGTTTGGATTCCTTTTACGTTGAGAGAGTGCAATTTGTAGAAAGTTTGTCACTACGTATCATTTATTAAATAATTCGAAATGTTTAGTATAGATTAGCATAATGTAAAGGAGCGAAAAAGATGAAAGCAGGAACATATATAGCAGTTGGACAAGGCTTTTCAGAAAAAATGGAATTTGAAATCACTTTGAGTGAAGACAAAATAGAAAAAATTACATTTCTACGTCTAATTCCAAATAATGATAATCCTTCACAGATGTTACAAGTAGCAGTTGAAACATTAGCAAAAAATATTATAGCGGATCAATCTATAGAAGTGGATGCCGTTTCAGGAGCAACAGCTTCTAGCAATGGAGTTAAAGAAGCTGTTTTGAGTGCAATTGTTCAAGCAGGAGGAAATCCAGAAGAATTTAAAAGAGTTATTAAGAAAATGGAGAAAGAGAAGCTTGAATCTATTGAAAAATTTGGTTTTCCAAGTATTCCAAATAAGTGGGATTTATCTTATGATGTTGTAGTTGTTGGGGGAGGCTTTGCTTGTTTAGCTGCTGCCCATCGTGCAGCTCAGTTAGGCGCAAATACAGTAATTATTGAAAAAATGCCAATGATTGGAGGAAATTCACAAATAAATGGGGGTGTATATGCTGCATATACTAGTAAAATTGCAGGAAGATTGCAAGAAAAATTACATTTAAAACCAGATACAGCGAAAAAGCATATTGAAGATACTCTTGTTGGTGGAGATTTTATGGGTGATATTAAGTTAGTTAAAAACTTTGTCTATGGCTCACCTTTTTATTTAAATATGATGCTCGATAATGGTTTAGAGGTCAGGGAGTCATTAACTCGCCCAGGTGGCCATTACGGTTATCGAACTTATACGTTGAAGCATGGTGTTGGTTCAGATATTGTAAAGATCCAAAAAAAGTTAGCTTTAGAAGCTGGTGTTAAAATAATGGTTAATACTAAATTAGTACAAATTTATCGAGAAAATAATGAATCAGCAAATGTAGTAGGTATTAAAGTACAAACACCAGATAAAGTGAAAACGATTGAAGCCAAAAAGGGTGTTATTATAGCAACAGGTGGTTTTAGTGCAAATGTAGCAATGCGATCGAAGCAAGTTCCTTATCTAACAGCTGATCTTCCAACAACGAATCATGTTGGTGCAACTGGAGAGGGACTGACAATTGCGCAAGAAATTGGAGCAAACACTATGCAAATGTCATATATCCAGTTATATCCATTTGCAAATCCTGAAAATGGAGTTTTAGATGCTTATGCAGTAATTCCATTTTCAGGGCCAAGTTCAGGGATAGTTTATGTTGATATTAATGGGATGAGATATGTAAATGAAGGAGAACGTCGTGATGTTTGTTCAAAAGCGGCCCAGGATAGTGCTGGTTTTCCAACATTTAGTATTTTTAATCAAAGAATTGCAACTGATGGGGGCTTTGTATCTGAAAAACAATTAGCGGATGGAATAAAGGTAGATCGTATTTTCAAAGCAGAAACCCTGTCTGAACTTGCAAGTATTATAAATTCTCATGCATATAAGGGAAATCATATCAACATGCAAGCAGAAAAACTAATTTCTACAATTAAACAACATAATGAATATGTAAAAAATGGATTAGATCCAGATTTTGGCAAAGTAATAGACAAGAATGTAATGATGACAATCGACCAAGGACCGTATTATGCAATTCCGCAGTGGCCATCGGTTCATCATACAATGGGAGGATTAACAATTAACGAAAAAACAGAAGTTCAAGATGTTTGGGGGAAAATAATTCCCCATCTATACGCAGCAGGAGAGGTTGTTGGTGGTGTCCATGGAACAAATAGATTAGGATCAAATGCAATTCCTGATTGTTGTGTACATGGTTATATTGCAGGACAAGTTGCTGTTGAAGGAACGATGCCTGATTTTATTCCGAATGACTAGTCAATTTATAGAATATTAGATTAGTAAGTCCTACAATTATTTTTTCTAATGGTTGTAGGACTTTTCATATGTCAAAATCCGTTATACAATTTTAATTGTAGTATATGTTATTATACAAATTAAGAGAGTGAGATCAATAATGCATATTAAAAATTATGACGAAGCATTACAATATATTCACGGAAGAAGTCGATTTAAAAAAACACCGACGCTTAGTCGAATGAAGTTTTTAGCAGAGAAGTTAGGAAATCCACAAAATAATTTTAAAACATTACATGTAACCGGTACAAATGGAAAAGGATCAACGACAGCTTTTTTACGAGAGCTATTAAGAGGACAAGGCTTTACAGTTGGAACATTTACTTCTCCATATATAACTAGGTTTAATGAGAGAATTTCTGTTGATGGAAAAATGATTTCTGACGATGAAATTGTAAGATTGGTTAATATAGTTTATCCGATAGTACAAGAAATGGATGAAATAGGAATGTGTTCAACTGAATTTGAAATTATAACGACTATGATGTTTGTTTATTTTGGTGAAAGGCATGCGGATTATGTTGTCGTTGAAGTTGGTATGGGGGGGCTATATGATTCTACCAATATTATTACACCATTAGTTTCTGTTATTACGACGGTAGCGCTTGACCACTCACAGTGGTTAGGAGATAGCATTTCACAAATTGCATATCAAAAAGCAGGAATTATTAAGAAAAAGATTCCTATTGTGGTAGGTCGTGTACCTAATGAAGCTTATGACGTAATTAAAAATATTGCTCTAGAAAAAGATGCAGATTTATATTGTTTGAATAATGATTTTTCTACCCAAGCGCTTAGTCAAAAAAAAGAGTGGGGGGAGTTTTTTAATTATCGGTTTCAGCAAATTAATTATAAGAATCTTTGCACAGGTTTATTAGGGGCATTTCAGATTGATAATGCAGCCTGTGCGTTAACAGCATTTTTAATAGTTGCAAGAAAAGAAAAGTTTATAGTACAAATAAATGATATACGTAAAGCTTTAATGAATACAAAATGGCCAGGCCGCTTTGAAAAAATTAATTCAGAACCATTAATTGTTTTAGATGGTGCACATAATGTTGCTGCTATAGAAAAAATTCAAAAACTTTTGCGTCAAAAGTTTAAGCAGCAAAAAATATATGTTCTACTTGCAATTTTAGCTGATAAAAAGTCAACTGAGATGATTGAAAAACTATCAGAGTTATCAAACACTGAACTAATCATAACTAGTTTTGATGGGCCGCGTAAGGTTACAGATTTGGAAGACATTAAGCAAACTTTTCCAGAAATAAAAAGTATGTCTGTTTGGCAAGAGGCTTTTTTAAAAATCGTAAAAGGAATGTCGGCAGAAGACATGCTTTTAATAACAGGATCATTATATTTTATTTCTGAAGTTAGAAATTATTTTTTAGATAGTGGAGAGTAGTAAAGTATGGAACAAAAATTAGTTTTATTCGATATGGATGGAGTTGTATTTGATTCAGAAAAAATTTATTTTGAAGCTAATCGACTAGCTGGAGAAAAATTAGGATTAACAGTTAGTTTAGAACAATACAAAAAATATCTTGGCGCAGGAAATGATACGATGATTAGAACGCTTGAAGATGAATATGGTGATAGTGAATTAGTTAGCGAATACATGCGCTTAAGTAAAGAAATGATTTATCCGCTAGTAAGAGAAGGTAAGTTAAAAATAAAAAAAGGATTTCACGAGCTAATCTCGTTTTTAAAAGCTAATAAAGTAACGTGCGTTTTAGCTTCAAGTAATACAAAAGAAGAAATAAGTTTTTTTATGGAAAATACTGGTATCACAAATATATTTGACAATATTATTTGTGCAGATGATGTTGAAAAGACCAAACCAGAACCTGATATTTTCTTGAAAGGTTGGAAAAAAGCGGGAGAACCTTTAAAAAAGGAAACTCTTGTTTTGGAAGACTCCTTAAATGGTATTCTTGCAGCTAAAAAGGCTAATTTACCTGTTATTATGGTACCTGATTTATTAGCGCCTAATTTTTTTGCATATCAAAATACAATAGCTATTTTAGATGATTTAATAGAGGTAAAAAAATATTTGTCTAAATAAAAGCAACCTTTTTGCGTATTTATAAGTAAGGAGGTTTTATTATGACATTAACACACATGTATCAAGAAGATAATCTAAAAAAAAGAGTGATGCGTTTTGGAGCTGAATCTCTAACAGACAGGGAGCTATTTTACTTATTAATCGGGGAATTTTTACCAGCAAAAAAAAGCCAAAAATTAACAGTGGACTATTTTGAAGAATTTGGAAACTTAAAGCAGTTGCAGTATTTTACTAGTAAAACATTGCAGAATTTTTTACAAGACAAACAAGCAAGTATATTTTTGGAGATAATTTGTGAGTTTGCCCAACGATATAAAAAAAGGGGACACTTGAATTTAGGACAAATATGTTCAAGTAAAAAAGTAGGTGAATATATGATTGACTATTTAGGTGATCATAAGCAAGAGAATTTAGTTTTAATTTTACTTGATACTAAGAATTATATACTAGCTATAAAAACACTCTTTGTAGGTACATTGAATTCTTCATTGGTTCATCCACGTGAAATTTTCAACATGGCTGTTCGATACAGTGCAGCAAGATTCATGGTAGTACATAATCATCCAAGTGGTATTGTGACACCGTCAGAAAACGATATAGTGATGACTAACAGGTTAAAAAAATGTGGAGAATTATTGGGGATTGAATTGCTAGATCATCTTATTGTAGGAGATACATCTTATTGTAGTATGAGAGAAGAAGGAATTTTATAGAAATATTAAGGAAAATTGTTTTTTATTCATGAAGCATGTTAAAATTAAAAAACATTCTTAATAATTCAAAATAGTAAATAATATAGAAAGGAATATATAGAATGTAGATAGATACATTTTGTATAGTGAAATCAAAAATGTTAATAGGCACAGTACACCAATTTGAAAAGGAAAAAGGATATGGATTTATTACGCCTACTACTGGGGGACAGGATATATTTGTTCATTTTTCAGCTATTAAATCAAAGGGTTTTAAAACTTTAGAGGTTGGACAAAAAGTTTCTTTTGTTAGCGTTGAAGGAAAACGTGGACCTCAGGCGATATCAGTAGAAGTAATACCAGATTAATCAAAATAGTTTAATTAAATTATCGTTAAGATTGGTAGAAAATAAAGGCTTTTGCTGATAAATCTTGTATGCTATAAATTGAAGCAAAATAGTCTGAACGATATCGCTTAAATATGGTATAATTTGATTATATTGTGAATTTAAAGGCCGTTATGGCGTATGAAGGGATGAAATTAAAGTGTTCGGAATCGGGACTAAAAATATTGGAATAGATCTTGGTACAGCCAATACCATAGTCTACACTGAAGGTAAGGGTATTGTATTACGTGAACCTTCTGTTGTAGCTAAAAATACAAAAAATGGCGAAATTGTTTCTGTTGGTTCAGAAGCTCGAGATATGATTGGACGTACGCCAGCTAGTATTGTTGCTATTCGTCCAATGAAAGATGGAGTAATTGCTGACTATGATACGACGGTTGCTATGATGAAGTACTATATTGAAAAAGCAACGGGACATCGTTCAAGTAAGCCATATGTTATGGTTTGTGTACCAAGTGGAGTTACAGAAGTTGAAAAACGTGCTGTTATAGATGCAACTCGTGTAGCAGGTGCAAAGGATGCTTATGTTATTGAAGAACCTTTTGCAGCAGCAATTGGAGCAGGATTACCTGTCATGGATCCTACTGGTAGCATGGTTGTTGATATTGGTGGTGGTACGACAGATGTCGCTACGATTTCACTTGGCGGGATAGTTTCAAGTCGTTCGATTCGTATGGCTGGAGATAAAATTGATGATGCAATTGTTTATTATGTTCGTAAAAATTACAATTTATTAATTGGTGAAAGAACAGCTGAACAATTGAAAATTGATGTTGCTTCAGCATCAGTTGAAGCTGCTAAAGAATTAGACAGTCAAACTATTAGAGGTCGTGATTTAGTAACAGGATTACCTAAGACTATTGAAATTAGACCAGAAGATGTTGCAACAGCAATTCAAGAAGTTGTCGAAGAAATTATTACAGCAATTAAAGAAACGCTTGAAGAAACATCGCCTGAAATTGCTGCAGATGTTATTGATCATGGCATCGTTCTTACTGGTGGTGGCGCACAATTACGTCATCTTCCAGAAGTAATTGCAGAAGCTACTAAGGTTCCAGTCTTTGTTGCAAATGAGCCTTTAGACTGTGTTGCAGTGGGAACTGGTGAATCACTTAAAAGTATCGATGTTATGAAGAAAAAATAATTACTGACGATTAAGTCGTAGCGGTTAAGAGGTTGGAATTTAGTCGTCCAACCTCTTAATTTTTAATTGTAGGAGGGTACATTCCATGCAAAAGGCATTTTTCAACAAAAAGCTTGTTATTATTTTGATTACTTTAATCATAAGTTTTTTATTGATTGCATTTTCAATTTCTGTTCGTAATAATAAAAACACGCCATCATTTATTCAGAGTTTTGGTAATGAATCGGCTGGATTAGTTGATAGAGCAGTTAGTTTTCCTGCTGCGGGTATAAGTAGTATAGGTAAAGCTTTTACTGGATTGATGAATGCTTATCAAGAAAATGAATTGTTAAAAACAAAAATTGACAATTTAGCATCCACGAAAGTAGAAAATCAAACTTTAAAAAGTGAGAATAAGCAACTAAAGAAACAACTTAAGTTGGATAAATCACTAACTGATTATACAAAGATTAGTGCATATGTATTAACACGTACACCATCTTCATGGCAGAACCAAATTGTTATTAGTCAAGGATCAAACTCTGGAGTCACGAAAAACTCAGCGGTTTTGTCCGATGAGGGACTAATTGGTCGGGTTACTGAAGTTAATAAAACTAATAGTAAAGTGGAGTTAATTACCACGCAAAATGATTCATCTAACCGCTTTGCTGTTCAAGTAACAAGTTCTAGCGGATCAGTTATAAATGGATTAATTACAGGAACTTCAGGAAGCTATCTAGTTATGGGGCAAATAACAAGTAGTGATAAAATTAAAAAAGGTACAACAGTTATGACATCTGGTTTAGGAGGAACAACACCACAGGGCTTATATGTAGGAACAGTTATAAAAGTTTCAACAAGTGGTGATAGTTCAAATGAAAAAGTTTATATTAAACCAGCAGCTGATATGAATAATATAAATATTGTGACTGTTGCTAAACGAACAGATTAGAAGGTGATTCGATGGAAAGTGTGAAAATGCGGTATTTGTTTCCGCTAGGTTTGTTTATTGCGCTTTTTTTGGACGGTTCGCTAAGCTTGCAATTTTCTGGGTCAATGTTTACGCAATCTGTTTCAATAGAGAGTAGATTAATTTTATTGTGGCTTGTAATGGCAATTTGCTATGGAAATGTACGTCATATATTTGTATGGGCTGTAATTGCAGGGTATTTTTTCGATACCTACTATACAGGCATTTTAGGATTATTCATTGTTATGTTACCTCTAATAGTTTATATAACTAGATCTATTATGCGATACTTCACGTCATCGTTTATTGTGGTATTATTAATATATCTGATTGATATAACTATATTAACTGTTTTATTTTATTGGGCAAATGCTTTGATAGGTTTTACATCTGTATCGATTACAACTTTTATCAGCAAAACTCTAGGACCTACTTTGGCGTATAATTTAGCAATCTTTGTAATTTTATTTTTCCCATTAGAACAGTTTTTTAAAAGATTTTCTTAAAGGAGTGGAGTTTAATTGGGTGCTGTGGTTCTGAAAGGTCGCAAGGATGGTTATGAATTGATTCTAAAAGCAGATGCTAGCATAGAATCAATTATAGTCGAATTAAAAGAATTATTGGATAATTTGCAACGAGATGAAAATTTAAAGAAGGATACACAATTTACATTTCAGCTAAACACAGGCATGCGTTTGCTCAGTTCGGAAGAGAAAAAGCAATTTGAAAAACTATTTAGTGAATATTCACATTTTTCTATTTATAAAACAGTTTCAGATGTTGTTAATAGACAAGATGCATATGATTTTATGGACAAACATAATGTACATGTTAATGCAGCAACTATTCGTAATGGTCAAGTCGTTACGATAACAGGTGATGTTTTGTTTTTAGGCTATGTTCATCAAGGTGGTATATTACGTGTGACAGGAAATATTTATATTCTTGGTGATGTTGCAGGAATTGTCCATGCTGGATTCGAGGATAATTCTACAGCAATTATTGCGGGTAAAATTGGTAATGCACAACAAGTTCGTATTGGTGATTTAGTTGACATTATGGAAGAAATAGATATTGCAATACCTGACCATACAGTTGTGTATGTTAACGATTTACACAAATTAAGTTATACAAAAGTTGATGAACTAAAATCAATTCGTCCAAAATTGTTTGTAGGAGTGGGAGGATTTTAGAATGGGAAAAGCAATTGTAATCACATCTGGAAAAGGTGGAGTGGGGAAAACAACAACTACAGCTAATCTAGGAACGGCTTTGGCTATGCAGGGTAAAAAAGTATGTCTAATTGACTTAGATCTTGGGTTACGCAACTTAGATGTCGTTTTAGGTTTAGATAATCGCATCATCTATACTATTGTAGATGTAGCTGAAAAAAGAGCTAAATTACATCAAGCCTTGATTAAAGACAAGAGATTTGATAATAAGCTGTTTTTATTAGCTGCTGCGCAAAATACAGATAAGTCTGCGTTGGAACCAGAAGAAGTTGAAGCTATAGTACGGGAATTGAAGCCTGAATTTGACTATATCTTACTTGACTGTCCTGCTGGAATTGAACAGGGCTTTATGAATGCTGTTGTTGGTGCTGATCAAGCAATTGTTGTTTCCACACCAGAATTACCAGCAGTGAGGGATGCCGATCGTGTTGTCGGTTTACTAGAAAAATTTGATTTGGAAGAACCACCTATGCTGGTAATAAGTAGGATTAGAAAGCATATGGTGAAAAATGGTGATATGTTAGATGTGGATGAAATTACACATCATTTGGGTATCAAATTAATTGGTATTGTTTTTGATGATGATGAAGTAATTAGTTCTACTAATAAAGGCGAACCGATAGCTTTAAATGATAAGAATATAGCAGCTCAGTGTTTTAGAAACATTGCACGGCGTATGGAAGGGCAAACGGTTCCTCTTTTAACTATGGAAGAAGAAAAAAAACAAGGTTTCTTTACAAGGATTGGAGCATGGTTTAAACGTTCCTAGTTTCAACTACTTGACATTCTAAGAAAAAAATGATAAATTTCTTAATGATTAAAATAATTACTTTGAGCAGAAGAGTAGGATAGTTTTTATTACTAGAGATTTCTCGGAAGATGAAAAGGGAAAATTAATGACTATTTGAAACACATCTGGGAGTTACTAATCTGAACTGATATAGTAGGATTAGTCGGGTAAGCGTCCGTTATAGCTAAAAGTTACGATAACTTATTAAGGTTGATTTTGTGAAAAATCAATATAATTGAGGTGGCACCGCGTTAATTACGCCCTCTAAGCTGGAAACAGCTTAGAGGGCTTTTATTTTATCAAGAAAAGAGGGTATTTGCATGACATATATTTTTCAAATTTTGCCGTCATTATTAAGTGGCGCTAAACTAACATTACAAGTTTTTGGATGGACATTAATTGGTTCAATACCATTGGGGTTGATAGTGGCTTTAGGGCTTATATCAAATTTCAAAGGTTTAAAAGCAATTTTACATTTTTATGTTTGGTTGATGCGTGGTACACCGCTATTATTACAATTAATATTTGTTTTTTATGGTTTACCAATTTTATCTAGTTTACTGATTTTGCCACGCTATGAAGCTGCACTTGTCGCTTTCATCTTAAATTATACTGCATATTTTGCAGAAATATTTAGAGGCGGATTACAATCTATTGATATTGGGCAGTATGAGAGTGCTAAAGTTTTACGTTTAACATATTGGCAAACAATACGAAAAATTGTTACTCCTCAGGTCATTAAAATTGTGCTTCCTTCAATTGGAAATGAAGTCATTAATTTAATTAAGGATTCTAGTTTAGTCTATGTGATTGGACTGGGGGACCTTTTAAGAGCGGGGAATATCGCTACATCACGAGATGTGACGTTAGTACCGTTAATAATGGTAGGATTAATTTATTTGATAATGACCGCTGTTTTAACTTACATATTACGTCGACTAGAAAAACATTACAGTTATTGGAAATAGAAGGTGATTAAGATGCTTAAGCTAAAAAATGTGACAAAACGATTTGGTAAAAGGACTATTTTAGATAAATTAAATTTGACAGTTGAAAAAGGAGAAATTCTATGTATTGTTGGTGAATCAGGTGGGGGAAAGACGACATTACTTCGTTGCATAAGTGGATTAGAAAGAATTGATGCCGGTGAAATCTATATTGATGATGAAGTATTTGATCCTAGTATACAAACGAATGATTCTGTAATTGGTGTTGTTTTTCAGGATTATAACCTATTTCCACACCTTAGTGTTACTGAAAACATTACATTAGCCCCTATGATGGTTTTAAAAAAAGGTGCGAATGAAGCCAAGCAATTAGCACAGGAATTGCTGATTAAACTCTCTTTAAGTGATAAGGGCGATTTATATCCATATCAACTTTCTGGAGGTCAAAAGCAACGTGTTGCGATTGCCAGAGCACTTGCAATGCAACCTAAAATTTTATGTTATGATGAGCCTACATCTGCTTTAGACCCTAATTTAAGTAAAACTGTTAAAGAAATTATTTTGAGTTTAAAAGAAGCAGGCATGACACAAATAATTGTAACACATGATTGGAAATTTGCAGATGAAATAGCAGATCATGTACTAAAAGTTGAACCCCTTAAAGATTAAGATTTGATAAGCTAGGAGCGATTGGATTGAAGAAAAAAATTAAATTAATAGCTCTTTTTTTGACATGTATGCTCTTAATAACCACGCTTAGTGGGTGTAAAAATGTTACACAACGAGCTAATACCACTGATACTTGGCATAAAATTAAAAATAGAGGGACAGTTATTATTGGGTTAGATGATAGTTTTGTTCCAATGGGTTTTCGAGAAAAAAATGGAAAATTAGTTGGTTACGATATTGACCTAGCTCGGGCTGTATTTAAACGATTAGGTTTGAAAGTTAGTTTTCAGACAATAGATTGGTCAATGAAAGAAACAGAACTACGTAATGGTACAATTGATTTGATCTGGAATGGATATACAAAAACAAAAGCTCGTGAAAAAACAGTGGCATTTAGTCATGCTTATTTAAAAAATGACCAGGTCCTTGTCAGTAAGAAAAAAAATAAAATTAATGTAGCAAAAGATATGACAGATAAGATTTTAGGATTACAGAGTGGTTCATCGGGTTATTCTGAATTTAATCAAGAACCACAAATTCTAAAAAAATATGTAAAACAATCTGTGCAATATGACACATTTACAAATGCATTTTTAGATTTGAATAATAATCGTATTCAAGGATTATTGATAGATAGTGTATATGCTAATTACTATATTGCGCATGAAAAAGATTCTAGTAGTTATAACGTGTCTAATATAGGTTTTCCAAGTGAAGATTTCGCTGTGGGAATGCGCAAGGGAGACAAGACATTAAAAGCTAAAATTAATCATGTCTTAGCACAGTTAGCAGCAGATGGTACATTAAATAAAATTACACAAAAATGGTTTGGGGTAAATGATAGTGTCTCATTTAAAGATGTTAAATAGTTGTAGTACAATGGGGGAAGAGTAAAAAATTTAAAAAAGGGGGAAAATGCGGTGACAGTCTTTAATTTGATTCTTATATTAATTTTTTTAATGAATGAAATTGCAGCTATAATAACAGTTTTTAAAGAAAAAAGAGATATTGCAGCAACATGGGCATGGTTGTTAGTATTGACGCTTTTACCAATAGTAGGATTCATTATATATTTGTTTGCTGGAAAAAAGATTTCACGTGAGAAAATTTTTGACTTACGTACGCAAGAGAGAATGGGTATTGATCAGCTGGTTGCCTTGCAAAAAGAGCAGTGGAATGAAAAAGAATTAATGCCAGAAAATATTTTATCCAATGAATCACGGCAAGCAACACACCTTTTTTTAGAAATAGATGAAGCTATTTTAACCAAAGATAATAGTGTTAGGGTTTTTACAGATGGAAAGCAAAAATTTAGAGCTTTAATTAATGATATTTTGCAAGCAAAGGACCATGTGCATGTGGAATATTATGCAATATTTAGTGATGAAATAGGAACTCAATTAAATGAAGCATTAGTAAAAGTTGCGCGTAAGGGTGTGAAGGTACGTGTTATTTATGATAGTTTAGGTTCTAGAGGACAAAGCCATGGCTTTTTTAAAGAGTTAGAAAAATTAGGTGGAGAGGCAGAACCTTTTTTTGGGCATCGTCATTCTCCTATACATAGTCCTCGTTTTAACTATCGAGCTCACCGGAAGATTGTTGTCATTGATGGAAAAATAGGTTATATTGGTGGATTTAATGTGGGTGACCAGTATCTAGGTAAATCTAAAAGATTTGGATATTGGCGTGATACACATATTAGAATAGATGGTAATGCAGTTGTTGCTTTACAATCACGTTTTTTTATGGATTGGAATGCCACTATTAAGGGGGATAAAAAACGGGTACAGGTAAAATATAGCGATGTCTACTTTCCAATCAGAAATTGTAACGGCAATACAAGTATTCAAATAGTTTCTTCAGGACCAGATAATGAAGTAGAAGCAATTAAACTAGGTTATTTAAAATTAATAAGTAGAGCTAATAAGTATGTGTATATTCAAACACCTTATTTAATACCCGATGATTCTGTGTATGAAGCAATTAGTGTTGCAGCTTTATCAGGTGTAAAAGTTTGTATAATGATTCCTTCAAAGCCAGATCATCCATTTGTTTATCGAGCAACTCAGTATTTTGCAAGGTCACTAATAGACAAAGGTGTCGAGATATATCAATATGAAAATGGTTTTTTGCATGCTAAGACTTTTGTTGTAGATGGGCAAATATCATCGGTTGGATCAGCAAATGTTGATTTTAGAAGTTTTAAGTTAAATTTTGAAACTAATGCTTTTTGCTATGATAAAAATTTGGCGAATGAACTTCGTGATGCATTTGAAAAAGATATTGAACATTGTACAAGGCTAACAGAGGAGTATTTTGCAAAGCAATCATTGTGGTTAAGATTTAAACAATATTTTTCACGACTATTATCGCCAATTCTGTGAAAATTAAAGGAGAATATAAGTGAGAAAAAGAAAATGGCTAAAAATTTTGTTTTTAGCTGTCATTAGTATCTTTTTGTTAATAATAGTAGCTGGGAGTAATTATTTAGTAAGTTACGCTTTTGAAAGAGGAACAATAACTAATGTCAATTCTAAAAAGAAGAAGCAATTAGATATAGACAAGAGCTGGCTAGCTAAAGTCAAAAAAACAACTTGGTATGAGAAATCAGCTACTAATAATTTAAGACTAGTGGCGACATATGTACCTGCTGCGAAAAAAACAAATAAGACTATCATTGTAGCACATGGATATCACGAAAGTCATTTAAATATGGCTAGTTATATCAGAATGTTTCATTCACTTGGATATAATGTTTTGGCACCAGATGACAGAGGAAGTGGTCAAAGTCAGGGGAAATATCTAACCTTTGGTTGGCTTGATAGATTAGACTATGTTAAGTGGATAAAAAAAGTGATAAATTATTCGGGTGAAAATAGTAAGATTGGTCTTTTTGGGGTTTCTATGGGAGCTGCCACAGTTATGATGACTAGTGGGGAAAAATTACCTAGTCAAGTTAAAGCAATTGTTGCTGATTGTGGTTATTCAAGTGTATCTGAAGAATTAACAAATCAGTTAAAGCAACAATTCAACTTGCCTAAAGAACCAATTATTGCAGTTGCTAGAATTATTGCTAAATTGAGAGTTGGATTTGATTTTGGTAAAGCTAGTTCAACTGCTCAATTAAAGAAAAATAAATTACCGACATTTTTTATTCATGGCGATAGCGATACTTTTGTAGCAACAAATATGGTTTATAAAAATTTCCATGCTCAAAAAGGTCCTAAGAAACTATGGATAACAAAGAATACGACGCATGCCATGTCATACTATAATTATCCAAAGACATATAAAAAAAAGATTGGGACTTTCTTTGCAAAAAAACTAGAAAATCAGTAAAAAAGTAAATGTTTTGAATATTAGTTATATAAACATATTGAAATTGACAATTTTTATTGAGAAAAATAAAGCACCGTAAGACTTTATCTTACAGTGCTTTATTTGTATTTTCGTTTAATTAATAACTTAGTAAACCACCAACAGCTGCTAAAACAACGCTAAGAACCGTAAAAATTAACATAACCCAAACAACGATATTAATAGCTTTTTGAAGGCCGGTTTTCTTTTTCTTTTCTTTCAAAAATATCAATCCCTTATGTTTTCACTATAGTAATAATATACATTTAAATTAACCCGACTGTCAAATTGATAGATTTGAATTATAAATTAAAGAACATTAGAAAAAAATTGAATTTGTATTGTTAAACCATTATAATTGAAAAGAGTTAACGTTGTTATGTTATAGCGGTTATTTTTACGATGTGCAAACATAATAATGTCTGCTTTATGAGTTAAATGTAATAATAACGTTATTATAATGTAATTTATTATTCATTAATGTGATAATGATATATTAGGAGGAACATTTTTGATGAATATTATCGTAAAAAAATTTGGTGGTACATCTGTTCAAAATGATGATGCAAGAAGAAAAGCAATAGAACATGTGATTTATTCAATAAAAAAGGGATATAAAGTGGCGGTTGTTGTTTCGGCAATTGGTCGAAAAGGAGCTCCATATGCGACAGATTCATTATTAAATTTAGTTGGTGGCGCACAGACCAATTTAAATACACGCGAATTAGATATGCTTGTTTCTGTCGGAGAAGTTATTTCAGCAGCTGTTTTTACGGAAATGTTGAAAAAAGATGGAATTAAGGCAACGGCATTTACCGGTCCTGATGCTGGATTTAAAACTAATAATGAATATCAAAATGCAAAGGTTCTAGATATAGACACAAATAGCATTATGCATGCTTTTAAGACCAATGATGTTGTAGTTGTGGCTGGATTTCAAGGTCTATCTGAACAAGGACATGTAACAACTTTAGGCAGAGGTGGATCGGATACATCTGCTGCATTGTTAGGAGCAGCTTTAGGAGCGAAACGATGTGATATTTTTACTGATGTCTCAGGAATGATGACAGGTGATCCACGTTTAGTTAAAAAAGCACAATTCTTAAAAGAAGTAAGTTATGAGGAAGTTGCTAATATGGCACATGAAGGTGCTAAAGTAATTCATCCTCGTGCTGTTGAAGTAGCACAACAAGCACATTTACCATTACGAATTCGCTCTACTTGGGATAGTGTAGAGGAAATGGGAACACTAATTTCGGATCGTAATTTAGCAATTAAACATTATCGTACGGTTACAGGAGTAGCACATCAAATTGGTTTAACACAATTTACGATTCAAGCGAAGGAATATTCAGCAGATAGAACGTTTGATTTGTTAGCTACTAATAATTTAAGTATCGATTTTATCAATATTAGTCCGGATAAAATAGTTTTTAATTTAGATAAAGAAGAAACTGCAATAGCAAAGAAATTATTGGTTGAGCATAAGATTAAAGCCCAAATTGTTGATGATTGTGCTAAGGTTTCTATTATTGGAGCAGGCATTATGGGAACCCCAGGTATTACTGCCAAGATGGTTGCAGCTTTATCACGTGAAAACATCCAAATTCTGCAAACAACAGATAGTTATACTACAATCTGGGTATTAGTCCATGGCAAGGATTTGAGTGGAGCAGTTAATGCCTTGCATGATGTCTTTTTAATTAAGAACAAATGAATCTATTACAAATGATATTGATCTCATGGCCTGTTCAAGTAGGCGGAATAGTTGTATTGTGGTTACTGCTCAAAATTTTACAAATCAAGTTGCATCTATTGCCTAAACAGATAGCTCCAATTGATTTGGTTTCTGTGTTATTGTTTTTTCCATTACACTTGTTATCTTTAGATGCCTTTGGTGTATCTATTGTACTATATGTTATATTTGGGCTAGGCATGTGTGGTATTCTTATGACTGCGTTTAAAGCAATTTTTGATGGTGATATAATTATTGGAAAATTTATGCGTCAGTATTGGCGCATTTTGGATTGTGTTTTATTAATAAGTAATTTTGTATTGATGATAATTGTAGTTATTAAATAAATTAAAATAGAAGGTTATAGAAATTATATTTATAGTTTCTATAACCTTCTATTTTTTATACAAAAAAATTAATAAATTAAATAATAATATTAAAAATTTTGTGTCACTATTTTTATTTATTGAATAATTTAAAAAAAAGTATTCAATTTAAGTAAAAAGTGGTTTTTTTACCCTATTTAGTGGTTGAAAGTGGGTAATTGTGGTAATATTAGCTATAACATATTTTTATTTTTAAAAACAGCTTATATGTTCGATAATTTATTTTTAAGGGAGTGAGTCAATTGTTCATGGGAGAGTATCGTCATTCACTTGACACAAAAGGACGATTAATAATTCCAGCCAAGTTACGTAATAATCTTGGAGAACTATTTGTACTCACTCGTGGAATGGATGGCTGTTTATTTGGGTATACACAAGATGAGTGGAAGCTGATAGAAGAAAAATTACAAGAATTGCCATTAACTAAAAAAGATGCACGGGCATTTGTCCGTTTTTTCTATGCAGCTGCGACAGAGTGTGGCTTTGATAAGCAGGGACGCATTAATATTCCTGCACCACTTTTACATCATGCAAAATTAGATAAGCAGTGTGTTGTTGTTGGAGTAGGCAATCGTATTGAAATATGGTCACAAGAGCGTTGGGATGAATTTAGCAATGAAGCTGAAACAAACTTTGACGAGCTTGCAGAAAATATGATAGATTTCGGACTTTAGGGTGAGTAGATGGCAGAATTTAAGCATGTAACGGTTCTTTTAAAAGAAGCTGTAGATAATTTAAATATAAAAGAAAATGGTATTTACGTTGACTGTACATTAGGCGGTGGCGGACATAGTAATCAAATTTTGCGACAATTAGGGCCTAATGGTCATTTATATTCTTTTGATCAAGATGAAACGGCAATTACATATAACAAAGTGCATTTAGCAGATGATTTGGCTACAGGAAAAGTAACTTTTATTAAAAGTAATTTCTGTAATTTACAAACTGAATTAGTCAAATTAAATGTTAAAAAAGTTGATGGAATTTTATATGATCTTGGTGTTTCTTCACCACAATTCGATGTAGCAGATAGAGGATTTAGTTACAAGTATGATGCACCATTAGATATGCGGATGGATCAGTCGCAAACATTAACGGCAAAGATAATTGTAAATGAGTGGGATTATAGTGATTTGGTTCGTATTTTCTTTCGCTATGGGGAAGAAAAGTTTGCAAAATCAATAGCTCGACGAATTGAGAAAACTAGGGAAATAGAATCAATCGAAACAACAGGACAGTTGGTGGAGATTATTAAGCAAGCTATTCCAGCTAAGGCAAGGCGCAAAGGTGGGCATCCAGCTAAAAGAATTTTTCAAGCAATACGAATTGCTGTGAATAATGAACTAGGCGTATTGGAAGATTCACTAAGTCAAGCATTAGAATTACTCAATGTAAATGGTCGTATAAGTGTTATAACATTTCAGTCTTTAGAAGATCGACTTGTAAAGACAATGTTTAAAGAAAAAACAAGTTTGCCAGAACTACCGATAGGATTACCGATAATTCCAGACGAAAAACAACCAGCGTTTAGACTTGTTAATCGCAAACCAATTATTCCTACAAAAAATGAACTTATGGTAAATCATCGAGCACATTCAGCTAAACTACGTGTAATTGAATGTATTAAAGAAATTTAAAATATTATTATTAAGAAAGAAGTGATTTTTTTGGCTCAACCAGCATTGAAACAATGGGGACAAAGTGTACCGTCTCCCACAAAAATACATAAAAAAAATAGAAAGACGAGATTGGTACCTCAAAAATCACCTTATTTTAGAAGTGATTTAGGGTTTGTAGTAGGTGTGTTAGTTGTAACATTAATTACGGCAATATTTGTAATTCAATCTACTGTTACGTTAACAAGCACACAACACGAGTTACAGGCAATTGCGCAACAGCAAACAAAGATACAAAGCAAGAATACAAGTTCACAGCAAGAAATCAGTGAACTATCTAGTCGGACGCGGTTAAGTAAAATTGCAGCGGCAGCAGGATTAACACTGGATGAATCTAGTACAAGGAATGTAACTAAATGAATATGAAAGATAAACGTTTTATAAATACTCAAAAAATAAGAAATAAACGAAGAAATGTAGGTATAACTATTTTTTTCATCGTAGCTATTATTTTTTTGATATTTATAGGCCGTTTTTTTTATATAGGAATGTTTCATACTGTTGGTGGAGTTAATTTGGAAAAAAAGGTTGCACAACTTTATGCAAACAAAACTCAAATTAAAGCTAAACGAGGAACTATCTATGATAAAGACGGTAATACAATTGCGGAAGATACAACGACTTATTCGGTTTATATTGTTCTTTCAAAAAAAGCGATATATTATGGTAAACGTGAATACTTAGCAAATAAGGACAAGGATAAAGCGGCAAAAGTATTAAGTAAGTATTTATCTATTTCATATGCTGATGTTTTAAAAATCTTAAATCAAAAAGATAAGTATCAAGTCGAGTTAGGTTCAGCGGGCAAAGGAATATCTTTGGAAACAAAAAAAGCAATAGAGTCTAAACACATAACAGGTATTGATTTTACTGCATCTACTGCAAGATTGTATCCAAACGGGGCATTTGCATCTTATTTTATTGGTTTGACAACTACAACTAACAATAAACTACATGGTTTAATGGGAATAGAAAAAGTATATAATCATCTTTTAAGTGGTGTAAATGGAACACACAGTTATATGGAAGATAGTACGGGAACCGAAATTCCAGGTACAAAAACCAAGTATAAAAAAGCTAAAAATGGTGACAATCTCTACACTACACTAGATTCTCAATTGCAAGTATATATGGAAACTTTGTTGAAATCAGCTCAAAAAACATATCATCCAAAAGAAATGACGGCAGTTTTGATGGATGCTAAAACTGGGGCGATTTTAGCAGCAAGTCAGCGACCAACATTTAATGCACAAACGAAAAGTAGTATAAGTGAATGGCAAAATATCTTACTGGATGAAACCTATGAACCTGGGTCAACAATGAAGGTGTTTACGACAGCGGCGGCCATTAATTCAGGCATTTTCAATGGGAATGCAACATATTCGTCTGGATCTTTAACAATAAATGGTTCTAAAATATATGATTGGAATAAAGCAGGATGGGGATATATAAGTTATAATCAGGCCTTTATTCGTTCGTCAAACGTCGGAATGGCACTTTTAGAACAGCAAATGGGTTCCAAAACCTGGTTGAAATATATAAAAAAATTTGGCTTTTTAAAAAGTACTAATGCACATTTAGGCTCAGAAGCAACTGGTAGTATTTCATACACCTATCCAATTGAACAAGCCAATACAGCTTACGGTCAAGGGATAGATGTTACTGTATTTCAAATGATGCAAGGATTTACAGCGATAGCTAATAATGGTAAAGAACTTAAACCATATATGATTAAAAAAATTGTGAGTTCTAGTACTGGAAAAACAGTCTATAAGCAATCAAAGAAGATTATCTCAAACCCAATTAAAGCAACGACAGCCAAGCAAGTTCGTAATTTAATGGCGCAAGTTGTTACGGATGAAAATGGGACGGGTTCTGCGTTTAAATCATCGGAATATACTGTAGGTGTAAAAACAGGGACAGCACAAATTGCTAGTTCAAATGGAAGTGGATATTTGACGGGAAGTACAAATTATATCTTTTCAGTTGTTGGAATGGCACCAATTAATAATCCAAGATATATATTATATGTTACAATGAAACAGCCACAAACATTCGGTTCAGGAACTTCTGGCGAAATGTTAGCTTCTGTCTTTAATCCGCTAATGGAGCGAGCAATAAAAGAAAGTAGTTCTTCTACTAGTCAAAAAACGGTTAAAGTCCCAAGTGTGAAAGGTCAAAACATTCAAAAAGCGAAAACGACATTGAGTAATAGTGGTTTGAATGTAAGTATTCTTGGAAGTGGCTCAGTTGTTAGTGCACAATCGACGGCAGGCGGGAAAAAATTATTGTCTGGTGGACGAATTATTTTGAAAACGAGCGGTACAATCACTATGCCGGATATTTCAGGATGGTCACGTAGTGATGTTATTAAACTAGAGACACTGTTAGGAATTAAAGTTAATATCTCTGGATCAGGATATGTGACTGCTCAAAGTGTAACAACTGGTACAAATCTAAGTGGAGTTAAAAGTATTTCTGTGACACTTAAGTAATTGACTATTAAATAGAGATTTGGTGAAAAAATGTTAGCGAGTGAACTATTAAAAGTTTTAAAATTTAAACAAGTGATACCAGAAAAATATTCTGATTTTTCCATATCCCTTGTGACACAAGATACACGTGAAGTTGTTGAAAATAGTATTTTTATTGCAATTAGCGGTTATACAGTAGATGGGCATCAGTATGTTAGACAAGCTATTGAAAAGGGCGCAAAAATGATTATTGCTCAAAAGCCGCTTGGTGAGATGTTAGTACCGGTTGTATATGTTGAAAATACAAATCGAGCAATGGCACTTTTAAGTAATACGTTTTATGGTGCTCCAAGCCATGCAATGAAAGTAATTGGTGTAACAGGAACTAACGGTAAAACAACAGTTACACATATGATTGATGCAATTTTTAGAGATCAAGGTGAAAAGACTGGACTTGTTGGAACAATGTATCGGCGGATTGGTGATGAGGTACTGAAGACAGCCAATACAACACCTGATATAATAACGTTGCAAAGAACGATGCAAAAAATGGTTGAAGTGGGTGTTTCTGAAGCCGCTATTGAAGTTTCTTCAGTAGCATTAGTGCAAGGCAGGGTATGGGGCGTTGATTTTGATATTGCTGTATTTACTAATTTTACGCAAGACCATCTAGACTACCATAAAACAATGGACAATTATGCACATGCAAAGAGTTTATTATTTTCACAGTTAGGCAATGGTTATACAATTAGTGGTGATGCTAAAGTTGCAATTTTTAACAATGATGATTCTATGAGTCAAAGATTTATGGAAGATACAGCTGCTCAAGTCATGACGTATGGCATAAAAAATGATGCAATAATTCGTGCTTCAAATATAAAAATTCATGCTCATGGAACAGATTTTGATTTGAAGGTTTTTAATAATAAATATCATTTACATGTCAAAACTATTGGAATGTTTAACGTGTATAATTTGTTAGCTGCATACAGTGCAGCTTATGTAGCTGGTGTAGATAGTAATAGAATTGTCGAAGCATTAGAAAATTTCTCGGGTGTAAAAGGACGGTTACAGCTAGTTACTTCAAATAGCGGTGCTAGTGCAATTGTTGATTATTCGCACACACCAGATGGATTATTAAATGCGCTAAAGACAATTAATGAATTTGCAGTCGGAAAAGTGTACTGTGTTATTGGATGTGGTGGAGATCGCGATCATGATAAAAGACCTAAAATGGCTAAAATAGCTGTTGAAAATTGTGATTATGCTATTTTCACTTCAGATAATCCGCGGACAGAAGAGCCGAAATCGATTATTGATGCGATGCTTACAGGTGTCCCTAACGGCATGAAAGCAACGGTTCTTCTAGATCGTAGACAAGCAATTCAAACAGCTATTATGAAGGCTAAGCCAAATGATATTGTTTTAATAGCTGGCAAAGGACATGAGGATTATCAAATAATTGGTCATACAAAACATCATTTTGATGATGTTGAGGAAGCTAATAAAGCATTTAAATTAAAGGAGAAGAATTAATAAAATGAATATTACGCAGATGTTAATTCCAGTGATAGGCAGCTTAATTTTAACTACTTTATTTTTACCGGTATTCATCGATTACGCACATAAAAAAAAGCAAGGACAAATGATTCGTGAAGAAGGGCCAAAATGGCATGAAAAAAAATCAGGGACACCAACAATGGGTGGATTTGTTTTTAATTTTTCAATTTTGATTACATCTATGATAGTTGCATTTTCGCAACATACATTAAATGTACCAGTGATTATTTTGAATTTCATTTTAATTTTATATGGGTTCTTAGGCTTTTGGGATGATTCAATTAAATTATGGAAAAAGCAAAACGAAGGGTTGAAAGCTTGGCAAAAGCTAACAGGACAGATAATTGGTGCCCTTATCTTTATGGCTTTTTATATATATAAGGGTCTACCTTTATCTTTGAACATTTTCAATCACGAATTAAATATTGGATTGTTATATATTGTATTTGCAATATTTTGGTTAGTTGGGTTTTCAAATGCAGTTAATTTAACAGATGGAATTGATGGTCTAGTTGCTGGACAAGCAATAATTGCCTTTGGAGCATATGCGGTAATTGCGTATGTACAGCATCAATTCTCAGTATTAATATTCTGTTTGTCTGTTATTGGTGCATTAATTGCATTTTTAGGATTTAATCATAAGCCTGCAAAAGTCTTTATGGGTGATATGGGTTCGTTGGCCTTGGGTGGAGCTCTTGCAGCGGTATCGATTCTAGTACATCATGAACTTTCACTTCTTTTTATTGGAATTATTTTTGTATGTGAAACAGCAAGTGTAATGTTACAAGTAGGTTATTTTAAAAGAACAGGGAAACGTTTGTTTAAGATGAGCCCAATTCATCATCACTTTGAATTATGTGGTTGGAGTGAATGGCGAATTGATTTAACTTTTTGGCTTGTAGGGTTAATTTTTGCTACTGCGACAGTTTGGATAATTATTTAAAAGTATAATCGAGGAAGGTATAAACAATGAAAAATATTACTGATTATCAAAATAAAAATGTTTTGGTTTTAGGCCTTGGTAAAAGTGGTATTAATGCAGCAAGTCTATTAAAAAGGCTTGGTGCCAATGTTGTTGTGAATGATAAGAATACCCCTAAGGACTTAACGCAAGTTAATAAGTTAAAAAAAATGGGGATAGATGTTATAACGGGTAGTCACCCATTAGAATTGCTAGATAACATAAGTTTAATTGTCAAAAACCCAGGGATTCCATATAGTAATTCATTAATTAGTGAAGCTGTTAAACGAGGACTAAAAATAATTACTGAGCCTGAATTGGCATATGAAATTTTAGATGCACCTTTAATAGCTGTTACAGGAACAAATGGAAAAACGACAACGACGACAATGATTGCATTAATGCTTAATCAAGGTAGAAAAAAAGGACACGCATATACAGCCGGAAATATAGGTATTTCTGCAACAAAAATTGCACAAAAAGCGGATGCTAATGATACGATGGTAGCAGAACTTTCAAGTTTCCAATTAATGGGAATAACAAAACTTCATCCACGTATAGCTGTTTTAACTAATATCTATGAAGCACATACAGATTATCATAAAACGCGTGCAAATTATATTAAAGCCAAAATGAGAATTACTATGAATCAAACGGAGAACGATTATTTTGTTGTAAATTGGGATAATTCAGAATGGCAAGAATTGGCCAAACAAAGTCAAGCAAAAATCATTCCATTTTCACGGCAATGTTTAACCAAAGATGGCGCATATCTAAGTAATGGAAAATTATTTTTCCGTAATGAGGAAATAATGTCTGCTGAAGATATAAATGTTCCAGGCTCACATAATATTGAAAATGCACTAGCCGCGTTAGCGGTAGCAAAATTATTAGGCCAAAGTAATGAACACATTGTTGAGGTTTTAAAAACTTTTTCGGGTGTAAAACATAGAACACAGTATGTTACAACCTTCAATGAGCGAAAATTTTATAATGATTCAAAAGCAACAAATATTGAATCAACGCAGAAAGCTTTGGATGGCTTTAAAGCACCGGTTGTTTTATTAGCTGGCGGTTTAGATAGAGGATTTACTTTTGAACGTCTCGAGCCATATTTCAAAAACTTGCGTGGCATTGTTTTATTTGGACAAACTGCTGATTTATTGGAACAAGCGGCAAAAAAAGCTGGTGTAAAGCAAATTAAGCAAACACAAGATGCGGTGAGTGCAGTACCTTTAGCGTATAAAATGAGTGAACCAGGTGATATTATTTTGTTGTCACCTGCTTGTGCAAGTTGGGATCAGTGGCCAACATTTGAGGTGCGCGGAGATAAATTCATTGAAGCTGTTGAAAAATTAGAAGAGGAGGTTAAAGAATCCAAATGAGAATATTAGTATCAGGTGGAGGAACAGGTGGACATATCTACCCAGCGCTTGCATTGATTGAAACTTTAAAAAAGGAACAACCTGAGTCAGAGGTTTTGTATGTTGGGGCAGAGCGAGGTCTTGAAAAGCGAATTGTACCTGAGTCAGGAATTAAGCTACGTACATTACACATTCAGGGATTTAAACGGTCAATATCATTTGAAAATATAAAGACAGTCTATTTATTTTTGAAAAGTGTGCATGAATCAAAAAAAATAATTCGTGAATTTAAACCAGATGTTGTAATTGGTACTGGGGGATATGTATGTGGAGCTGTAGTATATGCGGCAGCACGTCTTAAGATACCAACAATGATACATGAGCAAAACAGTGTGGCTGGAATAACAAATAAATTTTTAAGTCGATTTGTAGATAAAATCGGAATTTGTTTTGACGATGCTAGACAAAGCTTTCCAACTGAAAAGATTATTTTTACAGGTAATCCCCGTGCTCAGCAAGTTGCAGGGATGACTAAAAGCAATCGCTTGTATAAGGAATACGGTTTAAAAAAAGATGTTCCAACGGTATTGATATTTGGAGGTTCACAGGGAGCTAAAAAAATAAATCAGGCTAGTATAGCTGCAATCAAACAATTTGCAAACAAAAAATATCAAATTTTATTTGTAACAGGACGTAGGCATTACGATAAAATTATGGCAAATCCAGCAACACAACATTTACCTGAAAATGTTTTTATTCAACCTTACATTGCTGATATGCCAGCTATACTACCAGAAATTGAATGTATAGTTGGTCGGGCAGGGGCAACGAGTTTAGCTGAAATAACAGCATTGGGAATTGCTTCGATTTTAATTCCAAGTCCATATGTTACTAATGATCATCAAACTAAAAATGCAATGAGCCTTGTTTCAAAGAATGCAGCCAAGATGATTACTGAAGAAGAGTTGAATGGTCAACTTTTAGCTAAAGAAATTGATGATTTAATGAGTAATACAATTGAACGTGAAAAGATAGCGACAAATTGCAAGCAAGTAGGTGTTCCTGATGCAGCAAGTAGGGTATTGAATGTTTTAGATAGCTTAGTTAATGGTTGACGTGGATTGGAGGGATAGTCTTTGAAGAAAAATCTAAATAAGGCCAGGCTCTCACAAACCGGTCAAGAGTTAACTCCATGGGAAAAAGCACAATTAGAAAGAAATAAAAAGCGTCAAAAAGAAAAAAAGAGTCCCTTTAAAAAGCAAAATTTTTCAAGACAATTACCACAGTTAAAAAATGTGCATAAAAAGAGATTGAAAAAACGGGGACTATTATTATTAACAATATTCACAGTAATAACAAGCGTATCGTTGTACTTAATACTACCAGTCAGTCGTGTAAAAAATATAGTTATTACGGGTGTTAATAAGCAAACACAAAAGGATATATTGAAATCAAGTAAAATAATGAAGGGTGACTTTTTAATTGAAACTTGGTTTAAAAATAGCGAGATAAAAAAAAGGATTAAACAGGAAAATGGAACTGTAAAATATGCTAAAATAGCTGAAAAAAATAGGAATGTAAAAATCAATATTTTAGAATATTCAACAGTTGGGTACGTGTATCAAGATAAGAAATATTATGCATTAACTAAAAATGGTGCTGTAAGTAAAGCAACTGTGGCAAATGTAACGGGAAATATGCCAACAATTTACGACTTTAAAAGTACTAAAAATTTAAAACTTATTGCTAAGCAACTTAGTTTAATATCACAAAATATACAAGAAGCAATATCTGAAATTCATGCAACGCCAACAAAAGCAGATTCAGGAAAAATACTTGTTTATATGAACGATGGAAATGAAGTTATTGCTACTATTGGAACTTTCGCCAAAAAAATGGCATATTATCCAAGTATTGTAGCTAAAATGAATGGAACAGGGATTGTTGATTTAGAAGTTGGTGCATATTCGTACCCATATAGTAATTCAACAACGAGTAATTAAACTTAATTTATATTTTTTAACATGTTTTAGTGCTTATACATAGAAAAGTACCCATTATATGTGGTAAAATTTGTGTATTGACATGAATCTAAATTAGATGTATAAGAAAGAATTAATAATTTAAACTTAATTAAATATTTTTCGAATAGGAGGCCTAATATGATGGAAAATTCTGGACTTTATGTCGGATTGGACATTGGGACTACTTCGATTAAAGTTATTATTGCAGAGTATGTCAAAGGACAACTTAATGTCATTGGATCTGGTAATACACGTTCTGCAGGTCTAAATCGGGGAGTTGTAGTTGACATTGACCAGGTCGTAGGAGCAATAAAAGACGCAGTAAAACAAGCAGAAGATAAGGCTGGGATAGACATTCATGATGTCATTGTTGGATTACCAGCAAATATGTTACAAATTGAAAAGTGTCGGGGCATGATATCACTTGGAAATGAACATGTTAAAAGTAAAGAAATAAATGATGACGATGTTCGCAGGGTAACAGAGGCGGCACTGATTCAAAATCTTCCGCCAGAACGAGATGTAATCGATATAGCTCCTGATGAATTCATTGTAGATGATTTTGAAGGTATTCGTGATCCGCGCGGTATGGTGGGTGTACGAATGGAAATGAAGGGTGTTATGTATACAGGTCCTAAGACGATATTGCATAATACTAAAAAGTGTGTTGAAAGGGCAGGCTTAAGGATAAAAGAAGTTGTTGTTGCTCCAATTGCAATTGCTCAATTAGCTTTGGATGAGGGTGAAAAAGATTTTGGAGCGATTGTAATTGATTTAGGTGGAGGACAGACTACGGCAGCAGTTGTTCATGACCATAAATTAAAATATACATATGTGGACCAAGAGGGTGGAGATTTTGTTACTAGAGATATCTCGGTAGTTCTTAATACTTCAGTTGAAAATGCTGAGACACTTAAGCGAACATATGGAATGGCATTAGCGCGTAATGCATCTGCGGAGGAAACATTTCCTGTTCAAGTTGTAGGCCAACAAGAACCACGTATGATACATGAGGAATTTTTAGCAGAAATTATACAAGCACGTTTGGAACAGATATTTAATAAAATAGCTAAAGCTTTGGAAGACGTAAAAGCTTTGCAATTACCCGGTGGAATTGTATTAACGGGTGGGTTAGCTGATTTACCAGGAATTGCAGAATTAGCAGAAGAATTTTTTGATGCTAATGTTCGTATTTTTAGATCAAATGAAATGGGATTACGTATACCATCGTATACTCAGGTTCTTGGCTTAATAAGTTGTGTGGCTTCACAAAATGAAATTGAATTAGTTGTAAAACACACTATTGATAAAAAATTAGGAACAACCAATGTAGTATCTGGAGTAAGTCAGAGTGATTATATAAAAGATACTAATCACGATCGAGATAATACAAGCGCAGATTATGTTGAAGAAAACGAGATAAATTATAATAAATCTGATCAGGAGAATGGGCCAGGAGTTTTTAATAGAATGAAAGATTTTATTACCGGCTTTTTCGAATAATCAATATGTGGAGGTAGAAAATGAGCTTTGATATTACATTAGATTCAAATACAGATGAAAGCCAAGCCGTAATTAAAGTAATTGGTGTTGGTGGTGCTGGTGGCAACGCAGTCAATCGAATGATTTCTGATAATGTGCAAGGGGTTGAGTTTATTGTCGCCAATACGGATGTACAGGCTTTAAAAAATTCCAATGCGGAAGTTAAAATTCAATTGGGGCCTAAACTTACTAGAGGATTAGGTGCTGGCGCTAATCCTGATAGAGGGCAAAAAGCTGCAGAAGAAAGTGAAGAAGCTTTGGCACAGGCCTTAGAAGGTGCAGATATGATTTTTGTTACCGCTGGCATGGGTGGCGGAACAGGAACAGGTGCAGCTCCAATAATTGCTAAAATTGCTAAGGACCAAGGTGCATTAACTGTTGGTGTTGTAACTCGACCTTTTACTTTTGAAGGCCAAAGACGTTCCAAATATGCTGCTGAAGGTGTGGCACAGATGAAGGAAAATGTGGATACTTTGGTAATTATTTCAAATGATCGTCTACTAGAAATAGTTGATAAAAATACACCAATGCTAGAAGCATTTCATGAAGCTGATAATGTTTTACGTCAGGGTGTCCAAGGTATTTCTGACTTAATTACTTCACCAGGATATGTTAACTTGGATTTTGCTGATGTTAAAACAGTTATGGAAAACCAAGGGTCTGCTTTGATGGGGATAGGGACTGGTGAAGGTGAAAATAGAATTGAGGATGCAACTAAAAAGGCTATTTCCTCATCATTGTTAGAAGTATCTATTGATGGCGCTGAACATGTATTGTTAAATATAACAGGAAGTAGTGATTTATCATTATTTGAAGCGCAAGCAGCTTCAGCGATTGTAACTCAAGCTGCATCAAGTAATGTTAATATTATTTTCGGGACTTCAATAAATGAAGAGTTAGATAATTCGGTTGTCGTTACTGTGATTGCTACGGGAATAGACAAAAAAAATGAGTTAAAACGTTCTTCACGTCATTCAGGAGATGTTCAAAAAAAGATGTCAAATGATGATCAAAATGAAGCAGTTGGAACTAAAGATACATTTGGTGATTGGAACTTAAGCCGTGAAATTGATGAAGACACACATACAACTTCACAAGCAAGAACAAGTAGATTTGAGAACATGGAAAAGACAAAATTTGATGTTTTTGGCTCAGGATCATCACATGATACTGATAACAATGAAGACGAAAATTTAGATACTCCACCATTTTTACGACACAGACGTTAAGGAAAAGTTGTTAGACAGAGGAGGTTGATGACGTGAGCTTTTTCAAAAATTTATTTAAAGATGATTATACAAGTGAAGATGAATACTATGATGATGGTCAAGAGATTGATCAACAGCAAGACTTTGCGAAAAATGAACAATATAAAAATGCAAAAGTTATGTCATTAGTCGGATCTCAAAAAAATAGTAATGAAACAAAGAAAATCATGTTATTTGAACCACGCGTCTATTCAGATGTTAAACAAATAGCAACTAGACTTTTAAGCGGTGAAGCGACACTCGTTAATTTTCAGCATATGGATGATGCAAATGCTCACCGGGTAATTGATTTTTTGACAGGTGTTGTTTTTGCAGTTCGTGGTGATATACAGCGAGTAGGCGATTCTATTTTTCTATGCACACCGCAAGATTATACTGTTGAGGGAACTTTATCAGAATTTAATCGTAAAAGTAACTTTAATTAAGGAGAGTTCATTTGTTTTCTACAATAATATATTATTTATTCTATTTATATTATGTGGCATTAGTTGTCTACATTTTAATGTCTTGGTTTCCAGGTGCATATCAAACTTCAGTCGGCCGTTTTTTAATGCGTATATGTGAACCATATTTAGAAATATTCCGGTTCATTCCACCTGTGATGGGGATAGACTTTTCACCGATAATTGCTTTTTTTGCTCTTACATTTATTGAAAAAGGCTTATTTTATTTTATTAGTTTAGTCTTTTAGATGTAAGAGATGGCAGAAAAATGAAAAATGAGCAGATTTATCAACATTTTAGAAATGAAGAAGAACCATTAATCGATGAATTATTGAGTTTAATTGCACGAGCAGAAAATGAATATAGACCGGTATTAACACCTTTTTTAAATCCGCGAGAATGCTACATTGCTAAATCTATTTTAGGACAAAATGATAATGTAAAGGCAAGTTTTTATGGCGGAGCAAAAAAAGCAGAACGACAAAGAATTCTTTTCTATCCAGTTTATTTTGAGGTTGAAACTAAAGATTTCAATATTTCTCTTGTAGAGATTGAATATCCAATTAAATTTGCTACATTAAAACATGGACAAATACTTGGGACGTTAGCTAATGCAGGTGTTAAGTATGATGTTTTAGGGGATATTCTTACAGATGGGCAGCGTTGGCAGTTTTTTGTTCAAAATAATATGGTATCCTTTTTTTTGGAACAAGTTACACAAATTGGTCGAATTAAGGTAAGATTAAGAGAGATTGATATGGGTAGCAAGGTCAATACTATAGATGCTTGGGAAAATGAAACAACGACGGTAAGTTCTTTGCGAATTGATGGTGTCGTTTCTAATTGTTATCATATTTCGCGTCAACACACTAAGGCGTTGATTAAAGCGCATAAAATTCATGTTAATTGGATGCAATTGGAGAAACCAGACTATATGTTAGAGTCATACGATATTATTTCAGTTCGTGGTTATGGACGAATCAGATTAAATGAAGTATCTGGTATATCTAAAAAAGGAAAGCTTCGGTTAGATATATCTGTATTAAGAAAATAATTACATAATTTGGAGGTGTTGGGGACATGGCATTAACCCCTTTAGATATTCATAATAAGGAATTTCATGTGAAACTGCGTGGTTATGATCAAGATGAAGTCAATGACTTTTTGGATCAAGTGATAAAAGATTATGAAATGGCATTAAAAGAAAACGATCATTTAAATGACAGTTTACAACAAAGTCAAGAAAAGCTCAAATATTTTAATGATTTAAAGGACTCGCTAAATCAATCTATTATTGTTGCACAAGAAGCTGCTGATAAAGTCAAAGCTAACTCACAACGTGAAGCGGAAATAATTAATCGTGAAGCACAGAAACAAGGGCAAGACATTATTGATCAAGCTAATGAAAAAGCACGCCACATCCTAGAAGAATCTTCCAAAAAAGCTAAAAAATTGGCTCTTGAAACTGATGATTTGCGTAAACAAGCTCGTATTTTCCGTCAGAAACTTCAAGTAATGATGGAATCCCAACTAGAAGTTGTTAAGGGTAGTGAATGGGATGAAATCTTAAAGCGTGGTCAAACAAGCAGTTATGAAGAAATTCAAGATGCAATTCGGCATGATGAAACGCTTGACAACGAATATGAATCAGAAGTACAATCAGTGTCAGATGGTAATAACGATGCATTCTCAACACCAGCAGTAGCTTCAAAAGCAGAAGCTGAAAATGGCAATGAGACCGTAGTTATTTTTCCAGATTCATCTGAGGATTCAGATGGTGATCATTTTGCAGATAATGTATTTATCAATAATTAAAGTATAGAAGAACACGAATAGATAGTTATGATAACAGCGAGTCAATAGATGGTGCAAGGTTGACAATTAATGAGTATTTATTTATCATCTTCGTTTTGTGCTAGGCTGAAATTTAAGTAGGTGTAGTCGGTTTATTACCGTTATCAATTATTAAAGTGAAATTTATTAGTATTAATAAGTTTTTAAATTGGGTGGTACCACGAAAGATCTCGTCCCTTGTGACGAGGTCTTTTTTGTATTATTCTGAAAAATTTTTATGAAGGAGCGTTTAATATGCGAGTTAAAGATACATTGAATCTTGGTAAAACTAAGTTTCCAATGCGTGGGAATTTACCTGTGAGAGAATTAGAACGTGAGAACCAATGGGAAGAAAATAAAGTTTATGAGCAAAGACAAAAGCTAAATGAAGGTAAACCAACTTTTGTTTTGCATGATGGTCCTCCTTATGCAAATGGTAACATTCATATGGGACATGCATTGAATAAAATAACCAAGGATTTTATTGTTCGTTCAAAATCGATGATGGGATTTCGTTCACCATATGTTCCTGGATGGGATACACATGGATTGCCAATTGAACAACAATTGAAAAAAGCTGGGGTTAACCGTAAAGCAATGTCAACGGTTGACTTTAGAAAAAAATGTTACGAATATGCTTTAAAACAAGTTGATAAGCAAAAAGCTGATTTTAAACGTTTAGGTGTAGCAGGAGAATGGGATAATCCATATCTCACGCTATTTCCAGAATATGAAGCTCAACAAATTCGTGTTTTCGGAAAGATGGCAGAACGTGGATTGATATATAAGGGTAAAAAACCTGTTTTCTGGTCATGGTCATCTGAATCAGCATTAGCGGAAGCTGAAGTAGAATATCATGATGTAACGTCTCCATCTGCTTTTTATGGAGAAAAGGTTGTTGATGGAAAAGGTGTTTTAGATACAGATACTTATATGGTTGTTTGGACGACAACACCTTGGACAATTCCAGCTTCTGAAGGAATTACAATTGATGCAAATTTCAACTATTCTGTAGTACAACCAGCTAATGATGACAAAAAATACGTTTTAGCTTCAGAATTAGTTGCAGCTAATGCGGAATTGTTTGGTTGGGAAAATGTTAAAGAATTAAAAGTTGTAAAAGGTGCAGAACTTGAAAATATCTTAACACAACATCCTTTTTATCCAGAACGAAAGTTAGTAACCATGATTGGTGATTTTGTTACTCTTGATGCAGGTACTGGTTTAGTACATACAGCACCTGGTTTTGGGGAAGATGATTTTAATGTAGGTAAACAATATGGATTAGATATTTATGTACCTGTAGATGATAAGGGATATCTCACTGAAGATACAGGCAAGGATTTTGCTGGAGTCTTTTATGAGGATGCTAATGAGATTTCTTTAAAGAAATTGAATGAAGCTGGTGTGTTATTAAAGCAAATGGATTATGAACACAGCTACCCGTTTGATTGGCGAACAAAGAAACCAATCATTTTTAGAGCAACACCACAATGGTTTGCATCTGTTGATAAAATTCGAGATGAAATTTTAGGAGCAATTGACGAAGTAACTTTCTTCCCTTCTTGGGGTAAAAAACGTCTTTATAACATGATTCGTGACCGTGGCGATTGGGTAATTTCACGTCAACGTGTTTGGGGCGTACCGCTACCTATTTTCTATGGTGAAGATGGAGAAGCAATTATGACAAAGGAAACAATTGATCATGTTGCGGACTTATTTGAAAAGAACGGCTCAAATATTTGGTTTGAACGTGAAGCTAAAGACTTATTGCCAGCTGGTTTTACAAGCGAACACTCACCAAATGGAATATTTACAAAAGAAACAGATATTATGGATGTTTGGTTTGATTCTGGCTCGTCTCACCAAGGTGTATTAGCACAACGAGATTATTTGACCTATCCTTCTAATATGTATCTTGAAGGTTCTGATCAATATCGTGGTTGGTTTAATTCAAGCTTAATTACAAGTGTAGCGGTATCAGGACATGCGCCATATAAGCAAATTTTATCGCAAGGATTCACATTAGACGGTAAAGGCCGTAAGATGAGTAAATCTTTAGGAAATACCATCGTACCAGATCAAGTAATCAAGAAAATGGGTGCTGAAATTATTCGTCTCTGGGTATTAAGTGTTGATTCTTCAGCAGATGTTAGAGTTTCAATGGAGAGTTTTAATCAAATTTCAGAAAGTTATCGTAAGTTTAGAAATACAATGCGCTTTTTACTTGCAAATACAACTGATTTTGATCCTAAAAAGGATATGGTTGCGTATGATGAATTAGAATCCTTAGATAAATATATGCTTGTATTGACTAATCAATTTACTAAAGATATTTTGGATTCTTATGCAAATTATGATTTTATGAATGTTTATAAGAAATTAATCAATTTCTTATCTACAGATCTATCTGCCTTTTACCTTGATATAGCTAAAGATGTTGTTTATATTGAAGCTGAGAATAGTTTGGCACGCAGATCGATGCAAACAGTTTTATATGATGTTGCGGTTCGTTTAACTAAGTTAATGACACCAGTATTACCACACACAACAGAGGAATTATGGCAATATTTGAAAGAGCCAGAAGAATTTGTTCAATTAGCTGAAATGCCTACTGTTGATCATTATGCTGGCGAAGGAAAATTAGTTGAAAGTTGGAGTCGTTTCATGCATATTCGTTCAAATGTTTTAAAAGCACTTGAAGAAGCAAGAAACAATAAATTGATAGGAAAATCATTTGAAGCACATGTTACACTGTATGTTTCAGATGGTGTAAAAGAAGAGTTAGACCAATTAGCAACTAATATTCGCCAAAACTTAATTGTTTCTGCGCTTGATATTCTCCCAGCATCGAAGACACCAGCTGATGCTTTAAAATTTGATACTGTATCAGTTAAAGTTGAACATGCACAAGGTGAAGTTTGTCCACGCTGTCGGATGATTAAGACTGATATAGGTGTAGATGAAACATTTAGTAATCTATGTGGGCATTGTGCAACTATTGTACGGGAAAATTATCCAGAAGCAAGTCAAGAAGGCTTAACAGAATAGCATTAAGATGTTGTTATAAAATATAAAAAAGGTAATTCCTTTTGAGTGTACTAGTCTAAAGACATGGTTTTAATTAACTGGTCTTTCATAGTTAAGCTTGAAAGGAATTGCTTTTTTGGTGTCGAATCTAATATATTGGTGAAATGGCTAAGTCGGGCTGATTTTTAAAGGAAGATTACTTCACACTTAAAAAATTTTTTGTTAAGATGTAGAAAGTGGTAATATTCAGATATAATATAAAAACGAGGTAGCTAGGATGGAAATGTTAAAAGTGCACGGCTCTAATAATGATTTTTTTATTTTAGATCAAGACAATTTGGAACAACCTTTAACAGAAGCTGAATTAAGAAAGTTAGCACAGAAAGTTTGTGATCGTAAAAACGGGTTGCATGGTGGTGCAGATGGTATTTTATTTGTAACCAAAGGACATAATGCATCAGTTGCGGGAAAGATGCGAGTAATCAATGCAGATGGTAGTGAAGCTAGCATGTGTGGAAACGGTATCAGAACAGTTGCTAGATATTTAAGTGAAAAAAAGGGAATTGAAAATTTTAAAGTAGAGACAATGTATGCAGATTTAGCTATAAAAAAAGTTACGGCTTTTGCTCCAAATGTTCCAGCATTTGATGCGGAAATTTCACCTGTTAGTTTTGACGCTAAGGATTTGTTGATGCATGTCGGTCAAGATAAGTTAATCAATGATTTCATTCCAACTTTATCAGATAAGATAAAATTTTCAGCTGTAGCAGTACCTAATCCACATTTAATTGCATTTGTGGATCATACAACTTTAATTGGAAATGAATTGGGTCGAATAGCTAGTTATTTAAACGACGGTAAGAATTCAATTTTTCCAGATGGTGTTAATGTAAGCTTTGTTGAAGTTTTAGCATCAAATAAAATCTTCGTCCGAACATATGAACGTGGAGTTGGATATACAAATGCTTGTGGAACAGCAATGTCTGCTTCAAGTTTAATGTATGTTTTGCTCCACACAGATCAAACTGGATTAGAACAAGAAATTCAAGTGGTTAATCCAGGGGGAATGGTAAAAACAAAAGTACATCAATATAACAACGGAAACTATTGGATGTCTTTAATAGGAAATGCGACATTTGTTGCGCATGTTGAATTAGTGCAAGAACAAGCATTAGAGGGTATATTTACTAGTGCAGTTTGGAAAGCGACAAAAGAACAAGCGGCATATCAAGGTTTTGTAAACTCAATAGTCAAATAGATATAATAAGGTGAGTAAAATGGAATTTGAAGAAAAAGTAACAGATATTAAGCATCTCTATGAAGGAAATTTTGTTAAACTTGATTTAGAAACCGTTGTTTTGCCAAATAATGAAAAGGCCACGCGGGAAATAATACGCCATCCAGGAGCTGTTGGGATAGTCGCAATTACACCTGAAGAAAAAATTGTGTTAATTAGACAATGGCGTGCACCACTTAGAAAGATTACTTTGGAGATACCTGCTGGTAAAATTGAAAAAGGCGAACATCCCGATCAAACGGCTGTACGTGAATTAAATGAAGAAACACGATTTACAGCAGACACGTTAGAACGCGTTAATGAGTTTTATACATCACCTGGTTTTGCGGATGAAAAAATGTATCTATATCATGCTAGTGGATTACATGTAGCTAAAACTAAGTTACCACAGGATGAGGATGAGTTTTTGCAACTGGAAGAATTAACCATAAAAGAGGTGCAAGAACAAATTGCTAATGGTACCATTTGTGATAGTAAGACATTAATTGCGATTATGCTGTGGCAGATGATGAAATAGTAGAGGTAATTTGAATGACAGATCAAAACTTTTCTCGACGTTCTAAAAATACAGATAGAAAAGAAGAAGCTGAACCAATTAGTCGTACGAAAGCACGTGAAGAACAAAAGCAGTCACTAGAACAAGAAAAAATAACACATTTAAAACGAAAACTTAATTATATAATCGCAGCTTTGATAGTTATGTTACTATTTGTGCTACTTTTTATGCGTTTTATAAATTTTTAATTTTACAAAGGGTGATATCAAGTGAAATATGGAATTATTTGTGCAATGGAAGAAGAAATAAAGGGATTACGTGCACATTTAGAAGAAGCAAAAAGTATAACCATTGCTAATATGGAATTTTATGTGGGTAAAATTAGTAGCAAAGAGGTTGTTTTGGTGAGATCAGGGATTGGTAAAGTTCAAGCAGGAGTGACAACTGCTCTATTAGTTACTCAATTTAAAGTGGATGCAGTCATTAATTCAGGTTCTGCCGGTGGAATTGGACAAGGACTACATGTAGGAGATTTAGTTCTTTCAACAGGAGCAGCGTATCATGATGCAAACGCAACTGTTTTTGGATATAAACCTGGACAGTTACCGCAACAACCCCAAATTTTTCCTGCCGATGAAGAGCTAATAGGTGCGGTGAGCATAGCTGCTAAGAAAACAGGTTTAGTTGTTAAGCCAGGATTAATTGTAACTGGTGATCAATTTGTTGCATCAGCAAGTAAAATTAAAGAAATTAAAGAAATTTATCCTGATGCAATGTGTTGTGAAATGGAAGGTGCAGCGGTCGCCCAAGTAGCTTATCAGTTTAAAATACCATATCTTGTTGTAAGAGCAATGTCAGATGTGGGAGATGAGAATGCAGGTCAAACATTTGATGAATTTATTATTGATGCAGGTAAGCAATCGGCACAAATGATTTTAAATTTTTTAGTATAGTTAGAATTGAGAGGTAAGAAAAGTGGATAACATTTATCTTGATAATGCAGGCACGACGCCAATGGCAACAAGCGTTATCGAAAAAATGACAGAGACGATGACAAATGTTTTTGGAAATGCCTCTGCAATAAATTTTTATGGAAGACAAGCACGTAAGGTTTTAGATGATAGTCGTCATATAATTGCCAAGTCGATTAATGCGACTGCTGATAACGAGATTATATTTACAAGCGGTGGAACTGAAAGTGATAATACAGCAATTATTCAAACAGCATTAGCACGTAAAAATGAAGGTCGTCATATTATTACCACTGCAATTGAACACGAAGCAGTTTTGAAACCAATGGCATATTTAGAGCGTGAAGGGTTTGAGGTTACTTATTTGCCAGTTGATGAGAATGGTGAAATATCTCTTGAAGATTTAAAAAGAAACTTGCGAGAAGATACGATTTTAGTTTCAGTTATGATGGGAAACAATGAAGTAGGAAGTCACATGCCTATTCATGAAATTGGCCAAATCGTTGCTAATTCAAATGCATGGTTTCATACTGACTGCGTGCAAACATACGGAATTTTAGATATAGATGTCCAAGCTGATAAGATAGATATGCTCTCGACTTCAGCCCACAAATTAAATGGTCCCAAGTATATGGGCTTTTTATATCAGCGTAAAGGCTTACATTTTGAGTCGCTTTTAAAGGGTGGTGATCAGGAATTAAAAAGACGCGCTGGAACAGAAAATGTACCAGCAATTGCTGGATTTGCACAAGCAGTTCTATTAGCAAATCGTGATAAAGCTGATCATCGAAAAAAATATATGGAATTTAAGCAACAATTAATTACAGGACTAGAAACTAATAAGATAGCTTTTGAAGTGAACGGTAAAGTCAATGCTGATGAGTTACCACATGTTTTAAGTATCTGGTTTAAAGGTTGTCGAAGTGACGTTTTATTAACAAATTTGGATTTAGGTGGTATTTCAGCTGCAGCAGGATCAGCATGTACCGCTGGATCGTTAGAGCCTTCGCATGTATTAAGTGCAATGTATGGCACAGATAGTCCGCGAGTGGGAGAATCGTTACGGTTTAGCTTTGGGATAACAAATACAGCAGCTCAAATTGATGAAACAATAGCTTTATTAGCTAAGATTATAAAAAAATAGGAAGGTAAGGGTGAAATGGCATATACAAAAGCAGCAAAAGTTCTAGGGATGAATCAAGTATATAAATTAGCGGATAATATCAAACGTTATTCATTAAGGGATGTTGGTTTTATAGAGTCCAAAAATGGGAAATTTCAACTTGAACGTAGCTTAGATCCACGGATGCCCATTAATCAAAGTTTTAAATTTAAAATGGTTGTACAAAATGATTTACATAATTTTAAAATGGCGACAGTTACAGCTAATGGATTAAAAGAAGTTAATATTTTTAAAGCAAATGATGCTGAGAAAAAAATTACGCAACTAGAATATATTATAAAAGATTTACAAGAGCACAATATTCTTGTCATTGAAGAGAAATAAACCATTGAACTTGCACAGAAATTAAATTGTAAGTATAATAGCATTTACTGGATAAAACGACCTTCAAATCGTGGGTTCAGAATCTTTATGAAATGATGGTGAGTTAAAATGAAAGACAAAAGTCAAATTCGGGTTGTTGTAGGGATGAGTGGTGGCGTTGATTCATCTGTTTGTGCATATTTGCTTAAACAACAAGGATACGATGTTATTGGTGTCTTTATGAAAAACTGGGATGAAGAAAATGATAGTGGCGTTTGTACAGTAACGGAAGATTACCAAGACGTTGCTAAGGTTGCTAATCAAATTGGAATTCCATATTATTCTGTGAATTTTGAAAAAGAATATTGGGATCGGGTATTTACTTATTTTCTTGATGAATATAAGCAAGGTAGAACCCCTAACCCAGATATTATGTGTAATAAAGAAGTTAAATTTAAAGCCTTTCTTGATTACGCAATGAAGTTAGATGCAGATTATATTGCGATGGGACATTATGCACAATTAAAGCGAAGTGAAGATGGTACAGTTCATTTACTACGTGGTGCGGATGAGAATAAAGATCAAACATATTTTTTAAGTCAATTGTCTCAAGAACAATTACAAAGAGTTCTTTTTCCAATCGGTGATATGAATAAAAAGGAAGTTCGAAAGATTGCCAAAGAAATCGGCTTAGCTACAGCCGAGAAGAAAGATTCAACTGGAATCTGTTTTATTGGTGAGAGAAATTTCAGTAAGTTTTTAAATGAATTTTTACCTGCCCAACCTGGAAAAATGATGACAATTGCCGGTGAATACAAGGGCGAACATTATGGTTTAATGAATTATACAATCGGACAACGGCGTGGATTAGGTATTGGCGGTGACGCTAAGAGTAATGATCCATGGTTTGTTGTTGGAAAAGATCTTAAAACGAACACTTTGCTTGTGGGGCAAGGATATCATAATGAGCATTTGTATGCTACTAGTCTTGATGCAACAAAATTAAGTTTCATTGCACCTATTACAGAGCGTGGTTACGACTTTCACTGTACAGCAAAGTTTAGATATCGCCAAAAAGACAGTGGTGTAACTGTAAAATTTAATGATGATTACTCTAAAGTAGATGTTATTTTTGATGAACCAGTGCGCGCTATTACCCCGGGACAGGAAGTCGTTTTTTATGATGGCGAGGAGTGTTTGGGAAGTGGTACAATTGACCATGCTTATCAAGAAGAAAAACAATTACAATATGTTTAATTAAAAATCTATTAACGTTCAAAAATTAAAAATACACTATATTAAATTAGATACAAAATCTAATTAGTATAGTGTATTTTTATTATAATTATAATTTATTATGCTTACATGAGTTGTTATAGATGCTATTTTATCGCTATATATGGTTTTATATGCATCTAAAGGAATAAAAGATATATGACTATTCAAATTTATCTAAGGCTAAGTAAATGTCTTGTGTTTTGATAAATCTATCTCTAAAATTAGATTAAAGTTAAATTACTTTTATTTTATATTAATAAAAGTAGAGATGTTAGCTAGATACTATCATGAGGTGGGAAGAAAATGATTGATAAAACCAAAACAATGTATACTCCGTCTCTCGAGCATGATGCTTGTGGGATGGGTTTCATTACTCAAATTGATGGAAAAGCGAGTCATGAATTAGTTGAACGTGCCCTAGTTATGTTAAGTAGGATGAATCATCGTGGTGGAACAGGTGCAGAACCAGATACTGGTGATGGAGCAGGAATTCTATTAGCGATGCCGGATGCTTTTTTTCAAAATTATGCTAAAGAAATGGGAATAAAAAAATTTCCATCGCTAGGCAATTATGCAGTAGCGATGCTATTTGTCTCACAACAAGAAAATGAAAAAAAGGCGATGTTGCGCTCAGTAACGGATGAAATCAACCGTCATGGTTATAATATTATAGCAACACGTGACGTGCCATATGTATATGAAAATTGTGGACCAACAGCTCAAAAGGCCATGCCAGGATTTGTACAAGTTATTTTAAATAAACCTGCAGATATTAAAAAAGGTCGTCTCTTTGAAGATGCATTATATGATTTAAGACGTAAGCTTGAAAAGACATTTTCTGCTAATGAATTTGCCATTGTAAGTTTGTCTAGTCGGACTATTTGCTATAAAGGAATGTTGCACGCGTATCAAGTTGGCCAATTTTATCCAGATTTACATCATGAAAAAATGGCGTCTTCGATTGCGTTAATTCATTCACGCTTTTCGACTAATACTTTTCCAAGCTGGGAACGGGCACAACCATTTAGATTCATCGCCCATAATGGAGAGATAAATACGTTAAAACGTGCCGAAAATTGGATGGTTAGTCATAATGTTGAAATTTATAATGAAGATGATTCGGATTCAGCTAAGTTAGAAAATTGTATGGAGTATCTATACCGCAATGGCCGTGATATTCCTCAAATTCTAATGATGATGATTCCAGAAGCATGGAGCGATGCGATGCATTTACCAGCTGAGCAAGCTGCTTTTGATGAATATAATTCTAGTTTTGTGGCTCCATGGGATGGACCTGCTGCACTGTGTTTTACGGATGGTATTCAAGTTGGTGCAACTTTGGATCGAAATGGATTGCGACCATCTAGATATGTACTTATGAAGGGAAATATTCTAGTAGCTGCATCTGAATCAGGTGTTTATGATGTAAATCCTGAAGATGTTCTTGAAAAAGGAATTTTAGGACCTGCAGAGATGTTACTAGTGGACACTTCTAAGGGTAAAATTTACCATAATAGCGAATTAAAAGAGCATTATGCCAAGCTTCATCCATATCAAAGATGGTTAAAAGAAAAGCAATTAACGCTAGCAAATTTACCAGAAGCTGATGTAGTAGAAAATTTGTCAGAGCATGCGCTCCAGATTTTATGGCGACGTCATGGATATACAGAAGATATTATTCGGGATGCAATTTTACCGATGGCAAAAAATGGATCAGAACCTGTTCTTTCAATGGGTTTTGATTCACCATTAGCTGTTTTAAGTGATAAACCTCAATCTTTATTTACTTATTTTAAGCAACAATTTGCACAAGTAACCAATCCGCCGATCGATGCTATTCGTGAAGAGTTGGTAATTGGAACAGAGATGTTCTTGGGTCGCGATGGTGAAATTACTAAAGATACTTCAATAAATGCAAAAAAAATTAAATTGGATTCACCTATTTTAAGTTCAGCTAGCTATGAAAAAATTAGGCATTTAAATGGTAAGAACGGATTCAAGTCAGAACTTGTTTCTATGTGTTATAGCAATGTTAATAGACCGCATCGTTTGGAACAGGCCTTAGATGATTTATTTAAAGATACTGAAGGTAAAATTGATGCTGGGGCTAACATAATTATTTTGAGTGATCGTGGTGCAACAAGTGATGATTTGATTATTCCTGTATTATTAGCAGTGTCTGGATTGAATAATTATTTAGTCCGTAAAGGCAAAAGAGAACTGGCATCTATTTTAGTAGATACCGGAGAAGCTTGCGAGACACATCATTATGCAACTTTATTGGGTTATGGTGCATCAGCTATTCATCCATATGGAGTATACGCGACGCTTGAATACAATAGTCTAAGTGAGAAAATTGATGTTTATCGTAAAGCGGCTTTAAATGGAATTATTAAGATTATGAGTAGAATGGGGATTTCTACTATTGTTGGGTATCAAGGGGCACAATTATTTGAAGCTGTTGGCTTATCAAAGGATGTTGTTGACAAATATTTCACAGGTACAGAAAGTAGAATTGGTGGTCTGTCATTAGATCAAATCGAAGAAGAGTATTTGGCAAGGTATCATCGTGCATTTGGAGCTAGAGCTAAAGATGCTTTAGCATCAGGTGGTAGTTTTAAGTATAGAAGCAAAGGTGAACATCATTTATATAATCCTTTAACAATGTATAAGTTCCAACAAGCTGTTCGTAGTGGTGATTATTCTTTGTATAAAGAATACTCAAATTTAATGCATAAAGAAGAGCATGAAAGGCCAACAACTCTTAGAGCAATGTGGGATATAGCTGAAAGTAAAACAACAGTTCCGTTAAGCGAAGTTGAGCCAGTTAGTCAAATTGTTAAACGTTTCAAATCGGGTGCAATGAGTTTTGGCTCGCTTTCTAAAGAAGCTCATGAATGCATTGCACAAGCAATGAATGAATTAGGTGGTAAAAGTAATAGCGGTGAAGGTGGGGAGAATCGTAATCGATTTAAGCCAGGGGCTAATGGACATAATGTGAACAGTAAAATTAAACAAGTTGCTTCAGGGCGCTTTGGTGTAAATACAGAGTATTTAATGAGTGCAGAAGAAATTCAAATTAAAGTCGCTCAAGGTGCCAAACCAGGTGAAGGAGGACAATTACCGGGAGCAAAAAACTTCCCCTGGGTAGCGGAAATTCGTGGCTCTGTACCAGGAGTACGTTTAATCTCACCGCCGCCTCATCATGATATTTATTCAATTGAAGATTTAAAGCAATTGATTTACGACTTGAAGCAAGTTAATCCGTTTGCAGCAATCACAGTCAAATTAGTTTCAAGCACCGGTGTAGGTACTATTACAACTGGTGTGGTTAAATGTGGTGCTGATAAAGTTGTTATTAGTGGCTACGATGGTGGGACAGGTGCTGCTCCTAGAACATCAATTCGCGATGCAGGATTACCATGGGAAATGGGATTAGCTGAAGCACATCAGACATTGGCTCTAAATAACTTACGTCAACGTACAGTGCTTGAAACTGATGGTAAGTTAATGACAGGTAGAGATATTGCAATTGCAATTATGTTAGGGGCAGAGGAATTTAGTTTTGCTTCATTAGTTCTAGTATCTATTGGCTGTATTATGATGCGGGTTTGTAGCCAAAATACGTGTCCTACAGGTATAGCCACCCAAAACCCAAATTTGCGTAAACTTTTCTTGGGTAAACCAGAGCATGTTAAGAATTGTATGCAGTTTTTGGCCCAAGATTTGCGTGAAGAAATGGCGCACTTAGGTTATCGCACAGTTGATGAATTGGTTGGACATACAGAACACTTACATGCTCGTTATGTAGCAAAAGGAAAAGCAAAATCTCTTGATTTTTCAAGAATTTTAGCTACATCTATTGGCATTCAAAGAAAATCAAGTGATCCATTTGCACCTAAATATCAGTGGCCTGATTTAAATGTATTTGCAGAAACTGCAATTAAACAAAAGAAGAGTTTTATTGTTAAAAAACCAATTAATAATGTTGTGCGTGCTGCTGGCTCACGTATGGGTGGTTGGATTGCACAAAGATATGGTAATAGTGGTATCTCAGAAGCGAGATTAAGATACGAATATACAGGCGTTGCTGGGCAAAGTTTCGGGGCTTTTATTACACAAGGTTTAGAATTAAAACTTATTGGTGAAGCTAATGATTATGTTGGCAAGGGCCTTAGTGGTGGGTTATTAGTAGTACAAGCACCGCCTAAAGCTAAAAAACTATATAGTGAAGCCCAAATTGTTGGTAATGTTGCTTGTTTTGGTGCAACTGCTGGTGAGGCATATTTTAATGGACGTGCTGGTGAACGTTTTTGTGTCCGTAATTCAGGAGCAAAAGTGGTAGCTGAAGGGATAGGAGACCATGGTTGCGAGTATATGACTGGTGGTATTGCAGTCGTTTTAGGAAAAACAGGACATAATTTTGGAGCAGGAATGTCAGGTGGATTAGCTTACGTCTATGATCCAGATGGTGAATTTGCTCAAAAATGTAATATGGAAATGATTGAACTGTTTAAATTAAACGAGCAAGGTGACGACAGTGAATTAGTTGACTTACTGGAAAAGCATGTTAAATATACAGGCTCAGATAAAGCTAAGATGATTTTAGATGATTGGTCAACAAAACAAGCAGATTTTGTAAAGGTATATCCAAAAGAGTATCGATATATTACTGATTTGATGGTTAAGCTGAATAAAAAAGGGACACCTAAAGATCAATTAAGTGAAAAAGCATTTGAAATGATGATTGGTGCAACACCAACATTAGCAGAGTAAGGAAAGGGAGGAAGACAAGATGGCAGATCCATTTGGTTTTATGAAATATCCTCGGATCAACAACCCTTACAGAACGGTTGGTGAGCGAATCAAAGATTTTGAAGAAATGGAAAATGTATTATCGGTTGAGGAGCGAAGAAAACAAGCAGCACGATGTATGAATTGTGGTGTTCCGCATTGTCATGCTGGCTTTTTTTATGCGGGTGGACGTGCTGTTGGCGGTTGTCCTAATGACAACCTTATTCCAGAGTGGAATGATTTAGTATATAGAAATGAGGATAAAGCAGCTTTTCAAAGATTAACATCTACCAATCCACTACCTGAATTTACGGGTCGTGTATGCCCTGCACCTTGTGAAGTTTCATGTAATGAGGCCTTGAATGGGAAAGGGGTAACGATTCGAAATAATGAACGCTTCATTATTGAACAAGGATTTAAAAATAATTGGGTTAAAGAAAGTGGCTTACCAGTTAAGCGCAATAGCATTAAGATAGCAGTTGTAGGTTCAGGCCCAGCTGGATTATCCTGTGCATGGCGTTTAAATCAATTAGGCTATGATGTTACAGTATATGAACGAGATGACCATCCTGGTGGTTTTACCATGTATGGTATACCCAATATGAAATTACCTAAAAAGATTGTTGCACGCAGAATTGCAGTTATGAAAGAAGTAGGAATTAAATTTATTCTCAATACAACTGTTGGCATTGATATTACAGCAGAAGAGTTAAAGACTAATTATCAACGGGTAGTCCTTGCAATTGGAGCACGTGCACCAAGGGAGCTTGATACACCAGGCCGTGAATTAAAAGGAATTTATCAAGCAGTTGAATTTCTGACTTTAGCAACTAAAAATGTATTGCAGGAAGGAACTAAAGCAACAAAATCTTTAGCTGGGAAAAAAGTAGTTGTAATTGGAGGAGGAGATACAGGTAATGATTGTATTGCTACAGCTATCCGCCAAGGGGCTGCTGATGTCAAACAACTTGAAATAACAAGACGGCCTCCTGAAAAAAGAACTGCAACGAATCCCTGGCCACAATGGCCAATGGTTGCAAAAACAGGATATGGTCAAGAAGAAGCAGAATATCTTTTTAAAAATAACATAACACAATATGAAATGACGGCAATTGGCTTTGAAGGCGAAAATAATATTTTGCAGTCGATGACAACAAGTAAGGTGCAATTATTTAAACCGGTAGCAGGTACTGAAAAAAAGCAAGCAGTTGATATAGTAATATTAGCAATGGGCTTTTTAGGTGCTGAGAAAAAGTTTTTGGAGGCTTTTGGGGTAGAAACTATTAACGATGATTATACGACAGATGATGATCAAGTTTATGTAGCCGGTGATGCACGACGTGGCCCTAGTCTAGTGATATGGGGGATTCATGAAGGGCGAATGGTAGCTGAAAGAGTGGATGAATCGTGTCGGGTTCGAATATAGAAATGAATTAATTAGATTAAAATGAAATATTATTAATAATATGAAAAAAAGAATAAACTATTGACTATTTTTTTTAAGCATGGTTTAATAATATCAATCACATACGAAGGGAAGAAAGATTATGCAATATGTAGCACTACGCGCACAATATGAATATTTTTGGGGCTTTGCTTATTTTAGCTAGTGTCCGTTAACCTAATTAGTTACGGACAATCATGTTCGTATCTAAGCAGGGTTTATTTTAAGTGCTCGGTTAGATACAAACCTTACAGCAGGTTAATCTAACTGAAAAGTGCATGCGAGTTTTTTCTTCTTGAATGAATTTTACAAAAGCCAGTTAGATTAACACAAGGGTGTTGGTATAGCTGGTTTTTTTATATATTTTATGTAGGAGGAAAGAATAATGCAAGTAGTAGCAGAAAAAAGCGAAATTAATAAACGACGATTATCCATAGGGTTATACATAAATTATTTTATTCACGGCTTTGGATTAATTATTTTAGCACAAAATATGAAAGAATTAAGTGGAGTGTGGAATACGCCACTTGCGACAGTGTCTTACGTTATTTCAGGTGTAGGTATAGGAAGATTATTAGCATATCTAATTACCGGTTTTTTAGCTGATAAAATAAGTCGTAAATTCTTTGTTTACTTAGGAATGATATGTTATTTACTTTTTGCAATAGGGATATTGTTATCTCCTTCACCTCAGATTGGATATATATTTGCAATTTTAGCTGGGGTAGCTAATTCGGCATTAGATGCTGGAACATATACAACATTAGTTGAAATGAATGATGGAAAGGGTCAAGGAACCATACTAATAAAAGCATTTATGTCAGCAGGAGAATTTATTTTACCCTTAATTGTAGCTTCGCTTGAAACTAATTCATTATGGTTTGGTTGGTCGTTTATCTGTATGGCAGCATTAATTGTTTTGAATGCTATCAATCTATTTAGTTTAAAATTTCCCAAAGCAAATATCGATCAGGTGACAAGTAATTCAGTAGGCCATGATTTATCTAAGGCACGTAAAACAATATTAACACTGGCACTAGTTCTATATGGCTATACCTCAATGGCATTAATGATTCTATATACACAGTGGATTAGTTTATATGCACAAAATGAACTAAATTTAGGGAATGTAACTGCACATTTTATTTTATCCTTGTATAGTATTGGTTCAATAGTGGGTGTTCTTGTTTTATATGCATTGTTAAAACATAATGCTAAAGAAAGTATATTGTTAATTACATTAAATTTTTTAGCATTAGTTGCTTTAGTAATGATGATGATAACCAAAAATACAACTTTTATCTTTTTTGCAAGTTTGCTATTTGGTTTTTCAGCTGCTGGTGGGGTTATGCAGACAGGATTGACGCTGTTTATGAAAGTTTATCCTCAAATGAAGGGAATGATTACGGGGGTATTTTACTTTTTTGGAAGTATTGCCTCGTTTACAATTCCAATAATAACAGGTTGGCTTTCTAAAAAAAGTATAACGGCAGCTTTTAGTTTCAACATTATTATTGGTATAATAAGCTTGGGATTAGTTATTATAATGTGGACTGCTATTAGACAAGGAAAAGAGGATAAATAATGCAGGAACTTGCACAGGTACGTCATGAAATAACGCAATTAGACGAACAAATCACGAAACTGCTATGTGAAAGATTAGATGCAGTGAAAAGGGTTGGTAGGCTTAAGGAAAAAGCAGAAAAATCAATATTAGATGAGAAACGTGAAAGACAGGTATTAGAAAATGTGGCTAATCATAGTACGGATTCCGAATATATACCCTATTTAAGTGAGATATATCAAACAATTATGCAAGAAGCACGTGCTTTTCAAAAAGCACACAAGGAGGATTAAAAAGTATGGATTATGTAACAGCTGGAGAATCGCATGGCCCGCAATTAACAGGGGTTATTTCGGGATTACCTGCAGGATTAAAGATAGACAGTGAAAAGATTAATAATGCTTTACGTAGTCGTCAAGGTGGATATGGTCGCGGCAATAGACAAAAAATTGAAAATGATGTTGTTGAAGTTGTTGGTGGCTTACGACATGGCGTAACGTTGGGTTCGCCACTAGCTTTAGTTATTAAAAATAATGATCATTCTAATTGGAGCAAGATTATGAATCCAACAACAGCGGCAACGCCAGAAAATACATTACGTAAAGTAGAAAAACCACGGCCTGGACATGCGGACTTAGTTGGGGGCATTAAATACCGACAACGTGATTTGCGTAATATTTTAGAACGTTCATCAGCACGTGAAACTGCAATGAGAGTAGCAATTGGAAATATTTGCGAACAGTTATTAGCGCAATTAGATATCAAGATTGTTGGCTATGTACAACAGTTAGGTTCTATTAAAATAGAAGAAAAGCCTTTAGATGTTGAACAAATCAGTGCGCAAATAAATCAAAATGATATGCGTGTTTTAGACAAGCAAACAGTTCTAAAGATGCATGACCTAATCGATAAAACTAAACGAGCTGGAGATACCTTGGGTGGTGTTATTCGTGTAGTAGCTGAAAATGTACCTGCAGGGTTAGGAAGCTATGTTAGCTGGGATACAAAATTAGATGCTAAAATAGCTGCTGCAGTTGTTGGAATTAACGCAATGAAGGGTGTTAGTTTTGGTGATGGTTTTGAATTAGGTGGAAAATTAGGTAGTGAAGTGATGGATGAAATAACATGGTCAAAAGAGCAAGGCTGGAAGAGACTAAGTAATCATCTAGGTGGCTTTGAAGGCGGGATGACTAATGGGATGCCGATTATAATTAATGTTGTCAAAAAACCTATTCCAACTTTATATAAACCATTACAAACAGTTGATGTAAATACTAAAGAAATAAAAAAAGCAAATGTTGAGCGTTCCGATACAACGGCAATTGTAGCAGCCTCTGTTATTGTCGAAAATGTAGTAGCAATTGAACTAGTTAAAGCAATTTTAGATACATTCGAGGCAAGTAATATGGAACGGTTAAAGGAACAATTTGCAGCATATCGGCAAGAGGTTAAAGATTATTGAAGAAATTGCATACTTTAGGACCTAAAAAAACAGATAGTTATCAGGCTGCTAAGTTTTATCAACAAAGCCATATTGAAGATTCTTTACAAATAGAGTTGCATACTAATTTTGAAGAGATATATGCAAATCTAGCAAATTATACGGATGATTATTTTTTGATACCCGTTGCTTTTTGCTCAAGAATATTAGGAAATTTAAGTTTTGGACAATTACATTATCGTTATTTAAAACGATTAAAGACGATTGATAGTTTTATATTTGCGCTAAATCCATTAATCTGCATTGAAAATAGTGCAATAAACACTAAAAAAGCATATACACATGCGGCGACAGCAGATTTGCTAAAAGAAATTTGTCCCGATGCTGATGAAATAATAACATGTGCTAGCAAATATGAAGCTTATCAAAGATATAAAGTAGATGGTCAATTTGTTTTGACTAATGAAAATAATATTTTGGAATTAAGCAAAAAAGAAGTAATTCATGCACGGTTACCAGTTGAAATTATCTGGTGTGTTTATCAAATTGTCTAAAGGAAAGAAGAGAGAAGAATGAAGACATTAGCAACAGCTCCAACACAAGGCTTGCATGGAAAATTGGATGTGCCTGGTGATAAGAGTATTTCACATCGTGCATTGATGCTTGGAGCAATTGCACAAGGCAAAACGACAATTGATCATTTTTTAGCGGGTGAAGATTGTCTAAGTACATTAGAAGCTTTACGTGCTTTAGGTGTTGAAATTACGCGCACAAACACAACAGTAATTATCCGTAGTGCAGGGAGAAGCGCGTTTAAAAAACCACAAAAACCACTAGATATGGGAAATTCGGGGACAACAACCCGTTTATTGATGGGCTTGTTAGCTGGAACGAATTTTACCACAACTTTAGTGGGGGATAGTTCTCTTCAAAAAAGACCAATGCGCCGTGTTAGTGAGCCGTTAGCTAAATTAGGTGTGCGTGTTGAAACAACCGAGCAAGGGACGTTGCCCGCAAAGATTTATGGTGGAGAAGTAAGAGCTAGTACTGTCAAATTGAATGTTGCAAGTGCGCAAGTAAAGAGTGCACTGATTTTTGCAAGTTTAATGGCGGATGAACCTTCTCAAATTATAGAAAAGTTACCGACACGCAATCATACAGAAATAATGATAAATCAGTTTGGCGGACAAATTAAAACGGCAGCTGATCAGCGGACAATCACAGTACAGCCTAAACCAAAGCTAATAGGACAACATGTTATTGTTCCAGGAGATATGTCTTCAGCCGCATTTTTTATGGTCGCCGCAACAATTATAGATAACTCTGACATCACATTAACTAATGTTAACTTAAATCCTACACGCACTGGAATTTTAGAGGCGCTACGTAAGATGGGGGCAGATATTACAGTTACACCAGTAGAAAATAAGGGTGAAAAAATAGGTAATATTAGGATTAAAGCCGCCAAATTACATGCAATTACAATTGATGCAAAAGATATTCCGGCATTAATCGATGAGTTACCATTAGTGGCACTTGCAGCAGCTTGTGCTGATGGGGCGACCAAAATTAGTGGCGCTCAAGAATTACGTGTAAAAGAAACGGATAGAATTGCTACTGTAGCCATGGAATTACGTAAATTTGGGATTGATATAACTGAATTTCCAGATGGACTTGAAATTGTAGGTTCACAAGAATGGAAAGTTGTTGATACGCAGTTGGATAGTCATAAGGATCATCGTCTTGGTATGATGTTAGCTGTAGCTGCATTAAGGGTTAGGACAAAACTAACCTTAAAAAATGCAACTGCTATTGCTGTTTCATACCCTAATTTTTTTGAAGATTTAGAGTTACTTTTAAAAAATACTAAGGATGGTGATTAGATGGCTGATATATTTATCAGAGGATTAGGTTTGATTGGAAGTTCACTAGTAAGAGCTATAAAACAAAAAAATGAAAAACTAACAATTTGTGCAAGTGACTCAAATTTAAGTAATTTAGATTATGCAAAAAAAAGACATTTAATCGATGAAACATGCGATGACCTCCAAAAAGCAACACAAGCTGATATAATTATTTTAGCAACCCCAATTACACAAATTATAGAAGATATAAAGAGTTTGGCAAGATTACCACTTAAACCAGGAGTCATTATTACTGATGTTGGGAGTACCAAACAAACGGTTATTCAAACCGCAGAACTTTTAACCGAGCAAGGTATTAGTTTTGTTGGCGGACATCCAATGGCAGGCTCACATAAAACTGGAGTTCAAGCTGGACGTGCAGATCTATTTGAGAATGCTTTTTATTTTCAAATTACCACTGAAAATAATGAAGAAGCAGTAGTGAAGATACGTGATTTATTAAGTGAAACGAAAGCTAAATGGCTTAGAGTAACAGCTAAACAACATGATAAGATTGTAGCTCAGTTGAGTCATGTTCCACATGTAATTGCATCGGCTTTAGTGAATCAAACGTCTGAAGCCTTTAAAGATGAACCATTAGGAATGCGATTAGCAGCAGGGGGATTTAAGTCAATTACGCGGATAGCTTCAGCAGATCCAGAAATGTGGACAGCAATATTATTAAATAATACTAATTTGATTACGAAGCAATTAAACGAATATATTGAAGCATTACAGGACATCGTAGTCAAAACAAAAGATAAAGATGTGCTAGCATTACAAACTTTTTTTGCGCAAGCTAAAGTTAAAAGAGATTCACTTGGACCGGAAAAGGTAGGGGCAGTTCCTAATTTCTATGATCTTTTTATAAATATACCTGATCAAACAGGCTCATTAGCAAAAGTTACAGCGCTATTAACTACAGCTGAAATTAATATAGTTAATATTCATATTTTAGAAATACGAGAAGAAGTTGATGGTATTTTACAATTAACATTTAGTTCCGACAAAGACTATAAAAAAGCGAAAGCAACATTATTACCTTACTTCCAGGTAATTAACCGTGATAATTAAAAAAATAGTGATTGTTCAATTTAGGTGGCCTGACTGCTAATTGAATAATCGCTATTTTTCTTGTAAAATAAACATTAGCTAGATAATTAGAATAAGTAATTGAAGATGTTTTTCAGTTCGAGATAATAAAGAGGTTTTAGAATATGACTAAGTTATATTTTATCAGACATGGTAAGACACAATGGAATTTAGAACGACGTTACCAAGGAGCAAAGGGAGACTCACCTTTATTGGATGAAAGTTTTGATGAGATTAAACAACTATGTGATTTTTTAAAAACCATTAATTTTGTTAAAGCATATAGTAGCCCGATTAAGCGGGCCCGTGTGACAGCTCAAACAATTGTCGCTAAATTGGATCAGAATATTCCACTTGAGGTAAATGATGCATTTAGAGAGTTTAATCTCGGCAAAATGGAAGGAGTAAAGTTTAGTGACTGTGAGCGACTTTATCCAAAGGAAGTTGATGCATTTAGAAACCATCCTGAGAAATATGATGCTAGTAAAATAGCTGGGGAATCATTTGAAGAAGTTTTTGCGCGAATGACACCCAAGATAAAAGCTATTTGTAAACGATATCCAAATGAAAATGTTTTGATAGTTAGTCATGGAGCGGCTTTATGTGCTGAAATACGGCATTTAATGGGAATACCTTTGGAGCAAATACGAGCTGTAGGTGGATTAAACAATACTAGCACAACTATTTTAACCACACTAGATGGTCAAAATTTCAAATGTTCTGCATGGAATAAACACGATTATTTAGTACGTGCTCTTAATGATAGTGATATGGTATAAAGTGAGAAGGTAAGAAATTGAAAAAGCGTGAAGAACAAAAAGAAAAGGCACAAACTGCAATTAAGTTACTTATTGCTAAAATTGATGAGAATCCTGATGATGTGCAGGCATATTATGAATTAGGGGTTGCGTTAACAGAAATGAAGAGCTACTCGCAAGCTGAGGAACTTTTCAAACGAACATTAAGTGCTTTTTCAAAGACACCTGAAAAGACAGATATTTTGCATTATGGACTAGGGAATGTTTATTATGCGAGTGAATTATATTCTGAAGCAATTACTGAATTTAAAAATGTAAAAAGCAAAAAACTGCGTAATGATGCCTATTTGATGATAGCTCAAACAAACTACGTGCAAGAAAATTATGAAATAGCTTTAGCTTTTGCATTAACAGCTGCGCAACAGGAGCAAGATTCAAAAAATGATGATGCACTTAAGTTAGTAGGTGATTGTTTTATGAATATGGGTAATTTTGAACAAGCTAAGCAATACTATGATCAAGCATTAAAAATTAAACCTAAAGATGTGGCAGTACTGTTTCAGCGAGGAATAATTGCTATGATTGATAAAGATATTCCAAATAAATACTTTAAACTAGTTAAACAGATTGATGGAAAGTATTATAAGAAGATGCAGTCACGTTTGACTGACGCTGAAACATTTGTCATAAAAAAACAGACAAAAAAGGAATAAGAAGGTAAGGTGCTTTATGGCTACAGAGTTAAATTTATTTGAGCCTCGGACCAATAATGAGAATAGTTATATCGTTGGTCAAGTTACACAAGTTATTTTTGATTCACAAGATGATTTTTATAAAGTCATGATAGTGAAAATTAAGGAAACAAACTTGGAATGGTCTAAAAAACAATTGACTGTAGTCGGAAACTTTGCTGATATTAAAGAAGGCGGATTATATCGCTTTAGAGGTCATCTTGTTAAGCATCCAACGTATGGCGAGCAGTTTCATGTGGATACCTATCAAGCCGAAGTGGCTACAACTAAAGAGGGATTAATCAGTTATCTTTCAGGAAGTGATTTTTCTGGAATTGGTAAAAAAACAGCTGAAAGAATTGTAAAAGAATTGGGTATAGATGCAATAAGTAAAATTCTAGCTGATGAAGAGTGTTTGAAAGAAATTGGAATATCCGCTAAACAAAGTGAAGTAATTGTAAGTACTTTACGGTTAAATAATGGAATGGAACAGATAATAGTCGGATTGAATAGCTTTGGCTTTTCAGGTAATTTATCTAATAAAATCTATACGAAGTATCATGAACGAGCACTTGATGTTATTCATGAAAATCCATATCGATTAGCTCAAGATATAAATGGAATTGGATTTACTAGAGCGGATCAAATTGCTGAACAACTTGGCTTTACAGCGGACGATTCACGACGAATTCAAGCGGCAATTTTTCAAGCAATGTTTGTTTCATGTGATAATGAGGGTAATACATATGCGACTTTAGAGCAGACCGTTACCAATGCTTTGCAATTTTTAGAGGATGGTCGAAATGTCCCCATTAACCCGGATTTGATTGCGGATCAGATGATTGAACTAGCTAGTACTAGAAAGATAATGCCTGAGGACAATCGCGTATATCTAAAAAAATATTTTTATGCAGAAAAAAACATTGCACACGATTTTTTACGTTTAACTAAGGATAGTGAAATTCAGGTAGACAATGAAGAGCAGATGCTTGATAAAAAAATTAGAAACGTAGAAAAAAAATTAAATATAAGTTATGGAAAAGACCAGTTAGAAGCGATTAAATCAGCTTTATGTTCACCTGTTTTTTTATTGACTGGAGGACCGGGAACTGGCAAAACAACAATTATTCGTGGGATTGTAGAGACATTTGCTCTTTTGCATGATATTGATTTAAAAGAGAAACAACAAGATGATTTTCCTATTCTATTAGCTGCACCAACAGGTAGAGCAGCTAAACGTATGACTGAGATGACGGACTTGCCAGCTAGTACAATTCATCGATTATTAGGAATTGCAGGTCATGATGAAGAATTACCAACAGAGACTAGAGAATTAGCAGGACAATTGTTAATTATTGATGAAACATCTATGGTAGATACAGAATTAATGCAGCTTTTAATTCAAGCAATTCCAGCAAGAATGCAGGTTATTTTTGTGGGTGATAAGAATCAATTGCCTTCGGTTGGAGCAGGACAAGTTTTTTCAGATCTATTAGAAAGTGACGTGCTTGCAAAAAAGGAGTTACAGCATATTTATCGGCAGGCAGATGGCTCAACAATTACAGCACTTGCTTATGATATTCAGCAAGGAGTTTTACCAAAAGATTTTTCACAAAAACAAAGCGACCGTTCTTTTTTGCCTTGTAAAGTCAATCAAGTCGAACAAATTATTCAGCGAGTTGTTCAAATAGCAATAGCAAAAGGTGTAGAAATCGATGATATTCAAGTCCTTTCGCCAATGTATCGGGGACCAGCGGGAATAGATGCTTTAAATGAGCTTTTACAAAATCAATTTAATCCATTAGTCCCTGGGAAAAAAGAGGTTAAAACCTTAACGCAGAAATTTAGAATTGGTGATCGTGTATTACACTTGGTTAATAAACCGGAGCAAAATATTTTTAATGGTGATATCGGTAAAATAGTTGGAATTAACAAGGCAGATGCTAAAAAAAAGAGGACAGATCAATTAATTGTTTTATTTGATCAAAATGAAGTGACGTTTGAACGCAAGGACTGGTCAAACTTAAAGCTTGCATATTGTTTATCTATACATAAGGCACAAGGTAGCGAATTTTCAACAGTTATTATTCCATTAGTTTTACAGTTTTCGAGAATGTTAGCGCGGAACCTGCTCTATACAGCGGTGACACGGGCTAAAAAGAAATTAATTTTAGTAGGTGAGCAAGCTGCATTTAAGCTGAGTGCGACGACAGCATCGCTTAATAGACAAACGAGTTTGAAAAAAAGACTACAAGAAGTGTTTGAAAAGATAGATAATCAGCAAACTGTTGTTGCAGATGAAACAACCTCTGAAACTGAGACAGAAGTTGTTAAGCAAGGTAATAATGTATTAACAATTGAAATGGTTACTTCACAAAAGATTGATCCAATGATTGGGATGCAAGGATTAACACCTGCAATGTTTATGCACTAAGAGTTAAAATAGTAAAATAATAGCATAATTAAATGAGTTTTGGCACCAAATATTTGGAGATGAAAAATGAGTCTAGAACTTTCTGGGATGTGTATCTCAAAAAGTTTCTAGACTTATTTTTTATATATTCAAATTTTAGGAGTACTTTATTCGGTAGTAGAAAACCAAAATGGATATTTTGAAACTTTAAAGCAAATGTCATAGTACTTATTACCTTGTTCTTCGCCATCTATTTGACCAAATTCAAGTGAGTTTATGATAAGGTGGATTTCCTTTTTCTTATAGTGATAGACTGATGGCAATTTTAATTGCTTTTTGAAATAAAGAAAAATACTAAATAAGATACAATTAAAAAAATTAATATTATCAGCTATAATTAAATCAAGTTTGTGATCATTGACATCAGCCTCAGGTGAGAGTGTAATATGTTTATTAAAATAAGGATGATTTGCGATATTTACAAGAAAAGCATGTTTATAAAATTCATACTTATTATCAACACGAACTGTAACATTAAAAGATTCTTGGTTGAAATAGGCCTTTAGAACATTCCAAATGTACGGTAAAAAACCAAGGTGCATTTTTTTAAAAAGAGTGTGATGTGCTATATGAGTATTCAAACTGACAATATAGGCATCAATACCTATACCAAAGTCGTTGAGAAAATAGCCTTTTTTATTATGTGTAATTTCTTCAAAGCATCCAATATCAAGATATTGAGCATCTTTTGCGATAAGAATTTGGTTGAGAGCTTCAGCTGGATTATTAGAAATACCACTTCCTTTGGCAAAGCTGTTAGTATTACCAGAAGGGATAAAGGATAGTGGCAAGTCTTTAGAAAGATGAGCATGTTTTAATCCATTAATAGTATCATTTAAGGTTCCATCACCGCCTACAACCATGACTATGTAATCATCAAGTGATGCTGTAGTTAAATTTTTTGCGAAAGAATAAGCTACTTGTTTAGCATCGTGATTTGTAATTTTGAAAGTGTAATTGATTTGTCGATTATCTAAAGTTGATTTAACAAGCTGCCAATTTTGCTTGCTTTTACCAGAATTGGCATGTTCATTAACAACAATAAAAAAAGATTTCAAATTCACGGCCTCCGTTCATAAGTTACTAAGATATTATAGTAAAAAGTATTCCGAAATAGCAAGGAAATACACTGATTAATATAAAAAGTTAAATATCTGTAAAAATAAAAAGAGAAACTGAAATAACTCAGCCTCTCATTTGGTGTTGATGAATGATGGAAATTAAAGTGTAATCAACATTGGTAAAATCATAGGGTGACGCTCTGTTTGTTCAAATAAAAATTTTTGAAGATCAGCAATGATAGCATCACGCAACATTGCCTCAGATATTTTTTCACCTTTTAAAGTTCGTCTAATAGTCTTATATAAGCGGCGTCTGCCTTGATTTATCAATTCTCCTGATTCACGCATATAAATAAAACCACGAGATAACAGATCTGGTCCAGCTAAAATTTCACGTTTTTTCATATCAATTGTTGCAACGACAACGACTAAGCCTTCTTCAGAAAGAATACGACGATCGCGTAAGACAACATTACCAATATCACCAATGCCAGATCCATCAATATAGACATCACTTGCATTAAAATGACCAGCAATACGAGCTGAATCTTTAGTTAAAGCTAGAACATCACCATTTTCTAAAATGAATGAATTTTCTTTAGGAACATCGCATTTTTCAGCAAGTTCAGTATGGATTTTTAACATTCTATATTCACCATGGACTGGCATAAAATATTTAGGTTTCATAAGGCGCAACATTAATTTTTGCTCTTCTTGTCCACCATGGCCAGATGCGTGAATATTATTAACCTTACCGTGAATAACGTTTGCGCCAGCTTCTTCTAATTCATTAATTACTTTGTTGACGCTTAGAGTGTTACCCGGAATAGGGGAACTTGAAAAGACAACGGTATCACCAGGTTGAATGGCTACTTGACGGTGAGTACCATTAGCTATTCGACTTAAAGCAGCCATAGGTTCACCTTGAGAGCCGGTACAAAGAATCATTACTTTATTAGCAGGCAAGCTATTAATTTCGCGTGCATCAACTAAAGAATCATCTGGAATAGTCAGATAACCAAGTTCACGCCCATTGACTAATGCAGCTTCCATACTACGACCAAAAACGGCAATTTTTCGGCCTTTATTTACAGCAGCAGTAGTAGCTTGTTGGATACGTGAGATGTTTGATGCAAAAGTTGCAAATATAATTCGACCTTCAACTTTTTCAAAAATACGTCTAATTGAACGACCAACCCAACGTTCAGACTTAGTGAAATTAGGAATTTCCGCATTAGTACTGTCTGAAAGTAGGCAAAGAACACCATCAGAGCCCAGTTTAGCCATTTTTTGTAAGTTAGGTGGCTGATTAGTGACTGGCGTTAAGTCAAACTTATAATCACCAGTACAGACAATAGTTCCAGAAGGTGTTTTAATGGCAACACCTAACGTATCTGGAATTGAGTGAGTGGTTCTAAAGAAAGAAACACTGGTTTTGCGGAATTTTAAAATAGAGTCTTCACTTATTTCGTGTAATTCAGTTGTTTTAAGTAATCCATGTTCTTCAAGCTTACTTTTTATTAAAGCTAATGCAAGTGGACCGGCATAAATCGGAATATTGACTTGTTTTAATAGATAAGGTATTCCTCCGATATGATCTTCATGACCGTGTGTAATAACAAGAGCTTTAATTTTTTGTTGATTTGCAACTAAATATTGGTAATCAGGGATAACGTAATCAATACCTAGTAAATCATCTTCTGGAAACTTAATTCCAGCATCCACAACGATAATTTCGTCTTGGAATTGGATACCATACGTATTTTTTCCAATCTCCCCTAGACCGCCGATTGCAAAGACGGCAGTCTCATTATTTTTGACGCTTAATTTTTTCATTTATTAAAACTCCGTATTTTGAAGTTTGGACTTTCTTGCTCATACTCCAAAGTAGCTTGATCCAAGCCTTCAATGAATTCAACATTATAGTCAGTGTTAGATTCAACTAAGACTCTAGCATTAACCTCAGTGTCAGTATCCAAATAAAGAACCTCTGTATTTTCACGGCGAGGGTTTACTTTTTTTGATGGCTGATAATATACTTTAAAAATCATTAATTCTAATTCTCCTTTGATATCAATAGATTTACATTTTTCTTGAATTAAATAATAGAAGAATGTAATTTAAAATAATACTTCCGAACATAGGATTGCTTTCACAATTATTTAATTTCATTTTAGCATAAATTAAAGTACAAGTATAGGAACAAGGAATGAATTTGTTGAAGCAGCGCATATAATGTTTTGTTTGTAAATCTTTCAAGTATTATAATAATAAATATAACAACCAATTATATTAGGAAATGAGTTGATACTATAATGCTAATAGCCTTACTATTGTTAATTATAATAATATTGCTTATTCTAATTGGAATAATATATAGAATTCTGCGAAAACGACGGGCAATGATATTAATCCAGGAACTGAGTAAAAAAGAAACAGACGCCGCTGTAAATAGGGCGCTAAAAAAGTTAAGATTACAAAAATATTTAGCCACTTCAGATATCGAATCACAATTAATTTCAGATGTTTGGGGAAGAGGAGTTTTGGCATTTGCGTATGAATTTAAAATTAATAATGCTAGTGTAGAAAAATTAGCTCAAATGAAAAAAAATTTAACAAATGAATTATTGCAAGATGAAATGGTTAAAAAGACACAGAGTTTGCCGGGGTATCCTGTAATGATGGTTACAGACTTTTGGATTAGAGGAAATTTGCTACATTTTGATGTTGCTAATGTAATTAATAAGCAAACAGCACAATATGTCCATGATATTAGTAAAGTGGAGTAGAGTTACTAAAAAAGTCCAGGACTTTTGTCCTAGACTCAAATAAATCGGGTGTAACACTATTCAATTAACAACATACCCTCAGGAGCATTAAAAGGATCTTTTTCGTTAATATGATCAAAAAATAAAATACCATTTAAATGATCTATTTCATGTTGGACGACGACAGCTGGGTAATCACGCAAGCGTTCAAGATGTTCATTACCTTCTAAATCATACCAACGCAATTTAATTCGATCATGGCGAGGAACATATCCTGAAACCTCACGATCGACAGATAAGCAACCTTCACCTTCTGCAAGTGAAACTAACTGAACTGATTCGCTTAAAATTGTTGGATTGACTAGGACATGTTTAAAAATAGCAGGTTTACCTTCTTCACCAGGAACAAGAACCGCAGTCATGCGGATAGATTTATCAACTTGTGGAGCAGCTAACCCAACTCCAGCGCGTAATTTATATTTTTCAGCCAATTCAGGATTTTGACTATTTTCAAGAAATTCCATCATAGCATGTGCTAAATCTGTAATTTCATTGGACAAAGGAAATGTTAGTTTTTTAGCTCGGGCTCGTAATGTGGGATTGCCTTCACGAATGATATTACTCATTGTAATCAAGAATACCTACCTCCATATTAATTGTTTAAAAATATCATAGCACATTTTACATAATTATTTTAGTGTTATGGAGTTTAAAAGTAAATAACAGTGCATGTGTAGCATATGTTATACTTGAGTTAATAAAATAATCAGAAAATAAACTAATTTGAAGAGGATGAAATCATGGCTGAATTACGTGCAGATGTTAGTTATCCACTTTTACCTGAGTGGACCACAGAAGAAATAATAAAGGTTAGCAATTTTTATGCAATGGTTGAAAAAGCAAATACAAGCAGTGTTTTAAAGCAGGAATTTATTAATCAATATAAAGATTATTGTAAGGTAGTGCCTGCAATTATGACCAGAAAACAATTAGATCGTCAATTTGAAGAAGCAACAGGTTTTAGCATTTATAAAACTACGAAAGCAATTGAGATGTGTCCGGACACAAAGTTTAAAGTTTAGTAAGGGGGAGTATGATGACAGCTTGGAAAGAAATAGATCAGCATGTCAAGGTATGGATGAACTACGCTAGAAAGTTGATCCTTGCGCAAATTAAGACGGATGTTCAGGTTTCAACTAAATCAGGGCCTAATGATCTAGTAACTAATGTGGACAAAGAAATAGAAGAATATTACGTTAAGCAAATAAAACTTTTTTTTCCAAATTCACTAATCTTAGGCGAGGAAGGGCATAAAGATAGTGGCATGCTAAAGCATCAAGGATATTTTTGGGTTATTGATCCTATTGATGGCACAATGAATTTTGTTAAAGAACAGGAAAATTTTGCTAGTATGATCGCTATCTACTATAATGGAAAACCTTTACTAGGTTATATCTATGATGTTATGAAAGATAAACTTTTTTGGGGTGGCCCCGCGTGTCAAGCTGTTTATTGTAATAATGAAAAACTTAACTCTCCGGCAAATCTATCTTTGAAAGATGGCTTATTTGGTGCAAGTTGTCCAATGGTTCTAAGGAATTATCGAGGCATCAATGAGGTTATTTCTAAAAGCTCTGGAGCACGTATTGTTGGGAGTGCTGGAATTGAATTTATTAATGTCATGAGTGGCAAATTATGTGCATATTTATCATTTTTACGACCTTGGGATTATTTGCCAGGTAAAATTTTAGCAGAAACTTTAGGTTTGATAGTGAAAACGATTGACGGAGAGCCGGTTAATGTGTTATCATCTACTGATGTATTAGTAGCTACGGACAATGCTCAATCAGAAATTTTCAAGATTATTAATAATTATTAATCTTGATGCTGTGGTAAGAAGCCGCAGTTTTTTTATGTCAGTTGTTGAAAATAACGCCTTCTTCTTTCATGTCGTTATGAAAATAGCTGTCATTTTTTATGAGTATTTCTTATGCAGATAGATTTTGAAAGGAAGAAAAAAATATTGAAAACACGTGATGATATTCGTAATGTTGCCATTATCGCACACGTTGACCACGGTAAAACAACATTAGTTAACGAATTATTAAAGCAATCAGATACATTAGATGAACATACAGTTATTGGTGATCGCGCTCTAGATTCCAATGATATTGAAAAAGAACGCGGAATTACTATTTTATCGAAAAACACTGCAGTTAGATATAAAAATAAACAAATTAACATTTTAGATACTCCAGGACACGCCGATTTTGGTGGTGAAGTTGAGCGTATTATGAAAATGGTTGATGGTGTTTTACTTATAGTTGATGCTTTTGAAGGAACAATGCCACAAACTCGTTTTGTTTTGAAAAAGGCATTAGATCAACATTTAACACCTATTGTAATTATTAACAAAGTTGATCGTCCAGGTGCGCGTCCATCAGAAGTAGTTGATGAAGTGCTAGATTTATTTATTGAATTAGGTGCGGATGAGGAACAATTAGAATTTCCTGTTGTGTATGCTTCAGCTATGAATGGAACATCCTCTTTTGATGCAGATCCTTCAAAACAAGAACATACAATGGATCCAGTCTTTAATACAATTATTGATACGATTCCGGCACCAGTTGATAATTCAGATGAACCTTTACAATTCCAAGTTGCTATGTTGGATTACAATGAATTTGTGGGCCGAGTTGGTATTGGTCGTGTGTTCCGAGGAGCAATCAAAGTCGGTGATCAAGTTACAGTTATGAAACTTGATGGAGCTCAACAAAATTTCCGTGTAACCAAACTTTTTGGTTTCTTTGGTTTGCAACGTTTAGAAATTACAGAAGCAAAAGCAGGGGATTTAATTGCTGTTTCAGGAATGGATGATATTTTTGTTGGCGAAACTGTTTGCCCAGTAGGTCATCTAGAAGCACTGCCTGTTTTAAGAATTGATCCACCTACGTTACAAATGACATTCATGACAAATAATTCACCGTTTGTAGGTCGCGAAGGCGATCATGTTACAGCTCGTAAATTAGAAGATAGATTGAAAGTACAATTGCATACAGATGTTTCTTTGCGTGTTGAGGATACCGAATCTCCTGATGCATGGATTGTATCTGGTCGTGGTGAATTGCATTTATCAATTTTGATTGAAACATTACGTAGAGAAGGTTTTGAATTAGCAGTATCACGTCCTAAAGTTATTTACCGTGAAGTAGAAGGTAAACTGTGCGAACCATTTGAAAGTGTTATTATTGATACTCCAGATGAATATTCTGGAGCAGTTATTGATTCAATGGCTCAACGTAAAGGTGAAATGGTAAACATGGAAACCGGAAACAATGGGCAAACACGCTTAACATTTTCAACACCTACACGTGGATTGATTGGATATGATTCACAGTTTCTTTCTATGACACGTGGTTATGGTATTTTAAATCATACATTTTCTGAATATAAACCGGTTATCCGTAATTGGGAACCAGGCCGTCGTAATGGTGCCTTAGTTTCAATTAATAAAGGCAAGGTTACAACATATGCAATTATGGGAATTGAAGGTCGTGGGACAATCTTTGTTGATCCAGGAATGGAAGTTTATGAAGGTATGGTTGTAGGACAATCTTCACGTGAACGTGATATTTCAGTTAACGTTACAAAAGGTAAAAATATGACGAACGTTCGCTCATCTAACAAAGATCAAACAGCAACAATTAAAAAGCCAACTCATTTGACACTTGAAGAATCATTAGAATTCTTGAATGAAGATGAGTTGCTAGAAATAACGCCTGAAAATATTAGATTGCGTAAGCGTATATTAGAAACTAATGCGCGTGAAAAAGCAACTAAAGCAGCAAAGAGAGTTACAAAATAATTAAACACTTAGAAATAAGTCTGGGACTTTTGTTACGGACTTATTTTTTTTATCCTTGTATATTTGGATGTACCCAAATATTTGCTCAAATGCAGTCAGTTGTACTTAACTTACCCCGAATCTAGATTAGATAGTAGGTTTGCGATGTTACATTTTTTTACTAATCGTTTTAGTCCTACTTTTGTTTCTACAAATTAGTCAAGAGCTTTTGGGACTCTAATAGTATTTCACTGTTAAGAAACTAACATTAGAATATCTATAAATAAGAATATCTATAAATAGTTTTTTGAATAAAATGTTGCAAAAATAAGCACAAACAAATTATAATGAAATGAGAAATATATTTTAATTATAATGAAATGAATTTATTAAATTGAGATACTGTCTAGTAACGCTAGTATTAAATTATGATATAATCAAGGTGTATGAAGAAAAGCATTCTTTAATTCACTTACATACAATAAAATTTATTTATTAAAAATAATGCTGGGTGTGATTTAGCAGTAGTATGGAAGATTTAAAAAGAAAATTAAAATATTTTGATTATTTTTTATTTTTACCTTATGTTGCATTATGCATAATAGGTGTAATAATGGTTTATTCGGCTAGTTCAATAAATCAAACTTATAGTGGTGGAAGTAGCAATTCATATTTATATAAGCAATTAGTATTTGTGTTTATAGGATTGATACTGTTTTTTTTAGCGGCGCATATTAATCCTAGATATTGGGTTAACGACTATGTAATTAGTATTGGTTTTATTGCTGTCTTTTTGGCGTTAGTTTATGCTAAGTACTTTACTAAGGCAATAAATGGTGCAAATGGTTGGATTAGTTTAGGAATTATAAGCATTCAACCATCAGAAATATGTAAATTGTATATAACAATATGGTTAGCTCGATTGTTTGCGCGTCAAGAGACAACAAACAGTTTAATTGATAGAAATTATACACAGAAAAACATTATCGTAATTATTAAACTATGTATGTTGTTTGGTCTTATTATAATTACACCTGATTTAGGTGGCTTAGTTATTAATGGTGCAATTGTAATGATAATGTGGTTAGCAGCAAACAAGTGGTCTGGTAAAGCCAAAATTAGCGCATTAGTGGGCAGTATAACTGTTTTTTATGCTGGCTTAAATATATTTCGCTTTTTTAATCCATTTTCAGGTAAATTAGCGTATGTGTATCAACGGTTTGTTGCCTTTTTTGCTCCTTTCAAAGTAGCTAGTTCAAGTGGTAAACAGTTAGTAAATTCATATTATGCAATCAGTAATGGGGGACTATTTGGACGTGGGTTAGGTAATAGTATTCAAAAACGTGGTTATTTACCTGAACCATATACGGATTTTATTTTATCAATCATAGTCGAGGAACTTGGTTTTATTGGTTTAGCTATTGTTTTAGTATTGTTGATGTGGTTAACATTAAGAATTATTTTAATTGGTATTCGTTCAAAAAATACGTATAATTCTTTATTTTGTTATGGTATTGGAACCTTTATGTTTGTTGAAACAGCCTTAAATGTAGGCGCAGTATGCGGTTTACTGCCTATTACAGGAGTAACATTACCATTTATATCTTATGGTGGATCAAGTATGGTTGTATTGTCCTTAGCACTTGGAATGGTGGTAAATATTTCAGTTAGTCAAAGAAGGAATGCTGAGTTTGATTTGCTTGCACGCAAGGTTAGGCATTAAGATAGTTAATTTTGAAGATAGATTATTTAGCAGAAAGTGGTGTTTGAATTAATGAAGAAAATTTTAATCGCTAATCGAGGAGAAATTGCAGTTCGGATTATTCGTGCATGTCATGAATTGGATCTTAGTACTGTTGCAGTTTATGCTAAAGAAGATGAATATGGTATTCATCGCTTTAAGGCTGATGAATCTTATTTGATTGGCGAAGGCAAAAAACCAATTGAAGCATATCTTGATATGGACGATATTTTGCGAGTAGCAAAAATGACAGGAGCAGATGCAATTCATCCAGGATATGGCTTTCTAGCTGAAAATGAAGAATTTGCAGAAAAATGTGCTTTGGCGGGAATTACTTTTATTGGGCCATCAGTAAAGCAATTATCTATCTTTGGCGATAAAATTGAAGCAAAAGAAGTAGCACATAAAGCGGGCTTGCAAACGATTCCGGGAACGAAAGAACCAGTTAAATCTATTGTAGAAGTTCGAGAATTTGCTGAAAAATATGGCTATCCTATTATGGTTAAAGCAGCTTTAGGCGGCGGTGGGCGTGGAATGAGAATTGTACGCAAGGATAGTGAATTAGAAGATGCATATAATCGTGCTCGCAGTGAAGCTATGCAATCTTTTGGCGACGATGAACTATATATTGAAAAGTATTTACTTAACCCCAAGCATATTGAAGTACAGATATTAGGCGATAAACATGGCAATATTTTGCATCTTTTTGAACGTGATTGCTCGGTACAACGTAGAAATCAAAAGGTTATAGAATTTGCACCAAGTATTTCTTTATCTGAAAAACGGCGACAAGAGATTTGCAATGCAGCAGTTAGTCTAGCTAAAACGGTTAATTATCAAAATGCAGGGACAGTTGAATTTTTAGTAACGGATGATGATTTTTATTTTATTGAAGTTAACCCAAGAATTCAAGTTGAACACACTGTAACAGAAATGATTACAGAAGTTGATATTGTACAAGCGCAAATTAAAATAGCAGCGGGTAAAGATTTGTTTAAAGACTTACATTTGCCTAAGCAAGATGAAATGACTTATCATGGCGTGGCTATTCAATGTAGGATTACAACTGAGAATCCTGAGAATAATTTTATGCCAGATACGGGGAAAATTGAAACATATAGATCACCAGGTGGTTTTGGTGTTCGTTTGGATGGTGGTAATGCATATACTGGAGCAGTGATAACCCCATTTTTTGATTCTTTATTGGTAAAAGCATGTGTGCAGGCGCGTAATTTTGCAGAAGCAGTTGATAAAATGAAAAGAGTTTTAACGGAATTCCAAATTCGTGGAGTTAAAACTAATATTGAGTTTATGCTAAATGTATTAAAGCACCCCGTATTTCAGGCGGGAAATGCACATACAACATTTGTAGATAGCACACCTGAGTTGGTTAGTTTCAATTTAAAACCAAGCACAACAAACCATTTATTAAAGTACATTTCGGATGTAACTGTAAATGGGTTTCCAGGAACTGTTCACCATAAAAAGGTGTTTGCACCAGATATTCAGTTGGATACTAATTTTTCAAAAATTAACACTTCTGAAAATGCAAAGGCTATTTTTGATGAAAATGGTGTCGAAGCGGCAATGGATTGGGTTAAACAACAATCTAAAGTTCTTATTACAGACACAACAATGCGAGATGCGCATCAGAGTTTATTTGCAACAAGAATGAGAACGAAAGATATGTTACCAGTCATTGAAAACTATGAAAAGGTATTTCCAAATGTTTTTTCCGCTGAAGTATGGGGTGGAGCAACTTTTGATGTTGCATATCGCTTTTTAAATGAGGATCCATGGAAAAGATTAGAGATTATGCATAAAAAGATGCCACATACATTGCTGCAAATGTTGTTGCGCGGTTCTAATGCGGTAGGTTATAAGAATTATCCAGATAACGTGTTAAAGGCATTTATAAAACAAAGTGCAGATAGTGGAATTGATGTTTTCAGAATCTTTGATAGTTTAAACTGGATTGTTCAAATGGAAAAACCAATTGAGTATGTACGTGCAACTGGTAAAATTGCTGAAGGAACTATGTGTTATACAGGAGATATCCTTAATGCAGATGAAACAAAATACACACTTAACTATTATAGAAAGTTAGCGCAGTCGTTAATTAATGCTGGTTCACAAATTATTGGTATTAAAGATATGGCTGGTTTGCTTAAGCCCAAAGCTGCTTATGAATTAGTCAGTGCGTTGAAGTCTGATATTGATGTACCTATTCATCTGCATACACATGATACAACTGGGAATGGTGTTGCCACAATCGTTGAAGCAACCCGTGCGGGTGTTGATATAGTAGATGTAGCTTCAAGTGCATTATCTGGAACAACAAGTCAGCCAAGCATGAGTAGTTTTTATTATGCAATGGAAGGTGATATTCGCCAACCAATTATGCTTATGGATAATGTAGAAAAGGTAAACCGTTATTGGGCTGGAATCAAACCTTTTTACCAAGATTTTATGAATGGGACGACTTCACCACAGACAGATATTTATCAAACAGAAATGCCAGGTGGACAGTACTCGAATTTACAACAGCAAGCTAAGGCTTTAGGGATTGAAGATTTTGAAATAGTCAAGAAAACCTATCGGGAAGTTAATGAACTTTTAGGTGATATTGTTAAGGTTACACCTAGTTCAAAGGTTGTTGGTGATTTAGCTATTTTTATGATTCAGAATAATTTGAATTCTCAAAATATTTTTACATTAGGTCAAAGTTTGGATTTTCCAGAATCAGTTGTTAGTTTCTTTGCTGGTGATTTAGGTCAACCAGAAGGTGGATTCCCTGAAAAATTACAAAAGATTGTTTTGAAGGGACGTACACCTATTACAGTTCGACCGGGTAGTTTAGCCGAACCAATTGATTTTCTAAAGGTAAAAAATGAGTTGACTGAAAAGATAAAATATGAACCATCACCAGAAGAAGTTTTAAGCTATATTTTGTACCCAGATGTCTTCTTAACATATGAGGACAATATTCGGACGTTTGGGTCTATGTTTGCTTTAGATACTACGACATTTTATCAAGGCATGCGTTCAGGTGAAACAATTCATGTTAACTTTTCACCAGGTCGTTCGGTTATCGTTCGACTTGACTCTATATCAACAGCAGATGAAGCAGGAAACCGCAGTTTGTTCTTCTCGCTAAATGGGCAAACAATCCAGATTATGATGCATGATAAGAGTAAAGAAGCCAAAGTAACTAGTGTTCCTAAAGCCGAGCCAACAAATATTAAACATATAGGAGCTACGTTAAGTGGTTCAGTGTTAGAATTATTAGTTGAAAAAGGTCAAGTGGTTAAAAAAGGTGAACCATTAGTTGTTACTGAAGCTATGAAAATGGAAACAACTATCAAGGCACCTTTTGCCGGGAAAGTTGCACATGTTTATGTAAAAAATGGCGACATTTTAGAAAGTCAAGATTTGTTATTAGAATTAGAACCAGTTAACCAAGCATAGAAGTTACGTCTAGTAATAAAATATGTTATTTAAAAGTGGTTATTAATGAAATAGATATTTGTGAGAAAAGTAGATCTTTTACTTAAGTGTTGAAGAAAGATGTGTTGGCAACTAAGTCAGTCATTTTTTAAGCTTTTGTATAGACATTTTTCTCACATTTTTTTATTAAATATAGTATTTTTCTAAATTATTAAGTACTTAGTTTAATAAATAATAGTGTATAATATTAGTAATAAGCGACTAAAGGAGGAGCTAATTGTGGTATTTGAAGTTCAAAAACGTCAAGGAGTTTTTGTATATCTATATCATCTTAAACAAAGTAAACAATTACGTCGATACGGAAGCATTCAATATGTATCACGAAAGATGAAATATGTTCTTATTTATATGAATCAAAAAGAGATTGATGTTAATGTAAAAAAATTGGAACAATTGCGTTATGTAAAAGAAGTTATTGTTTCACCACGTCCTGAAATTACAACCACATACAATAATACTTTAGGCAGATTTAAACTTACTGAAGAGGATCAAGAAAAATTTAAAAATAAAGAGTGGAAGATATGAGAATTGTAGCAGGAGATTTTGGCGGTCGTCGACTTAAGGCCGTTCCAGGTATGAAAACAAGACCTACAACTGATAAAATAAAAGAATCAATGTTTAATATTATAGGTCCATATTTTGATGGTGGAAAAGTTCTTGACTTATATGCTGGAAGTGGTGGATTAGCCATCGAGGCTGTGTCGCGTGGAGCAGAACATGCAACTTTAGTCGATAGACAATACCAAGCAATTAAAACGATTAAAGAAAATGTCGAAGTAACCAAAAAAGAAGATGCCTTTAGCGTTATTAAAGGTGATGCTAAAAAAATAATTGTGCAATTGAGCAAGGAAAAAAAGCAGTTTGACTACGTTTTTTTTGATCCGCCATATAAACAACAGGATATTATGAACATGATGCAAAAGTTGCTAGATTTAAAATTACTTAACAGTAAAGCGCTTATTATTTGTGAAACGGATCAGGAAGCTAAATTACCAGAAAAAATAGCTAATTTTACATTTTTAAAGCGTGTTGATTATGGTATTACAGAACTAACCTTTTATGTATTTGAAGGGAGTAATTAAAGATGAGAGCAATATTTCCTGGTAGTTTCGACCCGCTGACAAATGGACATTTAGATTTAATTAAACGTGCAAGCGAACTTTGGGATGAAGTGATTGTAGTTGTGGCAACTAATACAGCTAAAAAACCACTTTTTACATTGGAAGAGAAAATACGACTTGTTAATGCAGCGATTACAGATATACCAAATGTTTCGGCGGTAGACATTCCTGCAGATTTGACGATAAATGTTGCTCGCAAACTTAAAGCTCAGGTGATTGTTCGTGGCGTAAGAAATGGACAAGATTTCGAATATGAACAAGGAATAGCTGCAATGAACAAGCGGTTAGCTCCAGACTTAGAGACGATTTTATTAATTGCACGACCAGAATATACATTACTTTCGTCAAGTTTGATTAAAGAAGTTGCCCGCTTTAATGGTAAATTAGATGGATTAGTACCACCTGCAGTTGAAAAAGCATTAAGGAAAAAATTGTAATGATAAAAAAACAATGGCTAAAATTTATTTTTATATTTTCAGGCATAATATTATTGATATTATGCTTATTTTATCCAATTCCATATTATATTGAAATTCCAGGAAAAGCAGTTCCAGTAAGTGATTATGTTAAAGTACCTAAGTATAAGACAAAAGCAAATGGGACTTTTCGTTTAGTCTATGTAAATTTAATGCATGCTACATTAGCAACATATGTGTGGAGTTATACGCAAAATTATGCGACAAGAATCTCAGCTGATGAAGTAACTGGTACAGACAACGATAAGCAATATAATAAAGTTCAAGAGTATTATATGGATGATGCTCTTAACGAAGCAAAATATGTAGCTTTAAAATTAGCAAATAAAAAAGTAAAACGAACCTATGAAGGAATTTATGTGATGTCGATACTTAACAATTCTAATTTTCGCGGAAAACTTAAAGTCGGCGATACAATCATAGCTATAAATGGAAAACACTATAATTCTACACAAGGTTTTATGCATGCGATTGAATCTTTAAATAATCATGAAAAAATTAAAGTCACGTATGAACGTGCAACGAAAAAGCATGTTATTAGTGGTCGAACAATAAAATTAGAACAAACAGGTAAAGTAGGAATTGGAATAACGTTAGCTAATCGTTCTAAGGTAACAAGTCCAGTAAAAATTGTGACACATATGGATTCACTTGGTGGACCGTCAGCTGGTTTGATGATTACATTACAATTATATAGTCAATTAAGCCAAAAGGATTTTTTGAAGGGACGTAATGTTGCTGGAACAGGAACTATTTCAGCTGATGGTAGTGTAGGAGATATAGGTGGTGTTGATAAAAAGGTTGTTGCTAGTGCACGTGCAGGTGCTACGATATTTTTTGTGCCTAATAATGCTGTTTCAAAAGCAGAACTTAATGCAGATTCGAGTGCAAAAAATAATTACGAGATAGCAAAAGAAACAGCTAAGAAAATTGGAACCAAAATGAAAATTGTACCTGTAAAGAATATTAGCGATGCAATTAAATATTTGAAAAATAAAAATTAGATTAACATAAAATAAATATCCCAGTGATAAATGCTTGATAATGGCATTTATCGCTTTTTCTTTATTAGAAAAAAACCACTGCTAAATATAGTTAATAAATAAGCAGCTATTTTACGTATTTATATAGTGAGAAATTTGTCTATTAAGGAGGAATATTTTTATGTTAGGAGAAATACAAGAACTGTGGGAGGAAAACAAACTTAAAATTATTGCAATTGTTATTTTTGTATTGATAGGCGCTTTTTTTGTATGGACTAAATGTGTACCTTCAAAAAAGGATAACTTTGTTTATAATAACAAAAGTTCAGTGAATATGACGTTATCACAAAATAGCAGTTTACAAAGTAATAAAATAAGCGGAGAGATATACGTTGATGTAAAAGGCGAGGTTAATAGGCCGGGGGTTTACAAGACCAAGGCGGGTGATCGACTTAATTATGTAATAAAACAAGCAGGTGGCTTGACTAAAGAAGCAGATTCAAATCAAATTAATTTAGCTTATCAGTTAACAGATCAAATGTTAGTTTATATTCCTAAAAAAGGGGAAGAGGTTAATATTGATAGCCCAGTTTTAGTGAAAAATGCATCCCAAAGTTATGCGAATAGTATGAATTCAGAATCTATGAATAATACGTCAACTCAAACAGGGGATAAAGTTAATCTAAATACAGCAACGAAAGAAGAATTAACACAATTAAATGGCATCGGAGATAAAAAAGCAGAACAAATTATAGCATATAGACAAGAACACGGTAATTTTGCTGCAATTGAAGACTTAAAAAATGTTTCCGGAATTGGAGATAAAACATTTGAGGCAATATCAGATCGTCTTACTGTTTGATGCTATGATATACTATTAACTAATAGTATTAATGAGGTGAGAAAATGGCAGAAAAAAGAATTCCCTGGAATCAATATTTTATGTTACAAGCGGTGCTTTTATCTTTGCGCAGTACATGTACGCGTCTATCAGTGGGAGCAATTTTAGTTAGAGATAGACGAATTATTGCGGGAGGATATAATGGATCTGTTTCTGGAGACGCTCATTGTATTGATGAAGGGTGCTACTTAGTTGATGGACATTGTGTGAGAACAATTCACGCTGAGATGAATGCCGTCTTACAATGTGCGAAGTTTGGTGTAGCAACTGAAGGTGCCGAAGTTTATGTGACAGATTTTCCTTGTTTACAATGCACCAAAATGCTACTACAAGCAGGAATAAAGAAAATCTATTATCTGCGTAATTACCATAATGATCCATATGCATTACGACTTTTAAAGTTAAAGAAAATTGCTGTTCAACAAGTTAAGATTGACGAAAAATATATGCACTCAATTGCTGCGACTGAATTTAATTTAACGAAAGACTAAGTAAAAAGTTAGAATAAATGTTTTTTTTGCAGCAATTAGTGCGGTTTTGTTGAGTTTTCTGATTCTTTCTTTTTCATGGGTTGGTGTCATCGTTTTTTTAGGTTGGCAATTTCGCATATGGAAAACAGGAAGTAAACAGATTTGGCGGATTAATTTACTATTTTGTATATTCTGGATTGGATATATTTTTTTATGGAATCAAATTCAGCAAAAACAGGCGATAGTAGACCAAACTAATATTAATGGTCATCTAGTTATGCATGCTGATGAATATGAAGTTGACGGAGATTTATTAAAAATTCAAGCTAAATGGCTTGAAGGTCATCAAAAAGTACAGGCTTATTATCGAATTAAGGAAAAAAATGAGAAAAAGCGATGGTTGGCTAGTTCCAAAACAGTAACTTACACGTTTAGCGGCAAAATAAGGCAAGTTTCACTACCAACTAATGAAAATGAATTTAATTTTCGACGATTTGAGGCCAGTCGAAATATAGTAAACGCGATTAACATCGAAGAGTTGCAAGTCTCATCAAGCAAAATAAAAAGCTCGTTATTAGATAGATTACTAGCATATCTGCATTATTTACGTAAAAAAATGTTACTTTACTTGCAGAAACTGCCACAACCACTAAGCTTGTTGGCAGAAGTCTTACTTTTAGGATATCAAAAGCAAGACTTTAATAATACGCTTGAGAAAATACGGTTGTTAGGTTTGAGTTATCTATTTAGCTTGTCTGGGATGCATGTGTTTTATTTAATTTCGGCATTTAAATGGATTTTTCAGAGAATGAGAATAACGCGGGAAACAACAGAAAACATTATTTTAATTATCTTACCCATATATGGAATTTTAGGTGGTTGTTCATTAAGTTTAATGCGTTCAATTGGGATGGCTTTTATTACGTTAATTAGCCGTAAGTTTTTTTTAATTAAAATAACAACGATAGAATCTTGGTCGTTTGTTTTGTTAGTTAATCTTTTTTATGCGCCTGCAAGTATATTTGATTTTGGAGCGCAATTAAGTTATTTGTTAACATTGATTTTGTTACTGAATAAAAATTCTTCTGCAGTTTTGCTAGGAATACGATTAACTTTTTTTAGTATACCACTTGTTTTATGGAATACATATCAATGGAATTTATTAACGATATTCTTAACAGTGGTAATTGTTCCCTTTTTTGAGTGGTTGATTATGCCATGTGTTATTTTAGGTAGCTTGATTCCGTTAGTTAGTGAAGCATGTAATACCATTCTTGTACAATCAGTTAACATACTAACAGCCATAGCAAATTTTCCAACTAATATTATCTATGGTAAACCACCTTTATTTTGGATTGTTTTTTGGATGTTTCTAAGCATATTATTAATGCTTGGTAAGCATAAAAGAATTTTGGTAGCTCTTTGCATAAGTAGTTATTTCTTTGTTTTTATGTGGATTCATTATCCATTGTATGGAGAAATTGTCTATATTGATATTGGACAAGGAGATAGCACTTTAATTAGAACACCTTATAATAAGAGTATTACACTAATTGATACAGGGGGAAAGGTCAGCTTTCAAACAGAAAAATGGCAAACACGGCACAGTAAAACTAATGGTGAAACAATAGTTGCTAATTATTTGCTTAGCAAGGGAATCTCTTCGCTTGATAGATTAATATTAACGCATCAGGATGCAGATCATGTTGGTAATTTTCCAAGTATAAGTAAATTAATTAGCATTAAACGGGTCTATGTACCAGCGGGAATGGAAAAATTATCCAGTTTTCAGCATAGATTAGTTAAGTCATCTATAAAACAAAACCATGTATATCCAGTAAAAATTGGAGATTTAATTGATGATCCGAATATCAATATTTTACATCCAACTAAAGAAGGGCAAGGAACTAATGCTGATTCAGTTGTTTTAGAGTATAATTTTTATGGTGTACCATGTCTTTTTACAGGAGACTTAGATAAAGATAATGAAATAGCCTTAATAAAAAGGTTGCCTAATCTACAAGTTGATATTTTAAAACTAGGACATCATGGTAGTAAGACATCTTCGGATGAGAGCTTTATACACGCTTTACGTCCTAAATATGCAATTATTTCAGCGGGTCGTCAAAATCGATATGGTCATCCTAATGAGGAAACGTTAGAAACGTTGAGAAAAAACCATATTCCTTATATGTTAACTGCAGAAAAGGGAATGATTAAACTAGTGTATAAGTATAATAAAATAAAAATAAGTAACTTTGCTGATGAAAATAAAATTACAAGTTTTAATTTTGAATGAAAAGAGATGTTTTTTATGAAGGTGGATAAACTATGCGAACAATTAAAACAGGGAAAAGTAGCATCACTTTATGTTATTTTAGGTACGGAAAGCTATTTTATAAATGAGGCCAAAAATGCATTGTTAAATGTGATTCCTAAAGAAGATTTTGATGTAAATGTAGGAACATACGATATGGAAACGACACCACTGACTGTAGCGTTAGATGATGCAATGACAATTCCCTTTTTTGGAGATCGACGGTTGATCTTTATTAAACAACCCTTTTTCTTAACGGGCGATAGTAAAAAAAGAAATATTGAACATAATTTAGATGAGTTACTGGGATATTTGAAACAACCTCAACCGTCAACAACATTAGTTTTTATTGCACCATATGAAAAACTAGATGAACGTAAAAAAGTGACGAAACTATTAAAGAAAAATGCTGAAGTTATTGAAGCAGGGCCAATAAATGAAAATGAAGTACGGCGATATTTAGGTGGAATTTTCAATAAAAACAAGATAGTAATTGAAAACGAAGCTTTGGATATGTTATTAATGAGAACAAATGGAAATTTAACAAAGGCAATGAATGAAGCAATTAAATTAACATTATTTGCACAAGATACTAAAAATATAGCTACAGAAGATGTCAAAGCACTTGTTTTTCGTTCATTAGAGGAGAATGTCTTTGATTTAACAGATCTAGTGTTACAAAAAAAATTTAGTAATGCGGTAATGATGTACCATGATTTTATTGAAAGAAAAGAAGAACCGGTTAAGCTAAATGCTATTTTAAGTAAACAATTCAGATTATTAATTCAAGTTGTTACTTTATCTAATCAAGGGTACGCACAAGGCAATATTGCTAGTGTTTTAAAAATACACCCTTATCGAATAAAAATAGCTTTGCAAAGCATTAAACGTTATCAGTTAAAAATAAAAGATTTGAAGAAGGCATTTAATAGTTTAGTTAGTATTGAAAAAAAGTTGAAATCAACAACAAGATCACCTGAAGAAATGTTTCAGTTATTTATGTTAAGTTTTATGCAATAAAAAACGATACTGCTAGAGAGGCTAATTTTGAAGTGACTTCCAAAAGTTAGACCAAAAATATAACTTTTAGGCACCGCTTTATTTAGCAGTGCCTTTTTTTGAACAAAAGAAAAGATTCAAACTCTAATTAGATGCTTGAATCTTTTTAGTCTATTAAATTACAAATAGCTTTGGTTAATGAATTTTACTTAGCTAAACGAGCAGCCATACGTGATTTATCACGAGCAGCTTTATTCGCTTTAATTAAGCCCTTAGATTGAGCTTTATCTATAGCAGAAACAGCAAGACGATACATTTCTTCTGTGTTGTCTGCATCTGCAGTCTTAGCATTTTCAAATTTTTTAACAGCTGTACGCATCTTGCTTAATTGTGCAGTATTTTTTGCATTAGCCTTTTCGTTTGTTTTTACACGTTCGATAGCGGATTTAATAATTGGCATTAATGTCACCTCCACATAAATGATTCCGTTAGGGTATCATATGAAATTTTCAACACTAATTATTATACAAGAGGACTCTAAACAATGCAATAAATAAAATGGAAATAGTGTCAAGAAATTTACCTTGACACCATTTTTAAGAAAAAAAACTTGTAATTTGTTTAATTATCTAGTAAATTAGATAAGTACAATATTGTACTGACCCTTAACTTAGTTTGGCGATAACACCGACGACATACTCGGTTTAGGGCAACTTTTTGAAAGGTGGAATATATATTATGACAAAAACAGAAATCATGGCTAAATATGCTCGTCACGAAGGAGATACAGGTTCAGCAGAAGTGCAAATTGCACTTTTAACTGATGATATTAATAATTTGAATGATCATTTACGTGATCATAAGAAGGATTATGCTTCACAACGTGGTTTGATGAAAAAAATTGGTCACCGTCGTAATTTACTAGCATATTTACGTAAAACAGATGTACAACGTTACCGTGAATTAATTAAGAGTTTAGGTTTACGTCGTTAAGCAAAACTCGTTGCCTTTGGGCGCACAGCGTGGTACTAATATTTAGAAACAGGAAAGGTTCGGGATTTTATCTCGAACTTTTTTTGTATACATAATAAGACAATAATCTGTTTTAATTGAAAATAAGTACTATTTTAAACGAAAGATACATAAAGTATGGTATAATAAGGTTTCAATATGATTACGTAAAGATAGAACTTTTCCCAGAATTAAGCCTCGAATGCTGACAATATGAAATGGAAAAATAAGTTATTCATTTAAAAATTAATTTAGATTGATTGAAAAATATTTTTACATTTATATATAATAGATAAACATGAAAGCTTAGGGCTGGTTAAAACCAATAAATAGTATGTATAAGGAAGGTAAGCATAATGGATTTTTCAAAAGCTGAAATTTTAACGGCAATGGTGACACCCTTTGATGATGAAGGAAATTTAAGTTTTGAACGGTTAGAAAATTTGATTGAACATTTGTTAGCGACAGGGACACAAGGTATTTTGGTTAACGGAACCACTGGAGAAGGTCCCACTTTAACACATGCAGAGAAATTAAGCTTGGTTAAAGAAGCCGTTAAAATTATTAATGGACGTGTTCCTGTTATGGTAGGTACCGGCTCAAATAATACAGCTGAGACAATTAAATTCACGCGTGAAGTTTCTGAAATAGCAGGTGTTGATGCTGCCTTAGTGGTTGTTCCATATTATAATAAACCAGATCAAAGAGGAATGATAGCCCATTTTGAAGCAGTAGCTGATGCAGTTGATTTACCGTTGTTCATTTATAATATTCCAGGACGAACAGGTGTTGTAATGGAAGTTGCAACAGTAGCTAAACTAGCTCAAAATAAAAACATTGTTGGCATTAAAGACTGTACAGGCAATGTTGGATTGGCTAATCTTGTTAATCAAACACCTGCTGATTTTTTAGTATATTCTGGAGAGGATGCGGATGCTTTTGCAGCCAAAACAATTGGCGCGCAAGGCGTCATTTCTGTGGCAAGTCATATTTATGGTGAAAAAATAGCGGAAATGTATCAGGATATTGATGCGGGTAACTTGACAGCAGCGGCAACAATAATGAGAAAGTTAACGCCTAAGATAGCGGCAATGTTTATGTATCCATCGCCAACACCAATAAAAGCGATTCTTAATAACAGAAACATTTGCGTAGGTCCAAGTAGATTGCCATTAGTTCCATTAGATAAAGAACAGCAAAAAGAAGTTTTAGATAAAGTAAATTTATAAATTGAAGGAGGAAAAAATGAGTAAAATTAAAATAATTCCTCTAGGTGGCGTGCGTGAAAATGCAAAGAACATGTATGCTGTAGAGGTAAACGAAGATATTTTTATCTTGGATTGCGGGTTAAAATATCCTGAAAATGAGCTATTAGGAATTGATATAGTAATTCCTGATTTTGAATATTTACGCCAAAATGTTCAACGTATTGTTGGTGTTTTTTTAACCCACGGTCATGCAGATGCAATCGGAGCGTTACCGTATTTTGTTAGTGAATTCAATATTCCCGTTTTTGGTTCAGAGTTAACTATTTCGTTAGCTAAGATCATGTGTGAGAACGAAGATAAAGCACGTAAATTTGATGATTTTCACATAATTAATGCAGATACTGAAATTGATTTTGATAATACAACAGTCTCTTTTTTCAAAACCACACATTCAATTCCTGAATCGCTTGGTATTGTTTTAAAAACAGATGAAGGAGATATTGTGTACACTGGTGATTTTAAGTTTGATCAAACTGCTGTCCAAGGATATCAAACTGATTTAGGTAGATTGGCTAATATTGGTCAAGAAGGTGTCTTAGCATTATTAAGTGATTCTGCAAATGCGGAAAATCCAAAAGAGATTGTTAAGGAACATGAATTATATGATTTTATTAGTGAAACATTTGAGTACCGACAAGGAAGAATTATAGTTGCTTGTGTAGCATCAAATATATTACGTGTTCAGCAAATCTTTGATGCAGCAGCTGCTAATGGACGCAAGGTAGCATTAACAGGTCATGATGTTGAAAAAGTAATTCGGACAGCGATGAAAAGACGCAAGATTGTTTTGCCAAACGAAGATATCCTTGTGTCAATAGATAAGATTAATAAATTACCTGATGATCAGATTGTAATTTTAGAAACGGGACGTTCTGGAGAGCCTTTAAAGTCACTTCAAAAAATGGCAGTTGGCCGACACAAAGCAATTAATTTACGTGAAGGTGATCTTGTTTTTATAACTACAACACCCTCACATGCCGTAGAAACAGTAGTAGCGCGGACGCGAGACATGATTTATCGTGCTGGCGCAGATGTTAAAGCTATTTCGGATGAATTTAATTCTTCAGGACATGCTAGCCGTAATGATTTACAATTATTAATGAATCTATTGCATCCACGATATTTGATTCCAGTGCAAGGTGAATATCGATTATTAGCAGCGAATGCAGAATTGGCTCAAGAATTGGGAATGCCAAAGGAAAACATCTTCTTATTGGCTAAAGGAGATGTAGTTGAATATGAGCATGACAAGCTTTTGTTAGGCTCATCTATTGAAGTCGGTAATACAATGATTGACGGAATAGGTGTCGGTGACATAGGTAATATTGTTTTAAGAGATCGTAAGATATTGTCTGAAGATGGTATTTTTATTGCGGTTGTAACAATTGATCGACGAAAAAAGAAAATCGTGGATGCGCCTAAGATTACATCACGTGGCTTTGTCTATGTAAAAACTAGTCGTGATTTAATGGCTGAAAGTGCAGAAATTGTGACTAATGTTGTTCAGAAAAATCTTGATAACAAAGAATTTGATTGGAGCCATCTTAAGCAGGATGTTAGAGAACAGTTAAATCATTTTCTGTATGAACAAACAAAACGCCATCCTGTGATACTACCGGTAATTATGGAAATAAATCAGTATCATTCACACAAAAAAAATAAAAGTATCAAAAAAAGTAAAGAAGAAGCGTAATTATATTGATGTAGGTAGCATGCCTTTTTAATAGGTATGGTGCCTATGTTTTATATGGAGACAATTAGACAAATAATATAGACTGGAGGAGACATGACTAATACAGAAAAATTTCAATTAGCTCAACAAGCTTTTTTAAATCATGATTATAGACAGGCAGGTATTTTAGCTACAGAATTATATATGGGAAAGAAAACATTACGAACTAATCGTTTTTTATTTAAAGTATTAATTAAGGAAAAAAGATACGAGGATGCTTATAATTTAGCAAGTGATTATTTACAGGAATACATACAAAATAATGATTGGTTAGAAGAATATATAGAAACTGGAGTTTGGGCTGGAAAAAGCATTCTAATTGAGCAACTACTGATACAAATCAATCCATATATGAAAAAAAACGAACAGAAGAAATTTGAAAAAGTTTGTGCATTATCAAATTATTGGTGTGAAAAAAAGGAATATTTAAAAAAAATTGAGCGCAAACTTCGTTATTTAGGATCATTAAGTTTTAATGAGCAGCGTGTAATTTATCAACAAAGCTATGCGTTGTCAAAAAATAATTGGAAAAAGAATATAGGAGAACTATTGGAAAATGAAGATGTGCATATTTTTTTGCGTGTAACAATATTAGATGACCTACGTAAACTGAAGATTACTGATGAATTAGTTTTTCTTAATATTCAGGGCTTAAGAAATAAAGTTGTTCCAGCTAATTTTCTTAGCTTAGAGGACACTGAAGTGTATGATTATTATCAAGACTATTTTAAAACACGAGTTGAAAAAGGAGATATTTTAGCATCTACGCAATGGGATGATTTTAAATTAAAATTGATGTTACTCTATCCGGATTTTAAGGGAGCAAAGAAAGTTTTGGGTGAATATAAAAAATGGTACGCATTGTTTAAAGATTCAACACATCGAAATGATGATGTATCAGATTTTGTTGATAAATTGGAAGAAAATATTTTGATATGGCAAACATTAACAAAATAATTAATTTTAACAAATTTTGAATTTAGTATTTACAAAATTATAATCCATCTATATAATAGTTCAAGGATTCTTCCTTAAGTAAGGGCTACTAGGCAATAAATGCTTGGTTTTCTTACTAGGAAGTAGTATAATAAAAAACAAAGAATTATCAGCAATTAATAAATTGAAGGTTTTTCTTGCAAAATATCAGGAGGTTCGTTTTAAATGGCAAAAGAACATTACGAAAGAACAAAACCCCATGTTAACATTGGTACAATCGGCCACGTTGACCACGGTAAAACAACTTTAACAGCAGCTATTACAAAGGTTTTAGCTGAGAAAGGATTAGCTGAAGCTTCCGATTACGCTTCAATTGACGCTGCTCCAGAAGAACGCGAACGTGGTATTACTATTAATACTGCTCACGTTGAATATGAAACAGAAACACGTCACTATGCTCATATTGATGCTCCAGGCCACGCTGATTATGTTAAAAACATGATTACTGGTGCTGCTCAAATGGATGGTGCTATCTTGGTTGTTGCTGCTACAGATGGTCCTATGCCACAAACACGTGAGCACATCTTATTGGCTCGCCAGGTTGGTGTTGAATACATCGTTGTGTTCTTAAACAAATGTGACTTAGTTGATGATGATGAATTATTAGACTTGGTTGAAATGGAAGTTCGTGACTTGTTATCAGAATATGATTTCCCTGGTGACGATATTCCTGTTATTCGCGGTTCAGCTTTGAAAGCTCTTGAAGATGATGCAGATGCTAAGAAGCAAATCGAAGAATTAATGAAGGTTGTTGACGAATACATCCCAACACCAGTACGTCCTACAGATAAGCCATTCTTGATGCCTATCGAAGATGTATTTACAATTACTGGTCGTGGTACAGTTGCTTCAGGCCGTATTGATCGTGGTGTTGTTAAAGTTGGTGACGAAGTTGAAATCGTTGGTTTGAAGGAAGATGTTATTAAAACAACAGTTACTGGTGTTGAAATGTTCCGTAAGACCCTTGATGAAGGTGAAGCTGGTGATAACATCGGTGCCTTACTTCGTGGTGTAGATCGTTCACAAGTTGAACGTGGCCAAGTTTTAGCAAAGCCAGGTTCAATCCAAACACACAAGAAGTTTAAGGGTGAAGTTTATATCTTGACAAAAGAAGAAGGCGGACGTCATACACCATTCTTCTCAAATTACCGTCCACAATTCTACTTCCACACAACTGATGTTACTGGTGTTATTGAATTGCCAGAAGGTGTAGAAATGGTTATGCCTGGTGATAATGTAACATTTGAAGTTGAATTAATTGCTCCAGTTGCTATCGAAAAGGGTCTTAAATTCACAGTTCGTGAAGGTGGCCGTACTGTTGGTGCTGGTGTCGTTTCAGAAATCGACGATTAAGATTTTTGTGATTTATCTTAAGGAGTCTGGGGAAAAGTCCCAGACTCTTTTTTATCTTCAAATATTTGATAATGGCGGATAAATGCGCGCTAAAGGCAGCTACTATGATTAAACCTGTAATCTAGGGGATTCCAATCTCAATTATTTGATTTATGACTTTAATGCTCGGTAGCTAATTGCTTCTTGTTCCGCTCTTTTGATATCTTTTATAAGGATGAAGGTTAAATATTTTGAAAAAAACAAAATTTTAGACTATAAACATTTACAAATAGCGTTTTCTAAGGTACACTAACTTAGTATGCAATTGCGAAATTGTAGAAAACATTTGCTCGGAGGGAAAATAATGTCTGTAAAATGGGAAAAAAATGAAGGGACAAACGAAGGAAAACTTACTTTCGAAATTGAACCCGCTAAAATCAAGGAAGGCTTAGACACTGCATTTAATCGTGTTAAAAAATCACTAAACGTACCTGGTTTTCGCAAAGGTAAAGTTCCTCGTCAAATTTTTAATAAAATGTATGGTGAAGAGGCATTATATGAAGATGCTTTGAATGCTGTTTTGCCAGATGCTTATGCTGCTGCTATTAAAGAAACAAGCATTAAACCAGTTGACCAACCAGAAGTTAACGTTGAATCAATGGAAAAGGATGCTGCATGGGTTTTAACTGCTAAAGTTACGGTTCAACCAGAAGTTGATTTGGGTCAATATAAAGAATTGGAAGTTTATCCACAAACAACAACTGTTTCAGATGAAGATGTAACAGAAGAATTGACAAAACGTCAACAAGCTCAGGCTGAATTAGTTTTAAAAGAAGATGCAGCTGCTGAAAAAGGCGATACAGTTGTGATTGATTTTGAAGGTAAGGTTGATGGCGTTGCTTTTGATGGTGGAACTGCACAAAATCATTCACTTGAATTGGGCTCAAATTCATTTATTCCTGGCTTTGAAGATCAACTTGAAGGTCATAAGGCTGGAGAAACAGTGGAAGTTAAAGTAACATTCCCTAAAGATTATCAAGCTGAAGATTTACGTGATAAAGAAGCAATTTTTACAACAGTTATTCATGAAGTTAAAACTAAAGAATTACCTGCATTAGATGATGAATTCGCTAAAGATGTGGATGAAGAAGTTGAAACTTTGGAAGAATTGAAAGCAAAGATTAAAGAAGAATTGAGTGCTCAAAAAAAAGAGACTGCTAAGTCAGCTATTCAAGAAGAAGCATTAGGATTAGCTGTTGCAAACGCAGAAATTGGTGAAATACCAACAGTAATGATTTCAGAAGACGTACATCGTCAGATGGATCAATATCTAGCAGGAATGCAACAACAAGGTATTAGTGCAGAAATGTATTATAAATTAACAGGTACTAGTGAAGATGACTTGCGCAAGCAGTTTGAAGATGGTGCACAAGACCGTGTTAAAACTGATTTAGTTTTGGAAGCAGTTGTTGCTAAAGAAAAATTAGAGGCTTCCGAAGAAGAAATTAATAAGGAAATTAAAAATTTGGCTACACAATATAACATGGATGAAAAAGCAGTTCGTTCTGCTCTATCTGACGATATGTTAAACCATGATATTTCTGTGCGTAAAGCAGTTGAATTAATTACAGATACAGCTACGCAAACACGCAAGCCAGAAGAAAAGAAAGATTAATTTCAAGTTATTCTAGCTTAATGAATAATCACGATGATAGGTGGTTCAGATACCTGTCATCGTTTTTTTGTTTAAGACTAACAATTAGCGTTTAGAGCTAATGTCTGTTAAAATGGACTTAATTACTATGAAACAATAATGTAGGGTGGTTTAGAAATGTACGAAAATACAGATAATAATAGCCCCGTAACTTGCTCATTTTGTGGAAAATCTGAGACGCAGGTCAATAGTATGATTTCAGGTCCTGGTGTTTATATTTGCAACGAATGTGTTGAGTTGGCGCAATCAATTATCCAAACTGAAACAAAAGCCCAAGTGGCTCGTGAATTAACTGATGTACCTACACCAAGAGAAATTGTTGATATTTTAAATCAATATGTAATTGGGCAGGATGAAGCCAAAAGAACGTTGGCAGTGGCTGTGTATAACCACTATAAGCGAATAAATGCAACATTAAAAGATGATGATGATACAGAACTACAAAAAAGTAATATTTGTTTAGTAGGTCCAACTGGCTCAGGGAAAACCTTTTTAGCTCAAAGTTTAGCGCGCATACTAAATGTTCCGTTTGCCATTGCTGATGCAACCACATTAACGGAAGCTGGATATGTGGGAGAAGATGTTGAAAACATTTTACTTAAACTTCTCCAAAATGCAGATTATGATGTTGATCGTGCACAACGTGGAATTATTTATATTGATGAAATAGATAAAATAGCTAAAAAAAGTGAAAATGTTTCAATAACTCGTGATGTTTCCGGTGAAGGAGTTCAACAAGCATTATTAAAAATTTTAGAAGGTACTATTGCTAATGTTCCACCACAGGGTGGTAGAAAGCATCCTCAACAAGAGTTTATTCAAATAGACACAACGAATATTTTGTTCATTGTTGGAGGTGCATTTGATGGTATCGAAAATATGGTTAAAAACCGTTTAGGTGATAAGACAATTGGTTTTGGTGTAGATTCAAAACAACAATATGATGAGTCAAAGAGTTTAATGCAACAAATAATCCCTGAGGATCTTTTAAAATTTGGACTAATTCCTGAATTTATTGGGCGCTTACCAATTTTGACAGCATTGGAAAAATTAACTGAAAAAGATTTAGTACGTATTTTAACGGAACCTAAAAATGCTTTGGTTAAGCAATATAAAAAATTGGTAGAACTTGATGGTGTTAAACTAGAGTTTGAAGGTGCCGCATTAAGTGAAGTTGCTCATTTAGCATTAGAGCGCAATACGGGGGCACGAGGGTTACGCTCAATTATTGAAAGTACAATGCGAGATGTAATGTTTGATATCCCAAGTAGGGATGATATTGCTAAAATAGTCATTACTAAAGCAACAGTTGACCGTAAAAAGGAACCCAAACTCATTTCAAAGAGCTAGGTTGAATGTTTAAGTTTAAAAAAAGATTAAAGCATATCTATTTTTATAGATATGCTTAGTCGTTATTAATCGTTATCTATAAATGTTATTTAATGTTTTAGTCTTTAATTTAGATGTTTTCTTTGGTATGATTACTAAGGTTAGATAATTAACGGGAGGTTTTGAAATGAACAAACCACAAATTGGTGTTATAGGAATGGCTGTAATGGGTAAAAATTTGGCTCTAAATATCGAGAGCCGTGGATATTCTGTTGCAATTTTTAATAGAACTGGTTCTAAAACAGAAAAGGTTGTTGCAGATCATCCAGATAAAAAGTTATTACCAAGTTATACAATTAAAGATTTTGTTGAATCGCTTGAAAAGCCAAGAAGAATCATAATGATGGTTAAAGCTGGAGCAGCAACTGATGCTACCATTAAACAACTACTTCCTTTTTTGGAAAAAGGGGATGTTTTAATAGATGGCGGAAATACCTTTTTTGAAGATACAATCCGTCGAAGTGAAGCCTTAGATAACTCCGGTATTAATTTTATTGGAATGGGTGTCTCGGGTGGAGAAAAAGGTGCATTAGAGGGCCCATCATTAATGCCAGGTGGTCAAAAGGAAGCATATGATTTAGTAGCTCCTATTTTGCAACAGATTGCTGCTAAAGCTGATGATGATAAAGCTTGTGTAACTTATATTGGACCAAATGGTGCTGGCCATTATGTTAAGATGGTGCATAACGGAATTGAATATGGAGATATGGAATTAATTGCTGAAAGTTATAGCTTATTACGCAATCTATTAGGACTTTCTGTTAAAGAAATTGCTGCAATTTTTGAGGAATGGCGCTCTACAGAATTAAATAGCTACCTAATTGATATTACAGCTGACATTTTGACACGTAAGGATGATTTAGGTTCTGGCAAGCCAATTGTAGACATGATTTTAGATCGTGCTGGTAATAAAGGAACTGGAAAATGGAGTTCACAAAGTGCGTTAGAATTAGGTGTACCACAGTCATTAATTACAGAATCTGTTTATGCTCGATACATTTCAGCGTTTAAAGATGAGCGTGTAGAAGCAAGTAAAGTATTAGCTAAACCAGTTTTTAATAATAAGTCATTAGACAAAAAAGAGTATATTGAAAAAATTCGACAAGCATTATATTTTAGTAAGATTATGAGTTATGCGCAAGGTTTTGAACAATTACGCGTAGCATCAAAGAAATATGATTGGAATTTAAAATTTGGTGAGCTAGCAATGATTTGGCGTGAAGGATGTATTATTCGTGCACAATTCTTGCAAAAAATAACTGATGCTTTTGAGAATAATGAAAATCTAAAGAATTTAATGTTGGATGATTATTTTAATGATATCACAGCTAAATATCAAGACTCTGTTCGTGATATTGCAGCTTTAGCAATTAAAGCTGGCATTGCTTGCCCGGCATTTTCTTCAGCAATTACGTACTATGACCAATATCGTTCAGCTGTTTTACCTGCCAATGTAATTCAAGCACAACGTGATTATTTTGGTGCACATACGTATGAAAGAACTGATAAAGATGGTATATTCCATTATGAATGGTATCATGAACAATAAAATGATTTGAATATTAAAAACGATGACTTATTTACATGAATAAATCATTGTTTTTTATTGTAAAAGAATTCTTTTACCGCAATGAGTACTAATTCTTTATAGGAAAAAGTGTCATAAAATGTTAAAATTGCAAATGTAAGCAAAAAAATGTAATATTATGAAGTTATTAAATGATATTTTATATAGGAGGATACATAAATGAGTAAAATTCTAATTATCGAAGACGAAAAAAATCTAGCTCGTTTTGTCGAATTGGAACTACAACATGAAGGTTATGATACACGTGTATGTAAGAATGGTCGTGAAGGACTTGAAGTAGCATTGGAACAAGAATGGGATGCTGTTTTATTAGATCTTATGTTACCAGAACTAAATGGATTGGAAGTTTGTCGTCGTGTGCGTCAAGTTAAAAACACACCAATTATTATGATGACAGCACGTGATTCAGTTATAGATAGAGTTTCTGGTTTGGATCATGGTGCAGATGATTACATAGTAAAACCATTTGCAATTGAAGAATTATTAGCGCGACTTCGAGCAGTACTACGTCGTGTTGATTTGGAGAGCGAGCAAAATTCTTCAAAACAAACAACTGTTACTTATCGTGATTTAACAATTGAAAAAGAAAATCGAGTTGTACGTCGTGGCGATGAGATTATTGAGTTAACTAAAAGAGAGTATGAATTGTTATTGGCATTAATGGAAAATGTAAACGTCGTTTTAGCGCGTGATGTCTTGTTAAAAAAAGTCTGGGGTTATGAAACACAGATAGAAACAAATGTAGTAGATGTTTATATTCGTTATCTGAGAAATAAAATTGATAGACCAGGTGAAGATAGTTATATTCAAACAGTTCGTGGTACTGGATACGTAATGCGTTCGTAATATGATTATGCAAGATGGTCAGATCAATATGAAAAAATTTGGGAAGAAAAAAGAGCATCATTTTTTATCTTTAAAGATGAAATGGTCTATAGGTACAGGTATAGGGGTGCTATTGATATTTCTAGTTTTTTCAGTATTGTTATATCAAAGTTTTTCAAGTTTATTGTTAAGACAAGAACAGCAGTATGCAGTAGATGCACTTTCAACAGCATCGGGGAAATTAGCTACTAACGATAGCGAATTAACTATAAAAGATGTTAAAGAAGATTTGAGTTCAAGCTTACAACAGGTTAAAACAACAGGAAAAACTTCTGCATTATATACTGATTCTGTCTTTGTAACTTTATCACGTAAGAATATTGGTGTTAGCGTCTATAATTTGTCTGGTGATGAGATTTTTGCTTCACGAAAGGTTCCAGTTAAATTTGATACTTCAAATTCAACTAGTGATCATTTAACAAGTGTTAATGGAACAACAGTTTTTGTTACTAGTAAAGCTGTTAAATCAAAATCAACTAACCAAATAATTGGATATATTCAAGTAACTAATCGATTAACCGATTACGATAACACTAAAAGAAAGTTAATTTTAATTTTTATCGTTTTTGGATTAACAGCAGCCCTTGCAAGTACAATGCTAGGATATGGATTATCTTCATGGTTGTTACGCCCTGTTGATTTATTGAATGATACAATTGGAAAAATTAATGAAGATGATAAAGAAGGCGATGCATTAGCGACAGTTCGTGTACCGGTTTTAAAACAACATGACGAATTATCAGAACTAAGTTTATTATTTAATGATATGCTTGATCGAATGCAACGCTATATAGAGCAACAGCAGCAATTTGTTGAGGATGTGTCACATGAATTAAGAACCCCTGTGGCAATTATTCAAGGCCATCTAGATTTGTTAAATCGGTGGGGAAAAGATGATCCTGAAGTTTTAGCTGAGTCGATAGCAGCTTCTTTGCAAGAAATAAAACGGATGAAGAGTTTAGTACAAGAAATGCTTGATTTGTCTAGAGCGGAGCAAGTCGAAATTCAGTTTGGACAAGAAAAAACAGATGCACGAGAAGTTGGCCTACAGGTCTTCAATAATTTTCAAATGATACACCCTGAATTTTCGTTTGTTTTAGACAATGATTTAAAACATAAAACAATTGTTAAAATGTATCGTAATCATTTGGAACAGGTTTTAATAATATTAATGGATAATGCTGTTAAATATTCACAAGAGCGTAAAGAAGTTCATATGACGATTTCTAAAAATAGTCGGTATGTAGAAATTGTTGTACAGGATTTTGGAGAAGGAATTTCACAAGATAATCTTGATAAAGTCTTTAATCGCTTTTATCGTGTTGATAAAGCACGGAGTAGAGATAAGGGTGGCAATGGATTAGGTTTATCTATAGCACGAAGATTAATTGAAGGCTATCATGGGAAACTTTCTGTTGAAAGTGTTATAGGTCAGGGATCTGTCTTTAGAATCTCTTTGCCGCTTTCAAGTGAGCAAGAAGAAAGTCAAACAATAAAAGATACAGAAAAAAATTAGAGTGTCACAAAAGGCAGTTAGTTAGAAAGTATTAATAGCGAAACTAGCTGCCTTTTCTGTATGTATTTTGACACCAAACATTTCAAGATAAATAAACAACGAGCCTGAGACTTATGTCTCAGACTCGTTGTTTATTTATCCTTGCAACTAAAAACATTAGTTGCGTTTTTGTTTACCAGAATTACGTTTGCGGTTATTGGCATGCATTTTCTTTGCATGTTCATTGGAAGTAGAAGTTATTGTGGCTTTTTTATTAGTTGGAACAGTAGGTGTGATTTCTTTAGGTGGATTTTTTTTCATTTCTTTTTCAATTCTTTTTTTAATCTGTGGACGCATCCTATTTATAAGAAGTGTTTGCAAACAAGCAAATATCCCACCAACAAAGAAATACAAACCTAACCCGGCTGGAGCGATGTAGGTCATAACTGCAAGCATTACAGGACTTGCAATCATCATGGAACTCATTTGTTTCTTTTGCTCTTCAGGTATTCCCTGTAAAGATAACCAACCTTGTAATGCATAGATTAAAAAGGTTAGTACAACAAATGTAAAACTACGATGACCGAGATTAATTCCATAAAAAGATGACTTAGATAATAAATCTGAATATTGAATAGCTGCATATAAAGCTGCAAAAATTGGCATTTGAATCAAAAGAGGTAAGCAGCCAATACCACCGGTCATTGAAATATTATTTTGTTTATATAAAGCCATCATATCTTGACTTACGGCAGCTTTTTCTTCTTGTGTTTGTGCTTCTTTTTGTCTTTTCTGAATTTTTGCTAATTGTGGGCGAATGGAACTCATTTTTTCCTGTTGAATCGTAGCCTTTTTTGATTGACTCAACATTACAGGCATTAAGACTAGACGCACGATAAAAGTAATAGCAATAATTGCCCAACCATAACTGTTACCATTGCCTCCCAACAGATTAGACAGCCAATCAATTATATGTTGGGTAGGAATTGCAAGATGATCATATATTATACCATATGGCTTACCACTTTTGGTTCTTTGTACACAACCACTCAAAAATAGTGATATAGTGAGAAAAATTGGAACCAAGGTAAGTAATTTCTTTTTTTTCATTTTTTATTTCCCTTCAAAATAAACTATCGATTATAACTATACTTTAAGTCAAGAAAATTTTCAATTAAGAATGGGAAAAGTAAGGATAAAGTTAAAAAAAAAATTAATAATAGACTACGTCAAATTTAGTAAAATTTTGGACAGGAATCGCTGTTATTTCGACATGATCCACCTTTCCAGAAGGAGAAGGTCCAGCTTTAACAGCACTTATAAATTGATATAAAATTTGTGTGGGTGCTTGTGCTTCTATATATACAGAGCCATCATTCATATTGCGAACAATACCAACAACACCTAACCTATCGGCTAAAATTTTTGTCATATAACGAAAGCCAACGCCTTGAACGAGGCCACTAACTTTAAGTTTAACTGCTTTCATAATAAAAAACCTCCTAAAAGTGTTAGTAAAGTTATAACTGCTACTATTTATATTATACTACCACATACTTATGAAAGTATGGCATAATAAAACTAGCTTTAAATCAGAATGTTAGGAGTTTAAATATGAAGATAGGCATTGATAAAATAGGTTTTTTTACATCAAATCTTTATGTTGATATGGCAAAACTAGCTGTTGCACGTAATGTAGATCCAAATAAGTATCTGATAGGAATCGGACAAACTAAGATGGCTGTTATTCCACCAACACAAGATGTTGTAACATTGGCAGCAAATGCAGCAAATAGAATTTTAACAGTTGCTGATAAAGAGCAGATTGATATGGTGTTATTAGCTACAGAGTCTGGAATTGATAATTCAAAATCAGCAGCAGCTTATGTGGCCAATTTATTAGGGCTAAATGAAAAGATACGAGTGGTTGAATTAAAACAAGCTTGTTATGGAGCTACAGCTGCACTTCAATTAGCGCGCACATATATAGCTGTACATCCAACAAGCAAAATATTAGTAATAGGTGCTGATATTGCAAGGTATGGACTTAATACACCTGGAGAACCCACACAGGGTGGAGGAGCGGTTGCTATGTTGGTGACCAAAGATCCTGCAATTTTGGCAATCGAGGATGAATCAAGTTATTTAACGCGAGATATTATGGATTTTTGGCGGCCGCTAGGTCATTATGAAGCACTGGTAGATGGTAAATACTCATCAGACGTTTATCTAGATTTTTTTAACACAGTGTTTACAGATTATAAAAGTAAAACAGGTTTAAAAACTGTTGATTTTTCAAGTTTATTATTCCATTTACCATATACTAAATTAGGACTTAAGGCACTGCGTTTAGCAGTTTCTGATTTAGATAAAAGAATAATTACGAAATTAAACGAAGAATTTGAAAATTCAAGAATATATAGTAAAAAAGTTGGTAATTTATATACAGGGTCTTTGTATTTAAGTCTTCTTTCTGTATTGGAAAATAGTCAAGATTTATTGCCGGGACAACGATTAGGTTTATTCAGTTATGGATCTGGAGCTGAAGGTGAGTTTTATAGTGGTATTTTACAATCAAAATTTAAACAACAATTAATTGGCCATAAAGAGCTATTAAAAAATAGAAAAGAAGTAACTGTGGCTGAGTATGAAAAAATATATAAGGCGACAGTAACATCACAAACAAACATACAACTTGATTATCAAAATGATCCAGCTACTTTTATTTTTTCAGGAATTGATAACAATAAGCGTCAGTATCTGCATAGATAGGTAAGTTAAAGCAATGGATCCTCTATCAGGCTTATTTTAAAATATTAAAATGTAATAATTTGATTATTTAATAAAATGTTTGTAGTATTAAATTAGAGAAAAGATATGTTTGTTATTATATAAACAATTTGGAAATAAGAGGAGATTAACATGGCGAATTCAAATCAATTTAGTTTATCTGATCATAATCAGGCAACGAAGACGCTGACTGATGCAGTAGTTAATAAGATAAAATACTTACAAGCTTTGGACGATGCTGTCAAGAAACAAGATGATCGTCTTGTTTATCAGTTGATTGATGGTGCTCGTTATGCACGCGAAATAATGCGTGCACGTCACGGAAATGCAGATGCTGAAAATGAAATGTTGATCAAAGATATTCATGCAGAACTTAGTGATTATTTGAGTGGTAAATTAATAGCATATCTGAAAGAAAAGTATCCTTTTTTTTATTTTGAAGAAATAGCTATTGGGCAATTTCAAATTTATTTTGGTAATTGGTGGGGGAGAAGAATGTTTGGTACGCTAGATGTATTAAATGTTAGTTTTAATTTTGACGAGATTGAATATCAAAAATTAACTCGATCATTTGCATTGGAAGCACAAAACAAAAGATTAAACAGCGATAAAATAAAACAAATTTCAGAGTCCAGTGATCGCTTACAGGCATTGATTGACAGTCAGGAAAAACGTGATTTAGAAAAAGAAAAAATACGTGGAGAAATAAAAAGGACTTCTCAAGAAAAAAGTGGTTTTTGGAAGGCTGCAGAACAAAAAGATGCTAAGCAAAGATTAGTTGGTGAATTGACTCATTTAGCAGAACTAGATGAGCAAGCCAATAGTGCTTATAGGGAAATTAGAGAAAATGAAGAAAGGGTTTTAGCGCTTTCAAAGGAAGATACTTTAATGGGTTACGAAAAGCAAAGTATAATAGCTAAGTTTAGCTCTTTTGCGGTTTTTGAAGAAAAAATAGAAACCTTATATCGTGATTATATAGCAAGTTTGATTGCTGCTAAGGGGGTAGATGCTGATGCATGAAGTTGATTTTGGTAGTACAACTGTTTTTTATCCCGGTGGACAGCAGAAAATAATAAACCAGTCGAATGCGTCTTTAAGTACTGCAGACCATTTAATTGAATATAATAAGCAACTAGAAAATAATTTGAATAAGGGTATTCGATTTACACGCATTTTTGAACGCTTAATCGAAACTAATGATACAGAAGAGTTACTTAAGGCCGTTTTAGAGTTAAGTCAATACAAATTGGATAGCACCTACTTAATATATCCAAAGCAGTATAGTAGCTCAGATTTCTATTTAATTTTTTTGAGTAGGCTATTACAATTACATAATAAGTTAGGGATGATACTGCAAGAAAATGTCCATGATAAAGAATTACATCATGAATTTGTTGGAATTAATCAAGATGGCTATTTTATTTTTAAACTGGATACACAAAATCCTGATGGAGCGTATTACTTTGAAAAAAACACCAGAGAAACTTTGTTCTACATTAATTTTACAAGACAGGTAATTAGCTTTAATAGTGAGGCTCTAACTAATCTTTTGGTTGTAAATTATGGTAATAAATATGATTTTAGTGTGATTAAGAAACTATCTATCTTCCTTTTGCAGATTGGACGTTTTTTCAAAGAAGATTTTGGCTATGATGTGGACTTTAATTATTTAGATCCATCTAACCAAGCTATTTATGAAATAGTTAATGATAAAATGCCTCAGTTTTCATTGGATAAGTTATTTATAAAAGCATCTCAGGCAGGATACATGCTTGTAACTAATACGCATAATGAGGCACAGTTGGATTTAAATGATGGTACCCGTCTCTTATTATTTAATAACGGTAGTAATTCTAAACAGATTGATGAGCAAGTGCAATGGGTTATGCAAGTACAGGATCCCAATAATCAGTTTTCGTGGCTGGATTTACTGTTTAGATATGAATTTTTACACGATTGGTATTTAGAAAATATCGAAAGTATTGGAATTAAGTCAAGTGATATATTTTATAAGGGAGCATAAATTATGCAGATGAGTAAAATGTTAGATATCACACTTAAATCGCCTCTAGATAGTTTATTTCCAATTAAGCAAGTTAATGAAAAAGAAATATTGGCCAGTATCTATTCTAATTTAAGTTGTAATCTATCACAGACAATGCTTATGCTTAAACAGAAAACTACAAATGAGATACTAGATCAATATTGCCAAACATTATATTGTTTTTTATGGATTGGAATTAAGCGAAATTGGTTACATAATTTGTTGATTGATGCTGAATTAGAAGAGAAAATACAGTCAAAATGGACAAGCCAATCGTACAATGTAATGTATTTGATTCTACAGCAACAGTTGAATAAAAGCTATTTTGAAAATAATATGAAGAGCTTTGAGCATGCATGGCACATCTTTTTAAAATTAGGGTGTGTTGATTTGAAGTTTAACTTTAAAGAAATAGAAGCAAATTATATAAAACTATTTGGGTAATATTAAAGTATTTTTGAATTAGTAAAAATACCATTGCAATAAGGAATATATAATATTCCCTTAATGCAATGGTGTTTTTTATATAGAAACATACCGACTTATTATTTTTTTAAATGTTGTGGCTGATATTTTTTTACATAAGTGATATAACTCTGAATTAAACTAGAAACAAATAAAATAGCAACAATTATAAAGAAAGATAGCATAATGATCACCTCTCATTGAATTAATGTTACATTATCATTACGATTATATTACTTCAATATTACTGAATAATCAAGAAATTTGTTGCATGTTAGCAGAGTATATAAAAAAGATTGACAGATGTATGTTAATACAATATAATAAATATCGTTGTTGATGGATCGGTAGCTCAGCTGGATAGAGCATCCGCCTTCTAAGCGGACGGTCGAGAGTTCGAATCTCTCCCGATTCATAATTAATAAAAGTATTAACTAACAAGCCTCAGATGTATGAAGTCTCAGGCTTTTTTTGTGTCTGAATATTTGGTGGCAAAAGTCGTGTTCTTCTCTATATAAACCGACAATTCAAACACTGGATTGGTTGTTTTACGATGTTAATACTGTTAGTTAATCGTTGTTGCCTACTATTGGCATTGTAAAAGTTACATTTTATTTAATGATGGATATATAATATAGAAGAGCAAATATAATTATTTTAAATAATTCTAAAGGGAGAATAGTTATCATGAAGTTAGTAATAAAGGGGATAGTTGGTTTAAGTATTTTGGGAAGTTTAGCTGGTTGTGGCAATCAAGGTACCAATAATACAGCTAAAACAGATGCGAATCAAAGTGTTTCCAAGAAGAAAACAAGTAAAAAGGTGCAGAAAAAAGTTAGTTCAAGCATTTTTTTAAGCAGTGAATCTTCAAGTAATAGCTCGAGTGATAGTTCGAATAATAATATAACAAGTTCATCAAGCAAGGAAACTGCTACAACAAGTTCAGTAAATGAAAAAACAGTTGGGGTCATGGTAGCGTTATTAGATAATCCAAATTGGTTTAAAGAATATATCCAAGAAGGTGAACTCTATTATGGTGTAGAGTCAACAAATAGTGATGAAGAATTACAAGGCTACAATTATATAACTGCAAATGGAGATCCAACAAGTTACATTTATTATAAAATTGATGGAGAAAGTGTAACATATAAGCAATGGATACCATCAAATTCTAGTGTTGCAGACGGACATATGGAAACTAAAGTGGCAACAGTTGAGCAATTAGAAAGTGATTATTACAGTAGTCAGGCACAAAAAAGTGAAGTGGATGGATATGCAAATAACTTAAAAGATGAAAGCAGTTATACTGCAAATTAAGATTGCATGTTCGATTATACAATAGTGATTTGGGCGAATTGTAAATAGTGTTAGGTAATCAAAAAGTCAATATTGAATAAGAAACTTTCTAGTAAATATCAATATAATTAAAAAGTTGCCAGTCCTAGTAAAGGACAAGCAACTTTTTAATTATATTATATGATTTTTTAATTGATATAACCTTGTGCTTTGAGAAGTTCAGCACATAAAACGGCACCACCAGCAGCACCACGAGCAGTGTTATGGGACAAGCCTACAAATTTCCAATCAAAGAGACTATCTTTCCGAAGTCGACCAATAGAGATGCCCATACCATTTTCGAAGTTGACATCTTTAGCAACTTGAGGCCGATCTTCTTCTTGCATATATTGAATGAATTGCTTAGGAGCGCTAGGTAGGTTAAGCTTTTGTGGTAGCCCACGATAGTTTTCTAAAGCTGTAATTAAATCTTTCTTTGTGGGATTTTGTCTGAATTTAACAAATGCAGTAGCTGTATGACCATAAAGAATAGGAACACGAATGCATTGACTAGTAATTACAGGACTTTGAGCTGGAATTATAGCATGTTTTTTTGAATCGACATGGCCCCAAATGCGTAGGGGTTCTTTTTCGGATTTTTCTTCTTCACCACTAATAAATGGAATAACGTTACCTATCATTTCAGGCCAATCATTAAAGGTTTTTCCTGCTCCAGAAATTGCTTGATATGTGGACGCAATAACTTCATAAGGTTCAAATTGCATCCATGCTGATAATGCAGGAGCATAACTTTGAATAGAACAGTTAGGTTTAACCGCAATAAAGCCCTTTGTAGTACCTAAACGTTCTTTTTGGTATTTAATAACTTCAAAATGTTCAGGATTGATTTCAGGAATTACCATTGGGACATCTGGAGTCCAACGATGAGCACTATTATTTGAAACAACTGGTACTTCAGCCTTAGCATAAGCTTCTTCTATTTTTTTAATTTCATCTTTAGCCATACTTACTGCTGAAAAAACAAAATCAACTTGAGAAGCTACTTTAGCTACATCATTGACGTCAAGAACAATTAAATCTTTAACAGCATTAGGAACTGGTTTTTCCATTTTCCAACGTCCGTTTACAGCTTCTGCATATGTTTTTCCCGCACTGCGTGGACTTGCTGCAATAGTAGTAACTTCAAACCAAGGATGTTCTTCCAACAAAGAAACAAATCTTTGTCCAACCATGCCAGTGGCGCCTAGGACACCGACCTTTAACTTATTACTCATCAAAAGTTCCTCATTTCCATGATAAAATATTAAGGATATCGTCTCCCTTATTAATGAATATCTTAGTAGAATTTTAGCAAAAACACAAGCTTTTATGACATTATATTCTTATACTTTTTTAGTGGAAAAAAGTTTATTTTAATCGTAATTATACTTGACGTATCAATAATAGTTTGATATCATTTAAACGTTGTATTTGTGCATGTCACAGCTGCAACCGCACGTTTTAAGTATTTAAGCATTTGATTATTCAAATCACTACATTACGGCGAGTCTAAGTCAATATATAAGGAGGTGCACAGATATGTACGCAATTATTAAAACAGGTGGTAAACAATTAAAAGTTGAAGCTGGTCAAGCAATTTATGTTGAAAAGTTGGCTGCTAATGCAGGTGAAACTGTAACTTTTGACGAAGTAGTATTGGTTGGTGGCGAAAAAACGGTTGTTGGTACACCAGTAATTGAAGGCGCAACTGTTACAGGTACTGTTGAAAAACAAGGCCGTGCTAAGAAGGTTGTAACTTTCAAATATAAGCCTAAAAAGCATTCACATACCAAAAAAGGTCATCGTCAACCTTATACAAAGGTTGTTATTGATGCTATCAATGCATAAGCTTAGAATCTTGGTGTAAAAATGATTCATGCTAAGTTTATCAAGAAAAACAAAGTTATTGTTGCGTTTGAATTACAAGGACATGCAGAATCAGGCGATTTCGGTCATGACTTAGTATGTGCAGCAGTTTCGGCTTTAACTATTAATACAGTTAATAGCATTGAAAAACTATTGAAGGTCAAATTAACAGTTTTTGAAGATCAACTTGCTGGAGGCTTTTTAAAAGTAGAGATTCCAGTATCTAAAGTTTCGGATTCAAAAGTACAATTGTTAATTGCAAGTCTGCAATTAGGACTTCAATCAATAGCAAAAGAAGAAAATTATCGAGATTATATAACAATTGGTTAAAAAATAAGGAGGTGCACTGAATTATGTTAATGAACTTACAATATTTCGCTCACAAAAAGGGTGGTGGTTCTACATCTAACGGTCGTGATTCACGTTCAAAACGTTTAGGCGCAAAACGTGCTGATGGCCAAGTTGTTAGTGGTGGTTCTATCCTTTATCGTCAACGTGGTACTCGTATTTATCCAGGTACAAATGTTGGTATGGGTGGCGACAATACTTTGTTTGCTAAGACTGATGGCGTTGTTAAGTTTGAACGCAAAGGTCGCGATAAAAAACAAGTTTCAGTATACCCGGTAGCTGAATAATTGAAAATGTAAGTGAGGTTGAGACAGATTTTGTTTTGTCTTAACCTCTCTTTTGTATTTTGATAGAGCTAATTTTGAGGTGATAGGAATGCAAAAAGAAAGAATAAACAAATTGCGTCAATTGATGAATAAAATGAGTGTCGACTGTTTTTTAGTAACCGAAAGAGCAAATATCTTTTATTTAAGTGGCTTTACTGGTGATGACGGTGTTTTATTAATTACAGAAAACAGTTGCTATATCATCACAGATAAGCGATTTGAGTTACAATTAAGTAGTGAAGCATTAGGTTGGAAAAATGTCTTAACACGTGATTATATAAAAATGGCAGCTAAGCTCGCTGCTAAAGAAAAGATGGTCGCGATGGCATTTGAAAGTTCTCTAACATATGCTCAATATGATATTTTAGATGAAGAAGCAATTTGTGATATTGTACCTTTAAGTGGTGTTATTGAAAAAATTCGTTCAATTAAGGACGAAACTGAGATTGCTAAAATTCGTTATTCATGTGAGGTCGCTAAGCGTGGGTATGAATTTGTAGTGAAGTTATTAAATGATGCGACTTCAAATGAAATAACAGAACTAGATGTGGCGAATGAATTGGACTATTTTATGAAGAAAAATGGTGCATCAGAGAAATCGTTTGAAACGATTTTAGCTACAGGGGAACATACAACTTGGCCACACGGTACTGCGAGTGATAAAAAAATAATTACAGGTGACTTAATAACACTTGATTATGGATACTATGTACAAAAGTACACTTCTGATGTAACACGTACTTTTGGATACGGAGAACAATCAGCGGAAGTTAAAAAGATATATGCAACTGTTTATGAAGCCAATTTGCGGACAGTTGCTGCTGTAAAAGCTGGAATTAGTGGACAAGAACTTGATTATATAGGACGACAATACATAACGGACCAAGGATATGGCAATTATTTTAATCATGGCATGGGGCATGGTATTGGACTAAGCATTCATGAATTACCTAATATAGGTAAAAGTTATAATGAAAACTTGGAAGTCGGACAGATTATAACGATTGAACCAGGTGTTTATGTACCTGGCGTTGGTGGAGTGCGAATTGAAGATGACATATTAGTTACAGAAAATGGTTATGAAGTACTAACAGACTTTGGACGTAATTATCTAGAGGTATAATCTTTAGCTTGCATTTGAACCATGATTCTTGCTATTATGAAGTGTATGCAAAAATTTGTTTTTAATATATGCAGTACTTAATAAATATTTATTATACAAATATAGTGCGGATATTTTCGAGGAGGATATATATGATTTCAGTTAATGAATTCAAAAATGGATTAACCATTCAGGTGGATGGAGGCTTATGGCGTGTTGTTGAATTTCAACATGTTAAACCAGGGAAAGGTAGTGCGTTTGTACGTTCTAAATTAAAAAATTTGCGAAGCGGCGCTATGCAAGAAAAAACTTTCCGTGCTGGTGAAAAAGTAGAACAAGCACAGATTGATCGTAAAAAGATGCAATATTTATATGCTGATGGCGATAGTTTTGTTTTTATGGATACAGAAACGTATGAGCAATTAGAGTTGCCAGGCGAACGAATTAAAGCAGAATTGAAGTATCTTAAAGAAAATATGATTGTTAGTATCATTATGTTTGGTGCTGAAACTTTGGGAGTTGAAATGCCTAATACAGTTGACTTAGAAGTTAAAGAAACGGAACCAGGTATTAAAGGTGATACATCTTCAGGTGGCTCAAAACCAGCAACTTTAGAAACGGGATTGGTTGTTCAAGTACCTTTCTTCGTGAGCGAAGGCGATGTTTTAACAATTAATACGGTAGATGGTACGTACATTTCACGTGCTTAGCTTTTTGAAGGAGGTATTTGTTTATGGCTGAAGATAGTAAGATAATCTTGGCAGGTAACGAATCAAGCTTAGGAGAAGTGCGTATTGCACCAGAAGTTATTGAAGTTATTATAGGTATTGCCGCTAATAAAGTGGATGGTGTCTATTCTATGCGCGGTTCATTAGCAAATAGTTTTTCAGAATTATTTAGGCGCCAAGATAGAGGTAGTGGCAAGGGTGTAAGGCTAGATCAATCTGAAGGTGAATTAAAAGTTAATGTGTATGCATTTTTGAATTATGGTGTTTCAGTACCTAAAGTTGCACTTGAAATTCAAGAAAAAGTTAAACAACAAGTTTTGTTTATGACCGGATTGAAGTTAGCTGCTGTAGATGTTCATATTCAAGGAGTAGTTCCTGAAAAAAGAGAACCAACAGTAGATCCTAATAACTTATTTGGTGAAGAAGACGGGGAAGAGTAAAGTGAGTATAACTAGGCATGAAGTACGGATACTAGCATTTCAAACGTTATTTGCTCTAAATAGCAATCCTGAAGCTGACCCTTCTGAGATATATACTCAGTTAATTGAAGAAACAAGTACTCAGCCTAAGATTCCTGCCTATTTGGAGCAATTGGTGTCTGGTGTGTCCAATAATCGAGTTGAAATTGATGAGGTTATCGCACAGTATCTTAAAAAAAATTGGGCAATAAATCGACTCAATAAAACAGATTTATTAATCTTAAGATTAGCAGTCTATGAAATAAAATGGATGCCAGAAACACCTGATAAAGTTGCATTAGATGAGGCTTTACAGCTGGCAAAAGAATTTAGTGATGATAAATCACGACGTTTTATTAATGGAGTATTATCTAATTTAGTAGAAAAAAACAATTAAAGTGTTTAAAAGTCTGGGACAAAGTCCTAGACTTTTTTTAGTGCTAAGTATTTGGTGCAAAAGTATGTTTTCATAGTAAGTTAGTAGCACTTAATGGCTTAATCTAATCAGATAATTCAAAATTTAGATTATTCAGGTTACGATGTTAATACTTTCTAATTAGTAGAGTTCTACACAAGCAAGTTTTTTCATGCTAAAATAAAAGGAAGGATTTTAAATAGTGAGGTTATAATATGACAGTTTTGATGGATGGGAGAAAGCTCTCAAAAAAGATTAAAGAACAATTACGAGTTAGGGTCGAAAAGCTTGAAAAATCTGCAGGTATTGTACCTCGTTTAGTAGTTATTATGGTGGGGCAAGACGCTGCAAGTCAAATTTATGTACGCAACAAGCAACAAGCGGCTAAGAAAATAGGTATTCAAACAATTGACAATATGTTGCCAGAAGATACTAAAGAAGAAGAAATTTTAAATTTAATTTACGAATATAATGAAGATCCTAATATACACGGAATACTAGTTCAATTGCCTTTACCGGCACATATTAATGAAGAAAATGTAACGCATGCAATTTTACCAGCTAAAGATGTAGATGGGTTTCATCCAGTTAATATGGGGCACCTATTTATGAATGCACCCCATTCTTTACCGTGTACTCCGAGAGGAATCATGGAATTATTTAAAGAATATGAAATTAGTCCTAAAAGCAAGAATGTAGTTATTATAGGGAGAAGTAATATAGTAGGGCGCCCTATGGCAGCGTTGATGATAAATGCAGATGCAACGGTTACTATTGCACATAGTAAAACACTTAACCTATCAAAACTTACGCAACAAGCAGATATTGTAATTGTGGCAACAGGACAGCCACAAATGTTGACAGGTGAAGACATAAAAAAGGATGCAGTTGTTATTGATGTAGGTATGAATCGATTGCCTAATGGTAAACTAGTTGGAGATGTTGATCAAGCAAGTATTGATGGAATTGCCAGTTACTTAACTCCTGTTCCTGGAGGTGTTGGTCCAATGACAATTGCAATGTTAATGAAGCAAGTTGTTGAATTCGCTGAAAGAAGTGTTAAAAATGACTGTTAATAATCAATATTTGACAGTGACAGCTTTGACAAAGTATATTCATCGGAAATTTAGTGTTGATCCATATTTGCAAAAAGTTTATTTAACAGGAGAAATATCAAATTTCAGAATTCGGCCACGACACCAGTATTTTAGTTTGAAAGATGAGACAGCTAAAATAGATGCAATTATGTTTGAAGGGAGTTTTAAAAAACTTAAATTCAAACCTGAAAGTGGAATGAAGGTTTTAGTTTGTGGTCGAATTGATTTATATGAAGGAAATGGTAATTATCAGATTATTATTGAAGATATGCAACCTGATGGAATTGGAGCTTTGTATCAAGCATATGAACAATTAAAAGAAAAGTTAGCTAATGAAGGGCTATTTAATGCACCTAAGAAAAAGTTAGTCAAGTTTCCGCATCGAATTGCTGTTATTACAAGTCCTTCTGGAGCAGTAATTCGTGATATTATAACTACAACTAAAAGACGTTATCCGATAGCGCAATTAGTCTTATTTCCGGCTGTGGTGCAGGGAAATCAAGCTGCTCCATCGCTTGTGGGACGTTTAACTGAAATTAATAAACGTGCTGATTTTGATACCATTATTATTGGACGTGGTGGCGGGTCAATTGAGGATTTATGGCCATTTAACGAAGAAAGTGTAGCTCGTGCAATTGCGGCTAGTCATATTCCAGTTATTTCATCGGTTGGTCACGAGACAGATACGACAATTGCAGATTTGGTTGCAGATGTTAGAGCAGCAACACCTACTGCAGCAGCTGAACTAGCAACACCAGTTTTAAGTGAAGAAGTTCAAAAAATCAGACAAAATCGAATGCGAATTTGGCAAAGTTGCAGTCAATTATTAAAACGTAAGCGTGAAAGTTGGCAAAGATTACAGCAATCATATGTATTTACACAACCTAAAAGATTGTATGAAAATTATGAGCAGCGGCTTGACATTTTAGAAATGAAACAAAAGCAAGCTTTAAAGGATATTATTCATGCCAAAAGAACATATTATGAAACGCTCCAAAACAAATTGCAAGTGGCTACTCCAATCAGCCGGTGTAGCTTAGCAAAACAAAGTGTAATTCAGATAAGAAAGCAACTTATTTTAAATATGAAAAATGTGTTGAAGAAAAATGAAAAAGATGTTTTAGACAAAGTGCATAGTTTAGAAATATTAAGTCCATTAAAAGTAATGGGACGTGGCTTTTCTTATGTGACTACAGATGAAAATGAAGCTGTTGTAAAAAGAGTTGCTGATTTGAAAGAAAAGCAGCAAGTTAAATTGCATTTAGTTGATGGAATTGCTAAAGCGGAGATTTTGGAGATTATAAAGGAAGAAGAAAAATGACAAAACAAACAATGAGTTTTGAAGAAAATTTAACACGTTTAGACCAAATAGTAACACAATTGGAGAAAGGTGATACACCATTAGAAGATGCGATGACTCAGTTTCAAGAAGGAATGGTTTTGAGTAAAAAGTTGGAAGAAACCCTCAAAGATGCAGAAAAAACATTGACAAAAATTATTGATGATAATGGTGAGGAACAATTATTTGAAGAAAAATCAGATGAAAACAAATAAGCAAAATCTGCAAGCATTTGAAGAGTTATATCGACCACAAATAGATCAAGTATTAGTAGATTATTTAAATAGTTTAAAAAGCAATGCTTCATTAAAAAAGGCTATGTTGTATTCAGTTTTAGCAGGCGGAAAAAGGATACGGCCAATTTTGATGTTAGCTGTTTTAGCAAGTCTACGTGATTCTATCAATAAATCTGAAATAGAGGTAGCAGCTTCATTAGAATTAATACATACATATTCTTTAATTCATGACGATCTACCTGAAATGGATAATGATGATTTACGTCGTGGAAAGCCAACTAATCATAAAGTGTTTGGTCAAGCACTGGCTGTATTAGCGGGGGACGGATTATTGACAAGTGCTTTTGAATGGTTAAGTCAAGTTAAAATTGATAATCAAATTAAAATTGAGTTATTACATGAATTAGCATATGCAGCTGGACCACAAGGGATGGTTAATGGTCAAGTTGGCGATATTCTAGGAGAAAAACAACAGTTAACACTTGCTCAATTACAAGAGGTACATCGCGGGAAAACAGGTGCTTTACTTAGATATGCATGTAAAGCAGGTGCATTGATGGGTGCAGCAGATGATAAGATTAGCGAATTATTATGTTTGTATGGTGAAAACTTTGGATTAGCATTTCAAATATACGATGATATTTTAGACGTAGTTTCTACTGAAAAAGAAATGGGAAAAGCAGTTCATAAGGACACAAGTGAAAATAAAAATACGTATCCAGAATTACTAGGCTTGAATAAAGCATACTCTAAATTAGAACAAACTATTTTAGCGGCTAAAAAAAATCTAGCTGATTTAGAGGCTGAAGGTATTAAGACTGATTTACTATTGGAATTATTGGATTATTTTGAAATAAAGGAGCCAAGATGAAAAAAGAAAGAGTAGATGTTTTATTGGTACAACAAGGATTGTTTGATACACGCGAACAAGCTAAACGTGCGGTTATGGCTGGTGAAATTTTAGGGGAAAACGAAGAACGCCTTGATAAACCAGGAATGAAAATTGCAATTGAAACAAAATTGCATTTTAAAGGTAAAAAAATGCCATATGTTAGCCGAGGCGGTTTAAAACTAGAAAAAGCATTACGTGTGTTTAAGCTTTCTGTACGCAATAAGATTATTTTAGATATTGGCTCTTCAACTGGTGGTTTTACGGATGTTGTCCTTCAAAAAGGAGCTAAAATGAGCTATGCACTTGATGTTGGAACAAATCAGTTAGCTTGGAAGCTTCGCCAAGATGAGAGAGTAGTTGTAATGGAAAATACTAATTTTCGTTATAGTAAATTGGCTGATTTTACATATGGACAACCAGATTTTACAACAATTGATGTTTCGTTTATTTCGCTACACTTAATCTTACCTAACTTGCATACCATTATTAAACAAGGTGGTGTTGTAGTTGCTTTGATAAAGCCACAGTTTGAAGCTGGGAAAAATCGGGTTGGAAAAAATGGGATTGTTCGTGATGAAAATGTTCATTTAGATGTGTTAACGGATATCATTACATTTGCAGCTCAATGTGGGTATGATGTGAACAATTTAGATTTTTCACCAATTACAGGTGGTGAGGGAAATATTGAATTTTTAGTCCAACTAACAGCGGTAAACGGAGAAGGTAAGATTGACTCTAGGATTGATTTGAATAATACCTTGAGACAGGCGTACCTAACATTACACAAATGAATGTTAAATTCAAATAAAAATCTTTCATATTTTTAAGTTTTACGCTATCATTAAGTAAACGATATCCAGAAAAGCTAGGTGATGATTTGGTTATGAAAAAGCAAGAGCGACAAAGAATGATTAAGCAAGTACTGCATGATAATGATGTGTATCGTCAAGAAGATTTAGTCAGAATTTTAGCTGAAAAAGGTGTTTGGGTGACTCAAGCCACAGTTTCACGGGATGTTAAAGATATGCAACTCATTAAGTTACCAACGCTTGATGGTACATATGTTTACAGCATGCCAACAGAAAAAAAGATGAATACGGAAAAAAAGATTACAAAAATCATCAGTGAAACCTATGTGTTTTCAAATTGTCATGAAGATTTATGTGTAGTAAAGGTTCTTCCTGGCAATGGTCCAGTGCTCTCTAGCTTAATTGATCAAATGAATTATCCTGAGGTTTTTGCAACTCTGGGAGATGATAATACTATTATGATTTATGCTTACTCACCTGAAGATGCACAGCAAATTCAGCAAAAATTATTAGCAATGGTCGAAAATAATAGTTAAAAGATATGTTAATAATCTAGCGTTAGCATTTATAAAAGTTAGAAAAGGTAATGACTGTTGACTTTTTCTGACTTTTATTTTCTAAAAATGAATTCTGATTTTTATGAAGAGGTGATATTTTGTTACAAGAATTAACGATTAGAGATTTTGCAATTATTGAAAAAATGGATATTGACTTTAGATCTCAGATGACAGTGCTAACTGGTGAAACGGGAGCAGGAAAATCAATTATTATTGATGCATTGGGTTTACTTGCAGGTGGTCGTGGATCAGTTGAATTTATTCGTCGAGGGATGAACAAAGCTTTAATTCAAGGGCAATTTTTAGTGCCTAAATCAGCAATGACATTCACGATTTTGGACAGTTTAGGGATTGAACATGAAGATGAATCACTAATTTTAGAACGTGATATCTATCAAAGTGGGCGCAATGTTTGTAGGATAAATGGTATTTTAGTTAATTTAGCTTCATTAAGACGTGTTGGAGAAACTTTAATAGATATTCACGGGCAAAATGAACATCAGGAGCTAATGCATCCTGAAACACATATTAATTTGTTAGATAGCTATAACAAAAAATTAGTCAATTTAAAACAAGAATATTTGGAAAAATATCAAGAATATAGATATCTGCAAAATATTTTGAGTAAACGTGAGGCTAATGAGAAAGCTTGGGCGCAAAGATTGGATATGTTGGAATTTCAATCTCAAGAAATTGAAAACGCTAATTTAAAAGAAAATGAAGAAGAAAAGCTGATTGAAGAAAAAAAGCGATTAGACAACTATCAAGCAATTCATGAAGCATTAGAGACAAGTTATCAAGTATTAACAGAAGAAAACTATGATGTTGTTGGAAACTTAGGCCGTGCTATGGAAGAATTGGAGAAAACGGCTGATTTAGCACCTGAGTTGAAACAAATTTCTGAAAAAGTATCAGATGCGTTTTATAGTTTGCAAGATGTAACCCACGATATTTCAAGTGAGTTAGATCAAATGGAATGGGATGAAAATCGACTTAATCAAATTGAGCAACGATTAGAATTGATTCATCAATTAAAGCGCAAATATGGAGATTCAATAACACAAATTTTAAATTACGATACTAAAATTAAGAATGAACTTGAAGAAATGCATAGTAATGAAACAAGCTCGGAAAAGCAGGAAGCAGCAGTTAAGGATGCATTGATTGCAGCAAAAAAGCTCGCGGTGATTTTATCAAGAAAACGAAAAAACACAGCAAAATTGCTTGAAAAAGCAGTGCATGAGCAATTAAGAGCACTTTATATGGACAAAGCAGTTTTTGAAGTTAAATTTTTCCCTATGAATGATTTAAATGAGAATGGTTCAGAAAAAGTTGAATTTTATATTCAAACTAATTTAGGCGAAACGATGGGGCCATTAGCTAGAATAGCTTCTGGAGGAGAATTGTCACGGATTATGCTAGCTCTAAAGACGATTTTTGCAAGAAAACAAGATATAACAAGTATAATATTTGATGAAGTTGATACAGGAGTAAGTGGACGTGTTGCACAGGCTATTGCTGAAAAAATTAGTCAGATTGCAATGCGGTCGCAAGTTCTATGTATTACACATTTACCACAGGTAGCAGCTATCTCAGAACACCATTATTTTATTTCAAAGCATATCCACAATGGAAGAACTGAAACTACATTGGTTAAACTAGATAATAAAGAGCGAATTAATGAGATAGCAAGAATGCTTTCGGGTTCGGAAATAACTAAACTAACATTACAACATGCTGAAGAATTATTACAAATGGCAACAAAAATTCGCAAGGACAATAATTCGAATATGGTAAATAGTAATAAAGAAAAATAAAAGTGAAGTGCCTCATAATTGTTAGATATAAAAAATCAACAGTTATGGGGCACTCACTTAAGGAAAGTATTTTCTCCGACAATGTAGGCAGTAGAAATGATTAAATTAATGGTCGATATAAGCCAACAACTTTACCTAGAATAACTACATCATTAAGAATAATAGGGGCCATAGTATCATTTTCAGGTTGTAAGCGGATATGTTGCTTTTCTTTGAAAAACCGTTTACAAGTTGCTTCATTTGTATCTGTCATAGCGATAACAATGTCACCATTGTCGGCGCTAGTTTGGCGACGTACAATTACTTGATCACCATTTAGGATGCCTGCATTAATCATACTCTCACCTCTAATTTTTAGCATGAATAAATCAGTTGCTGATTTAAATGTTGGTGGTAGCGGAAAGTACTCAGAAATTTCTTGTTCAGCTAAAATTGGTTTTCCGGCGGTAACTACACCTAAAATAGGAATAAAGCCTTCATGAGCTGAAACGCCAAGATATTCAAGACCAGCAACTGTAATTTCCATTGCACGTGGTTTAGTTAAATCACGTGTAATCAGTTTATTTTTGGTTAGAGTATCAAGATACCCATGAACAGTTGAGGTTGATGATAAGCCAACAGATTGGCAAATTTCACGAACTGTAGGAGGATAGGATTTTTCATTAATAAAATCGTAAATATAGCGAAGGATAGCATGTTGCCTTTTTTCGGAGATTTTAGACATTGTCTCACCTCATTGTGAATATATATTTTGGTTAAGTATAGCATAACTAATACATAGATTCAAACGAGCGTTCGCTTAAAATTCTTGTGTTTTTGTATATTTTCAGGTATTATTTTTATGAATGAGAAAGAAATATATAAAGAAGGTTTATCATGGAAAACAATGGAATTCCCCAAAATTTAATTGATCGTATAAATGAATTGGCTAAAAAGAAAAAAACGCTTGGACTAACCGCAGAAGAAAAAGAGGAACAAAAAAGTTTACGTGAAACGTATCTAACAATGTTTCGCGAGAATTTTCGTAGTCATGTTGAAATGCTGCAAGTGTTTGATAAAACGGGTAAAGAAGTTACACCACAAAAAGTTCGTGATGTTCAGCGAGAAAAAGGATTACGTGATGATTAATTGATAACTTTTTCAGACAAGTGCTTTATTTTTATAGACTTATTGTGTAAACTAGTTAAGTGAGATTTAGAAAGGAGCGAGAGTGAATGTCAACAGGTGTTTGGATTTTAATTGTAATTATTGCAATTGTTGGTGGCTTTGTAGCGGGTTTTTTTGTTGCTCGTAAATATATGGAAGATTATTTAAAAAAGAATCCACCTATAAATGAACAAATGATTAAATCAATGATGCTACAAATGGGCCAGAAACCTTCTGAAAAGAAATTGCATCAGATGATGAGCGCAATGAAGTCAAATTATGGTAAAAAATAATTTGTGTTAAACAATGAGAATTAGTAATAAGTCATAAAAGAGAGACTGGGGAAAAATTCTCAGTCTCTCTTTTATGAGGAAATATTAACTGTTTTCTTTTTTTGATGCAGGATCAATATAAACAAAATTAGGGTCAATTTCATTATCAATTTTATTGAAAGACTGCTCCATTTCTTTGATTATTTGGCCTTGAAAATCGGCAGTTATTTTAGTTTTGCGCTCAATATATATTGGATCACCAAAGGAAACTGTTACTTTTTTACGAGAAAGTAGTTGTTTAAAAGTTAAAGGACCTTGATAAACAGCCGGGACAATTGGAATACCAGCCATTTTAGCAATTAAAATAGCGCCACCTTTTAACTCCTGGGAATGTCTAGTTCCTGATGGAAACATTATTAAAGAGATATCACGTTTACGTAGCCAAGTTACAGGAGTCTTAATGACCGATGGACCAGGATTATTACGATTTACAGGAAATGCGTTTGCATGAACCAAGATAAAACGTAAGATGGGATTTTTAAAAAGCTCTTCTTTAGCCATAAAAGAAAATTTTTTAGGTGCAGCAGCTAATGCAAAGTAAAGAGGATCAAACCAAGTCCGATGAGGCCCTACTAAGATATAGTTGCCCTTTGGCAATTTATCTTTATTAAGATAATGAGCATTGCCATTTAAAATGAACAAGATTATGCGCACAAGTGCACGTATAAATGAATAAAACAACGATGGGGACTCCTTTCTAGAATTAGATATTGTATGCTACTAGTATGCCGAATTTTAGAAGAAGTTGCAAGTTAGAAATAGAGGTGAAGAGTTTGAGGCCTGATTTGTTACAGTCTAATGAACGCGTAGATGAATTATACGCAAATAATATCAAAATAATTCAAAGTAATGAGGTGTTCTCTTTTTCACTTGATGCAGTTTTGCTGGCATATTTTGCACAGCCAATTTTAAAGCCAAACGGAAAAATTGTAGATTTATGTGCAGGAAATGGGGCTATTGGCTTGTTTTTGAGTGCAAAAAGTAAAGCACAAATTATCGAAGTGGAAATTCAAGAACGATTGGCAGATATGGCGAAGCGAAGTATAAAATTGAATAGTTTGGATAAACAGATTGATGTTTTAAATATTGATTTAAATAATGTCAAAAATTATATAGCATCTGATTCTGTTGATACGGTGACATGTAATCCACCTTATTTCAAAAATTTAATAACTAGCAAAAAAAATCCAAATGAGTATCTTGCAATTGCCCGACATGAGATAACAGTGACTTTAGAACAAGTTATCAAAGAGACAAGTTCACTACTAAAAATGGGAGGCAAATTTTATATGGTGCACCGGCCAGAGCGGTTTGTCGAAATTATTGATTTACTTCGTGCTAATCGGCTAGCACCTAAGAAAATTCAAATGGTTTATCCAAAAGCTGGAAAAGAAGCTAATATGCTCCTCATTGAAGCTATTAAAGATGGTAAAAGTGGAGGAGTTCGTTTTTTAGAGCCAATTGTTGTGTATAAAGATAATGGGGAATATACGACTAAAATGCAAGGTATATTGTATGGAGAATAATAAAAAATTTTATTTCTACGTAGTGCTATGTGCAGACAATTCTTTTTATGGCGGATATACAACTAACATAGAACACCGCATTTCAGTACATAATGCTGGTAAAGGTGCAAAGTATACAAAAACACGACGACCTGTAAAACTGATTTATTTTGAAGAGTTTTCTACCAAATCGGATGCACTTAAAGCAGAGTATTCTTTTAAACATCAAACGCGTAAACAAAAAGAAAAATATTTAACTAATCATGCTGTACTCTCTAAGTGGCTATCATAAGATAAGCACATTTTAATTTTTGATTAGAATCAAGCAAATAAGCGGATATAAATTGTTTGTTGTGCTAGACTTAAAGAGTTGAGTATTAAATTTCTATTTTTTTCAGCACACCGTATAATATAGAAATTATAATAACATTGGAGGAATATAAAGATGAAGTTTATTGCATTTAATGTTCGTGAAGATGAACGCGTGTATTTTGAAGAATGGTCAAAGGTTAACAATATTAAGGTGGATTTACATACTGAAGAGATTACCTCTGACAATTTAAATTCTTTTAATGGCTATGATGCGGTAATCGGATTACAAACAGGCAAGTACCCAGCTGGATTCTTTGAAAAAATGAAAGAGTTTGGGATTCGCGATTTTTCGATTAGAAATGTTGGTGTTGATAACGTTGACTTGCAAAGTGCAAAAGACAATGAAGTCACTGTAACAAATGTTCCTGCATATTCGCCAAATGCTATTGCTGAATTTGCAATCACACAATTAATGCAGATGCTTCGACAAACAAGAGTATTTAGACGTAAGTTTGCAAAACAGGATTATCGTTGGGCACCATACATCAGCAAAGAATTACGAGCTTTAACAGTTGGTGTTATTGGCACTGGTAGAATTGGCAGAGCTGCTATTGATATCTTGAAGGGTTTTGGAGCAAAAATAGTTGCATATGATCCATACCATAATCCACAGCTTGAAGAAGAAGGCGTTTATGTAGATACTCTGGATGAATTATATCAAGTATCGGATGCAATAACATTACACATGCCTGCAACTGAACAAGATAGACATATTATAGATGCAAAGGCTATTGCTAAGATGAAAGATGGTGTCTATATAGTTAATACAGCTCGTGGTATTCTAATAGATACGACAGCTTTAATTGCTGCTTTGAAGAGTGGGAAAATTGCTGGTGCGGCGCTTGATACGTATGAAAATGAAACTCCAATTTTCAATCGCAACCTTCAGGGAAGAGAATTGCAAGACAAGACTTTTAAAGAGCTAATTAGTCTAGATAATGCGCTAGTCACACCGCATATTGCATTTTACACGGAAACAGCAGTTGAAAATATGGTTATTATTTCATTAGATAGTGCCAAAAGTGTGGTTGAAACAGGAACAGCAGCAACAGTTGTAAAATATTAAAAAAACTTGCATTTTAGTAAAGATTAGTATATGATATTACAGGTGTCATATTAGACACAATTCACACCTTATGCAATAGATAGAATAGTGCTTAGTTAAGTTTTCTATCAGCTGAACATAAGGGAGGAAAATAAAAACTATTATATTTGGAGGTAAATTGTAATGGCAGTTATTACCATGAAACAATTACTTGAAGCTGGTGTCCATTTTGGTCATCAAACACGTCGTTGGAACCCTAAGATGAAGAAATACATTTTTACAGAACGTAATGGTATTTATATCATCGACTTACAAAAAACCGTAAAACTAATCGATACAGCGTATGATTTTGTAAAAAATGCAGCTGCAGATGATGGAGTTGTGCTTTTTGTTGGTACAAAGAAGCAAGCTCAAGATGCTATTGCTGAAGAAGCAAAGCGTGCAGGTCAATATTATGTTAATCATCGTTGGTTAGGCGGGACTTTGACTAACTGGAATACAATTCAAAAACGTATTAAGCGTTTGAAAGAAATCAAGACAATGCAAGAAGATGGTACTTTTGATCGTCTTCCTAAAAAAGAAGTTGCTTTATTAATGAAACAACGTGACCGTCTTGAAAAATTCCTTGGCGGTATTGAAGATATGCCTCGTATTCCTGATGTATTGTTCATCGTTGATCCACGTAAGGAACGTATTGCTGTTAAAGAAGCACAGAAATTAAATATTCCTATTGTGGCTATGGTTGATACAAATGCAGATCCTGATGAAATCGATGTTAAGATTCCATCAAATGATGATGCTATTCGTGCGGTACGTTTGATTACTGCTAAAATGGCTGATGCTGTTATTGAAGGTCATCAAGGTGAAGATCAAGCTCCTGTTTCAGAAGAATCATTCTCTAATGACGATTCTGAAAAAGTTGAATCGATTGAAGATATCGTTGAAGCAGTTGAAGGCGACAACGTTAAAGATGCTGAATAGTTAATAAAATTAGGCTGTCACAAGAGTTGGGCATTTGAAGCCTAAATCATGGGACAGTCTTTTTAATTAGAGATAGATAAATAAGGAGGTTATTTGGGTTATGGCAAAGATTACTGCTGCTCAAGTAAAAGAATTGCGTGACAAAACAGGTGTTGGTATGATGGATGCTAAGAAAGCTTTAGTTGCAACTGAAGGCGATATGGCAAAGGCTGTCGATTTCTTGCGTGAAAAAGGGATGGCAAAAGCTGCTAAGAAGAGTGATCGCGTTGCTGCAGAAGGTTTAGCAAATGTTGAGGTTAACAATAACACAGCTGCTATTGTTGAAGTTAATGCTGAAACTGATTTTGTAGCACAAAATGATCAATTTAAGGCTTTAGTTAAACATATAGCTGCTATTATCGCTGCAAACAAACCTGCTGATGTGGCTGCTGCTTTAGCAATCAAAACAGATAAAGGAACAGTTAACGAAGAAATTATTGAAGCAACACAAGTTATTGGCGAAAAGATTACTTTGCGTCGCTTTACTGTAGTTGAAAAAAATGATAATGAAAACTTTGGTGCATATTTGCATATGGGCGGAAAAATTGCTTCTTTGGTAGTCGTTGATGGTGCTGATGAAGCTACAGCAAAGGATGTTGCAATGCATGTTGCAGCTATTAATCCTAAATATGTAAATAGAAACGATGTACCAGCTGAAGAATTAGCACATGAACGTGAAGTTCTAACAGTTGAAGCTAAAAATGAAGGCAAACCTGAAAAGATTATTGAAAAAATGGTTGAAGGACGTTTGAATAAATTCTTGGCTGAAATTTCATTAGATGATCAAGAATTTGTTAAAGATCCAGATCAAACAGTTGCTAAATTCGTAGCTTCAAAAGATGGTAAGGTTAAATCATTTATTCGCTATGAAGTTGGAGAAGGTATTGAAAAGAAAGAAGACAACTTTGTTGAAGAAGTTATGTCACAAGTTAAGGGCTAATTTCTAAATAAATAGAGTCAATTTAAGACAGGGGCTTGCGTATTGCAGGCTCCTGTTTTCCTTAATTCAACTGCTTATCTTTAGTGAATTTATTCTATGCAATAGAATTATCTATTAGATACTCGTGTAGGTAAAGATAAAAAGTATTGTTAAAGCTGATTTGTGAGTTTTTATAAGGGCTTATGCTATAATTAATATGAATTTTAAGGAGGGGTATAGGTGGCAACGGAGTATATTGAAAATAAGCTAAAGTTATTGCCTGATCTTCCAGGGTGCTATATTATGAAGGATTTAAATAGTCGCATTATCTATGTTGGTAAGGCAAAGAATTTAAAAAATAGAGTGCGTTCATATTTTAAAAGCTCACATGAAGGTAAAACCGCAAAACTAGTAGCTGAGATTCGTGATTTTGAAACAATTATTACGTCTACAGACAAAGAAGCCTTTTTACTTGAAATCACCCTTATTCAAAAGCATAAACCGTATTATAATATTAAACTTAAACGTGGTACAGGATATCCATATATAAAAATCACGAAAGAAAAAGATCCGCAAATAAAGATTGTTAGTCAAATAAAAAAGGATGGTGGCTACTATTTTGGCCCGTATCCAAACGTTTATGCTGCAACAGAAACAATGCAATTAATTCAAAAAGCATATCCTTTAAGAAGGTGCACAGGTTATCAAAAAAGACCATGCTTATACTATCATATGGGTCAATGTTTAGGTGCTTGTTTTAAAGAAGTTCCACAGAGTATGTATGAAGTACAGATAAAAAAGATTAAGGCATTTTTAAACGGAAATGTGGGGCCGATTAAGAGAAGTTTATATAAGAAAATGGAAGAAGCTGCTGCCAATTTGGAATTTGAACGGGCAGCCGAATTGCGCGATCAAATTCATTATGTTGAAGTAACAGTTGAAAAACAGAAGATTATTTCTAATGATAATACTCCAAGGGATTTGTTTGCTTATTATATGGATAAGGGATGGTTGTCAATTCAGGTTTTTTCAATTCGACAAGCAAGATTGATGAAAAGAGAAAAACGGCTTTTTCCTTGCATTGACACGCCAGAATCAGAAATGACTTCATTTATTTTACAATTTTATAATCAAAAAAACAGACTATTACCACGCGAAATTCTAGTACCATCTCAATTAGATAAGAGCATCTTAGGGGATATTTTTGATATTCCAGTTAAAACACCACAGCGGGGAAAGAAATTAGAATTACTTAATTTAGCACAAAAGAATGCTCAATTAGTTTTAGAAGAAAAATTTAGATTGTTAGAATTAGATGAAAGAAAAACTTCTGGAGCAGTTGAAGAAATTATGAGTGCACTTAAAATTGTTAGTGGACATCGAATTGAAGCTTTTGATCATTCACATATTCAAGGAACAGATCTGGTTTCGGCTATGGTTTGTTATGTTGACGGTCGCCCACAAAAGGATGAATATCGTAAATACAAGTTAAAAAATGTTGATCACGCGGATGAGGCGGCAAGTACACGTGAAGTTATTTTTCGACGATATAGTAGATTGTTGAAAGAAAAACAACAGTTACCTGATTTGATTTTAATGGATGGTGCTGAAATTCAAATTGAGGCAGCTAAAGATGTTCTAAACAATCAATTGGGAATAGATATTCCGATTGCAGGAATGGTAAAGAATTCCAAGCATAAAACAGCAGATTTGATGACTGAGAAATATCAGAAAATAAATCTTGATCCTAAAAGTGAAGGATTCTATCTTTTACAACGCATTCAAGATGAAGTTCATCGTTTTGCTATTACATTTCATAGACAGGTGCATTCTAGAAATTCATTAGCATCAAGACTTGAAATGATCTCAGGTGTTGGCCCGAAAACACGAGTTAAGCTTTTACGTAATTATACATCATTGAAAAAAATCAGTGAGGCACCCATAGAAAAATTAGAAGAGCTTGGAATATCGGCTAAAGTAGCTAAAACAATCAAGTTATCATTGAAGAGCAAGGATATTTAAGAATGTTTTTGACCTACTATAGTTGAGATGCTATATTGAAAAGTAGGATAATTTTTTATTTTAAAAAAGATGAACGGATAAAATAGAATAGTTAAGTTTAGAAAGGATAAATAAATGTTTGTAGATCAAGTTAAAATTAAAGTTAAAGCCGGTAAAGGTGGCGACGGGATGGTTGCTTTTAGAAGGGAAAAGTATGTTCCAAATGGTGGCCCTTCAGGTGGCGACGGTGGAAAAGGTGGAAGTGTTATCCTAAAAGTTGATGAAGGTTTAAGGACATTGATGGACTTTCGTTATCATCGAATTTTTAAAGCTAACGCTGGTCAAAATGGAATGATTAAAGGAATGTATGGACGTGGGGCAACAGATACATATATTGCGGTCCCTGAGGGAACAACAGTTACAGATAGTGACACTGGCGAAGTTCTAGGTGATTTAGTTAAAGCAAATGACGAGTTAGTCGTTGCTAAAGGTGGTCGTGGTGGACGAGGAAATATTCATTTTGCAAGTGCCAAAAACCCGGCACCAGAAATAGCTGAAAATGGAGAACCTGGGATAGAACGCAATCTGAGACTTGAATTGAAAGTGCTCGCTGATGTAGGACTCGTAGGTTTTCCTTCAGTAGGTAAATCAACTTTACTATCGGTTGTTACAAGTGCCAAGCCCAAAATTGCTGAATATCATTTTACAACACTTGTTCCTAATTTAGGAATGGTAAGATTAGAAGATGGCAGAGACTATGTTATGGCTGATTTACCAGGTCTAATTGAAGGAGCTTCAAATGGAGTAGGCCTAGGAATTCAATTTTTGCGACATGTAGAAAGAACACGCGTTATTTTACATTTAATTGATATGTCTGGTGTTGAAGGACGTAAGCCTTATGATGACTTTTTAAAAATCAATGCAGAATTAGAAACCTACGATCCAGATTTATTAAAACGTCCACAAATTGTTGTTGCTAGCAAAATGGACATGCCAGAGGCTACTAACAATCTAAAGGAATTTAAAAAGAGCTTAGCTGCTGATAAAACGTTTAAAGTTACACCAGAAATTCTAGAAATATCATCTATCACACATCAGGGATTAAAAGAGCTTGTAGAGCGTACAGCTGATATATTGGATGCGACACCGAAGTTTGAGATGCAAGCAGATAAGCAAGAAACACAAAAGGATTACACGTACGAATCCAAGACTAAAAATACAGACTTTGAAATTACGCGTGATTCAGAAGCTAATTGGATTCTTTCAGGGGAAAGGTTAGAGAAATTGTTCTTGATGACTAATTTGGATCATGAAGAAAGTATGATGCGCTTTGCCCGTCAGCTTCGAGGTATGGGAGTAGATGATGCTTTACGTGAACGTGGAGCTAAGAGCGGTGATATAGTTCATATTGGTAACTTTACATTTGAATTTGTTGAATAAGTGTAAAGCTAATTGTTTTTTAAAATAGTGATTTATAAGAGCGGACGACGAACTCTTATAGATCACTATTTTTATGCTAGAATAATTTTTTTCATTTAATTTGGAAAATGTAAAAGGAAGTAATGGATTGGAGATATTTAAGAAAGCTCATAAGTAGCCAGTAATGACTAGCATTTCAGCAGTATTTATTAGAAAAGAGTGAAAAAAATAGTTTAAAACAAATTTAACGGCATAAAAAAATAATGTATATTTTAAAAAATAGATTATGGTATTAAGTGTAATTAGCTGTTTTTTTGTGTATGCTTTAGCGTCAGATATTCAGAAATAAAAAAGAGTTTGGATTTTGCTCCAAACTCTTAGAGAATACTATAAACAAACTGGTTAATTAAATAATTAGCATTTTTCACTTTGTATAAAAGTATCATGCTAGGATATTTTATTTAGTATTTTGCCGATTGAGTTTATGCGGATCGACTAAAGGACAGCCAATATCATCACAATCATGACAACCGCCTGATTTTTTTATAAAACGTTTATAGAAAACAAAGCCAACATAACCAAAGATTAAAAACGCCAAAATAACAGTTGCAACCATAATATAATCCTCCTTAAGCTAAAGTGCTTTTACTTTTAGATGCGATAGAACCTTTTTTAATAAACAGACCCCAGACAATAATATATAGACCTAAAACGGCTAAAATAACGTTTATAGAAGTGAACTGATTAGTAAAAATAAGTGACCATTGATTAATTAGCATAGCAACTAAATAGGCAAAACCAGTTTGATAACCAACTGCACGCAAAGTCCACTTAATATCTCCAAATTCCTTATACATTGTTCCAATAGCAGCAAAACAGGGTGCACATAGTAAATTGAACGCTAAGAAACAATAACCCGCAACAGAAGTATAGGTTGCTAATAAATCACGTGAAAATGCAGCGCTTGAATTACTACCAAAAGCAATTCTCAAAGTATCAACACAATTTTCCTTAGCAATTAGGCCAGCTATAACGGCAACACAGGCGCGCCAATCTCCAAATCCAAGCGGAGCAAATATTGGAGATAAAATAGCCCCTATATAACGTAAAATACTGTCGCTTTGATTACTTACCATCTGTAAACGGAAGTTAAAGCTAGACAAAAACCAAATGGCAACACAAGACATGAAGATGATGGTGCCAGCTTTTTGAACAAAGGCCTTGCTACGACTCCAAACATAATGAATGATATTATTTAAAATAGGTAGGTGGTAGGCAGGTAGTTCCATTATAAAAGGAGCTGTTGGCCCTGAAAATAGCTGTGTTTTTTTCAAGAAAATACCAGAAATAATAACAGCGAGCATTCCTAAAAAGTAAGCAGAAGGTGCAACCCATGCTTGATGAGGAAAGAAAGTACCAGCAATTAAAGCGATGACAGTAAGTTTAGCCGAACATGGCATAAACGTAGTCAGCATAATCGTCATTTTACGGTCATTTTCAGCTTCAATGGTACGTGTAGCCATAATACCTGGAACACCACAGCCAGTTGAAATTAGCATGGGGATAAAAGATTTACCAGATAAGTTGAAGCGGTGAAAAATCCTATCCATTACAAAAGCAATTCGCGCCATATAGCCACAATCTTCCAACATACCAAGGCATAAAAATAACATCATAATTTGCGGAACAAAACCTAAAACGGAACCAACACCAGCAATAATACCATCAATAATTAAACTTTTAAGCCAAGGAGCAACATGCCATATTGTTAACAGATATGTTGCACTATCGGGAACCCATTTACCAAAAAGAACGTCATTAACCCAATCGGATCCAATGGTTCCAATGGTTTGAATTGAAAGATAATAGACAATCCACATAACTAAAGCGAAAATTGGAAGAGCAAGCCAACGATTGGTAACGATTAAATCAATTTTATCGCTAAAACTCATTTTAGCATCATCGTTATTAATAACACACATATCAACAATTTTTGCAATATAGTCATAACGTGCATTGACAATGATGCTATCACTATTATCACTAAATATTTTTTCTGCAGTTGTAATCGTTTGCTCAATTTCTTCTTGCTTAGCTGGATTTAATTCAAGAGCTTGCATAACATCTTCATCACGTTCAAACAATTTGATAGCATACCAACGCTCTTCATTTTCAGGAACTTCGGTATGTAGAGTTGCTTGAATCATTGTTAGGGCGGATTCAATGCGCTCATCATATTGCGGATAAGGATAATTCTCTTGATTATCTAACATATGATTTGTTAACTTATCTAAATTTTCGTGCTTTAAAGCACTAATCCCTATCACTGGGACTTGCAACATATAAGAAAGTTTTTTTAAATTTATTTTTTTACCACTTTTTTTGAGTAAATCGAGCATATTAAGCGAAATAATTATGGGATTGCCAGTTTCCATCAGTTGTAACGTTAAATAAAGATTGCGTTCAATATTCATACTATCAACAATATTTACAATTAAGTCAGGCTGTTGTTCTAATAGATATCTGCGCGCCACAACTTCTTCAAGGGTATATGGAGATAGTGAGTATATACCAGGTAAATCAACAATACTTATATCACGATGATTTCTAAGTTGGCCTTCTTTTTTTTCAACAGTAACACCAGGCCAATTACCAACGTACTGACTAGAACCGGTCAATGCATTAAACAAGGTTGTTTTTCCACTATTAGGATTACCAGCTAAAGTAACAACTGCCATTACATATTCACCTCCTGGACTAAAATATATTGTGCTTCAAAATTACGGATACTTAATTTATAACCACGTAAAATTAATTCTAAAGGATCACCTAAAGGCGCTACTTGCTGAATAGTAACAAGTGTATTGCGGGTTAATCCCATGTCCATTAAGCGTTTACGAACATTTTTATCACCAAGTATTTTTACTACGATACATGGTGTTTTTAAAGACATTTCTGATAGTGGTTTAAGTTGTGTTTCATCATCCAGCTGATTGACGGAACTGACCTCAATACAAGTTGCCATAGGTGCACTAACAGCCAGTCGTTGCCCCTGAAACACGACAACCAATCCACTTTCTGAACGGTTTCCAGATAAAACAGATATAATACGACCTTTGATCATGCCTATTTCAGCTAAGCGTCGAGTTAGAGCTTTTTCACCAGTAATTGAGGTAATTATATATTTTCCCTTGTTAGTTACATGTGCTAGAGTTTGCATAGCCTCATTCCTTTATGCTTTTCTTAGAATAATTTAATCTAATATCAAAGTAGCACAATAAAAAGAGCAAAGCAATTATAAATATAAAACATTGTGCAAAACATTAGCTTAACAACAAGCTTCTGGCGAGGAAATTTTAATTTTTAAAAAAGAGTGTAAAAAAGCTTTAATTCATAGGAAAGAATAGTGTTAGAACAATAAAGGAATAAAAATAAAAAGCCATTAAACTTATGGCTCTTGAAAATAAATTTATAAGTAGGATTGTAATGCAACTTATGTCTGGATAAAAAACATGTATATATAATGAAAGAGTTGGTTGTAGTAGAAGTTCAATTAATATTCTTCAGTGTCTAAATAATGGTTATAATATACAACTTTAACATCATTAGAAGACAGCTCTAATTTAGTGACAGCCCCATTACGTGGTCCAGTTTGATAGGCACCTAGTTCTGGAGCAAAATGATCAACAATACTGCGTGTAGTTATGCTATGTGTAACAAGCAAAATATTTTGATTATCTGTGCAATGGTTACGTAAATAAGCAAAACCATTAGTTAAACGTTCCCAGTAGTCATTATCTGTTTCAGCTTTTTTAAACGGATCAGCAGTGTTTAAAAAATCACGTGTTTGGGCAAAAGAATATTTTTGTAAGATTTCATCATATGTTTTTGTTCCGTGATTAGCTCCGGCAATTAGCCAAGTTTGATTAGCATCAGCTGCTTCAAAATAACCAAAACCTTGTTCACGAAAATATGGTAAAGGAATCGGTGTTATTTTTTTTGAACTAAGATTGTTATCCAAAATAATTTGACTAGTACGACGAGTTCGGATTGTATTAGTGTGGTAAACTACATCGAAATTTATTTTTTGTAAATGTTGACTGGCAATTTGTGCATCTTGAATACCTTTTTTTGTTAAAGGTGAGTCACACCAGCCTTGCAAGCGATTATAGAGATTTAGAATTGTTTGTCCATGTCGAACCATATAAAGTTTAATTGTCATATAAAAAGTCCTTGTTTAATTTTAGTATATAATAGTATATTAACATGATTATCAATAAATGAAAAAAGATTTAGCACTAAAGTAGGTATTCTGCTAAAAATAAGTTAAAAGCCTTGACCTTAGTAGCAAACTCGTGTATATTAATAATTGTTCTTAGCACTTAACCCATTTGAGTGCTAAGAAGAAATAGAGGTGATTGTAATGTTGACAGAACGACAACTGCTGATTTTAGAAGCTATCATTCGTGACTATACGGATATCGGGCAACCAATTGGTTCAAAAGCATTACAACAGCAATTACCTATTCATGTAAGTTCGGCAACAATTCGTAATGAGATGGCATTCTTGGAACGACAAGGATACATTACTAAGGAACACTCAAGTTCTGGACGAATTCCTTCTATAAAAGGTTATCGTTACTACGTAGACAATATTGTTAAACCTACAAAACTGGATAAACAATCTTTAGGGAGTATTCGACATTCATTTGACAGTGAATTTTTGAAGGTTGATGAGATTGTAGAGATATCTGCACGTATTCTTTCTGATTTGACTAGTTATACAGCAATAATGCTTAAACCAGAGTCTACGGATTTACGTTTGGAAGGATTTCGAATGGTCCCGATTGGAAACCAGCAAGTCATGGTTATTTTAGTAGCTAGTGATGGTACGGTAGAAAGTCAAATTTTTACTATTCCACAGGGAATTAGTGGGGATGAGTTAGAGTTAGTAATTAGAGTCATCAATGACCAAGTAGTAGGATTGCCGCTTAATCAAGTAATAACTAAGTTGCATACAGCATTGCCAATTTTAACACAATATCTAAAGCATCCAAATGGATTCCTAGATATTTTTGGTAGTGTTTTGGACAAAGCTGTGCGTGAGCAGGTATATGTTGGAGGCAGAATGAATCTGTTGAATTTTGCTCAAAGTAATAACGTAGAACAATTAAAATCTTTATCTGCTTTACTTAATCATGTACCCAATATAGACGAACTTATTGATGCCAATAAAGATGTTTCAGTTAGGTTTGGATATGAACTGACCGATAAAGTGTTAGCAAACTATAGTTTGATTTCTGCAACTTATGACGATGGTCATAATGGAGAAGGGCTGATTGCAATATTAGGTCCAACTAATATGCCATACGCTAAGATGCTCGGTTTGCTTGGTGCATTTCGTAAAGAGTTAACAGCGCGACTTATTGATTATTACCATAATTTTGAAGGTTAAAGAAAAGGGGTGGAGAAGTGGCTGAAAAAGAAGATATTAAACAAACGGAGCAAGAGCAAGATAGAGCTACGGTTGAAAAAGAAGATGTAAAAGAAAAGTCAGAATCAACACAAGAAGCGCAAACAGATGCTGACTTATCCAAAGAAGATAGTTTGGATTTAGAAATGCAAGAAAAAGTCAAAGATTTACAAAGTAAACTTGATTCTATGGAAGATAAATATCTTCGTGCTGAAGCGGAAATGGCTAATATGCACACGCGGTTTAAAAAAGAACAGGCACAGCTTCTTAAATATGCTGGACAAGATTTAGCAAAAGCAATCTTACCAGCAATTGATAATTTAACTCGAGCTTTAGAAATTGAAGTTGATGATAAAGCATCGCAACAATTAAAACATGGTGTTGAGATGGTTGCACAAAATGTTGAAACAGCATTAAAAGAGAATCAAGTTACAAAAATAGCAGCGTTAGGGAAAAAATTTGATCCTACGCTACATCAAGCTGTTCAAACTGTACCTGTTGAAGAAGGACAGACAGCTGAAACTATAGTCAAAGTATTTCAAGATGGTTATATGTTCAAAGATCGTGTACTGCGACCGGCAATGGTTGTTGTAGCACAATAAAAAATATAAAATATTAATTAAAGAGGTTGAATTTAAATGGCTAAGATTATTGGTATTGACCTTGGAACAACTAACTCAGCAGTTGCTGTTCTAGAAGGTAAAGAATCGAAAATTATTGCAAATCCAGAAGGAAATCGTACAACACCATCAGTTGTTTCGTTTAAAGATGGAGAAACACAAGTTGGTGAAGTTGCTAAACGTCAAGCAATTACAAATCCAGATACTATTTCATCTATTAAACGTCATATGGGTGAACCAAATTATAAAGTTGAAATTGCTGGAAAAGCATACACACCGCAAGAAATTTCAGCTATGATTTTACAATATATTAAAGACTATGCAGAAAGTTACTTAGGCGAAGACGTAACTCAAGCAGTTATTACAGTACCTGCATATTTTAATGATTCACAACGTCAAGCTACAAAAGATGCCGGTAAAATTGCTGGGTTGAAAGTGGAAAGAATTGTGAATGAACCTACAGCTGCTGCATTAGCTTATGGTCTAGATAAGACAGACAAAGATGAAAAAATCTTGGTTTTTGACCTTGGTGGTGGTACGTTTGATGTTTCTATCCTTGAATTAGGTGATGGAGTATTTGAAGTTCTTTCAACAAATGGTGATACACATCTTGGTGGTGATGATTTTGATAAAGCTATTATGGATTGGTTAGTATCAAACTTCAAAGCAGAAAATGGAATTGATTTGTCTGCTGATAAGATGGCAATGCAACGACTAAAGGATGCTGCTGAAAAAGCTAAGAAAGATGTTTCTTCTGCTACACAAGCACAAATTTCATTACCATTTATAACAGCTGGCGCAAATGGCCCATTACACTTAGAAACAACTTTGACACGGGCACAATTTAATCAATTAACAGAAAGTTTAGTTGAACGCACAAAGATTCCTGTACGTAATGCACTAAGAGATGCAGGATTAAGTAACACAGATATTGATGAAGTTATTTTAGTTGGTGGTTCAACTAGAATTCCTGCTGTTCAAGAAGCTGTTGAAGCAGAAACAAATCACAAACCTAACCAATCTGTTAACCCAGATGAAGCAGTTGCTTTAGGTGCTGCTATCCAGGGTGGTGTTATTACAGGTGACGTTAAAGACGTTGTTTTACTTGATGTTACACCATTATCACTTGGTATTGAGACAATGGGCGGGGTTTTCACTAAGTTAATTGACCGTAATACGACAATTCCTACTTCAAAATCACAAGTATTTTCTACCGCAGCTGATAATCAACCTGCTGTTGATATTCATGTTTTACAAGGTGAACGTCCAATGGCTGCTGACAATAAGACTTTAGGTCGTTTCCAGTTAACAGATATTCCTGCTGCACCTCGTGGAATCCCACAGATTGAAGTTAAATTTGATATCGATAAGAATGGTATTGTTAATGTTTCTGCAAAAGACTTGGGTACTAATAAAGAACAGAAGATTACCATTAAGAGTTCATCTGGCTTATCCGATGATGAAATTGACCGGATGGTTAAAGAAGCTAAAGAAAACGAAGAGACAGATAAGAAGCGTAAAGAAGAAGTTGATTTGCGTAATGAGGTAGATCAATTAATTTTCCAAACTGATAAGACATTAAAAGAACTTGATGGTAAAGTTTCTGAAGAAGAAGTTACTAAAGTCAAGGATGCAAAAGAAGCACTTAAGAAGGCTCAAGAAGATAACAATATTGAGGACATGAAAGTTAAGAAAGATGAATTAACAAAAATTGTTCAAGATGTATCTGTTAAATTGTACCAACAAGCCCAAGAAGCGCAACAAGCACAACAAGCTGATGGTCAAGCAACTGATGCAACAGAGAATAAAGACGATAACACAGTCGATGGCGACTTCAAAGAAGTAGACCCTGACAAAAAATAATTAATTATATAATTAAATCGGGGGACCGGTGGCAAAACCAGAAGTGTTTCGTCCCGGTCCTTTCTTTGCAAAAAATTTTAGGCAGATAAGAAGGTCTTTTTATTCCTGTCTAAGTATGGTACGCTAATTAGTATAATTATTAAGAGAATTCTTGGAGGAAAAAGATGGCTGAACAAAGAGATCCATATGATGTTTTGGGTGTTTCTGAAGATGCTTCTGCAGATGAAATAAAAAAAGCATATCGGAAACTTTCTAAGAAATATCATCCTGATTTAAATAAAGATCCAGGTGCAGAAGAAAAGTTTAAAGAAATAAGTGAAGCTTATGAAACATTGAGCAATCCTCAAAAAAAGGCACAGTATGACCAATATGGATTTGGTGGTAATCAACAAGGTTTTGGTGGCGGCTTTAGTAATGGTGGGTTTGACTTTGGCGGTGGCGGTGGTTTTGAAGATATTTTTAACTCTTTCTTTGGCGGTGGTGGTACTACCGATCATTCAAGAACAGCTCCACGACAAGGTCGTGATTTACAATATGAAATGAATTTAACATTTGAAGAAGCTATATTTGGTAAGAAAACAAGTATTCAGTATACACGAGAAGCACAATGTAAAAAGTGCCATGGAACGGGAGCTAAAGAAGGCACAGCACCTGTTACTTGCCATAAATGTGGTGGTCGTGGCTTTATTCAAGTCCAACGGCAGACACCGCTTGGACGTATGATGACACAACAAGAATGTGATGTTTGTCATGGAACCGGAAAAGAAATTAAAGAAAAATGTACTGTTTGTCATGGTAGTGGTCATATAAGTGAAAATCATGAAATTCAAGTAACGATTCCTGCCGGAGTTGAAGATGGAAATCAAATGCGTTTACAAGGACAAGGTGAAGCTGGTAAAAACAGTGGACCATATGGCGATTTATTCATTATTTTCAGAGTTGCGAAAAGTGATCGCTTTGAAAGAGATGGAGCGGAAATTTACTTCACTATGCCAATAAGTTTTGTTCAAGCTGCACTAGGTGATAATATAAAAGTACCAACTGTTCATGGTGATGTAGAAATGAAGGTACCTGCAGGAACACAAACAGGAACAACATTCCGATTACGTGAAAAAGGTGCTCCTCGTTTGCGTGGTGGTGGCAACGGTGATGAAAAAGTAACCGTAGAAATTGTTACACCTAAAAATATGACTAAAGAACAAAAAGACATACTACACAAATTTGCTGAAGTCTCTGGTGAAGATCCAACAGGGGACAATAGCATATTTGAAAAATGGCGTAAAAAGCAACGTAAAAAGAAATAAAGTATGCATATAGACTGAACTTCCAAAGGAGAAAATTGACAATTTTGGAGGTTCAGTTTAGCATTATCTTGGATAGATTTACTTTTAAAATACTAAGTTAAAATTTTTGAACATAGTTACTCTAATTAGAGAGTAGACAACTAATATTTTTTGAACAATATAGAAAGTAGGAAGGAATCTTCATGGATTTAAAACAGATGAAGGAGCGTCAGAAGCATATTCGTAATTTTTCAATAGTGGCGCATATTGATCACGGCAAATCTACATTGGCAGATAGAATCTTAGAAATGACAGATACGGTTTCAAAACGTGAGATGCAAGATCAATTACTAGATTCCATGGATCTGGAACGTGAACGAGGAATTACAATTAAATTAAATGCTGTTGAATTGCATTATCATGCTAAAGATGGTGAAACCTATATTTTTCATTTAATTGATACACCGGGGCATGTTGATTTTTCTTATGAGGTTTCACGTTCATTAGCTGCTTGCGAAGGTGCAGTGTTAGTAGTAGATGCAGCACAAGGTGTAGAGGCGCAGACATTAGCAAATGTTTATCTGGCAATTGATGATAATTTAGAAATAGTACCTGTTATAAATAAAATAGATTTACCCTCAGCACAACCAGAGGTAGTTCGTCAAGAAATTGAAGATATGATTGGTATTGATGCTTCAGAAGCTGTCTTAGCAAGTGCTAAGGTGGGACTTGGAATTGAGGAAATGCTAGAACAAATTGTGTATAATATTCCAGCACCTACAGGAGATTTAAATGCACCTTTAAAAGCCTTAATTTTTGATTCTGTTTATGATGATTACCGTGGTGTTGTACTAAGTATTCGGGTTGTAGAAGGAACTGTTAAAACCGGTGACAGAATCAGACTAATGAACAGCAACACTGAATATGAAGTTGTTGAGGTTGGAGTCAATTCGCCTAAGCCATTAAAACGTGATTTTTTAATGGCAGGTGATGTTGGATATTTAACAGCATCTATTAAAGATATTCAAGATACAAGAGTTGGTGACACTGTTACGAGCGCCACAAATCCAACTGCTAAACCATTAGAAGGTTACCGTGAAATGCATCCAATGGTTTATTCAGGGCTTTATCCAACAGATAATGCAAAATATAATGATTTGCGTGAAGCATTAGAAAAATTACAGTTAAATGATGCTGCGTTAGAATTTGAACCAGAAACATCGCAGGCGTTAGGTTTTGGTTTTAGAGCTGGTTTTCTAGGAATGTTGCATATGGATGTAGTTCAAGAAAGACTTGAGCGCGAATTTAATATGGATTTAATTACAACAGCACCTTCTGTTACGTATGATGTTGAGCTTACAGATGGTGCGCATAGAGTGGTTGATAATCCATCAGAAATGCCAGAAGCATCTGGTATTAAAGAAATTAATGAACCATTTGTTAAAGCAACTGTTATGGTACCTAATGATTATGTGGGGCCGGTTATGGAGTTGTGTCAGCGAAAACGAGGAATTTTTGTTACGATGGATTATTTAGATGATTATCGGGTTAATGTTATCTATGATATACCACTATCTGAAATCATTTTTGATTTTTTTGATCGATTAAAGTCAAGCACCAAGGGATACGCATCACTGGACTATGAAATAATTGAGAATAGGCCTAGTGATTTAGTTAAAATTGATATTTTACTAAATAGTAGCAAGGTTGATGCACTAAGCTTTATAGCGCATCGTGATTTTGCGCAAGAACGAGCACGAACAATCGTTGTTCGTTTAAAGAATGTAATTCCGCGGCAGAACTTTGAAATTCCAATTCAAGCAGCAATAGGTGCAAAGATTATTGCACGAACTAATATTAAGGCTTATCGTAAAGATGTAACGGCCAAGATTCATACGGGTGATCCTGATCGACGTGCCAAACTGCTTGATAAACAAAAACGCGGGAAAAAGCGCATGAAATCGGTTGGAACAGTAGATGTTCCGCAAGATGCATTTATGGCTGTTTTAAAAACAGATGAAGAGTACAATAAGAAGTAATTAGATGATATTGCAAAAGGCTAATTATGAGTAAGAATAGTCGGTAACTTTAAAGTTATTTTAGATAATATTGCCAATTAGTTGGGTCTGTTATCTGAAATAGTTTTTTTAATTATTATAAAAAATAGAGTGATTAAAAAGGATCAGTAATAATAGCGGTAATCCCAAATTAGCGCAACTAGCTATCTTTTGTGTATATTTTTACACAAAAATAGTATTTAAAGAAAAAACAAATAGGAACTGTATTATATTGTGATTCTTTTATCTCAATATGATACAGTTCCTATTTGTTTATAACTAGAATTCATAAGTTTATGTCAATATACTATAAAAGTTTTAGTGCTTTGGCATTAATAATCTTTGCAAATTCTGCCCATTCCTGATTGGAAATAGTTGATAAAAGCGGAGGTAATTCATAGTAGTATTCATAATAATTTGTTACTTTAACTTTATCCGAAAAATATAGTTTTTGCCCAGAAACTATAGAATCTGTATTTTTTAAATCAGCATAAGGAGAAAATGATTGTAGAAAGTTCTTCCAATAGTCGGGCCAAACAATATGATAGTTACTTTTTAGAGCGATGTCATTAAAAGATAATAGTAGTTCAGGATTCCAAGGACTAAATCTAACATAAGCTAATTCATGAGGTTGTATCTTATTAATGAATGAACTAAATTCTTTGTGATTATCAAGTTCAGTAAAGTGATGTAAATTATCTACTGGATTTAACAAAGATGAATCAACAATTAGCAAATCTAAATGGATTTGACTCCATTTTTTTTTCCATTTTTTTATACGCTTTTTATGTTTGCCATGGGGATCAAAAATAGGTGCATAACCTATTTTTGTTTGTTGATCTTGGATTAAAACGACAATAGAACCGTAAAGACTGTCGTCGCTGTTTTCAGCAGTAAGATGTATATTTCCAAGTGTAACGGCATACGAGCAAGGTAAAATTTTAAAACTCAAAGTAAACTTTTTATAAGCAAAAAAACGTTGCAGTTTTTGCAGTAAAAAAAGTAAGTCTAAACTTAAGAGAACGGTTGTATTTGAAGAAAGTGATTCTAAAACATCAAATAACGATGGATAAAGATGGGTAATTAGGATTAATTTGCCATCTAATTCATTAGCATAATGCGTCGGATCACAGTAAAGATGTGTAGCATCAGATTGGAATAAAAGATAGCCATTTGTTTTTGTTAGTTGCACTTGTACTCATCATCCTTTATTAAAGATTGGCATCTGTTTTGAAGTTCAATGGTGAAAGATCAGTTGCGCTTGTTATAAGCTGAGCGGCCAATTTTTTAAATTCAGTCAACCCAAGTTCTTGCAGTTCAATAGAGTTTTTTGTTAAATATTCTTCAAGTTCTTTGCCTGAAAAAGAATTTTGGATAGCCTTTTGATCAATAAGATGGATATGTTGCTTGAATTTAGTAGTCAGTTCATCTTGAAGGTCTTTAAGAATAGGACCAAATAACGGATAATGAGCATCTACTAAAATTCCAACATGTTTATATGTCCAGTAAGCAGAATCAGGGGAGTAGGTTTCATTACCTAACTTGTATGCTGAATGAACATCACTTGCTCCTGCATAGAAAGGAACAAAGATACTCTGTGCAGGTACACCTAAGGCGAGCCACTGAATTCCTGATAATGCGGGCGGTAAATTCGGACGTAGTTGCAATACGTGTGATTCTTGAGTTTTGGCTAAACTTATCGGCCGAAATTTATGTTTTAGCGTTGCATCACCTTGTCCAATGGGATCATAAGGCGTTTTTTGAAAATGCGAGCTGAGAACGTAGGTTAAATCATCTATTCCTAATTTGCGATCTGGTTTTAAAGTAAAGGCTAAGTTTTCGTCCATAGGTACTTGTTCTTTGGAAGGAGTTAAAAATTTTTGCCCATACCAGACTCGCGGAGTATTATATATTTCATCAAAAAGAGTATGCGTTCCAAAAATATCTCGAAAGATAAAATTACTTTCTAAGGCAGGATTTAAATGATTTTTCTGAACAAATTGTTGAATATTAGGTGACGCTAGAAAATTCGCAGAATCATTAAAATCAATTTTTTGAATAGATAATTGATTAGCAACGACCGCATAGCAATCATCTGGTATTCTTTGGGCAACCCAATGATGACCACTACCTATTTCCATATACCAGACTTCATTGTTATCGGCAAATAAAATTCCATTTGCTTCGCTTGCGCCATGCTTAGTTACAATCTCACCAAGACGTTTTACACCGGCTTTTGCAGTAGATACATAAGGTAAAACGACAGTTAACATGGCCTCCTCACTTATACCATCTTTAACTAAAGGATCATAACTTAATACGTTAGAATTAGCATAGGCACTTTCTGTTGCGCTCATTGCTACTCCATATTCATTAATACCATTTTCTTCTAATAAACCAAATTCATCTGTCCATTCAGGAGTTGCAGTATATTTATAACGAATTGAAGGTAAACTAATTTTAAACCCATTACTTTTAGAAACAAAACTTTGTGTTGCTTTAAATTCCTTATGAGAATGAACACACATATGTTTAGGCCAGGCACTTTTAAAGTCTTCATTGCGGCCAATAAAAGTTGAACCATCAAGAGTAGCTTTTTTTCCTACAAGAATGCTTGTACAAGCTGAGAGTCGTTGTTTTACTATGTTCATATAGATCCTCCTAATTAAAGTTAATCCACTTAATTTTAGCACATTTTTAAGTAACATTAGTAGGATGAAAGAAAATACGATAGTGTCAACTTTGTGTGGGTAAATTTTTAGAGAGCCTGTTTCGCTGCTTTTTGTAATTGCGATCTTTATTTTTATTCAGCTTCTATGCTTGAATTATTTTATATTTTCATTGAAATCACGTCAAGAGCCGCTGACGCTCCTTCTCTTGACATGATCCCAATGAAAACAAGGAATTAGTTGACAAGCACATTAGCCGCCTACTAAGCTTAAAATTGACATCTTTGAACTACCAACCAACCTGTAGGCTATGTTGCCACAAACTCCGCTGTCCCCGCAGGTGACCACTGAATGCAACTTGTGCTTGTTCATAATACTTATTTTTAATGTTTTTTCTGACATTCAGCCGTCGATCGAATCGGATAATTTTTTCCTGCTTGCACGTTTTTTGCTGTTCCATCTGTAAGAAATTGGTGATATTGCCACCATTTAGTTGGAAGATTAGTGTCCGTGCGACACTTTGCGCACCAACCAAACTCCAACCTTGCGGACGCGAACTCAAACGCCGTGACAGATAGTGGCTGATATGACCTTCAGCTGAACAGCCATGATAGTCCTCTAAGCGGTTTTCGCGGATTGCTACGGCATTGTTGGTCAAATATTTAGCGGCCTGTTTCAAGCTTTGGCATTGGCTAACAGTTACTATTGGGTCACTAAAACGGACCTTAAAGTAATCCTGGATAAAGTTGGTTTTTCCAGCTAAAGCCCAATGATATAAAGTCCGATCCAGACCGGCAATTCCTACGGAAGCTTTTTTACAATATTTACGTAAGTGAAAACGATCTAAGATGAAGGTGCACTGTGGAATAAAGTCGACTCCACA
>NZ_JAIULA010000059.1 GCF_024160875.1 Ligilactobacillus ubinensis | reverse complement strand
GAATATGTTCAGATGAAAAAGATGATTGACGATGGTGTAATTGGACAACCGTTAATGATTGATGAACGTCACTATAACCAAACACAGCCAGAAGAATATGATTCAAGAAGATCAATTATTGAAACTGCAATTCATGAAATAGATTTAGATCACTGGTTAGTTAATGATGATTATGCGAACATTCGTGTATTTGCACCACGCCAAACAAGACATGCACAAAACAAGGATATTAAAGATCCGCAAATTGTGATGATGGAAACAAAATCGGGTATTAATATTTACTTGCAAGTATTTGTTCGTTGTCAATATGGATATGATATTAAATGTGATGTTGTAGGTGAAGAAGGGGTATTGGAATTACCAACGGTACCACAAGTAGCAACACGCTTAAATGCACAACACAGTACAGC
>NZ_JAIULA010000058.1 GCF_024160875.1 Ligilactobacillus ubinensis | reverse complement strand
TGCACTACGCCCTGTCAAGTTGACAAATGAAATAATATAAAATTGAATCTATCTCTAAGCGGCTTCATTACAGTATTCATCTGGAGTGAGGCCGTTTCTTTGTGCTGAACGATTGTGGTGATTGAAGTATTCAATACCTTCTTCCACCAGCTTCGCGAGTTCTTCAAAGGTGTTAGGCATCGGATGACGATCCATCCAGCGCAATTTGAACTCATTCCACCAACGTTCCATTGGCGCATTATCATATGGTGTGCCTGGACGAGACATGCTGCGAGTTACATTGTAACGCCCAAGAAAGTTGTTGAAAGCGCCAGATGTATAAGCTGCCCCACGATCTGTGTGAATCAGTGGGTGAACATCACCAACACTATCAAATGCACGTTGAAACACCTCTATTTCCGCAGCTGAGGTTTCGGTAATGCTGAGATGGTGTGAC
>NZ_JAIULA010000057.1 GCF_024160875.1 Ligilactobacillus ubinensis | reverse complement strand
AGCGCCTTGAGACGCTGGCAAGTACATAGGGCTTATAGCCCTGGAGCAAACCACCCGTTTGACGGGTGGTCATGATTATAAATAATGATATGTGAGAAAAATAATTAACGAGTCAAATAAGTAAGTGAAGAAAAATATTTAACAGAGAATATAAAGCTTTAAGCGAACTTAATTAGCTGAATAATGCTAAAATAATTTCATTTTGGTCAAAAATACGATCTTAAATTTTAAAAAATGTTTTTTTGTTCGCAATCTATAAAAAGTAAAAATCATTGCTGACTTTGCTGCAAAAAAATGCTTGACGAAAGCCTTTAAAAACGGTATATTATAAATACTGTTTAGTAAATTGCAGTGCCTTTTATAATGAAAGTTGCTTTTTTGAACTTTTGTTATTTATTAAAAAAGTAGATCTTTGAAAACTGAACAAAGTTTTTAGACAAATCAAATGTGTAGGGCTATCTATTCGAAAGAA
>NZ_JAIULA010000056.1 GCF_024160875.1 Ligilactobacillus ubinensis | reverse complement strand
AGCGAAGTCTGGCTAAACGCGGCGGACTGTAAATCCGCTCCTTCGGGTTCGGTGGTTCGAATCCACTCCCTTCCATTAATAGGGATATAGTTTAAAGGTAGAACTACGGTCTCCAAAACCGTCGGTGTGGGTTCAATTCCTACTATCCCTGTTAGTAGCAAAATGGCGGTAGTGGCGAAGTGGTTAACGCACCGGATTGTGGCTCCGGCACGCGTGGGTTCGATTCCCACCTACCGCCCTAGAAAAGATTGGGGTATAGCCAAGTGGTAAGGCAACGGTTTTTGGTACCGTCATGCGCTGGTTCGAATCCAGCTACCCCAGTAAGGAAATGAATCCTAAATAATGGCGGTATAGCCAAGTGGTAAGGCAGAGGTCTGCAAAACCTTTATCACCGGTTCAAATCCGGTTACCGCCTTTTAGCGGAGGCGCTAACAAGAAAACATGCCGGTGTGGCGGAATTGGCAGACGCGCTGGACTCAAAATCCAGTGTCCGTTGAGGACGTATCGGTTCGACCCCG
>NZ_JAIULA010000055.1 GCF_024160875.1 Ligilactobacillus ubinensis | reverse complement strand
TTTCCCTTCGGGGACAAAATGACAGGTGGTGCATGGCTGTCGTCAGCTCGTGTCGTGAGATGTTGGGTTAAGTCCCGCAACGAGCGCAACCCTTATTGTCAGTTGCCAGCATTAAGTTGGGCACTCTGGCGAGACTGCCGGTGATAAACCGGAGGAAGGTGGGGATGACGTCAAGTCATCATGCCCCTTATGACCTGGGCTACACACGTGCTACAATGGATGGTACAACGAGTCGCAAACTCGCGAGGGCAAGCAAATCTCTTAAAACCATTCTCAGTTCGGATTGTAGGCTGCAACTCGCCTACATGAAGTCGGAATCGCTAGTAATCGCGAATCAGCATGTCGCGGTGAATACGTTCCCGGGCCTTGTACACACCGCCCGTCACACCATGAGAGTTTGTAACACCCAAAGCCGGTGGGGTAACCTTTTAGGAGCTAGCCGTCTAAGGTGGGACAGATGATTGGGGTGAAGTCGTAACAAGGTAGCCGTAGGAGAACCTGCGGCTGGATCACCTCCTTTCTAAGGAAAATAACGGAAACCTACACAATTGTCGAAACTTTGTTTAGTTTTGAGAG
>NZ_JAIULA010000054.1 GCF_024160875.1 Ligilactobacillus ubinensis | reverse complement strand
AATGTCAATCCACTTAATATTCCAATTAAAGCAAATTTCTTATTTATCCCTCCTAATAAACTACCTACTTTTGGTGCTATCATTATTCCTAAAATATATGGCAAGTAAAATTTTACAATCAGTTGACTGTGTCCATAATACCCCGCAGCATACAAAGAACTAAACAAAAAAAGATAATTACCTAATGCCCCATTAAGTATCGTCATATAACTTAAACCGCTAGACACTCTTCTTTGAGGTCTATTTCTAGAAAATACTACTAGTACCAATACACACAATACAAAAAAGAATACGCCGTATACAAAGTAATCATACTGAAGAGTATTTAATAGTAGACGACTAGATCTCAAAAGAAATACTAGTATAAACAACACACAGAAAAGAATTAGATACTTATAGGAGTAGCCTTCTAAATCATGACCTTTAACTTCATAATTTTCAATATCTGCTAGTGTATATATAGATAAAAAATACATAACTCCATAAATAGAAAAGAAAAAAACGAAACTATACTTATCTGATAGCATAAACACAATTCCAAGTAAAACTAAAAGCAGTACTGTAATTCCAATATTTTTTGAACCAACTATATCATTTTCAACACGATAATACTTAATAG
>NZ_JAIULA010000053.1 GCF_024160875.1 Ligilactobacillus ubinensis | reverse complement strand
CAAGATTATTATAACATAAATCAAACCACTTTGAGTATCGCTTTAGATTATATTCCGGCAGAAAATCATCCTGCACGTTACATTAACCAATTAGTCGAAAACTTAAAACTTAAATATAATTACCAGTTTGGGCGACCACGAGAATACAATCTTAGCGCAATGTTAAAACTGGTTCTTTTAGCGTACAGTTACGGTATTTTCAGTAGTCGTAAGATTGAACGATTCGCTCGTGAAAATAAGCCCGCTGGTTGGTTAATTGCCGATCAAGTGCCATCTTACCGAACAATCTGTCGCTTTAGAATTTCCGCTGAATTAACTGATTTGACGACCGATAGTTTATCACAAATGACACAGTATCTTCGGCAAAATGGCCTAATTGACGATGTTTCTTTCATTGATGGGACTAAGATCCTAGCCGACGCAAACAAGTATAGTTTTGTGTGGAAGAAAAATACTATTCGCTTTGATAAGATGAATCGTGAAAAACTCGTTACGTTATTAGGTGAACTGCATGAAGCTAAAGTTGTCGGTGAAGTTCCTGCAGGTTCAGAGTTAACGCCAGAATTGTTAGATGTGATGATCAGCAAGGTTGAAGATCACTTAGTTGACTTAAATGAGACGATTGTAGCGACTCAGAAAGTGTCTCCAAATCCGGTTAAACAACAACGCCGGACC
>NZ_JAIULA010000052.1 GCF_024160875.1 Ligilactobacillus ubinensis | reverse complement strand
GGTCTATTGTATGATACAGGGCATATTTCTGTTTCAGATGGTGAATACTTACCGCTTTTGAAAGCTCATATTGATCGTATCGTTCATGTTCATTTCAAAGACGTACGAAGAGACAAGGAAAAAGACAGCCGTGAAAGAGGGTTAACTTTCCAACAATCATTTTTGAATGGAATGTTTACAGTACCTGGTGATGGGTACTTAGATTTTAAACCAGTATTTAAAGAATTGGTTGAACATAATTACAAGGGTTGGATTATTGTTGAAGCCGAGCAAGATCCAGAAAAAGCTAATCCGCTTGAAATGGCACAAAAAGCACATAAATATATGTTTGATAATTTGGTTTCAGAATACTAAGACGAAAAGGAGTTTTTAATTATGACTACAAAAGTTGGCGTTATCGGAATGGGCTTTATCGGAGCAGATCACTTAGAACGACTTACTAAAACAATTGCAAATGTTGAAGTAACAGCTGTTTGTGATATTGTACCTGGGAAAGCACAAAAAGTGTTGGATGAACAAGGGTTGAAAGCAAAAGATTATGCTGATTACCATGATGTGATTAATGATCCTAATGTTGAAGTTATTGTTTGTACAGCGAGCAATGAAGCGCACTATGAAATAGTAATGGCAGCATTGAAAGCTGGAAAATTTACTTTCTGTGAAAAGCCATTAGCTTTGGATGCAAA
>NZ_JAIULA010000051.1 GCF_024160875.1 Ligilactobacillus ubinensis | reverse complement strand
ATCAATCTTGCGTTGTGCATAGATCCGACCAGTCGCTGGAGCTGAAAGTAAAGTACGTTGTTTTGCTTTAAAGTATTCCCAATTCTCATTCACAGAGATGCGCTTTAGATTTCCTTTGGGTGTTAAAGCAGCGGTAATTAGTTGGTGATTATCATCGTATTTTTCGGCGACGTATTCTTTAAAATCGCGATTAAAACCATACTTATCAGTCCGTTGACGATAAGCATTGAAATTAAAACGGACACCTTGTGGATTGATAAAATAGTCATCCTTTTCATAATAATCCCAGTTCATCACTTTACAGTCGTCACTCCGCCATTTTCGGCTATTTTCTTTAAGCATTGTGCCATATGGAATTAGTACCGTATGCTGATCAAATTCATCTTCTAAGAAGCGGTAATTACTCTCGGAACCGTACCCAGCGTCCGCAACGATGGTAGTACCTAACATATCATTAATCTTCAAATGGTTAACAAATGTTGGTAAGGTTCTTGTGTCAGTTGGATTTTGGAAAAGTTGATATCCCGTAATAAACTGATTACTCGTGGCAATTTGAACATTGTACGCTGGTTTTAATTGACCATTTTGCATTGGATCTTCCTTAACCCGCATAAAAGTGGCATCATGGTCAGTTTTTGAGTAACTATTCCTTTGACCATAAACCACTTGTTGTGCTTGATGTTCAAGCATCTTATCACGCCGTTCTTTAAGTT
>NZ_JAIULA010000050.1 GCF_024160875.1 Ligilactobacillus ubinensis | reverse complement strand
GAACAATGAAAGAGAGAGTTATTTCCTAATGAATATTTTACAACAAATGAGCGAAGAAATGTGGACGGATTTTACAAAAAATGGTGAAAAAGTACTGGATCAGGCACTTACCTTTGATGAATGGATCGAAAATACTATGACTGCAGGGAGAAAACTATGCCTAAACTTGATCAGAGCCTTTCTAGAAGAAGCCGACCGGAAGTTTAAGGAGTCTGAGATTCGCAAACATCAATTTGCAATCAAAGATATCCGTGAAACAACTAAGTCGACTTTGTATGGTGATTTCACTGTCAAGCGAACGTATTATCAAAATAAAGAAACCCAAGATTATTTCTTTTTGTTGGATGAAGTCCTAAGCTGGCAGAAATATAGCCGGATGACCCTTGGGGTCAAAGCGCGAATTTTAGAAAATGTTGCGGGGCATACTTACCAAGAAGCACTTTCTATGATCCCACATCTGGGAATACATTCCAAAACAACGGTAATGAACATCGTTCATCATGAAGGAAAACAATTGCCCAATGAACCTTCTGTGACTGAGAAACCTACTAAAAAACCAATCCAAACGCTATTTATTGAAGCTGACGAAGATCATGTTGCTTACCAGGATGGGACTAACCGTTTCATGAAATTGGTTTATGTCCATGAAGGTTATGATCTAACTGATTCGCGGCATCCGCTGATCAATCCACATTACTTTACAGGTAACTATCTGAGCGGAGATAATGAAGAATTATGGACGACAGTCCTAGATTATGTAAATGCCAACTATCAGTCAGAAAGAGTTTATTTGAGTGGCGACGGTGCTCAATGGATTAAGTGTGGAGTCGACTTTATTCCACAGTGCACCTTCATCTTAGATCGTTTTCACTTACGTAAATATTGTAAAAAAGCTTC
>NZ_JAIULA010000004.1 GCF_024160875.1 Ligilactobacillus ubinensis | reverse complement strand
CAGCGCCTTGAGACGCTGGCAAGTACATAGGGCTTATAGCCCTGGAGCAAACCACCCGTTTGACGGGTGGTCATGATATTTAAGAATATAAATGATTAGTTTTCATCATCAAAATGGAAAAGATAATCGTTATCACTCATAGCTTCTACATTTCCTAATAAATAGCCATTACCAACCTGAGAGAAGAAATCATGATTTGAAGTTGAAGTGGAAATACCATTCATTACGACTGGATTTACATCGTCTGCATTATCTGGGAACAATGGATCAAAGCCGAGATTCATTAAAGCTTTGTTAGCATTGTAACGAAGAAAAGTTAGAACATCCTCTGTCCAACCAACCTTATCGTAAAGAAGGGCGGTATATTTTTCTTCGTTTTCATACAAGTCATAAAGTAATTCATATACCCAGTTTTTAAAGTCTTCTTGTTCAGTCTCAGATAATTCATTGAAACCAAGTTGAAATTTGTAGCCTATATAAGTTCCATGGACGGATTCATCTCTTAATATCAGTTTAATAATTTCTGCCACATTAGCTAATTTGTTATGCCCTAACCAATATAGTGGTGTATAGAAACCAGAATAAAACAAAAATGTTTCTAAGAAAACAGAAGCAACTTTTTTCTCGAGAGGCTTTCCGTTTTGATAAATAGAATTTATTTTGTTTGCTTTATATTGCAAAACTTCATTGTTATTCGTCCAAGTGAAAATATCATCTATTTCACTTGGTGTATTTAAAGTAGAAAAAATGGATGAATAACTTTTAGCATGAACAGATTCCATGAATTCGATATTATTCATAACGGCTTTTTCGTGTTGTGAACGAACATCTTTTTTTAATGATGACATGCCATCTTGGGATTGGAGAGTATCTAATAAGGTTAAGCCACCAAATACTTTGCTTACAATATCTCTGTCTTCATCTGTTAGAGAACGCCAGTCAGCTAAGTCGTTTGATAAAGGAATGCGTGTATCTAACCAAAATTGTTCTGTTAATTTTTCCCAAGTAGCTTTATCAATCTGATCTTCAATGTTATTCCAATTTATTGCAGTGTAATTTTCTTCCATGCGTAATTCTCCTTAAATCGTACAACTTTCACATTCGTTAACGCCGACTTCACTATTATCATCCGTAAAAGTGCGAATATAGTAGATGGATTTAATTCCTTTGCTGTGAGCGTAATTTCTTAGAATGGAAAGATCTCTCGTTGTCATTTTATCAATATGCTTTTCTTTCCATGGATAAAGACCGGTTGGAATAGAAGAACGCATAAATAAGGTGAGACTCATTCCCTGATCTACATGTTGCTGTGCCGCTGCATAGGTATCAATAACTTTAATCATACTAGTATCATAAGCAGATTGGTAATAAGGAATGGTGTCATTTGATAGGTAAGGAGCCGGGTAATAAATTTTACCTATTTTTCGTTCTTGTCTTTCTTCAATTTTATTAATAATGGGATGCAGGCTAGCTGTTGTATCATTAATATACGAAATAGAACCATTTGGAGCAACAGCTAATCGATTTTGATGGTAAAGGCCAGTTTGTATAATGTTTTGTTTTAATTTATCCCAATCTGCTGGAGTTGGGACGAAAACATCTTCAAAAATGGACTTAATTTTAGCTGATTTTGGTGTGAAATCCTGTGAAAGATATTTTTCGAAATACTTGCCAGATGCATAGTCACTTTTATCAAAATCGACAAAGGTTTCTTGGCGTTCTTGCGCTATTTTATTAGAAGCAACTAACGTCCAATAATTTAATAGCATAAAATAAGTGCTTGTAAATTCTAGTGCTTCTTTTGAACCATAATACATATGATTCTTGGCAAGAAAAGCATGTAATCCCATTGCACCTAATCCGATAGTATGAGCTTGTGCATTTCCATTTTGAACTGAAGGAACAACATCAATACTTGAATGATCAGTTACAAAGGTTAGAGCGCGCACCATTGATTCAACAGATTTTCCAAAGTCAGGGGAAGCCATTAAATTGACGATATTGGTTGAACCTAAGTTACAGCTAATATCAGTACCTAATTCAGTATATTCTTGTTTGTTGTTAATAATGGAAGGCTTTTGAACCTGTAAAATTTCAGAGCATAGATTACTCATGATAATCTTACCAGCAATGGGGCTTGCCTCATTAGCGGTATCAATATTAATAATATAAGGGTAACCAGATTCTTGCTGTAACTTACTAATCTCAGTTTCTAATTCACGAGCTTTAATCTTCTTTTTAGGAATATCTGGATTGGAAACCATATTGTCATATTCCTTGGTAATATCAACATATGAAAATGGAACGCCATATGAACGTTCAACACCCCATGGATCAAAAAGATACATCTCCGCATCTTTAGCAACTAACTCATAGTACTTGTCTGGTACAACAACACCAAGCGATAGTGTTTTGACACGAACCTTTTCATCAGCATTTTCACGTTTTGTTGCCAAGAAAGCTTCAATATCAGGGTGAAAGACATTTAAATATACAGCACCAGCACCTTGACGCTGACCTAATTGATTTGAATAAGAAAAGCTATCTTCCAATAGCTTCATAACAGGTACGACGCCAGAAGCAGCTCCTTGGATGTTTTTAATAGGAGCTCCTGCACCACGTAGATTGCTTAAAGTTATACCTACGCCACCACCGATTCTTGAAAGTTGAAGTGCTGAGTTAATTCCACGACCAATTGAGTTCATATCATCAGTCATTTGAATTAAAAAACACGAAACTAGTTCACCGCGACGTTTCCGACCTGCATTTAAAAAACTAGGTGTAGCTGGTTGATATCTTTGATTAATTAATTCATTTCCCAGTTGTAATGCTAGTTTTTCATCGCCATCAGCAAAGAATAAGGCATTTATAGCTACACGATCAATGAAGGATTCTAAATAATAGGCCCCATCGTTTGTTTTTAAAGCATATTGGGCATAAAATTTATAAGCTGCCATAAAAGTTTTAAATTCAAAATGATGTTGTTCAAGTTGCTGATATAAATGCTCAATAAAAGAAAAGTCATATTTATTGATAAATTCTTTTTCTAGATAATCATTATTAATTAAATAAGTAAATCGTTCTTTAAGAGAAGTGAATTTTTTAGTGTTAGGAATAACATTTTGGTCTAAGAATGCAGCTAATGCTTCTTTATCTTTCTTCAATTGAATTTGACCATTAACGGGCAAATTTATTTCATTATTCAAATCGTAATATGAGACATCATTGGGATCAATTGTTTTGAGACTCAAGTTTCTTCACCGCTTTCTTAAAATTTGAGACATCTTTAGGTGTGCCATTAAATTCAAAGGCATAAATAATGGGAACGTTATAATCACGGGAAAGATCACGCGCTGTAAAAATAAAAAGTTGCGCAAAATTTCGATTTCCTGTGCCAACAATTCCCTTTAAATTAGATGCATTTGAACCATAATCTAAAAAATCACGTATAGGTTCGGTAATATTGTCTTCATAAGTTGGAGTAATTAGAACAAAAGGTTCATTTAATTCTTCAAAATCAGTTGTAGGGTCAATTTCGTAAGTATCAGCAGCTGCTAATTTTTTAATAAAGCGCCGTGTTTGACCTGTGACACTAAAATAAACTATTTTCATTTTTTGCTCCTAAATCATTATTGAACGACAATTTTCTTTAGTAAGTCAGGACGAAAACCACGAATAATAGCTTGATTATCTTCTTCAAGAACAGGAACAGTATGAAAGCCCTTGTCTTTAAGATAATCAATATATTCAGGATTAGTGTTGATATTTTTTTCTTCAAAAGAAATATGATGTTGTGTTAAAAAGCTTTTTGTCATTTTACATTGGATACAATTATTTTTGGTATATAATTCAAGACTCATGTATGCCGACTTCCCTTCATATAATTTGTTACTTAAGTATACAACATTCTGTTTTATTTTCAAGCCCAAAGCACAATATATTGTTGTATATATGATGTGCAATTCCAATATATAGTGGTAATATCGTGCGAAATATATATAGAAGCAAAAGATATTTATAGTTGATTTTAAGAAAATTTATCCGTATCATAGTAATTGACTTAAGAAAGTGAGACTAAAAAATGACCAATTACTATTATACAAAAAATCCAGATGTAGAACATGATGAAAAAAAATGGGATTTTACATTACTGGGCAATAAGTTACACTTTATAACAGATAATGGAGTGTTTTCTAAACGACGTGTTGATTTTGGTTCATGTGTTTTATTGAATGCTATTGAATTGTATGATTTTAAGGATGCAAAGTTATTGGATGTTGGATGTGGTTACGGTCCACTTGGATTAGCCCTAGCAAAGAAGTTTCCAACTGCAGTCGTAGATATGATTGATGTTAATGAGTTAGCGTTAGATTTAGCAAAACGTAATGCACAAAATAACGGAATTACTAACAGTAATATCTGGGAATCTAATCAGTATGAAGAAGTTAAGCAAAGTGACTATAATGTGATTATAACAAATCCGCCTATTCGTGCTGGTAAAGAGGTTGTCCATAACATTTTGAGTGGTGCAAAGGATCATTTAAGAGAAAATGGGATGTTGATAGCAGTGTTACAAAAGAAACAAGGTGCTCCTTCAGCGAAGAAAAAAATGGAAGAGGTCTTTGGAAATTGTACCGTTATTGCTAAAGAAAAAGGTTATTTTATTTTGCAAAGCACAAAGGAATAATAGATGTTAACAGATGAGCAAAAAGAGTTTTTTATGCAAAGTGCAATTGAGGAAGCAAAAAAAGCGGCTGCGTTAGGTGAAGTTCCGATTGGTTGTGTAATCGTTTTTGAAAATAGAATAATTGCGCGTGGGTATAATTTACGCGAAAAAAACCAGGATGCGGTGCAACATGCGGAGATAATAGCAATTCAAGCCGCAAATAAGAGGTTACATAATTGGCGACTTGAAGATACACAACTTTTTGTAACTCTTGAGCCATGTCCAATGTGTGCGGGTGCTATCATTAATGCACGAATACCGGAAGTTTACTATGGTGCACCAGATTCTAAAGCGGGCGCAGCAGGAACGTTGCTAAACTTATTAACAGATAAACGTTTTAATCATCAAGCAATAGTAGAAAAAGGAATTTGTCGATCTCAGTGTGTAGCTTTATTAACAGACTTTTTTCAAACCATTCGAATAAAACGAGATAAATAATAGAAAAATATCGGGAAATACTAGCAATTTTTAGTAATATCGTGTATCATTAATAGTGCCGTTAAGGCCTTGAAGCAATGTTGACCTTACGAATCGTGTCAGGTTCGGAAGAAAGCAGCACTAAGTTCGGATTGGCATGTGCTTCAAGTTATTATGACTATTAGCCCCGATCGTAATTGGATCGGGTTTTTTTATTAATTATTTGCAAAAGAAGGGAGTATTCTATGAGTTATCAGGCTTTGTATCGTGTATGGCGTCCACAAAAATTTAGTGAACTTGTTGGTCAGGAACTGATTGCTAGAACTTTGAAAAATGCATTGATGACCCAACAAACAACGCATGCTTATTTATTCACTGGACCACGAGGAACAGGTAAGACATCTGCTGCTAAGATTTTTGCAAAAGCACTTAATTGTCATCATCAAGAAAATGGAGAACCTTGTAATAAATGTGATATTTGTAAAGCAATAACCACTGGGCGATTGAATGATGTTATTGAGATTGATGCAGCTTCAAATAATGGTGTGGAAGAAATAAGAGATATTCGCGATAAAGTTAAGTATGCTCCTACAGATTCAGATTACAAAGTGTATATTATTGATGAAGTACATATGTTGTCAACAGGTGCTTTTAATGCATTGCTAAAAACTCTAGAAGAACCTCCAGAAAATGTTGTCTTTATTTTAGCAACAACGGAGCCACATAAAATTCCGGCAACAATTATTTCTAGAACACAGCGCTTTGATTTTAAACGAATAACTGCACAAAACATATTGCAACGCATGGAATACATTTTACAGCAAAAGGATATCAGTTATGAAGAAAATGCATTAAAAGTAATTTCTAAGGCAGCTGAAGGTGGAATGAGAGATGCACTAAGTATTTTGGATCAGGTAATATCTTTTGGGGATAATGGAGAAGTAACAGTTGACAATGCTTTATTAGTTACAGGGAGTGTTACCCAAAAAAAATTAACCTTATATTTTTCTCAAATACTAAAACAAGATACCGCAGGAGCTTTAGAAACGCTATATGCTATTTTAGAAGAAGGAAAAGATGCTAAGCGATTAGTTGAAGATTTGATTAATTATTGTCGTGATTTATTGTTGTATCAACAAGACCCTAAAATAATTGAACAAAATGAGATTGAATTGTTCAGCGATTCTGAATTTAAAGACTTTGCAAGTCAGATATCACCACAGACGTTGTATCAAATGATAGACTTATTAAATGAACAACAAGAAAATATGCGGTTTACATCGCATGAATCAATCTATTTAGAAGTACTAACTGTCAAACTAACTCAAGTTAAACAAAAAAATTTAAATATTTCACAAGAGCAAGTTAGTGGTGATCATGCTGTAATTAAGCAGTTAGTAAATCAGGTTAAAGAATTACAAGGTCAAATTGAAAAACTAAAGCAACAGCCAAATGTTATCCAATCAGGAAATAGTAAAAAAGCGAATACCAAGCAAGTTGGAACTAAAAGTTCTGGGAAGAATGACAAGTTAAAAATTAATTTAGAGCAAATTTATACGCTTTTGAATAACGCTACACGGCAAAATTTGTTACAATTAAAGGAAGCTTGGGGCGATTTGCTTAATATGCTTAATCCAGCGCAAAGAGCGATGCTACGATCGTTTAAACCCGCAGCTGCAAGTGCAGCAGGAATTATTCTTGTCAGTGATTTTCCTTTTATATGTCAACGGGCACAAATGGATACTGAATTAAAAGAGGCTGTTGAAAATGGTCTTAGTCGGTTGATTGCAACTGCACCAGAATTGATTTTTGTTCCTGAAGAAAAATGGCAAAAAATTCGGCAAGAGTTTTATCAACAGCGACAAGGTGAAGACAAAACTTCTGAGCAACAAGAAATTGTAGAGCAACCAGTGATAGCAAAAGATAACGTAACAGTGCCACTTGTCGAAGAAGCTAAAAAAATTTTTGGCGCTGAAAATATTGAAATTAAAGAAGATTAAAGGCTTTAAAAACGAAAGGATGATATAAAAATGATGCGTGGAATGGGAAATATGCAAGGTATGGTTAAACAGATGCAAAAGCTACAAAAAAATATGCAAAAAGATCAAGAGGAATTGAATAAAACAGAATTTGAAGGGCATGCTCCAGATGATGCGGTTGTTGTAAAATTTACAGGTGATCATAAAATGACAGACATTGCTATCAAAGAAGAGGCAATCGATCCAGACGATGCGGATATGTTGCAAGATTTAATTATTGCTGCTGTAAATGACGCAATGACTAACTTGGAAACACAAACACAAAAAACAATGGGCAAATATTCCCGAAATATGCCAGGCTTCTAAAGCTGAAGAAAGAAGAGTATTAGACGATGCAATATCCAGAGCCAATTGCAAAATTAATCGAGAGCTACATGAAATTACCGGGGATAGGTATGAAGTCAGCAACAAGAATGGCTTTTTATACGATTGATATGGACGAAAGTGATGTGACTTCTTTTGCAAAATCTTTAATTTCGGCTAAGCGTGATTTACATTATTGTAGTATTTGTGGAAATATAACAGAAAGTGATCCATGTATTATCTGTGCTGATAAAACACGGGATCGCAGTAAATTAATCGTTGTAGAACAGCCACGTGATGTGATGTCTCTGGAAAAAATGCGAGAGTACCAAGGGTTATATCATGTTTTACATGGTGTATTATCACCTATTGAAGGAAAAGGACCAGATGATTTAAATATTACAAGTTTGGTTAAACGTCTTCAAAATGATGAGGGAATCAAAGAAATAATTTTAGCAACAAATGCAACTCCAGAAGGAGAAGCTACGGCAATGTATATTTCACGTTTGCTTAAACCTGCAGGGATAAAGACAACGCGCCTTGCACATGGATTATCTGTTGGTAGTGATATTGAATATGCAGATGAGATGACACTATTTAAGGCACTTGAAGGTAGGACTGAAATCTAGAGAGGAGATAATCTTTAATGTTTGGTAAAAACAAGCAAAAAATGCGACGAACTTATGATGAACTTTTATTGGAAGATATTAATCGAGCAAAGCAAAGTTGGGATAATAAGCGTGAAACACAGCAATCTATCTATGGTATAGGCGAGGAAATTGATGCTGAAGTTGAATTTGAAAAAGCAAAATATCAACTTTTATTTCGTGAAGCCAGACGGCGTAAAATAAAAGGAAAATTACAAGCTTCAGTGATAAAAATAAATGAACTGTAAATAGATATTTGCGACAATTATTCTTATGGATTGAATGGATATATAAGAGACTGTGAAAAAAGAAGATGTTTCCAGTCTTTTTTAATTTGATGGTTCTTTGTAACTAAAAATGAAAAAGTGTAGATTATTTGCTTTATAAAAAGTACAATAAAAGTAATATAAATTGGTGAGGTTTTCATAGTGAATGGATTTTTTTTAAGTTTTGAGGGAACAGATGGTTCAGGTAAAACAAGTGTTTTGCGTAAAATTGTTCAAAAATTAGCTGAAAATGGTAATAAAGATAACTTTATATTAACACGTGAACCAGGGGGGAATAGAATTGCAGAAGCAATTCGAGATGTTATATTGAATGTTGACTTTACGGAGATGGATGCAAAAACAGAAGCATTATTATATGCAGCATCAAGACGGCAACATTTAGTTGAAACAATTCTTCCTGCATTAAAAGCGAATAAATTAGTGTTATGTGATCGTTTTGTTGATAGTTCATTAGTTTATCAAGGCAAAGGCCGCAATATTGGTATGCAAAAAATTGATAAACTTAACCAATTTGTAACCGACGGAATTGAACCGGATTTGACTATTTTCTTTGATGTCAATCCTAAAATAGGATTAGAGCGAATTGCGACTAGTCGTACAGATGAAGTGAATCGTTTAGATCAAGAGAATATGAAGTTTTATGAAGATATTCATCAGGCATATCTAAGTTTAGTAGCTGCTAATAAACATCGAATAGTTAGAATTGATGCCAGTCAATCATTAACCAAAGTAACAGATGATGTGATTGCGGTATTAGAACAACGAATACCACATTTTTTCCCAGTTGAAAACTAACAGCGGTAATTGGAGGAAGTAAAAATGAAGTTAATTGTAGCAATAGTTCAAGACAAGGATAGTACCCGCTTAAGTAACAGTTTAATTGATGCAGATATTCGTGCAACTAAATTGTCTACTACAGGAGGCTTTTTACGCGCAGGTAATACGACTTTCTTAATTGGGATTGATGAAGCAAGATTGGATGAAACGCTAGAAATCATTAAAAAATCTTCGCAAAAAAGAGAACAATTTATGACACCACCAATTAATCTAGATTCACCAATGGAAGTAACCCATACTTATCCGATTGAAGTTCAAGTTGGTGGAGCAACCGTGTTCATATTACCAATAGATAGTTTCTATCACTTTTAGGAAGCTATTATGGAGCAAAAAATTACAGATATGCAGGCGCGATTAACACAACATTTTTCAAAACTAGTATGTAATAAACAACTAGCTCATGCATATATATTTGCAGGTGCAACAGGAATTGGAAAAGTTCAGTTGGCACAGTGGGTAGCAAAAGATTTTTTTTGTGAAAATAGGCAAAATGGAAGACCTTGTTTAAAATGTGCAGAGTGTAGACGAATAGCAAATAATAATCATCCAGATGTTATGTTTATTAAGCCAGATAGTCAGTCAATTAAAGTTGAACAAATACGTTATTTAAAATCGGAATTTAGTAAAAGTGGTGTCGAAGGTAGACAGCGATTCTTTATTGTTGAAGATGTAGACAAGATGACGATAAGTGCAGCTAATAGCTTATTGAAATTTTTAGAAGAACCTAGTGGACAAATTACCATTTTCTTATTAACAAGTCATGTTAATAAGATTTTACCAACAGTGATTTCTCGGTGTCAGTTAATTGAATTACATTCATTAACAAAATCACAATTAATAGAAGAATTTACAGAACAAGGTATTTCGCATGCAAAAGCGTGTTTATTAGTATATTTGACTGAAAACGTTGAAGAAGCGCAAAACATGGCAAATGATGCTAATTTTAATCAAATGATACAATTTGTTTTTGAATGGTATGAGTTAGTTTTGAAAAATGACTTACGTGCATTTGTAAATATACAAACCAAGTTAATACCTTGTATTGAAGGAAAAAAGCAACAAGAGCAACTATTGCAGATGATAATTTTAATTATACGGGATACGATGTTAGTCTATTATGATAGAAAGCAAGAAATTGCGTATGTTATGTATCAGGATGAACTAATAAGAAAAACCCAAGATATTACAGTTGAAAATTTAGTGAAAGGTCTAGAGATAGGCTTGGAGACTTGGCAACAAATGGCGGTAAATGTTTCATTTCAAAATATTTTAGAGTCATTAACATTGAAGCTTTGTGATTGTTATCATAGTAGATAATAAAGAGGTGATTTTGTGGATAAACGTGAAATTTATGATAGTCTTGATAAAACAGAAGCTCAGACACAGGATATTTCTGTTATGTTGGGAAAGATAAAAAAGGAACTAACCCAAATAATTGAAAAAAATGCAGAATTAGAAATTGAGAATCAACATTTGCGTGAGCGACTACAAGAATTAGAACAAAAGAACAGTAAAGAAGAACCTGGTTTATCAAAATCACGCCAAAATTTAGAGAAATTATATCGGGAAGGATTTCATGTCTGCAATGATATGTATGGTTCACGCAGAGTTAATGATGAACCATGTATATTTTGTCAAGGAGTGATTTACGGGGAACGCCATTAAATGTCATATACACAAGTAAGTAGTTTTCAAAATGATAGTAATCTAGGCCATCTTTATTTAGTGCCAACACCCATTGGAAATTTGGGTGATATGACAACCAGAGCAATTGAAATATTACAATCGGTTGAACTTATTGCGGCTGAAGATACACGCAATACGGCAAAACTATTAAATTATTTTGAAATAAAGACACCACAGATTAGTTTTCATGAGCATAATACACAAGAAAGAATTCCGCGATTATTAGAGTATCTGCAAAATGGAAAAGATATTGCTCAAGTTAGTGATGCAGGGATGCCATCAATTAGTGACCCAGGACACGAACTAGTCGTAGCGTGTGTTAAAAAGCAGATACCCGTTATCCCGTTGCCAGGGGCTAATGCAGCATTAACAGCGCTAATTGCATCGGGATTAGTACCACAACCCTTTTTATTTTATGGATTCTTACCTCGCAAAATAAAAGATCAAAAAGATGAGTTACAACAATTGAATAAACAAACGGTAACTTTAATTTTTTACGAGTCACCACATAGGCTAAAGAAAACATTAGTAGCAATGAAAAATGTTTTTGGAGAAGAGCGTGAAGTGGTATTATGCCGGGAACTAACAAAAAGGTATGAGGAATTCATTCGTGGAAATATGGCAGAACTGTGTTTGTGGAGTGAGACGGCAGAAATTCGCGGTGAATTTGTCGTTTTGGTTTCGGGAAATTCCAATTGTAAGGATGACACTAGTGAAAAAGATGAATTAGCAAAACTAAGCTTAAAGGCACAGGTTGAATACTTAATAGAACATGAAGCGATGAAACCTAATATTGCAATTAAAGAAATTGCTAAAAGAAATGCTTTGAAAAAGCAAGAAGTATATAATAAATATCATCAAATAGACTAGGGTGTGAAAAAATGGTTCAAGAGTTTAGTGAGTCACAGAGAATTGTATATTATGACACAGAAATTACTGGATGTGTAGGGATTGGAAAATTAGTTGATATGATGATGCTGATTTCTGAAGATCATAGTGCTTCAGTTGGGGTTACCAATGAAAAGGTTCAAAGTTATGGTCTAGGCTGGGTAGTTACGCAACATATAGTAGATATTACGCGTTTACCTAAGGCAAATGAAATTGTTAAGATTACAACTAAAGCAGAAAACTATAATCCTTTTTTTTGTTACCGTAATTTTTGGGTTTATGATGAAAATGGTAAAGAATTAGCTAAAATGCATAGTGTTTTTGTTTTAATGGATCAAACAAAAAGAAAAATTACACGAATGCAACCAGAGTTGATTGAGCCCTTTGAAGCAGAATATACTAAGAAAATTGAACGCTTGCCATTGCCTAAGGGACCAACTGTACCAGATAAAAAGCAAGAATACAAAGTGCGTTTTATGGATATTGATGCAAATCAACATGTTAATAACGTTCATTATTTTGACTGGATGTTGGATTCTTTGGGAGCAGATTTTTTAAAGACACATACACTGAAACACATGAACATTCAATACAAACAAGAAATTTATTATGGTCAAACAGCTATTAGTGAGGCACAAGTAGATGGTGTAAATACATACCACAAAATTAGAGTTGATGATAATCCTAATTGTGTCGCCGAATGTTTATGGACAAATAATTAAAATAATGAAAAAGCAGCATATTGGAACTCAATAAAATAGATTAGGAGTCTATTTTATTGGTTTACAATATGCTGCAATTTATTTAAGGGTTAATTAGCTGACAGCATCACTCACAAAATGTTTTAAAGCAGTTCCCGTTAAACCGGCGCTTAAGCCAACGAGTAGTTTAATCCGAGCTTTTTGCCCATTTAATCCGTGGCAAAAGGTAACGCCAATTTTCTTTAACTGGATACCCCCACCTTCATAATCATAGACATCTTGAGCCACGCCATTAAAACAGCGAGATACTAAGACGACAGGAATATTTAAGTCAAGGATTTTTTTTAAACTAGGCAATATATACGGAGGTAAATTACCAGCGCCAAGAGCCTCTATAACAACACCGCGAGTAGATTCTTGAGCTACAAAGTCCAGTAGTTCGTTATCCATACCAGCGTATGCCTTAATTAAAAATACGTGATTAACTACATGATCAATGGGTAAAGCAGTATGGCGTAACAGTTGTTCAAAGAAACGAACATTATGTTTGAAGATTAAGCCAATTGGTCCAAAAGTTGGCGTTCTAAATGTTGCAACATTAGTCGTATGTGTTTTAGTAACATAGCGAGCAGTGTGAATTTCATCGTTCATTACGACGAGAACACCTTTGCCGACGGCTTCATCACTAGCAGCTGTTTGAACAGCTGTCTGAAAATTGTGTAAACCATCTGAACCTATTTCATTAGCAGAACGCATGGCCCCAGTTATAACAACTGGAATATCACTTGTAATAGTCAAATCTAAAAAATAAGCTGTTTCTTCAAGTGTATCTGTGCCATGTGTAATGACTGCACCAAAAAAGCCTTCCGTAGCAGCTTGTGAAATTCTTTTTTGCAATAGTAACATTTCTTTAGGTGTAACATGTGGCGAGGGTAGATTAAATGGATTTTCAACTATTAATTTGATTTGATCAGAAAAAAGATTATTAAATTCGTTAAGGGGATTTTTGCTTCCTGGTGATATAGCACCATTTTCATTTTCTGACATTGCAATTGTCCCACCCGTATGCAAAACTAAAATTTTTTTCATAGTAGACCCTCCAATTATTAGCTAGTATTGGTATAAATTATACGCAAAAAAAGAGGCAGTGTCGATTATAAATGAAACAAAACTTTGCTAATTTTTACTTTTTATGAGTGTAAACTCAAACATAATTGTGTTAATATAATGAATGGAATTTTACTATTTAATAATAGAGGAAGTTATTGATGAAATTATTAGCAATAGACACATCAAACCAGCCACTAAGTGTGGCTGTAGCTGAAGATAATAAGTTGCTTGCTGAAGTCACAACTTGTGTGACTAAAAACCATAGTGTTACTTTAATGCCAACAATAAAAGAAGTATTAAAAGCAGCACAATTAGAAATCAAAGATATTGATAGGGTAGTAGTGGCTCAAGGACCAGGCTCATATACCGGATTGCGAATTGGGGTCACAACTGCCAAAACATTAGCGTTTACGATACAAAAGGAATTAGTAGGCGTATCTAGTTTAGCAATTTTAGCAAATGCCTATCCACAGACTGACGCTTTATTAGTACCATTATTTGATGCTCGTAGAGAAAATGTTTTTGCAGCTGTGTATAAGTGGCAAAAAGATGAACTGCAGGTTATTTTAGAGGAACAACATTTGTCTATTCAAGAACTTTGTCAAAAATTGGCAAAAAGAAGAGAACGTATAATTTTTATAGGAATAGACAGTAATAAGTTTAGTAAAATTTTTCAAGTAGAATTAACAATGAAAAAATATAGTATAGCACCAGAACAATTTGCTTATCCAAGCGGCTTTGTTTTAACTCAATTAGGTAGACAGATGAAACCAGTACAGATATCTGATTTTGTACCGAGATATTTACGACTAACACAAGCTGAAACGCAATGGCTACAAAATAATCCCGAAGGGAAAAAGTATGATGAGTCCTATGTTAAGAAAATTTAAAGTGAAGCTAAATAAATTACTATATGGATCTGATACATCTGTAATTGAATTTAATAATCGTACTGATAATGTTGAAGGTATGAGCTACTTGATTTGTCGGGCAATTGTACCAGATATTCCGGAGATACTAGCAATTGAACGTTCTGTTTATGCAGGTAAAATGCCATGGGATTTTGATAATTTTAAAAATGAAATTAATAAACGACGTTCAACATTGTATTTGGTTGCACGCTACAATGATGAACTTGTTGCTTTTGCGGGAATAGATTTTCGGCGAACTAATAATATAGCACACATAACGAATGTAGCTGTAGCACCTAATCATCAAAAAAAAGGCTTAGGTCGTAAACTCTTAAAAGTAATGATTGAAAAAGCTTATGAACAAAAATGTAAAGGAATTGCGCTAGAGGTTCGTGAAAAAAACGAAAATGCTAAAAAGTTGTATAGAGACTTAGGATTTAAAATATTAAGCAGTAAACAAAATTACTATACAGATGAGAATGAAGATGCATTAGTAATGAGTTTGAGTTTTGAAAATGCTAAAGAAAGGTAGTATGTTGAGTAGCTATGAGTAAAAGAACACTAATTTTAGCTTTTGAGTCTAGCTGTGATGAGACGAGTGTAGCTGTAATTGAAAACGGATCTAAGATTTTATCTAATGTTGTGGCAACACAAATTAATAGTCATAAGCGTTTTGGTGGCGTCGTACCTGAAGTTGCTAGTAGACATCATATAGAACAAATAACAGGTTGTATTGATGATGCATTACGAATTGCTAAGGCCCAATATTCGGATTTGAGTGCAGTTGCAGTAACTTATGGTCCAGGGTTAGTTGGCGCATTATTAGTAGGTGTCGCAGCAGCCAAAGCAGTTGCATTTGCGCATAATTTACCTTTGATTCCAGTTAATCATATGGCAGGGCATATTTACGCAGCCCGTTTTGTAGCACCTATTGAATTTCCGGCGTTAGCACTACTTGTTTCAGGGGGACATACAGAAATTGTTTATCTACCAACCGAAAATGAATTTCAAATTATTGGAGAAACAAGAGATGATGCAGCTGGTGAAGCCTACGATAAAGTCGGTCGTGTGTTAGGTATGACATATCCATCAGGCAAGCAGATAGATGATTTAGCACATACTGGTCAGGATACATTTAATTTTCCTAGGGCGATGGAAAAAGAAAATAATTTTGATTTTAGCTTCAGTGGCTTAAAAAGTGCATTTATAAATACAGTTCACCATGCAGATCAAATTAAGGAAACATTAAGCAAAGCTGATTTAGCAGCTAGCTTTCAACAGAGTGTCGTTGATGTTTTGGCGAATAAAACAATTAGAGCATTAAAACAATTTAAAGTAAAACAGTTAATTTTAGCAGGAGGAGTAGCTGCTAATAACGGGCTACGCGAACGGCTAGATATTGAACTTAAAGCTTTTCCCGAGGTTAAACTGTTGAAAGCCCCATTAAATCTTTGTGGAGATAATGCAGCAATGATTGGTGCAGCAGGCTATGTTGCGCTTAAAAATGGAATACACGCAGATCTTGATCTAAATGCAGACCCTAGTTTAGAATTTGAGTGGTATCCAGGAATGGAGAAATAGCATTGTATTTCTAATAAATCAGAGAAAGTATTTTACAAAATGTGAATAGAACACAAATAGTTAGCACTAAGTGCAACTACTTGTTTATAGTGTATATTTTGACACCAAATATATAGATAAAAAATAGAATCCAGAACTTTAGTTCTGGATTCTATTTGTAATAATAATTATTTTTCTAAAAATTCTTCTAAAGCTAAACTACTTTGTTCCCAGGCAACTTCTGCTTTTTCTAGTTGAATAGAAACAGCACTTAACTGTTGTTGTAGCTGCTGTAACTTAGAAATATCGTTAAAATATTCTGGATTAGACATTTGTAATTCGATGTTCTTTTTTTGTTGGTCAAGTGTATCAACCTTTTTTTCAGCTTCCAAAACAAGCCGTTGTAGTTTACGTTCTTGTTTTTGATGTTGCTTACCTTGTTGATAAGTTAGCTTTCCAGCCGAGATATCAGGTTGGATAGTAGCAACTTCTTTCAACTTATCAGTAGCAAGAAGTTCTTGTTCTTCTTTTTTTGAGATATAGTAGTCGTAATCACCCAGATATAAAGTACTTCCAGAAGGTTCAATTTCTAAAACACTAGTAGCAACCTTATTAATGAAATAACGATCGTGTGAAACAAATAAAATGGTACCATTAAAATGTAAGAGAGCTTGTTCTAGAACCTCTTTGCTATCAATATCCAAGTGGTTTGTTGGTTCATCAAGTAATAAGAGGTTGTCATGTTGTAGAGCCAATTTTGTTAATAGAAGGCGTGCTTTTTCACCACCAGAAAGATTATGAACAACCTTTTTGACATCATCACCAATAAAAAGAAAACTTCCTAATATTGAACGGACATCACGTTCTGGAAGTGTAGGATGATCATCCCAAATTTCATTTAAAACAGTTTTTTGGGGATGTAAATTTTTTTGTTCTTGGTCATAATAACCAAGTTGAACATTAGTACCTAATTCAGATGTGCCGGTAATAAAGGGAATTTTATGCAAAATACTTTTAAGAAGCGTTGATTTGCCAATCCCGTTTGGGCCTACAATAGCCATAATTTTATGTTTACGTAAATCAATATTAATTGGTGCAGCAATGATATTGTTGTCATAACCTATTGCGGCATCAGTAACAGTTAAAACAACATTCCCACTTTCTTTTGTACTGCTAAAGCTAAAACGAGGGCCTTTAGTGTCTCCTTCCGGTTGTTCTAAGCGTTCCATTTTTTCTAATTGTTTGCGTCTACTTTGGGCTCTTTTGGTGGTAGAAGCTCGAACTAGATTTTTATTAACAAAATCCTCTAATTTATTAATTTCATTTTGTTGCTTTTCATAATTTTTCCAAGCTTGTTTTAAACGAATATCTTTTTCTTTAATAAAGTTTGAATAATTTCCTTTGTAATAAGAGGAATGATGGTGATCTATTTCATAAATTTCAGTAACAATTTTGTCTAAAAAGTAGCGGTCATGTGAAACAATTAAAAGCGCACCTTGATACCCTTGGATATATTTTTCAAGCCAGGTTAAAGTATCTATGTCTAAATGATTTGTTGGTTCATCTAAAATAAGAAGTTCTCTTTTTTCTAATAAAAGTTTGGCAAGAGCTAAGCGGGTTTTTTGACCACCAGAAAGAGATGAAACAGGTCGATTATAAGTTTCGTCGTAAAAATTAAATCCATGAAGGACGGCTTTAATTTCATTTTCATAGCCATAGCCATTTTGTTCTTTAAAATCATGGAGAAGTTGGTCATACTGTTTGGTTAATTTTGTATAATCAGCTGTTGAGTGATCTGATGCAGTTGCAATACTAACCTCTAATAGATGTAGCTGTTCTTCCATTTTCTGTAGATAATTAAAAACACTTTTCATTTCTTCAAAGACGGTTTTTTCTGATTCAAGTCCAGTATTTTGAGCAAGATAACCAATGGTAAGGCCTCTTTTTTTTACGATCTTTCCTTCATCGGGTTCAGTATTTCCTAGGAGCATTTGAATCAAAGTAGATTTTCCGACTCCATTGCGTCCGACTAAACCTATTCGAGATGATTCTTGAATGTCAATGTCGATATTGGTAAAAAGAATATCAGCACCGAAATGACGTGCGACTTGTTGTGCTTGTAGTAAAATCATGAGTATATCACCTGCTTGTGTAAAAATATTTTAATAGTTGTTTTACTAGATAAAAAATGTTTTTAATCTAGTAATTTTCATAAAAACTTTGTGATTAAATAATTAGCAATTATTTAGTATGGTTATCGCCTTTTGTAAACAGATTGTGAATTAAAAAACATTTTTATTTAAATTTGACTAACAATATGTTAGAATAAGTTAGTGAACCATGTGAAAGGGAGTTGGAAAATGGCTACTGATAATATTCCTAATGCAACAGCCAAACGTTTACCAATCTATTATCGTTATCTGAATATTTTAGCGGATTCTGGTAAAAAAAGAGTATCTTCAACAGAATTAGCTGAGGCTGTTAAGGTTGATTCAGCAACTATACGAAGGGACTTTTCTTATTTTGGCGCCTTAGGCAAACGAGGTTACGGATACGAAGTAGAAATTTTGATTAATTTTTTCAAAAAGATACTAAATCAAGACAAATTAACCAATGTAGCGTTAATCGGTGTTGGTAACCTTGGACATGCATTGCTGAACTTTAATTTTCACAAAGCAAACAATGTACGAATTAGTGCTGCTTTTGATATTAATGAAGAAATCACAGGTACAATTCAAAGTGGTGTACCAATTTATCCAATGGCTGATATGAAAGAACAATTAACAATTCAACAAATTGAAATTGTAATTTTAACCGTTCCATCACCAGTTGCACAAAAAGTGACTGATGAAATAATGGAAACAGGGGTCAAGGGTATCTTAAACTTCACACCACTAAGAATCTCTGTTCCTGATACCGTTCGGGTACAAAATGTTGATTTAACAAATGAATTGCAAACATTGATTTATTTTCTAGATCATTTTGGTACAAAAGATGATGAAGAAGATAGTTTAGATGTTTAAAACAAAGCAGGTAGATAATCGGCCTGCTTTGTTTTTTTGATTTACAGCAATAAAATTAGTATATTCATCCCAATATGCACTGCCATCGATGCAGAAATTCGCTTTGTTTTTGCATAAACATAGCAAAAGACAAGCCCCATACATGCATAAGTGAGATAATGTCCGTCATTATGGACAAGTGAAAACAGGATACTAGACAAGATAGCAGCCCCAATCGGAGGAAGAATTACAGTTAAGTTACCAAAGAGAACTTTGCGAAAAACCAATTCTTCCATGATAGGCGCGGTTAGCGTTATTACTAGTGCATAATATGGATATTGTTTAAAAGTCTCGATTAATATATTTGTATTGTTTGATGTTAAAGTTTGATTTAAAAAAGTTACTTCAATAAATAAACATCCTTTTTGAACTAAAAAAACTCCAATTATGCCTAATATAATAGCCATAATACTTTTATTAAGTGAGTATGGTTTTTCTTCGAGTTTATTTTGATAAGGAAAATGAATATTTAAATAAACAACAATACTGCATCCAATTAGATTAAAGATAGTAATACTTGGATATAAAAAATTGCTATGAGCAAAATAAAAACTAACTAAACTGCTAATATTCATAACAAAAAAATAACCAATTAAAATAAAAAGCGAATTACGCTTTAATGCCATATGTTTGCCTCATTTCTTATTTATTAGCATATAGTGATTATAGCATATATACTTATGTATAGATGGAAAATTACAGTTTCTTTGCATGGAAAATACTTATTTAATAAGGGATAATTGTTTTTTTAGCACTCAACATAAGAGAGTGATAAAAAAAGCTTGCATTTCGATACTAAAGTGAGTATAGTAATAACTGTAATCAGTTAGCACTCAATACTGAAGAGTGCTAAAAAAGACATGGAGGGATTTAAAGTGCTTAAACCATTAGGAGATCGAGTAATCTTAGAAGTTCAAAAGGAAGAAGAACAAAAAGTGGGTGGCATTATCTTAGCTTCAAATGCTAAAGAAAAGCCTCAAACAGCTGAAGTAGTAGCTGTTGGTGATGGTCGTGTATTGGATAACGGTCAGAAGGTTACTCCAAGTGTAAAAAAAGGTGAAGTTGTTTTATTTGATAAATATTCTGGAACAGAAGTTAAGTATGAAGAAAAAACTTATTTAGTTGTTCACGAAAAAGATATTGTTGCTATTGTGGACTAATTGTAGATGTATTAATTAATTTATTATATGAGGTGAATATTTGATGGCAAAAGAAATTAAGTTTTCAGAAGATGCACGTTCAAAAATGTTAGCAGGTGTTGATAAACTAGCTAATACAGTTAAGTCAACAATTGGACCAAAGGGTAGAAATGTGGTTTTAGAACAATCCTATGGCTCACCTACGATTACAAATGATGGTGTAACAATTGCAAAGGCTGTAGAATTAGAAGACCATTTTGAAAATATGGGTGCAAAGTTAGTCGCAGAAGTTGCTTCAAAGACTAATGATATTGCTGGTGATGGTACAACAACAGCAACAGTTTTGGCACAAGCTATCGTTAATGAAGGTATGAAAAATGTAACTGCTGGTGCAAATCCAGTAGGAATTCGTGCAGGAATCGAGAAGGCTACGAAAGCAGCCGTTGAAGGTTTGCACAAGATGTCGCATAAAGTTGAATCTAAAAGCGACATAGCTCAAGTTGCAGCTATTTCATCTGCAAGTGAAGAAGTGGGCAGTTTAATTGCAGATGCTATGGAAAAGGTGGGCAACGATGGTGTTATCACGATTGAAGAATCAAAAGGTATTGATACTTCACTTGATGTTGTAGAAGGTATGCAATTTGATCGTGGATATTTATCACAATATATGGTTACAGATACAGATAAGATGGAAGCAGATCTAGATAATCCATACATCTTATTGACAGACAAAAAAGTTTCAAATATCCAAGAAATTTTGCCATTGTTGCAAGAAGTTGTACAACAAGGACGTGCTTTGTTAATTGTAGCAGATGATGTTGATGGTGAAGCATTACCAACATTAGTTTTGAATAAAATTCGTGGTAGCTTCAATGTCGTTGCTGTCAAAGCTCCTGGTTTTGGCGACAGACGTAAGGCAATGTTAGAAGATATTGCTGTATTAACTGGTGCAACATTAATTACAGATGATTTAGGATTGCAATTAAAAGATACGACAATTGATCAATTAGGTTCAGCACATAAAATAATTGTGACAAAAGAAAATACAACAATTACTGAAGGCGCTGGAGATTCTGCAAAAATTTCTGATCGTGTAGACCAAATCAGAAAACAAATTGCAGAAACAACATCTGATTTTGATCGTGAGAAACTCCAAGAACGTTTAGCTAAATTGGCTGGTGGAGTTGCTGTAATTAAAGTTGGTGCAGCAACTGAAACAGAATTAAAAGAACGTAAATATCGAATTGAAGATGCTTTGAATGCAACTCGTGCTGCTGTTGAAGAAGGTTTTGTCTCAGGCGGTGGTACAGCATTAGTTAATGTAATTCCTGAAGTTACAGCTTTGAAAGAAAAAGGTGATGTTTTAACAGGTATTAATATTGTTAAGCGCGCTTTAGAAGAACCAGTTCGTCAAATTGCTGCTAATGCTGGATTAGAAGGTTCAGTGATTGTTGAAAAACTTAAAGAACAAAAAGATGGTATTGGTTATAATGCTGCTACAGATGAATGGGTTGATATGGTAAAAGCAGGTATTGTTGACCCAACAAAAGTTACACGTTCAGCATTGCAAAATGCAGCAAGTGTATCTGCTTTATTATTAACTACAGAAGCCGTTGTTGCAGATAAACCAGAACCTAAGTCAGATGTACCAGCTGCACCAGCTCCAGGTGGTATGGGTGGTATGATGTAATATAATTTTTATCTAAAAATTATATAAGGAGAGTCCAAGATAAAATTCTTGGACTTTTTTATTTCTGAATATTTAGTGTCCCAATACGTTCTAGCTAACTGCCTTTTGGTTCACTCTTTATTTTTTGGGTTGAAACTTTTGTTAAAATATGGTTACATATAATTCGAGTTACATTTTCAAGACAAAGTTGGCAATTGGTTGAACTTTTTAGATAGTATGGGTACTAATTTGACTTATCTTGGTGTAAAATAGTTGTGTTTAATTTAAAAAAACTATGAGGTAATATGATTAATTTTAAAGGAGAATTAATATGTGGCGTTATTTAAAACGGTTATTAATAGGTCAACCGTTGAAAACTTCTGATGAAAGTGGTCAATCTTTGACAAAGTTTAAAGCATTAGCACTTCTTTCTTCAGATGCTTTATCATCTGTGGCATATGGTACCGAGCAAATTACAACAGTTCTTTTCATGTTATCCGCGGCAGCAACATGGTATGCATTGCCAGCAGCTGGGATTGTGTTAGTCCTGTTATTTGCTATTACAATGTCATATCGACAAATTATTCATGCGTATCCTTCTGGAGGGGGAGCATACGTCGTTGCAACCAAGAACTGGGGGACAGGAGCTGGTCTTATTGCTGGTGGTTCACTGTTAGTTGATTATATGCTAACGGTAGCTGTTTCTGTAACTTCTGGTACGGAGGCTATCACATCAGCAATTCCTGTATTACGAGCTCATAGTGTAGCTATTGCAGTGGTTATTGTATTATTTATTATGACTTTGAATTTGCGCGGGATGCGTGAATCGGCATCATTTTTAACTGTGCCAGTGTATTTTTTTGTAATTATGATTGTAGGTTTGGTTGTATGGGGACTTTTTAATATTGCAACAGGTAAATTACAATATCATGCAGCAGCAAGTGTTGGTGCTGTTGTCCCAGGTATGACGGTTATTCTTTTCTTAAAGGCATTTTCAGCTGGTTCATCTTCACTGACAGGTGTTGAAGCAATTAGCAATGCTGTTCCTAATTTTAAAAGCCCAAGAAGAAAAAATGCTGCTAATACATTGGCAATTATGGCAATTATTTTAGCTGCCTTTTTCTCAGGAATTACGTTTTTGAACTATTATTTAGGTGTTATGCCTAATTCAGATCAAACAGTCCTTTCACAAATTGGAGTTGCTGTATTTGGAAAAGGAATATTCTACTATTTATTACAGTTATCAACGGCAATGATTTTAGCGGTAGCTGCGAATACCGGTTTTTCTGCTTTTCCGATTTTAGCTTATAACATGGCAAAGGATAAATTTATGCCACATTTATTTATGGATAAAGGAGATCGATTAGGTTACTCAAATGGGATTATTTCATTAGCGGTAGGGGCAATCGCATTGATTTTTATTTTCCATGGTCAAACTAATTTGTTGATTCCACTATACGCAGTCGGAGTTTTTATTCCCTTTACTCTTTCTCAATCAGGAATGATTATTCATTGGTTTAGAGAACGTGGAAGTAATTGGATTATCAATACGTTCTTTAATTTTATTGGGGCGTTAATTTCATTTTTACTGGTTGTCTTTTTGTTTTGGTTACACTTTGAAAATGTATGGCCATACTTAATAATTATGCCGTTTCTACTGTTTATGTTTTACAAAGTGCATGATCATTATGTTAAAATTGCAGCACAATTAAGACTTAGTATGGAAGAAGAAACTGCTGTTCATGAATATGATGGTTCAACCGTCATTGTATTAGTTAGTTCAGTTACGCATGTTACAACAGGTGCAATTAATTATGCTCGTTCTATTGGTGATTATGTTATTGCAATGCATGTTTCTTTTGATACTAATCCTAAAAAAGAGCATGAAACAGCAAATGAGTTTAAACAGTCTTTTCCTGATGTTAGATTTGTTGATTTACATTCTTCATATAGATCAGTTACAAAACCAGTATTACGTTTTACAGATGTAATTGCTAAAAATGCGGCTAATCGAAACTATTCTGTAACTGTTCTTGTGCCACAGTTTGTACCTAAAAAGCCATGGCAAAATATTTTGCATAACCAAACGGCTTTACAGTTACGCCGTGCGCTAAATTTGCATGAAAATGTTATTGTTTCAACGTATAGTTATCATTTAAAAAAATAAATATTAGTAATAAAAGCTGAAAAGTCCGGGATAAAATTTCCTGGGCTTTTCTTATCTCTAAATACTTTGTGCCCAATTGTGTCTCCAAAGGCAGCTTAGTTGTGTAAACTAGATATCTGCTGTGGTGTTAATGTTTCCTAGTTAATTGTCTGTTGGCGCTCTCGCTTCTTAAAGAAATAATGATAGCAAATTAAATTTAGTTAACTGGAAAAACATAATATAGCACTGATGCTAACAAGGCAGCTACTGTAGTTTGTTAATAACAAATTAATGACTTTTGGCTTAAATTATCTTAAAACACTAAAAAAAAAACTTATATATGGTATGATATATCTTAAAGGTATTATTTGAAATAATTAAAATTTGAAAAATAATCTTTTTAATTTGATGAATATAGAGTAAAAAGGACGGCAGATGTATGTACAGAATCCTTGCGTCTTTATTTGCGACAATAATCTTATCTGCAATTTTAACGCCTTTTGTGCGTAAATTAGCATTTAAAATTGGCGCAATTGATAAGCCCAATGCTCGGCGAGTGAATAAGGTTCCAATGCCAACAATGGGTGGCTTGGCAGTTTTTTTGTCATTTAATATAGCAAATATTTTTTTATTAAAGAATCAATATCCAACAGATCAATTAGTTTCATTATTAATCGCACAGTGCGTTATTATTGTAACAGGTGTCGTAGATGATATATATGAACTTAAGCCGCGACAAAAAGTACTAGGGATTATTATTGCTGCTTTAATCGTTTATTTTGTTGTAGGTGTACGGATGACTACAATAACTATTCCATTTTTAGGAACGATAGAGTTAGGCTGGTTAAGTTTACCAATAACTATTATTTGGATTTTAGCAATTACAAATGCGGTTAATTTAATTGATGGCTTAGATGGGTTAGCAGCAGGTGTTTCAATTATTGCGTTAACAACAAGTGCTATTACAGGTTTTTTCTTTTTAAATGTGACGAGTACTTTTGTTTCTATTATGATGTTTACACTAGTAGCAGCGTTGATTGGCTTTTTGCCATATAATTTTCACCCAGCACAAATTTATCTTGGCGATACCGGTGCGCTTTTTATTGGGTTTATGATGTCGGTATTTTCACTATATGGTTTGAAGAATGCAACGTTTATTACAATTATTATTCCGGTCATAATCATGGGAGTTCCAATTACAGATACAATCTATGCTATTTTACGAAGAGTTTTAAATAATAAACCAATTGCGCAAGCTGACAAGCATCACCTACATCATCGACTGATGCAAATGGGTCTTTCTCATCGAGAAACAGTGTTGGTTATCTACGGGATAGCGTTGATTTTTTCATTTATTTCATTATTATATCCACTATCAAATTTATGGGGTTCAGTTTTACTGACTGTAGCCACATTATTTGGACTTGAGATTTTTGTAGAATTAATTGGTTTAGTTGGTGACAAAAGGCAGCCTTTGTTAGATTGGATTAAAAAATTAGTTTTGATGGCCGGCACACATGAGCGAAAAAAACATAATAAAAAATAATAGTTTGGTATATCGTACAGTTAGATGAATACTAAACTATTATTTTTTATTTTATATAGTCAAAATCACGATAGTATGCAGGTCCGATAACAAAATCAACACGCGCATTTAGTAAATCAGTAATTTGTGACATAACATTATCAATCCTAGAAATATCAACGATAAGCGTGATCGAAACATCTGCAGTATAGCTAGTAGTTAGTACATCAATTTCTTGCTTTGTTATAAAATTGAGAAGCTTGCCTTGCAAATTATAAGGAAGTGACAAAGTTAGCTCTTGTTGCATAATACATTTAGTAATTCCAATATTATTTATGGTATTACTAGTGGCATTGCTATATGCGCGAATAAGACCGCCAGTTCCAAGTTTTATTCCCCCAAAATAGCGGGTAACAACAGCAGTAACATTGTGTAGCTTATTATTTTTTAACACTTCCAAGATAGGCATGCCCGCAGTACCAGAAGGTTCGCCGTTATCACTTTCACGTTGAATTTCATCATGTAGTCCTAATGTGTATGCAAAGCAATTGTGTTTGGCTTTAGCATGCTTTTTTTTGATTGCAGTAATAAATTCTTGTGCTTCTTCTTCATTTTGAGTTCGAGCGATAGTGCAAATAAATTCGGATTTTTTAATGGATGAAGTAGTGCTTCCTTCCTTTTTTATAGTTAAATAATTATTAATTTTCAAAATATGACCTCCAATTATTTTTTAGTTTGCGTATTTATACTATAAGGAGTGATTATATGGATGAAGAATTTTTGTACGGTCGACAATTGCCAGAAACGGTTATTTCTCACAATTTACGGAATGCTCCCAATATTGAAAAACGACCTGCAGTTTTAAAGCGTGGTAAATATATCTATTGTCAACGTTGTGGCAATAAAACAGTTCGAGACGAAGTAGCTTTGCCTAGTCAACGTTATTATTGCCCACATTGTATTTTATTAGGAAGAGTTGCAACACATAATCTATTATACAGTATACCTGAACCACATCACTTTTTAAAAATAACTAGTTCTCCTTTAACATGGCAAGGAACGTTATCAAAATTGCAAGCTATATGTTCAAGTGAGCTATTAGAGGTTGCTCAAACAGGCGGAAAACATTTAATGTGGGCAGTAACTGGAGCTGGAAAAACAGAAATGTTATTTGAAACGATTGCATGGGCATTACAAAAAGGAAGAAGGATAGCGTTAGCATCGCCGCGAGTTGATGTTTGTAATGAATTGTATCCTCGTTTTAAACAAGCATTTAATAACATTGATATTATCTTATTGCACGGAAAGCAAAATGAAAAATATCGCTATACTCAATTAGTGATTTGCACGACACATCAATTATTACGTTTTTTTCGTGCTTTCGACATTTTAATTATTGATGAAGTTGACGCTTTTCCTTTTGTTGGCGATAAAGGATTAGCATATGCCGCAGATAACGCTCTTACAGAAAAAGGAACATTGATTTATCTTACTGCAACTCCTAGTAGAAAACTTTTGCAGCAAATTAGAAAAAAGCAATTAACAGTTAGTTATTTGCCGTTACGTTTTCATGGTTATTTGCTACCAGAACCAATCATTATTTTAGACAGTCAGCTTAAAGTGTTTAAAAAAAAGAACAAACTATCACGTAAGATAATAAAAATTATCAAACGTTGGGAAAGTGAAGGGTATCAGTTTTTGATTTTTGTACCGAAGATTAGTTTGTTAGAGCCTGTATATCAAAGTGTGAAAAAAATTCTTAAGCATGATACTACCGGAACAACGGTCTTTTCTGGGGATATTCAGAGAATAAAAAAAGTTTCAGATATGAGAAAGTTAAAATATCGCTATTTGATTACAACAACGATTCTAGAAAGAGGCGTTACCTTTCCAGCGTTAAATATATTGATTTTAAAAGCAGATGACACTAATTTTACAGTATCAGCTTTGGTACAAATAGCAGGGAGGGTAGGGCGAAGCTTTAAGAGACCTGAAGGGGATATTTATTTTGCTTGCAGTGAGTACTCGCGAAATGTTAAAGCTGCTGTTGCGCAGATAAAGTTTTTAAATAAAAAAGGAAGTAAGGTGCAAAAATGAGTAATTGCTTATTGTGTCAAAACAAAGTGTACTTTGATTTTAATTTAAAATGGCTAATGTCATTTCAAAAATATTCTATCAGTAAAGTTTGTAGTAGATGCAACGACTCGTTTGAAGAAATAAAAGCAAGTAATTGTTGTCTTGGCTGCGGAAGAAAACAAAATCAGCAAATGATGTGTTTGGATTGTAGGCAGTGGAAAAAAAGAATTACGGGGGAACTGTTAGATAATAAAGCTTTATATGTTTATGATCAAACAGCAATGCGCAGCTTTATAGAAAAATATAAATTCTTAGGTGATTACAGACTGCGGCTAGTTTTTCAAAATAAATTTGAAAAATTTATAAGCATTAATTATGACAAAGACTGGTTGTATGTTCCAATTCCAATTGATGAAGAAACAATGCAGATAAGGGGATTTAATCAAATTGAAGGACTAACAACAAATATACCCTTAACTAGAGTGATAAGTATGAGAGAAAAAAGAGGGCGGATTAAACAATCTCACAAAAATAAAAAAGAGCGAATGCTGACAAAACAGCCATTTAAAATTTCTGAACAGATAAGTCAGTTAAAAAAAGCCAAAATTTTACTACTAGATGATATATATACAACAGGAAGAACACTGTATCATGCACGTAATTTATTAATGCAACACGGAGCTGAAACAGTGAAAAGTATTACACTTTGTCGATAAATAAAAATTAGATAAAAAATTTTAAAAAGAGAAGATAATATTTGTTAAATGAATCGCTTTCCATTATAATGAAAGAGTAGATAAAATGTAGGTGATTATTACCTGCATTTTGATGCCAAGTTGATAATGGCTTGGTATGGAAAGGAGAGGTTTACCATGTTAAAAATCAATGTTCGTGGTGAAAATATCGAAGTTACTGGAGCAATTCGTGAATACGTAGAAAAAAAGTTAGCTAAACTTGAGAAGTATTTCGAAAATACATCCAGTTCGACAGCTCATGTAAATTTAAAAGTTTATACAGACAAGACGTATAAGGTTGAAGTGACTATTCCATTGCCTTATCTAGTTCTAAGAGCTGAAGAAACCTCGCCTGATATGTATGCAAGTATTGACTTAGTTACTGATAAGTTGGAACGTCAGATTAGAAAGTACAAGACTAAAGTTAACCGTAAATCGCGTGAAAAGGGATTTGAATTTTCTGATTTCGTTAGTCCAACTAATGAGTCAAGTGAAGAAGAAAAGAAATTTGAAATTGTACGAACAAAGCGTGTTTCTTTAAAACCGATGGATAGTGAAGAAGCAGTTTTGCAAATGGATATGTTAGGGCATAACTTCTTTATTTATGAGGATGCTGAAACACAAGGAATTAACATTGTATATCGGCGCAATGATGGACGTTATGGTTTGATTGAAGCTGGAGATGAAGGCTAATAAAATAAATTAAGCCTTGAAGTGCTTTATAATTGTTAGACTAAGAGTCTAATAATTGTGAAGTACTTTTTTATCTCTAACTAATATTAAAATGTAATTAGCTAGTGTAACATCGGGAAATCCAATTTCTGTATTATTGTAGTTATGAAGTTAGAATTCTTTAGTTGACCGTTTTTTGTAGTATCTCATTTTATAAGATTAGCTAAGGTATATTTGTATGGTTGAAACTATGCGTATTTAGAAAAGGTGGAATTTTAGGCAGTTAAGCGTAAAGAGGTATCCGTTGGATAATTTAAATTCGAAGAATACCAATGTAGCATACTTTTTACAAGGTGTTTTCATTCTTTGAAAATAATGTTAAAATGTATCGTGGTATATTAAATTTAAAATGGAATTTAAATATATAAAACTGTTATATTGGAAAGGAATTATGACATGGCAAATGTCCTTAAAAAATGGGTAGAAAGTGACAAGCGCGATTTAAAACGTTTAGGTAAAATTGCCGATAAGGTTGAGGCTTATGCCGCAGATATGGAAGTTTTATCCGATGAAGAATTACAGGCGAAAACGCCAATGTTAAAGCAGCGTTATCAAGATGGTGCTAGTTTAGATGACTTATTACCAGAAGCATTTGCAGTTGCTCGTGAAGGAGCAAAACGTGTGTTAGGATTATATCCATATCGCGTGCAAATCATAGGTGGAGTTGTTTTACACGAAGGAAATATTGCTGAAATGAAAACAGGTGAAGGGAAAACCTTGACTGCAACGATGCCTGTTTATTTGAATGCACTTTCTGGAGAAGGTGTACACGTAGTTACTGTGAATGAATATCTTTCCAAACGTGATGCAACAGAAATGGGTGAATTATATTCATGGCTGGGGCTTAAAGTGGGCTTAAATATTTCCAACAAGACACCTGATGAAAAGCGTGAGGCATATCAAGCAGATATTACGTATTCTACAAATAGTGAATTAGGATTTGATTATTTAAGAGATAATATGGTTGTTTATCGTGAAGATATGGTGCAACGTCCCTTAAATTTTGTTATTGTTGATGAAGTTGACTCAATTTTAATAGATGAAGCACGGACACCATTAATTATTTCAGGTCAAGCAACTGGTTCAACTACTTTATATACACGGACGGACCGTTTTGCAAAGACCTTAACTGAAAAAGAAGATTTTAAAATCGATTTAGAATCAAAAACTGTTTCTTTGACCGAAGAAGGTATAAAGAAAGGTGAGAAGTATTTTGGACTAACTAATCTATATGATACTGATAATACAGCTTTGAACCATCATTTAGATAATGCATTGCGGGCTAATTTTATTATGTTGCGTGATAAAGATTACGTTGTTCAGGATGGCGAGGTTTTAATTGTTGATCAATTTACAGGCCGAATCATGGAAGGAAGACGTTATTCTGATGGCTTACATCAAGCGATAGAGGCTAAAGAACATGTGAAAATTGAAGAAGAAACAAAAACAATGGCTAATATCACTTATCAAAACTTCTTCCGGATGTATAAAAAACTATCAGGAATGACAGGAACAGCTAAAACGGAACAAGAAGAATTTCGTGAAATATACAATATGGAAGTTATCTCGATTCCAACAAACAAGCCGGTTATCCGAGATGATCGCCCGGATTTGTTATATCCAACTTTAGAAAGCAAATTTAAGGCGGTAGTTGAAGATATCAAGGAACGAAATGCTGCAGGACAACCAATCTTAGTTGGGACAGTTGCGGTAGAAACGTCAGAGTTATTAGCTAAATTGCTTGATCATGAAGGAATTGTTCACTCTGTTTTAAATGCTAAAAATCATGCACGTGAAGCCGAAATTATTATGAATGCGGGCCAACAAGGTGCTGTTACAATTGCTACTAATATGGCTGGACGTGGGACTGATATTAAATTAGGACCTGGTGTACGTGAAGTCGGAGGATTAGCTGTTATTGGAACAGAACGCCATGAATCACGAAGAATTGATAATCAGTTACGAGGACGCTCAGGTCGTCAAGGTGATCCAGGAGTTTCACAGTTTTATCTTTCGCTTGAAGATGATTTAATGTTGCGCTTTGGTTCGGAACGAATTAAACTCTTTCTTGAAAAAATGAAAGTAGCTGCTGATGATGCTGTTATTCAATCACGGATGATTACACGTCAAGTGGAATCTGCACAAAAACGAGTAGAAGGAAATAATTATGATACGCGTAAGCAAGTCTTGCAATACGATGATGTTATGCGAGCACAACGTGAGATAATATATAAGCAACGTCAACAAGTTATTATGGAAGATAAATCACTAAAAACAGTAATTGTACCTATGATAAGAAGAACTGTAGAACATATTGTTCAAGTTCATACGCAAGGTGATAAAAATGAGTGGAATTTACAAGCCATTCTTGATTTTGCAATTTCTTCTATGGTGAATGAAAATAGTATTGAGCTCTCAGATATTGTGGGTAAAACACCGGATGAAATAGTTGCTTATCTAATGGATAGAGTTGAGGCAAATTACAAGTTAAAAGAAAAACAACTGTATGATGCTAGTCAAATGCTAGAGTTCGAAAAGGTTGTCGTTTTAAGAGTTGTCGATTCTCATTGGACGGATCATATTGATGAAATGGACCAATTGCGTCAATCTATCGGATTGCGTGGGTATGGTCAGTTGAATCCATTGGTTGAGTATCAATCAGATGGTTTTACAATGTTTGAACAAATGATAGGTGATATTGAATACGATATTACGAGACTCTTCTTAAAAGCTGAAATTCGGCAAAATATTAAAAGATAAGAAGGAAGCTAAAAAACGAGGCAGATAACTGTTAATTGAAGCAGCCTAGTTTTTTAGCTTTTTTAGTTTAAAATTAAAGGAGCTAGATTGTATGGAATATAGTGATTACAAACGCGAAATAACACAAATGAAGGAACAAATTCTAAACTTTAGGGGGTCTCTTTGACTTAGAAGGGCTTGAAGAAGGTATAGCAGTAAATGAAGCCAAAATGGCAGAACCTGATTTTTGGAATAATCAAGAAGCAGCACAAAAAGTAATTAATGAAAATAATGATTTAAAAAATAAGTATGATAATTTCAACAAACTTACTTCAGCAGTAGATGATTTGCAAATTTTATTAGATATGGTACAAGAAGAGCCAGATGATGAAGATTTGAATGCTGAATTAGCTGAATTATATACGACTACTGAGAAAAAAATGCAGGCATATCACTTAGGCATGCTGCTAAATGAAAAGTACGATAAAGATAATGCAATTTTAGAAATTCATCCAGGCGCGGGCGGAACAGAATCTCAAGATTGGGGTTCAATGCTGTTAAGAATGTATACTCGATGGGCCGAACAGCATAATTTTAGAGTTGAAACTATAGATTATCAAGATGGTGATGAAGCTGGAATTAAAAGTGTTACTCTTTTAATTGAAGGTATGAATGCTTATGGTTATCTACGTAGTGAAAAAGGTGTCCATCGCTTAGTCAGAATCTCCCCGTTTGATGCAGCAGGTCGCAGACATACATCGTTTGCATCTGTTAATGTAATGCCTGAACTTGACGATACGGTTGATATAGAGATTAGACCAGAAGATGTAAAAATGGAAGTTTTTCGTGCAAGTGGAGCAGGTGGACAGCATATCAATAAAACATCGTCTGCTGTGAGACTAATCCATATACCAACAGGAATTGTGGTATCAAGTCAAGCACAAAGATCACAATTTCAAAACCGTGCGACAGCTGAAAGTATGTTACGTTCAAAATTGTATCAACTTGAAGTTGAACAAAAAAATAAGCAAAAGGCGGCTATTCAAGGCGAACAATTGGATATTGGCTGGGGCTCTCAGATTAGATCATATGTCTTTCACCCATATTCGATGGTTAAAGATCATCGAACTAACTATGAAACGGGAAATGCTACCGCGGTTATGGATGGAAATTTAGATGATTTTATTAATGCTTATTTACAATGGAACTTGAAGAGAAGCAAGTAAGTATAATTGAAAAATAACTGTAATATATATGAAATGTTAGCGCTAATTATAATGATATAATAACAGTTGATATGTAACTATGGGGAGGATCGCCTTTTGATTGAATTTAAGAATGTAACCAAAAAGTATGCTAATGATATAACGGCAACAGATAATATTTCTGTAAAAATAAAAACAGGTGAGTTTGTTTATGTTGTAGGACCAAGTGGTGCGGGCAAGTCTACTTTTATAAAGATGATGTATCGCGAAGAAGTACCAACAAGTGGTGAGATCAAGGTTAATAAATATGAGCTTGAAAATATTAAAAGTCGCGAAGTTCCATATTTACGTCGCGAACTGGGAATTGTTTTTCAAGATTTCAAGTTATTACCACGCTTGACCATTTTTGAAAACATTGCTTATGCACTTCAGGTGATTGAGAAAACACCTGAAGAAGTAACTGAACGCGTTAACCGGGTATTGGAATTAGTTAATCTAGTTGACAAAAAGAATAATTTTCCGACAGAGCTTTCTGGTGGCGAGCAGCAAAGAATTGCAATTGCACGAGCTATTGCTAATCAACCAAGCATACTGATCGCAGATGAACCAACAGGTAATTTGGATCCTGAAACAGCTGAAGAAATTATGGATATTCTTGAGCGGATAAATCAGGGTGGAACTACAGTTGTTATGGCAACACACAATAGTTACATAGTAAATGAGTACAAGCATCGTGTGATTGAAATAAATAGTGGGAGAATTATTCGAGATGAAGAAGGGGGAGTATACAGCAATGAAAAAGCTAACGTTTAAACGACATTTAGCCGAAAGCTTGAAAAGTCTTAAGCGAAATGGGTGGATGTCAGTTGCGGCTATCAGTGCTGTTACAGTTACCTTATTACTAGTAGGCGTGTTACTGTCAATATTATTGAATGTTAATAAAATTGCACATGATGTTGAAAACGATGTGCAAGTGCGGGTTATTATTGATCGTGGGACAAACGAAAAACAAATTAAGCAAATCAAGCAAAAATTAACTAAAATTGATGGTGTGAAAAAGATAGAATTTTCAAGTCGTAGTGAGGAATTAAAAAATATTATTGGAGTTTATGGAAATGATTTTCGTTTATTTAGAGGAGATAGTAATCCATTATATGATGTTTATGTTGTTGATACAAAAAGTCCCTCACAGACTATTACGGTAGCCAACAAGGCTAAAAAGATTAAAAATGTGTACGACGCGCGGTATGGAGGCATAGCTGCTAAAAAACTCTTTAAAGTTGTAGGAACGGTCCAACGTTGGGGCGCAATAATTAGTATTCTATTACTTTTTGTAGCAGTCTTTCTGATTTCCAACACAATTCGAATTACTATTTTATCACGTAAAGATGAAATTGGAATTATGCGTTTGGTTGGAGCAACTAATAATTATATTCGCTGGCCATTTGTATTAGAAGGTGCTTGGACGGGATTATTTGGTGCAATTATTCCAATTGTTTTAGTTGATGTAGGCTATAATTGGGCTTATGCAGTTCTATCAAAGTCACTAGAAAGTACATCATATCGTTTGCTAGTTCCTGGCCAATTTTTATGGCAAATAGATCTTTTACTCGCAGTAATTGGAATTGTTATTGGGGCTTTGGGAGCAGGAGTATCAATGAGCAAGTTCTTGAAAATATAGATGATTCGCAAAAAACATTGCAGAATATGTAATGCTAAGCTAAAATCTGTAGTTAATAGATAGTATAAAAAGGATTTAAAGTTCGGAGTTTGGAACTTTAAATCCTTTTTTTATATTAATCGAATTTGGTGAATATCTTTCTAACAAAAAATAGATCTAAAACTAATACCATAAGACAGATGATAAATGCACTGTAGAAACGAATAGTACTGCTAGAAATCAAAGATAGAGAGACCGTCGCTGAAATAATGGCAGTACCAGCAGCACCAGCAAATTGTTGAAATGTGTTAAATAATGCATTGCCATCTGATTGGTCTAAAACATTTATTTTGCTCAAAGCACTTGTCATGATAGCTGACATGCTTAAAGACTGTCCAAGTGCAGAGATAATAAAGATAATTGTAACGACAAAAATTGATAAATATTGAAATAGAAGTATAAAAGATAAAACAGAAATAGTTTGAAGCGTTATTCCGTAAATAATGGGTTTTTTAGCACCTAAGTGATCAAGTAATGCCCCTCCAAAAGGTGTTGCAATAGCACCTAAGAGAGCACCAGGAGACATTGCAATGCCGGCTTGAAATGACGATAGATGAAAGTGCAACTGCATAAGATTAGGGACAAGAAAAGATAAGCCTAAAACAACAAATTGGCCAATAAAGTAACTGCTCAAATGTAATGTAAAACGAGTATCTTTTAATATTTTCCAGTTTATAACAGGATGAGGTGTGTTGAGATAATGTTTTTTCATAAAATAGCAACTCATGATACCGATTAAAAGAAAGATAAATGTAAAGACCAGACTTTTACCAATGAAGCTAAATGTAACAATTAAGGAAACAAACATACAAGCCGTTAAACTCCAGCCTATAAAATCAAAATTTGATTTAGCTATTTGTGCTGTTGACGGAATAGAAAAAATGCCACTAATTAAAGCAATAATAATTAGAGGAATCAATAAAATAAAAATCATGCGCCAACTGTAGGAATCGATTAAGATGCCTCCATACACAGGGCCGATTGCAGGCGCTGTTGCGGTTATAAAATTACCTAAGCCCATCAGTAGCCCAAGCTTATTTTTAGGGGCTTGTTCCAAAATTATATTAAACATAAGAGGTAGACTGATTCCAGTGCCTACTCCTTGAAAAAGACGACCTAAAATTAATAATGCTAAATTTTGAGCAAATGCATCGATGAGTACACCAGCTAAGAAAAATAAAGCGGCGATGATAAAAAGTATTTTTTGATTAAAATTGCGTTTAAAAAAAGCTGACAACGGCATCATAGCAGCTAGAACTAGCAAATACGACGTTGTAACCCACTGAGCTTGGCTTAAAGTAATATTGAAGAGTTTCATTAGTTGTGGAAAAGTTACATTCATTGCTGTTTCTACAACGACTCCACAAAATGATAGAATGCCAGTTGAAAAAATGGCTAGTAATAGTTTTTTTTGTTGTTTCAAAATAATAGACCTCTTTTAATAGAATGTGATGTTATTTTTAATTTTTTTTGAAAGTTGAATAAATAAAGTTAATTCCTCCTCAGTTAAATCTTTTTGTAATTGTATTTCGTTAGCTTCAATCATTGAATTGATAGCAAATGCTTTTTTTAAACTATAAGGTGTAAGCGAAATTGTTTTGCGGCGACCATCAACAGATGATGTAGCAAGTGTGACGAGACCATTTTTTTGCATTCGTGTAATTAATTCACTGACAGTTGATTTTTTTAAACCAAAACATTGCTGAAGGGTTGATTGAAAAGTTTCTTGTTCTTTATGAGCATACAGATAGCTTAGAACCCATTGTTGTATTTCAGTAATATTAGTTAAATCATGTAGCATAATTTGATGATTTGCATATTGGGATAGATAAATAGATAATTGTTTAATTTGAAATCCAAGAGTATCACGAATATCCATAGCATGAGCTCCTTCATAAAAATAGTTCGTATACGAAACATGTTAAATGAAATTATTATAAAATGCAAGAGAGATTGATATCCGCTCAAAAATAGCCAAATTTTGGTTTCGCATTGTATACCAATAATTGTTATAATGTATGCAGTTAGTAAAAATGAGATGGAGGGACACTAAGTGATGGTACTTAAACTATTGGGACAGTATCTGTGGCAACCAGTATTTTTGCTAGGTGTTGTAGTTATATGTGTGTTATATCAGCACCGGATGAGAAAAGAGCGTCATTTTTTTCGTATAGCAGCTAATCGAGATTTTTATGAAATGCGCCATTTTATTAAGCATGGATTAATCTTTAGCATTATTGGATCAACAGTTACATTGGCATTAGGAATAGTGTTTCCTTTACAAACAATAGTTATATATGAAATATTAGGTTGCTTTTTTTTACTGGTAGGGATTAGATCAAATCAAGGATTAAATATAGTATTATTAACTGGATTAATTACATGGACGGCAAGTATGTGGTATCCTGAAAATGGAAAAATATGGCTTTTTAGGATGCACGGTGATTTTTTAGGAACAGCTATTTTAGTGTTGTGTAGTTTGTACTTGCTTTTTAAAATAATTCTTTTGAAAAGTAAAAATTCCGCATGGTTTTCGCCACGAATCAAGGATGGTAAACGAGGACGTCGCATTGCGTATTATATCTGGCGTGAACTAACAATTGTTCCGTTAGTGATTTTAATTCCAGGAGATGTGATAGCAAGTAAGGTTGGTTTTTGGCCTATTTTAAACATAGGTGATAAGCATTTTACGTTCTTTATACTCCCATTTGTTGTCTCAGCCTTTATGAAGATTTTTAAACAGGCGCCACAAGATGCTATCAAATTATACCGTAAGCAAACTTGGCATATGTTGGAAATTGCAATTATTGGTTGCATAGTTAGTTATTTTGTTCCAATGATTAGTGGTGCGATATTTGTATTGTTATTTATTGTATGGTTAGTGCAAGGGCAGATAAGAAAAAATGTAGATAAAAAGTCAGATCGATGGTATGTAGAAACAAATCAGGGTGTTCGAGTAGTTGCAATTCAACCGAACACACCTGCGGCAAAAATGAATCTAGTACCAGGAGATATTATTTTAGAATGTAATCAGCAAAGCGTTACTAATGAAGAAGAATTATATGAGGCACTTCAAAAAAATTCAGCTTATTGTAACTTTAGAATTCGAACCTTTAAGGGGGATTTTAAGGTTGCTGAAAGTGCAATTTATGCAGGAGCACCTCATGAGATAGGTTTGATTTTATTTCACTAATAGATGATTCATGGAAGGAAATAAAGCATGAAAAAAGTATTGGTAGTCGATGATGAAATTGCAATTGTGACATTATTAAAATATAACTTAGAAAAAGCAGGCTATGTGGTTACAACGCAAAACGATGGTCAACAAGCCTTTGAGCAAGCATTAAAAGAAAAATTTGATTTTATTTTATTGGATTTAATGCTACCGCATCTTGATGGAATGGAAATTACGCGTAAATTACGGCAAGAAAAAGTAACAACACCGATTATTATGATTACAGCAAGAGACGAAGAATATGATAAGATTATTGGTCTTGAGTTAGGAGCAGATGATTATTTAACCAAACCATTTTCACCAAGAGAAGTGATTGCACGGCTTAAAGCTATCAGCAGACGGGTGCCTGAAGAACAAACAGTTGTAGCTACTAGTGAACTAGAAACTAGTGGTAATCAACAAGAAGTGTATAATTTTATTGATTTTAGTATTGATTTAGAAAATTATGTTGTTACCCGAAATGATAAGGCAATCAGTTTGACACCCAAAGAATTTGAGTTGCTTGCATACTTTGTAAAGAGGCCGCATCGCGTTTTAAGCCGAGATAAATTACTAAATGGTGTCTGGGGGTATGATTACGTAGGACAAACGAGAATGGTTGATATGCATGTTAGTCATTTGCGTGAAAAAATTGAATCTGATCCCAAGCAACCTCAGAACATTCAGACAGTGCGTGGTTTTGGATATCGTTTTGAAGGACAGTTACAATGAAGCTAAAAAGTATTTTTTTAAATTGGTTGGTTATAGTAATATTATTGTTAATAACAGTGATATTGTATAGTGAATTAGAAAATTTAAATATAATAATTGTAATTGAAAGAAATTTTGAATTACTATGTTTTACAAGTGTTATTTTTACTTTATTTAATGTTGCAGTTCTTGTAGTGAGGGAGTATAAGCAAAAAAAAGAGCTTAATATGTTGAGCAACAAATTAACAGATTTAACACAAAAAGGAAAATATACACATATTATTCTTAACCCGGAGAATCCATATTATAAGTTGTCGAAATCGATTAATGAAGTTCAAAGTATGCAGCGTGACTTTTCTAAAGATTATCAGCGTCAACAAAGAGGATATTTTAGTTTGTTGGAGTATTTGACAATTGGTGTAATGGTGATTGATCAAGATAACCTAGTTTACTTAGCTAACCATGCGTTTAGTGAGATTTTTGATAAAGAAATGGATCAAAAAAAGATTGCCTATTATTATGTATTAGATAATTTTGAATTAATTCAGCTAATTGAGCAGGCATTTCGTACGAAAAAAGATCAGCATAAAGAAGTAAAGCATCGAGCTGATAGTGAAAAATATTTGGATGTTCAGGTTTTATATGTTCCGCTAAGTAAGCACCATTTTTTGTTTATGTGCTTAGTGTCTGATATTACCGAGAGAAAGAAAATAGAACAGATGCAGATGGACTTCGTTAGTAATGTCAGCCATGAATTAAAAACACCAATAACATCTATTAGTGGATTTAGTGAAACTTTACTACAAGGTGCAATAGATGATAGTACTGTGAATAGGCAATTTATTGAAATCATTTATCGAGAAAGTAAGGAGTTATCAGAATTAGTTAACGATATGTTGTCTATTTCTAGAATCGAATCAAATAAAAACTTAAAACTAGAAAAAATAGAACTACAACCTTTTTTTAAAGAAAGTCTTGAATCTTTTACTAGTTTGATTACTAAAAATAACTTAACAATAGATGTGCAATTAAATGAGAACCGAGTTATTTTATGTGATAAAAGTAAATTACGGCATATTATAAATAACCTGGTTCAAAATGCTGTTCGTTATAATAAGGAGAATGGTACAATAACAATTGAAGTGAAAGTAACACAAAATGAATGGCAGATGATAATTAGTGATACAGGGATTGGAATTGATTTAGCAGATCAACAACGAATTTATGAGCGCTTTTATCGAGCTGATCAGGCTCGAACAAAAAAGGTTCCTGGGACTGGGTTAGGCTTAGCAGTTGTTAAAGAGTATATTAATTCTTTATCAGGAAGAATAAAAGTGCAAAGTACCTTGGGAGTTGGAACTAGCTTTACGGTAACGTTACCGATTTTTAATGATTTATAATATTTTTTAAAATTCAATTAATAGTGAGTCAATTGTTTGGCAGATAGATTAGTTTAAGGATAAAATCATATGCACAGAGTATAATTTATTAGGAGGAATAGTAATGCGAAAAAAATTATATCGTTCACATAATCGTTTGATAGCAGGTGTTTGTGCAGGCTTGGCAGAATATTTTAATATAGCGACTAAAAATGTTCGTATTGGTTTTATGGTGTGTTTAGTATTGTGTAGTTTTATTCCACATTTAATAGTTTTACCTATTGGAATATATGCAATCCTAGCGTTAGCATTACCATTAAATCCTAACCAAAAAGAATTTAGTTGGTTTTCATTATTGGAATCAATGACGGGCTTTTCTAATGCTTCAAATAATGGTAATGAAACAAAAGATTCAAGAAAACAAAAAAAGAAATCAAGAAAAATTATTACAAATGTACGTGAAAAAGATCTTCATTAATAATATTAGTAGAATAGAGGGGTGTTTTTACGCAATGGGTTTTTGGCAAAGAGTAGTAGTTAATACATTAATTTTTGTGGCTTTAGCTGGGTTCTTCCCTAGCTTTCTTCATGTATCAACGATGTGGGTAGCCTTTATTGCAGCAGTTGTTTTAGGAATATTAAATATGTTTGTAAAACCAATCCTAGTGTTGCTTTCTTTCCCTATTACGATTGTAACGCTAGGCTTTTTTTATTTATTGATTAATGCGTTTATTTTAGAATTAACGTCTGCAGTAGTTGGTAGTTCGTTTGAATTTGCTAGTTTTGGAGCAGCGCTGTTGATTTCAATTATTTTAAGTATCGTTAATGTGATAATAACAAGTTTTTTAAGTAGATAAAAATGGATGTTTTGAGATTGTCATTTTCAAAAGCTGATAGGCAAAAAATAAGATTTTTTGTATAAAACTTTATTTACAGTTAACATATCAAATTTTTCTTATCTTCAGTAGTGATAAAACGGTTACGAAATGATAAAATTAAATTGGATAATCTTAAAATAAGGCATAATAAAGTATATATTCTTGAAGGAGGCAGTTACTGTGAACAAAGTAAGTGTTGCAGAATTGGTTGAAGCAAATAATCTTATTGTATATGCAGGTGGAAACTTTTTAAATGATAGACACGTAACAACAAGTGATATATCGCGACCTGGTTTGGAATTGACAGGATATTTTGATTACTATCCAGAAGAGCGGGTACAACTTATGGGTATGACTGAAATCTCATATGCACATAAGATGGAACATGAAAAGAGAATGACAATTATGGAACGGATGTGTGGCGAAAACACACCGTGTTTTGTTATTTCACGGTATTTGTCAGTTCCTGAAGAGATGGAAATTGCTGCTAAAAAACATAATATTCCAATATTACGTTCTAAATTGCCGACAACGCGTTTGTCTTCTAAGATGACTAATTTTTTAGAAGGAAGATTAGCGGAAAGAAAGTCATTGCATGGCGTTTTAGTGGACATTTATGGGTTAGGTGTCTTGATTACGGGTGATTCTGGTGTTGGAAAGTCAGAAACAGCACTTGATCTTATAAAGCGCGGTCATCGGTTGATTGCAGATGACCGAGTAGAGGTATATCAACAAGATGAGCAAACGCTAGTTGGTGAAGCGCCTAAAATTTTGCAACACCTATTAGAAATTCGGGGTGTTGGAATTATAGATGTTATGAATCTTTTTGGAGCAGGAGCAGTACGGACGTCAACGGATATTGCTTTAATTGTCCATTTGGAAAACTGGAATAAAGATAAACAATTTGATCGTTTGGGTAGTGGAGAACAATCAGTACAAATTTTCGATGTAAGTCTACCTAAAATTACAATTCCTGTAAAGGTAGGCCGAAATATGGCTATTATTATTGAAGTAGCAGCGATGAATTATCGTGCCAAAACAATGGGATATGATGCGACTAAAGTTTTTGAAAATAATTTAAATAATTTGATTCAAGAAAATTCGAAGAATAGTTAATTTAGGAAGAAGAGAAGTAAGTGGGAAATTTATTAGGAGTATTAAATCCAATTGCACTAAAAATTGGCGCCATAGAAATCCATTGGTATGGGATTATTATAGCAACTGCAGTTGTTTTAGCAGTTTTATTGTCTGTAAATGAAGGTAAAAAACGTGGATTAAAAGAAGACTATTTTTATGATTTTCTGTTATGGGCATTACCTTTTTCGATTATTGCGGCACGAACATACTATGTTGTTTTTCAATGGTCATATTATTCGCAACATTTAAATCAAATTTATCGAATTTGGGATGGTGGAATTGCCATTTACGGATCTTTATTAGGTGCGTTAGCGGTACTTTTAATATTTTGCAAAAGAAATAATATCTCAAGTTGGTTATTTTTAGATGTGATTGCCCCAACTGTTATTTTAGCCCAAGGTATTGGTCGATGGGGAAATTTTATGAATCAAGAGGCACATGGTAGGCCAACAACATTGGCCTTTTTAAATAGCTTACATTTACCAGAGTTTATCGTGCAACAGATGCATATAAATGGAATTTATTATCAACCTACATTTTTATATGAATCTGTATGGGATATTTTAGGTTTTATTTTGATAATCAGTCTTAGACATAAGAGTGGTTTATTTAAGCAAGGTGAAGTCTTCTTTACGTATGTTATTTGGTATTCATTTGGGCGATTCTTCATAGAAGGAATGCGGACTGATAGCTTAATGCTAGGTTCATTACGTGTTTCACAATGGCTATCACTTGTCTTTTTTGTTGGCGCTATTGCTTGGTGGGCGTATCGCCGATATTGGAACCCGCTTAATGATTGGTATTTGGATGCAGGGATAAAAACAGAGAAATGAAAAATTTATTCTAAAAACAAAGTGCTAGATTACTAACAAAAAGTAAGGTATAATGCAATAAAGATAATAGTGGGAGGAAGATAAGCTGATGGTAAAAAAGTATGATGTGATTGTAATCGGTGCTGGACCAGGTGGAATGACAGCTGCACTGTATGCATCACGTGCAAACTTACATGTATTAATACTTGATCGTGGTGTTTATGGTGGTCAGATGAACAATACGGCAGAAATTGAGAACTATCCAGGGTATAAATCTATTTTAGGACCTGATTTAGCTGAAAAAATGTATGAAAGTGCATTACAGTTTGGTGCGGAGTATGCATATGGAAATGTGGAAAACGTAAAGTTAACTTCTGCAAAAACCAAAGTAGTTAAAACCGACAGTGAAGAATTTGAAACTGATGTGGTGATTATTGCAACTGGATCTCAGCATAGAAAATTAGGTGTGCCAGGAGAAGAAGAGTACAGTGGGCGCGGTGTATCATATTGTGCAGTTTGTGATGGTGCTTTCTTTAAGAATAAGCAGGTAGCAGTAATTGGCGGTGGCGATTCAGCGATAGAAGAAGGTAGTTACCTTACTCAATTAGCAGCTAATGTGAATGTTATTCATAGAAGAAATGAGTTACGTGCACAAAAAATTATTCAGAAACGTGCCTTTGCAAATGCAAAGATGAACTTTACATGGGATACTGTTGTCACAGAAATTAGTGGCGATGGTCAAAAAGTGACGGGACTTAATGTGCATAATAATAAAACCGGCGAGGATAGTAAAATAGCTGCTGATGGTATTTTTATCTATGTCGGCATTGAACCGATGACAACACCCTTTGAAAGTCTAAATATCACAGATGAAAATGGTTGGATTGAAACCGATGAAAAGATGAGTACTAAGGCACCTGGAGTATTTGCGTTAGGAGATGTTCGCAAAAAGGATCTTCGTCAAATTACAACTGCAGTTGGCGATGGTAGTATAGCAGGGCAGCAAGCATTTAATTATTTAGAAACCTTGAAAGACTAACTTTTCGCAAAAAGAGGGATAAAAGATAATTAGCTAGAAAAAGTAAACGGCGTAAAACGGATAATCTATAGTAGAAGTTAGCTGACTTACGTAGTAAAGTGTAGTTAGTTAAACTTTGGCATACATTTGCACCAAATATTTAGAGATAAGGAGAGTTCAGGGATTTTACCTGAACTTTTTTTATGTGTGCTTGGGACCTTACAAAAATAAGTAAATAGTTAATTAAGGATCTTTAACAACAAATGATGTAATAGGAGACTAATTTTTTCTTAAAAGTATTTGATATATCTGCTTAGTATAAATATGGTATAATGTTAGGTAGATAGTAGTGGAGATATGTTGTTTGAAACTATATTTTTAACCATTATTTAGCAAAACAAATTATTTTATACAGTAGATATTTTAGGGAGTGATTTTATGAGTTGGAAGGAAACTTACAATACTTGGAAGAATTATCCAGATTTAAACCCAGAGTCAAAAAAGGAACTTGCTAGTTTAGCAGGTAACGATACGATGTTGGAAGATGCATTTTATGCACCATTAGAGTTTGGCACAGCTGGTATGCGTGGCGTATTAGGTGTGGGAATCAATAGAATGAATACGTATACTGTGCGCCAAGCAACAGCTGGATTAGCTGCTTTTATGGCTACATTAGATGAAAAAACACGCCAACGTGGTGTTGCAATTAGTTATGATTCTAGACATCATTCCCAAGATTTTGCATTTGAAGCGGCAAAAGTTTTAGGTGCAAAAAACATTCCGACTTTTGTTTTTGAAAGTTTACGTCCAACACCAGAATTATCATTTGCAGTTCGGCATTTACATACATATGCTGGTATTATGATTACTGCAAGTCATAATCCAAAGCAATATAATGGCTATAAGATATACGGTGAAGATGGCGCACAAATGCCACCAGAAGAGTCAGATTTGATTACTAAATATATTCGTGAAGTAGATGATTTATTTACAATTGAAGTTGCTTCGCAGGAAAGTTTAATTGAAGATGGGACTTTGAAGGTTATTGGATCTGAAGTAGATAAAGCATATCTTGCTGAAGTAAAGAAAGTAACAATTAATAACCAACTAGTAGCAGAAGAAGGTAAAACATTAAAATTAATTTTTACACCATTGCATGGAACTGGAGCAATGTTAGGCGAAAAGGCACTTTTACAAGCGGGTTTTGAGAACTTTACAATGGTACCTGAACAGGCCAAACCAGATCCTGATTTTTCAACGGTTAAGAAACCTAACCCTGAAGATGCAGCGGCATTTAATTTAGCAATTGAATTAGGTAAAAAACAAGGTGCAGACTTACTTATTGCCGTTGATCCAGATGCTGATCGACTAGGTGCAGCTGTAAGACAACCAGATGGTGAATATCAGCTTTTGACTGGAAATCAAATTGCAACGATTATGTTGAATTATATTTTAACAGCACGTCAGCAAGCGGGAACTTTACCAGCAAATGCAACCGCAGTTAAATCAATCGTTTCTAGTGAATTTGCAACAAAGGTGGCTGCTAGTTACAATGTAGGCATGATTAATGTTTTGACTGGATTTAAATTCATTGCAGAACAGATTAAACATTTTGAAGAAACAAATGAACATACTTTTATGATGGGCTTTGAAGAAAGTTATGGTTATTTAATTCGGCCATTTGTTCGTGATAAAGATGCTATTCAATCATTGGTTATGTTAGCTGAGGTTGCAGCTTACTATAAGAAACAAGGTAAGAATTTGTTTGATGGACTACAAGAATTATTTGCTAAATATGGGTATTATGCAGAAAAAACAATTGCTTTAACCTTTGATGGTGTTGAAGGAGCCCAAGAAATTAAAGATTTGATGACTAAGTTTAGAGAAGAATCTCCTGAAAGTTTTGCAGACTATAAAGTTGTAGCATTAGAAGATTTTGCGAAAGCAGAAAAACGTTTAGCGGATGGAACTGTTACAAAGATGGCTTTTCCAACAGCAAATGTTCTAAAATATATTCTTGAAGATGGAACTTGGATTGCGGTACGTCCTTCTGGAACAGAACCTAAAATCAAGTTTTATATAGGAACACAAGCCAAGGATGAGGCAGATGTGCAAGCTAAGCGAGATGCTTTTGAAGCGGCTATTAATAATTTTGTGCGTGGTTAGTTTTTAGTAAGATAGCGACTAGTAACTGAAAACTAAGATACTATTTTTTGAAGTGGAGTCTGGGACAAAAGTTCCAGACTTTTTTATCTTAGTTGCTTACCTTTTATATATTTTAAAGTGCTAAATAGATGTGAAAATATGTTCGGTGTGATATGATTAGAGCTGAAATTTTAGGACAAACAGATAAGTGAGGAATAATTGTGATTGAACGTCAAGCAAATCGAAAATTTGAATTAGTTTCTAACTATCAGCCTACGGGAGATCAACCTGAGGCAATCAGTAAGTTAAGTACAGGAATTGAAGCTGGAGAAAAAGAACAAATTCTTTTAGGTGCAACAGGTACCGGAAAAACATTCACAATTTCAAACGTTATAAAAAATGCCAATAAACCTACATTAGTATTAGCGCATAACAAAACATTAGCGGGACAGTTGTATGGCGAATTTAAAGAATTTTTTCCTAATAATGCAGTTGAATACTTTGTTAGTTATTATGATTACTATCAACCTGAAGCGTATGTACCATCAAGTGATACATATATCGAAAAGGATTCTAGTATAAATGATGAAATTGATAAACTTCGACATTCAGCAACGAGCTCACTCTTGGAAAGAAATGATGTTATCGTAGTGGCATCTGTTTCTTCTATATTTGGTTTAGGAGATCCCAAAGAATATCAGGAGCACACAATTTCGTTAAGAACAGGTCAACAAATAGAACGAGATCAATTATTACGTAGTTTAATTGATATTCAATTTGAAAGAAACGATATTGATTTTCAGCGCGGACGTTTTCGAGTTCAAGGGGATATTGTAGAAATTTTTCCAGCGTCACATGATTCTAGAGCCTTAAGAATAGAGTTTTTTGGAGATGAAATTGATCGTATTCGAGAAATTGATCCTTTAACAGGAGAACTATTAGGAGAGCGAGATCATGTTGCAATTTTTCCGGCAACACACTTTATGACAAATGAAGGACGTTTGCAAACGGCAATTGAGAATATTGAAAAAGAAATGGACGAAAGAGTTGCTGAACTAACTGCAGAAGAAAAACTATTAGAAGCACAAAGATTAAAGCAGCGAACAACTTATGATATCGAAATGCTACGTGAAATGGGATATTGTTCTGGAATTGAAAATTATTCGCGACATATGGATGGTAGAAAACCGGGACAGCCACCATATACCTTATTAGATTTCTTTCCAAAAGACTTTTTAATCGTAGTTGATGAATCACATGTAACAATGCCACAGGTACGAGGAATGTATAAAGGAGATCGTTCGCGCAAACAGATGTTGGTAGATTATGGTTTTCGTTTACCAAGCGCATTGGATAATCGGCCTTTGCAGCTAAGTGAGTTCGAAAAACATGTTAATCAGATAATTTATATGTCAGCAACACCGGGACCATATGAATTAGATAGAACTGATAAAGTTATTCAACAAATTATTCGACCAACTGGATTACTAGATCCAACAATAGCTGTACATAAAAGTAGCGGCCAAATGGATGATTTAATTTCAGAAATTAATCTTAGAATTAAGCAAAATGAGCGGGTTTTTGTAACAACTTTAACTAAGAAGATGGCAGAAGATTTAACTGACTATTTTAAAGAATTAGGGATTAATGTGCGCTATCTTCATTCAGATATCAAAACCTTAGAAAGAACCCGATTAATTAGAGATTTACGTTTGGGTAAATTTGATGTTCTAGTAGGAATTAACTTATTACGAGAAGGAATTGATGTGCCAGAAGTATCCTTAATTGCAATATTAGATGCTGATAAGGAAGGATTTTTACGCAATGAACGGTCGCTAATTCAGACTATTGGTCGTGCTGCACGAAATGTGCATGGACATGTTATTATGTATGCTGATAAAATTACAGATTCAATGCAAGCAGCTATGGATGAAACAAAACGACGACGTGATATTCAACAGGCTTATAACGAAAAACATCATATTTCACCGCGGACGATTAAAAAAGAAATTCGGGCTAATATTGCAATCACAGTTAAATCAACGAAGAAGCGCAAAGAAGTATCTGCTGATGATGCATTTATGGATATGAATAAGCAAGATCAACAAGCATTGATAAAAAATTTAGAGGATCAAATGCGACAAGCTGCTAAGAAATTAGATTTTGAAGAGGCAGCAACACTAAGAGATACAGTGTTAGAGTTGAAATCTCAATTATGATAAGAGAAGAGGGAGTTAAGTGACGCATAATAAAATTATTGTTCATGGTGCAAGGGCACATAATTTAAAAAATATTGATATTGAAATTCCTAAAGACAAGTTGGTAGTTATTACAGGTTTATCTGGCTCAGGGAAAAGTTCGCTTGCTTTTGATACTTTGTATGCAGAAGGACAGCGGCGCTATGTTGAAAGTTTATCGGCTTATGCGCGCCAATTTTTAGGTCAGATGGATAAACCTGATGTCGATTCAATTGATGGACTTTCACCTGCTATTTCAATTGATCAAAAAACAACTTCTAAAAATCCGCGATCAACTGTGGGAACAGTAACAGAAATCAACGATTATTTACGTTTGTTGTGGGCGCGAGTAGGTACTCCAATTTGTCCAAATGATGGTCATACAATTACAAGTCAATCACCTGAACAAATGGTAAATAAGGTGCTAGCTTTACCGGAAAAAACTAAGTTGATGATTTTAGCACCAATTGTGCGTCGAAAAAAGGGACAACATAAAAATCTATTAGATAAAGTTAAGCGTGAAGGATTTGTTCGAGTCTTAATTGATGGTCAGATGCATGATATAGAAGAAAAAATTGAGCTAGATAAAAATATTCAACACTCTATTTTTGTTGTTGTAGATAGAATTGTTATTAAAAAAGGAATCCGTTCACGTTTATTTGACTCATTTGAAGCAGCTTTACGCTTGTCAAAAGGATATGCATCAGTTCAGATTATAGATGGAGAGATGTTGCAGTTTTCTGAAAAATTTGCATGTGCCTATTGTGGTTTTACAATTGGAGAATTAGAACCCCGTCTTTTTTCATTTAATGCACCATTTGGAGCTTGTCCAGATTGTGATGGTTTGGGTATGAAACTTGAAGTTGATCAAGATTTGGTGGTACCTGATAAGGGTAAAACACTAAGAGAAGGTGCGATCGCGCCTTGGAATCCAATTAGCTCGAAGTATTATCCTACCTTATTAGAACAAGCTTGTGCAGAATTTGAGATTGATTTAGATACACCGTTTGAAAAACTATCTAAAGAGCAGCAGCAGATTGTTTTGTACGGTGCAGGTGAGCGTAAATTTCATTTTAAGTTTGAAAGTGATTTTGGTGGTTTGCGTGATATAGATACCGTTTTTGAAGGAGTTATCCCTAATATAGAGCGCAGATATCGAGGGACAAATAGTGATTTTACGCGTGATGTAATGCGACAGTATATGACTAGTTTAACTTGTCAGACCTGTCATGGATATCGCCTAAATAAAAAAGCGTTAGCGGTAAAAATTGCTGATAAGCATATTGGTGAAGTATCAGATTATCCAATAGGTGATAGTTTAGAATTCTTTATGAAGTTAAAATTTTCAAACCAAAATGCACAAATAGCTAATCCAATTCTGAAAGAAATATGCGATCGGTTAAGCTTTTTAAAGAATGTCGGACTTGAGTATTTAACTTTAAGTAGAGCTTCGCGAACCTTATCAGGTGGTGAGGCACAAAGGATAAGATTAGCAACTCAAATTGGGTCTAATCTTTCAGGTGTGATGTATATTTTAGATGAACCATCGATTGGATTGCATCAACGTGATAATAATAGACTAATTGAATCTTTAAAGAAAATGTGTGCATTAGGTAATACGCTAATTGTAGTTGAACATGATGAAGATACAATGCGTGCAGCGGATTATTTAATTGATATTGGCCCAGGTGCTGGCGAAAATGGCGGTGAGATTATTGCTGCTGGAACACCTAAGCAGGTTATTCGATCGCGTAAATCATTAACGGGTCAATACTTATCAGGAAAAAAGTATATTGCTATTCCTGACAAACGCAGACAAGGAAATGGTAAAAAAATATGTTTATATGGAGCACAAGAAAATAATTTAAAAAAGATTGATGTCGCTTTTCCTTTAGGTGAATTTATTGCAGTCACAGGTGTTTCAGGGTCAGGAAAATCAACATTAATTAATATGATTTTGGAGCGAGCATTAGCACAGAAAATAAATAATAATTCTAAAAAGCCAGGCAAGTATGCCAAAATTACTGGAGTAGAAAACCTTGAAAAAGTTATTAATATAGATCAAAGCCCAATTGGAAGAACTCCACGCAGTAATCCAGCAACCTATACAGGTGTTTTTGATGATATTCGTAGTTTATTTGCTCAAACGAATCAGGCTAAATTACGCGGGTATGGAAAGGGTCGATTTAGTTTTAATGTTAAAGGTGGTAGATGTGAAGCTTGCAAGGGTGATGGCATTATTAAAATTGAGATGAATTTTTTGCCAGATGTTTATGTTCCCTGTGAAATTTGTCATGGAACAAGATATAATTCAGAAACTTTAGAAGTTGAGTACAAGGGAAAAAATATCGCGCAGATTCTTGAGTTTACTGTTTCTGAAGCGTTAGAATTTTTTGATTCAATTCCTAAAATTAAACGAAAATTGCAAACTATTAAGGATGTAGGATTAGGTTATATAGCACTTGGTCAATCGGCAACGACGCTTTCTGGTGGAGAAGCACAGCGGATGAAGTTAGCTTCTGAGTTACATCGTAAGTCTAATGGGAAAACTTTTTACATTTTGGATGAACCTACTACAGGCTTGCATGCAGATGATATTAAGCGTCTCTTAAATGTATTGCAAAAATTAGTAAATAAAGGAAATACAGTTTTAGTAATTGAGCATAATTTGGATGTCATAAAAACAGCAGATTATGTAATTGACTTAGGCCCTGAAGGCGGTGCAGAGGGTGGTACAATTGTTGCTACAGGAACACCAGAAGAAATTGCAGCGGTAAAAGAAAGTTATACGGGTAAATATTTACGTCCAATCTTAGAAGATGGACACTATGTCACAGTTCAAACTGATTAACTCTTGCTTTTTTAAACTAAAATGCTAAAGTTAGGGTATAGATAAATGAATAGGAGTGGATGATTTGTGGCAAAAGTAGAGAGTTTTACTTTAGATCATACGGCAGTTAAGGCACCTTATGTACGATTAATTACGGTTGAAAATGGTCCTAAGGGTGATCAAATTTCAAATTTTGATCTACGCTTGGTTCAACCAAATGAAAATGCAATACCAACGGCTGGATTGCATACGATTGAGCATATGTTAGCTGGATATCTACGCGATTATATGGACGGTGTAATCGACTGTTCTCCATTTGGATGTAGAACAGGTTTTCATTTGATTATGTGGGGTGAGCACGATACAGTTGAGGTTGCTACGGCATTAAAAAAGGCACTTATTGATATCACTAAGGCTTCATGGAGTGATGTACAAGGAACGGATATCAAGAGTTGTGGTAACTATCGTGATCATTCATTATTTTCTGCACAAGAATGGTGTAGAAAGATTTTAACAGAGGGAATATCTTCTGATCCATTTGAACGAAAAGTGGTAGATTAATATTTAAAAAGCTAAGTAGGGCTCGTTTGAATAATTGAGAATGGGTAATATTTAGCTTTTTTATTGAATAAATTTGTGGAATGTAAAAATATTTAAACCAAATAAATATATACGATATGCTATAATTTTGTTATGGGTTTTAATTTGGAGGGATTTAAATTGACAGAAACTTTGAGTTTAGTCATTGTTACAGGTATGAGTGGTGCTGGTAAAACAGTTGCTATGCAAAGCTTTGAAGATTTAGGATATTTTTGTATTGATAATATGCCGCCCACCTTGCTGCCTAAATTTTGGGAATTGGTCAAGGAATCCGGTAAAGTAAAAAAGGTTGCACTAGTCATTGATTTACGTTCACGGGCTTTTTACGATGAAATAGGTGAAATGTTAGATGACTTAGAAGAAACTGATTTTGCAAATACACGAATTTTATTTTTAGATGCCTCAGATGAAGAATTGGTTGCACGCTATAAAGAAACTAGACGTTCACATCCATTAGCGATGGAAGGTCGGGTGCTTGATGGAGTACAGTTAGAGCGCGAATTACTCGCAACGATAAAATCACAAGCACAATTAATAGTGGATACAAGTCGTTTATCCCCCAGACAATTACGAGAAGAAATTTTTCATAATTTTGAAACAATGGATGTTAAATCATTTCATATTGAAGTTTTATCTTTTGGATTCAAGTACGGCTTACCAATTGATGCCGATATTGTGATGGATGTAAGGTTTTTGCCTAATCCATACTATGTACCGGCATTACGCAACAAAACAGGACTAGATAAAGAAGTTTCAGAATATGTGATGAATTCAGATACAACAGAAGAGTTTTACGCTAATTTTATGAAGACATTAGAAGTTGTTTTACCAGGATATAAGCGAGAAGGTAAATCAAGTGTAACTATCGCTATTGGATGTACTGGTGGACAACATCGTTCAGTGGCTTTATCTCAAAGAATTGGGGATTTCTTGAAAAAGAGTTATTCTGTAAGAGTTTCTCACCGTGATATGAACAAGCGAAAGGAAAGTGTTAATCGTTCATGATGAAGATTGGTAATAAAAGAAAAAATCCCCGAATTGTTGTTATTGGTGGAGGTACAGGACTACCAGTTATTTTAAACAGCTTACGTAAAAAGAATACAGATATTACAGCAGTGGTAACAGTTGCAGATGACGGCGGTTCTTCTGGAATTATTAGAGATTATATCAATGTGGTTCCGCCAGGAGATATTCGAAATGTATTAGTTTCTTTGTCTGATTTGCCTGACGTTTATAAGAAAATATTTCAATATCGCTTTGATTCAAAAGATCAATTTTTTTCTGGACATGCTATTGGTAATTTAATTATCGCCGCTTTATCAGAGATGGATGAGGGTGGTATTTTTGATGCAGTTCAAAAACTTTCAAAAATGATGAAAACACAAGGTAATGTATATCCAGCTTCAAATACATCACTTGTGTTGAATGCGGAATTTAGTGATGGGTCAACCTTAGCTGGTGAAGCTGAAATTACAGCAGCTAAAAAAACAATCAAACAGGTTTGGGTAACGACAACTGATGGTACAGAGCCTGAAGCCCGTCAAGAAGTGATAGATGCGATTATGCAGGCAGATCAAATCGTTTTAGGACCAGGAAGTTTGTTTACTAGTATCTTACCTAATTTGATGATAAAAAACGTTGGTCAAGCTTTATGTAATACTAATGCAGAAGTAGTTTATATTTGTAATATTATGACACAAAAAGGTGAGACAGAACTTTTTAGTGATGCAGATCATGTCCGTGTTTTAAATACACATTTAGGACAAAATGCGATTAATACAGTTTTAGTTAATACAGAGCCAATACCAAGTAATTATATGGATAGGCAAAAATATGATGAATATTTGTATCAAGTTCGATACGATTTTAAAGGCTTACGTGAACAAGGATGTCGGGTTATTTCGGATAATTTTTTGTTGTTACGTAATCATGGTGTTTTTCATGATGGTGATAGAGTTGTGGATGAGTTGATGCGTTTGACAGGACAAATGCACTTGTAAACAAAGAAAGGAGGCTGAAATAATAAGCAATGTCGTATGCTAGTGAAGTAAAAAAAGAACTGACGATGCTAGAAGTTCATTTTGGTAACGCTAAAGCAGAACTAATGGCACTTATTAGGATGAACGGTACATTAAGTATTGTTCATCACCAATTTGTATTAAATGTTCAAACAGAAAATCCGGCAATTGCGAGGCGTATCTATAAATTATTAAAGCAATTTTATGATATTGAAAGTGAATTGCTTGTACGTCGTAAAATGAAACTTAAGAAGAATAACTTGTATATTGTGCGCTTAAAAACTGGTTCGGATTATATATTGAAAGATTTGGATATTTTGGATGAATTTCAAATTAAGGAAACAGTCCCACTTTCTTTTTTAGATGATGATGCTAAAGTAAGGTCGTATTTACGAGGAGCTTTTTTAGCAGCAGGTTCAGTTAACAGTCCCGAGACAAGTCGATATCATCTTGAAATATATTCATTATACGAAGACCATAATAATACCATTTGTGAGATGATGAATCGCTATGGATTAAATGCTAGGATAACTGATCGTCGCAGTGGATATATAACGTATTTGAAGGAAGCTGAAAAAATTGCGGATTTTTTGTCTCTAATTGGGGCAACAAGTTCAATGTTAAAATTTGAGGATATCCGTATTGTACGAGATATGCGAAATTCCGTAAATAGGATTGTTAATTGTGAAACTGCAAATATGAATAAAGTGGCGGATGCAGCTAATAGACAAATTGAGAATATTCGTTTTATCGAAAGTACGGTTGGATTAAAAAATTTGCCATTAAAGTTACAAGTAGTAGCAAGTGCACGCATTTTACATCCAGAAGTTAGTTTAAAGGAATTGGGTGAGTTAGTTGAAGGTGGACCAATTTCGAAATCAGGTGTGAATCATCGTTTGCGTAAAATAGGTGAATTTGCACAAAAGCTACGAGAAAATAATGAAATAGCTTAAATGCAAAAAGTTTGACGTTCTTTGACCAATGCGTTAAACTAGCAATACAGTCATAGGAGTGCTAAACTCAATGACGTAATAATATTTTTATTGGGAGGTTTCTCGCTATGAATTTAGTTCCTACAGTTATTGAACAATCCTCACAAGGAGAACGTGCATATGATATTTATTCACGTTTATTAAAAGACAGAATTATTATGGTATCTGGTGAAGTTAATGATGATATGGCTAATGCGATTATAGCACAGCTTCTTTTCTTAGATGCACAAGATCCAGAAAAGGATATCTATATGTATATTAATTCTCCAGGTGGTTCAGTTTCAGCTGGATTGGCGATTTTTGATACAATGAATTTTGTTAATGCTGATGTGCAAACTATTGTAATGGGGATGGCTGCTTCAATGGCTTCTGTATTATCAACGGCTGGTGCCAAAGGAAAGCGTTTTGCATTACCTAATTCTGAAATTATGATTCATCAACCACTTGGTGGTGCACAAGGTCAATCAACGGAAATCCAAATTGCCGCTGAACATATATTGAAAACACGGAAGTTGATTAATCAAATCTTAGCGGATGGTTCAGGACAAGATCTTGAGGTGATTAATAAAGATACAGAACGTGATAATTTCATGACAGCACAGCAAGCAGTAGATTATGGTTTGATTGATGGCATTATGAAAAACAAAAAGAAAGTTAAGTAATTGTAATTAAGTAGGATATTTAACTTTTATAGTGTAATCGAATTAAAAAATTTAAGATTAGTTCTGATATGAAACGTTAAAAACAACTTCATATCAGAACTTTTTTGTTTACATTGAAAGTAAGATTAAAGCTAAGCGTACTGCTAGGACCTCAATGCCGTAACCTAAAATAGCTTTTGCCACTTTTAACGTACAAATATAATTTCAGAGTGAGAATTCTTGAGGTTAGGATTAAAAAATGATATATCATATTTGATGAGATAATAATAAATTCATATTTGTGCTATTGAATTAGAAATTTAAGATAGTAAATTTTAAATTAGATAATTTACCATTTAAAAGTTGATTAACTACAAAAATTGCAAGTAAAAAAGGGTTTATTTGTAATATTTTGATAAGGGTAAAGTAGTTACTCAGAAAATATCAAAAACATGAGCCAAGCAATCATAATATTTTAGTGATTTTTATTTGTTTGTGGATGAAAAAGTATTTGCCTAATTAATTTGAAAAAACAAGAAATTAAGAAACAAGATATATAAGCAGATTGCTTATGAAATGATTATTTTTTGGGTACTAAAGCGAAACATTCTAAAAGCAATATACGATTTCTGGTTATTTAATATGTAAAATGTTAAAATAAATTAAGAAAAAGAAAATGATTATTGTTAATATATTTGGGATACGTGTCTTTAAAAATGAGTGTAAATTTAGTAGATTATGCAAAATAAAAAAGCCTTATTACAAGGCCTTTTTAACTAATATAATAGCTAATAAAGTAGCAGTATGCGCCATGGGGGAGTCGAACCCCCATTTCAAGAACCGGAATCTTGCGTGCTATCCATTACACTAACGGCGCGTACCTTTATTATATTAACGTAATTTAGGTATAAATACAAGAACAAGTTAGAATAAGGAGGGAAATAAATGTCTTTAGAACAAGGTTTTAGTCAACAACAAAAACAAATTCAAAAGTTGGCAATGACCCAAAAAATGCAGCAGTCTATCCAAATATTGAAATATAATATTGATGAATTGCAGAATTTTTTAAAACAAAAAGAATTAGAGAATCCCTTTATTTCAGTTAGTACACAAATATATAATAGTACTAACGGTTTTAAACAAAACAAAGAAGATTGGCAAAATTACACAGCAATTCATAAGAAACAGTCATTATTTGAATATTTATTGGATCAAGTTCATTTAACGATGCGAAAAACTGAGTTGCGCTATTGGGTAATTTATTTGATTGAACACTTGGATTCAAATGGTTATTTAAAAATCAATCTAGAAAATATTCAAGCTCAATATTCGGTTAGCCAAATCGTTTTATATGATGCTCTGACGCTTTTACAAAGATTAGATCCTCCTGGAGTGGGGGCACGTAATTTACAAGAATGTTTACTTTTGCAAATTGAAGAGGATGATTATGCACCCAAACTAGCAGATACTATTTTAAAAAATGATTTTGTAAATTTTACAGATAAAAAATGGGAATTAATTGCCAAAAAGTATGAAATTGAAAAAAAAGATATTCAGCAAATACTAGATTATGTGCGAACTCTTTCTCCAGCGCCAGGTGCAGCATATTCACAAGACGAGATAGGCTATATAATACCAGATTTAATTGTAATTGATGAAAATGATATTCTCTCTATTAAAGCGACGAAACAAGCAAAATCACATATTGTTTTTCGACAACGCTACTATAACAGCTTAGTTAATACAAAGGATAATGATGTGTTACAGTACATGAATTTGAAGAAAAAAGAGTATGAACAACTTCAGCAAGATGTACAACAAAGAGAAAATACGGTGTTATTAGTTGGAAAAGAGATATTAAAGTTCCAACATGATTTTTTCGTAAACGATAGTCATCCTTTAAAAAGATTATTATTGAGAGATGTTGCACATAAATTACAATTACATGAATCAACAATTAGCCGAGCTGTAAATGGAAAATATATTCAAACAAGTTTTGGAATTTTTGAATTAAAACATTTCTTTTCGCAAGCTGGTAACTATCAAAGAAGTGATGGGAAACAAGTAAGTGCCAGTACAGTTAAGCAAAAGATTAAAGCACTAATTAATGAAGAAGATAAGAGAAAGCCGCTATCGGATCAAAAGATAGCAATTGAGCTCTCAAATGTGGGACTTAAATTGTCCCGAAGAACAGTGGCTAAGTATCGTGAACAACTTGATATTTTGGGATCAAGTAAAAGGAAGCGCTTTGAATAATTTTTATAAAATTTGATTTTACCGATATATAGTTAGACTTTTATTGGGATAATTCTTAAAATTCAGTTTATTATTCGCAAATCAATCAAATGAATTGAAATTGGAACTTTTAAAATTCGGAATAAGGTTATATTATCAAAAAAATAACTATTATTTATCGATATTTTTATTTAAATTAAAGGGTTTAATAGTTGCAAATTTTATTTTTTATTGCTATAATTTTCTTGTAATTGAGGTGTGGGAACAATTTAACGAGAGCGTAATGATTGTTGTTATACTTTGTTTTTTTTAGCTTACTGGGTCATTAGATGGCACAGTCGGACGTCAGATGTCCCACAAGAAAGAGGCATTAGGATGCACCAAGAACTAGAATGGATAGAGTTAATCGCACCAGACATGGTTGATGTTATAAGCCAACGTTTTAAAATATTGCAAAACATTAGTTGGACGGAGCCTGTTGGACGTCGTTCTTTAGCGCAAATGTTAGGAATGAGTGAACGGGTTTTAAGGACAGATACTGACTTTTTAAAAAAACAAGAGTTGATTTCTGTAACTAAGTCTGGAATGATTTTGACTGCTCAAGGCTATGAAACTATTCATGGCTTGACTAACATGATTGATCAATTGTTGGGATTACAGCAATTAGAGAAAAAATTATGTGGTTTCCTTGGAATTAAGCGGTGTTTGATTGTATCCGGTGATAGTGATAACCAACCTCAATTTATTGATGCTATGGGTAAATTGGTTAATGACTCTTTACAGATGTTATTACCAAAGGGAAAGAATATCGTCGCAGTAATGGGCGGTACAACAATGGCTCGGGTAGCTAAGTGTTTAACTCCTGAAATTATGGAGAAACGTGAGGTGCTCTTTGTACCAGCCCGTGGCGGAATTGGTGAAAGAGCTGATATCCAAGCAAACAATGTTTGTGCTCAGATGGCGCTTAAAACTGGTGGTAAACACCGTGCGTTGTATGTGCCAGAGCATGTAAGTGAGAAGGTATATCGTCCTTTATTAACAGAACCAGCAATTCAAGAAGTTGTTTCGTTGATAAAGGATAGCAATGCTGTAATTCATAGTATTGGTGAAGCAATGCATATGGCGAAAAGACGTGCGATGCCTGAAAGTATTGTGAAGATGTTAATTGAAAAGCACGCTGTTGGCGAAGCTTTTGGTTATTTTTTCGATGAATATGGACATGTTGTTTATCGGATACCAAGAATTGGATTACAGCTTGAAGATCTCGCTTCAATGGACTGTATATTAGCGGTTGCGGGTGGCTCATCTAAAGCCAAAGCGATTCGTGCGTATATGCAACACGCCCCTAAAAATACTTGTCTGATTACAGACGAAGGGGCTGCAAAGGTGATTTTAAAGGAGTAATGTTGTAGTTGCATTGCTTTTTAAAATAAATTTTTATTTCCTAAAGGAGGAAATTTTAGTATGACTACTAAAGTAGGTATTAATGGTTTTGGCCGTATCGGTCGTTTAGCTTTCCGTCGTATTGCTGAAGTATCAAGTGATTTGGAAGTTGTTGCTATCAATGATTTAACATCTCCATCAATGTTGGCACACTTATTGAAATATGATACAGCTCATGGTCAATTTGATGCAGAAGTTTCTGCAACAGAAAACGCATTGGTTGTTGACGGTAAAGAAATTCCTGTATATGCTGAAGCAGATGCACGTAATATTCCTTGGGTTAAGAACAATGGTGTTGATTTAGTTCTTGAATCAACAGGTTTTTATACATCAGAAGAAAAAGCATCAGCACACTTGGAAGCCGGTGCAAAGAAAGTTTTAATCTCTGCTCCTGCAGGTAAAGTTAAGACAATCGTATTCGGTGTTAATGATGACACTTTGACAGAAGATGATAAGATTGTTTCTGCTGCTTCATGTACAACAAACTGCTTGGCACCTTTAGCTAAAGCTGTTAACGATGCATTTGGCATTAAAGCTGGTACAATGACAACAATCCATGCTTACACAGCTACTCAAAAATTACAAGATGGTCCTGATCGTGGTGGTAACGTACGTAACGCACGTGCTGCTGCACAAAACACAATTCCTCATTCAACAGGTGCTGCTAAAGCTCTTGGCTTAGTTGTTCCTGAATTGAATGGTAAATTAGATGGCCATGCACAACGTGTTCCTGTTATCACAGGTTCATTAACAGAATTAGTAACAACTCTTGACAAAGTAGTTACAGCTGACGAAGTTAATGCTGCTGTTAAGAAAGTTACAGAAAACAATGCATCATTTGGTTTCAATGATGATGGTATTGTATCTTCAGATGTTATCGGTACAACATTTGGTTCAGTTTTCGATCCTACACAAACACAAATTGTTGGTAAAGGTGAAGGCCAAGTTGTTAAGACAGTTGCTTGGTACGATAACGAATCAGGTTTTACTGCACAAATGATCCGTACATTAGAAAAATTTGCAAGCATGCTTTAATATTTAGCTTATAGCTGAATATTAGGTTAAATTGCATTTTCAAGGCGGGGGGAGGCGAAACTCCTTCCGCTTTTTGTTTTTCAATTATAAATATTGGAGGTTTGCTATCAATGGCTAAACTAATTGTTTCAGATTTAGATGTTAAGAGCAAAAAAGTACTTATTCGCGTAGATTTTAATGTTCCTATTAAAGACGGTGTAATTGGTAATGATAACCGTATTGTGGCTGCATTACCAACGATTAAATATGTAACTGAAAATGGTGGGAAAGCAATTTTATTCTCTCACCTAGGTCGTATCAAATCAGAAGATGACAAGAAAAAATTGTCATTACGTCCTGTGGCAGAACGTTTAGCAGACTTATTAGGGAAACCTGTAACTTTTGTTCCTGCAACTCGTGGTGCTCAATTAGAAGATGCTATTAGTGAATTAAAAGACGGTGATGTTTTATTAGTTGAAAACACTCGTTTTGAAGATTTAGACGGCAAAAAAGAATCAGGCAATGACCCTGAATTAGGTAAGTATTGGGCTTCTCTTGGCGATTTATTTGTAAATGACGCTTTTGGTACAGCTCACCGTTCACATGCTTCAAATGTTGGTATTGCAAGTAATATGGAAAAAGCAGCTGCTGGTTTCTTGTTAGAAAAGGAAATTAAGTTTTTAGGTGAAGCTGTTGATGATCCTAAGCATCCATTTGTAGCTATTTTAGGTGGAGCAAAGGTTTCAGATAAAATTGGTGTTATCAATCACTTATTAGGTAAAGCTGACAAGGTTATTGTTGGTGGTGGGATGACATATACATTCTACGCTGCTAAAGGGATTAAGATTGGTAATTCATTAGTTGAAAAAGATAAGATTGAATTAGCTAAAGAATTATTAGAAAAAGCTGGCGACAAGTTAGTATTGCCTATCGATAATGTTGTTGCTGAAAAATTTGATAACGATGTACCAAATAAAGTTGTTGAAGGTGACATTCCAGACGGCTATATGGCTTTAGATGTTGGCCCTAAGTCTGTAGCATTGTTCAAAGATGTTTTAAAAGATGCTAAGACAGTTGTATGGAACGGCCCAATGGGTGTCTTTGAATTAAGTAATTATGCAAACGGAACTTTGGAAGTCGGCAAATTCTTAGGCGATTTAAAGGATGCTACAACTATTGTTGGTGGCGGTGATTCTACAGCTGCTGTACAACAATTAGGTGTTGCTGATAAGTTAACACATATTTCTACAGGTGGTGGCGCATCTCTTGAATATCTTGAAGGTAAGACATTACCAGGAATAGCTGCTGTTTCTGACAAATAATTCGAAACATATTTTGAATAGTATTTGTTAGTTAGTATTTTCTTGAAAGGATGATTATAAGTGCGTACACCAATTATTGCAGGTAACTGGAAATTAAACATGAATCCAGTTCAAACTGCTGAATTTGTAAAAAATGTAAAAAATGATTTGCCAGCAACAACAGAGGTTGAATCTGTTATTGCTGCTCCAGCTGTTGATTTACCAGCATTATTAGAAGCAGCTAAAGGATCAGAATTAAAAGTTGCTGCAGAAAATTGCTATTTTGAAGATGAAGGTGCCTTTACGGGCGAAACATCACCTAAAGTTTTAAAAGAAATGGGTGTTGATTACGTTGTTATCGGTCACTCAGAACGTCGTGATTATTTTCATGAAACTGATGAAGATATAAACAAAAAAGCACATGCAATTTTCCGCAATAACTTAACACCAATTATTTGTTGTGGCGAAACGCTTGAAACACGTGAAGCAGGTAAAGCTGAAGCATGGGTTGAAGGACAAGTAGAAGCAGCATTAAAAGGTCTTTCTGCTGACCAAGTAGCTAGTTTGGTAATTGCTTATGAACCAATTTGGGCTATCGGTACAGGTAAGACAGCTACAGCTGATCAAGCTCAGGAAATTTGCGCAGTTGTGCGTCAAACAGTTGCTAAATTATACAACAAAGAAACAGCTGATAACGTACGTATTCAATATGGTGGTTCTGTAAAACCAGCTAATGTTAAAGAATTAATGTCTAAAGAAGATATTGATGGTGGCTTAGTGGGCGGTGCTTCATTGATCCCAGATTCATATTTAGCATTAGTAAATTATAAGAACTAAATATTTTTATTAAATCAATTGAAACTTTTAAAGAAAACCTTTAAAATAAAGTGTGAGAGGTTTTCTCTCAAGTCAAACAAACTCAAAGGAGAGTAAAATCAATGTCTGCAATTACAGAAATTTATGCTCGCGAAGTCTTAGACTCACGTGGTAATCCAACAGTTGAAGCTGAAGTTTACACAGAAGCAGGTGCTTTCGGTCGTGGAATCGTACCTTCAGGTGCATCTACGGGTGAACATGAAGCCGTTGAATTACGTGACGGTGACAAGTCTCGTTACCAAGGTAAAGGCGTTTTGAAGGCTGTTGCCAATGTTAACAAAACTATCGCTAAGGAAATCGTTGGCTTCGAAGTAACTGATCAAGTTGCTATCGACAAAGCTATGATTGCTTTGGATGGTACACCAAACAAAGGTAAATTAGGTGCTAACGCTATCTTAGCTGTTTCTATTGCAGTTGCTCGTGCTGCTGCTGATGAATTGGAATTACCTTTATACAACTATTTAGGTGGTTTCAATGCACATGTGTTACCAACACCAATGATGAATGTTATTAATGGTGGTGCACACTCAGATAACAAAGTTGATTTCCAAGAATTCATGATTATGCCAGTTGGTGCAAAATCAATCTCAGAAGCAGTTCGTATGGGTTCAGAAACATTCCATAACTTGAAGAGCCTTTTGGGTGCTGACGGTAAAGTTACTTCTGTTGGTGATGAAGGTGGTTTTGCTCCTGACTTTGCAAACAATGAAGAACCATTACAATATTTAACAAAAGCAATTGAAGCAGCTGGTTACAAACCAGGTAAAGATATTGCTATTGCAATTGATGTTGCTTCTTCAGAACTTTGGAATGCAGAAACAAGCAAATACAAATTACGTTGGTCAACAGGTGAAGAATTCTCAACAGAAGAATTTATTGATTACTTGGAAGACTTAACAAGCAAATACCCAATTATTTCGATTGAAGATCCTATCGATGAAAACAACTGGGAAGACTGGAAAGTTATCACAGATAAATTAGGTAAAAAAGTTCAATTAGTTGGTGATGATTTCTTCGTAACAAACACACAATACTTACGTAAGGGAATCAAGATGGGTTGTGCTAACTCTATTCTTATCAAAGTTAACCAAATCGGTACTTTGACAGAAACAATGGAAGCAATTGAAATGGCTAAAGAAGCTGGTTATACAGCTATTGTTTCACACCGTTCTGGTGAAACAGAAGACACAACAATTGCTGATTTAGTTGTTGCTACAAATGCAGGTCAAATCAAGACTGGTTCAATGAGTCGTACAGATCGTCTTGCTAAATACAACCAATTAATGCGTATTGAAGATCAATTAACAAGTAATGTTGCAGAATACAAGGGAATTCACTCATTCTACAATATTAGTGAAGATGCTCGCCAAAATGTCATTAATAAATAATTAAATTGATAGGGTTGAGCCTTATCTTTTAAGACAAGAGACCAGTATATGGTTTCTTGTTTTTTTAGCTATAAATATGGTATGAAAAAATATTTTTATGAGGTGTGATAATGGGAAAAAAGCAACAGAGATTAATTTTAGATAAAACACGCTTACATTTTATAATAAAGGGTGTTTTAGTTGGACTTTTAGTTGGCTTAGTAGTGAGTCTTTTTAGAATCACAATTGAAAAATTAATGGGTGTTGCGAAATGGGGCTTTCATCAAATAGCTTTAAATCCGATCTACTTAGTTGTTTGGTTAGTAATAGTGTTATTTATTGTTCTTTTTGATGGTTGGTTAATTCAAGGTGATATAAATATAATGGGTTCAGGAATACCACAAGTTGAAGGCCAATTAGCGGGTGAATTAGAGATGAAATGGTGGTCTGTTCTTTGGCGTAAATGGATAGGTGGAGTTCTTGCAATTGGTTCGGGGCTTTTTCTAGGTCGTGAGGGGCCTTCCATTCAATTAGGTTCTGCGATTGGGCAAGGATTAGCGGAAAAAACTGCACAAAAAGGAACACCGCGACGCGTGTTAATTGCAGGTGGTGCTGCAGCTGGACTATCGGCTGCATTTAATGCGCCAATTGCAGCTACGCTATTTATTTTAGAAGAGGTATATCATGACTTTTCACCATTAGTTTGGACGACTGCTTTAGCTGCATCAATTGCTGCAGATATGGTCTCAATGATATTTTTTGGACTTAAACCGGTCTTATATATGCGTTATACTCATGCATTACCCTTGCGTTATTACATATATTTAATCGTATTAGGAGTTATGTTAGGTTTATTGGGCTATTTATATCAATATATAACTTTGAATGTAGATAAAGTGTATGCAATGATCAGATTCATTCCCAGACAATTTGATTCAATTATTGCATTAGTAATATTGCTACCAATAGGTATTTTTTTCCCAAGTACATTGGGTGGTGGAAATAGTTTAATTGTTCAATTAGGAAACAATGTTCCAAGCATTACAATCCTAGTAGGATTGTTCTTACTACGATTAATATTCTCGACGATTTCATATGGTTCAGGGGTTCCTGGAGGAATATTTTTACCAATTTTAACTTTAGGAGCGATTTTAGGAGCTTTATTTGGCCAAATATTACATGTTTTAGGAATATTACCAGAATATTTGATAATAAATTTTATTATATATGCAATGGCGGGCTATTTCGCTTGTATAAGTAAAGCTCCATTTACTGCGATTCTATTGATAACTGAAATGGTAGGATCATTGTTGCATTTAATGCCACTGGCTGTAGTATCAATTATTGCGTATGCAGTTGTTGATTTATTAAGAGGTCAACCAATTTATGAATCGATGCTTTCAAAGTTGCACCCAAATCCAGAGCAGATACATGGTTTTTATAAAGATCATTTAGAGATTCCAGTTTTTGCAGGTTCAAAATTACAGGGCCGCCAAGTGCGTGATATACAATGGCCCAAAGATTGTCTATTAATCAGCATTCGAAGAGGAGAAAATGAACAAATTCCACATGGTGATACATTGATTCGCAGTGGTGATACACTAATTATTTTAACGGATCATAAAAAGAGAGCTAAAATTAGGACAAAGATCGAATTAATTACACAAAATTTAGTTGATAAGTAAATTAACTGGAATTATATTGAAATCTATGCTAAATTAGAATAGATATAGATTTCTTATATGGGTGAGGAGGGTACCTATTGTACAATACACTCTTAACATTGTTGATTATTGTTTCAGTGCTAATTATAATTGCTGTATTGATGCAGCCTGCTAAAACAGATAATGCTTCTAGTGCTTTATCTGGTGGTGCTGCTGATTTATTTAGTAAACAGAAACCGCGAGGATTTGAGGCATTCATGCAAAAGGTGACGACTGTCCTTGGAATTGCATTTTTTGTCTTATCACTAGCATTGGTTTATATTTCATCAAAGTAGACAAATCTGACCTTCTGTATATTTTTCAGGAGGCTTTTTTAATGAATTATAGATAACTTGAATATTAAAAACTGTAAAAACGAGGAATTAAATGGAAAATGAAAAAATAAAACAATTGTTGTTCAAACATTTTGAAGAAGAAGCTAAAAGTGAATTCACTGTTCAACAATTAGTGGAATATCTGCATATGACAGAGACCGGACAATTTAAGTTTGTAGTCAAAGCTATTGCAGAATTAGAACACGAGAAAAAAATAACATTAAATCAATCTGGTGCATTTACATTAGCTCGCCGAAAGGAAGAACCCAGTTATGAAGGGATATTTCATTCGAACGATCGAGGCTTTGGCTTTGTAACTGTTGATCCGGAAAAACAAGACTTTTTTATTAATCCAACCCAAACTTTGTCTGCTCTAAATGAAGATGAAGTTGAAGTTCAAATGATAACAGCGGGAGATGAAAAACTAGGTCGCCGTCCCGAAGGTAAAGTTGTAAGAATAATTAAGCATTCATTGACACAAGTTGTGGGTGCATTTAGTGTGCCAACTGATGAAAAGTTAGCTGATGGGATTATTGGAACTGTAAAGCTAAAAGATAAAAAAATGACTAACTATCGTTTCTTATTGAAAGCGGATGGACTTCATCCGACAGAAGGAGAGGTCGTTTTAGCCGACATTGTTAGTTATCCAGATGCACATACACCAGGAGTTATTACCGGTGTTGCAGTAAAGGTACTAGGAAATGTAAATGATCCTGGAATGGATATCTTAGAAATTGTTTATCAACATAATATTCCAACTAAATTCCCAGAGGATGTGTTGGAACAAATTAAAAATATTCCAGATCAGGTAACACAAGAAGAAAAAAATGGGCGTGTTGATCTAACTAAGCAACAACTTGTTACAATTGATAGTATTGAATCTAAAGATTTAGATGATGCTGTTACAGCATGGAAATTGGATAATGGTAATTATCATTTAGGAGTACATATAGCTGATGTTTCACACTATGTACAGGAAAACTCACCTCTTGATAATGAAGCTTTTGATCGGGGAACCTCTGTTTATTTAACAGATCGTGTTGTCCCAATGTTACCGCCCAAGCTATCTAACGGCATTTGTTCATTAAATCCGCAAGTTGAAAGATTAGCAATGAGTTGTGAAATGGAAATAAATCAAGATGGGGAAGTAGTTAACCATAAAATTTTTCCAAGTGTAATTAAAACAACAGCAAGAATGACGTATATTGATATAAATCAAATTTTAGAAGCTCATGACGAAAAAACAATAGCACGTTATAGTGAATTAGTACCTATGTTTGAAACAATGCACGAGCTACATAAAATTTTGGTTAAAATGCGAAAACGTAGAGGTGCAATTGATTTTGAATATCCTGAAGCAAAAATCATTGTAGATGAAAAGGGCCATCCTACTGACATTGAAATTCGTGATCGTGGGATAAGTGAAAGAATGGTTGAATCATTTATGTTAGCTGCTAATGAAACAGTAGCAGAACATTATAGAAAGATTCATGTGCCATTTGTGTATCGTATTCATGAAAATCCCAAGGAAGAAAAAATTAAATCCTTTTTTGAAATGCTATCAGGACTTGGAATTGAAGTTGCAGGTAAATCAGATAATGTAACTCCTAAGATGTTGCAAGGAATATTAAAGAAGGTTGTTGGAAAACCAGAAGAACCAATGGTTTCTACCATGATGTTACGTTCTATGCAACAGGCTAAGTATGCACCTACACCGATTGGACATTTTGGACTGGGTGCAAAAGATTACACGCATTTTACATCACCAATACGTCGCTACCCTGATTTAATGGTACATCGTCTAATTCGTTTTTATTTAGAAAATGGTCTTCAAAAGAAATATGAAGATAAATTACCTGAAATTGCAACACATAGTTCAGAAATGGAACGAAGAGCGATTGATGCAGAGCGCGATACTGATGCAATGAAAAAAGCAGAGTATATGGCTGATCATGTCGGCGAAGAATTTGATGCAGTTGTTAGTTCGGTAACTAAATTTGGTATGTTTATCTCTTTACCAAATACAGTTGAGGGACTATTGCATATTAGCGAACTTCATGACGATTTCTATGTTTTTCTTGAAAAGCAAATGGCGCTAGTTGGCCGACGGACTAAAAGAACTTATCGAATAGGGCAACCAGTTCGGGTTAAACTAAATAATGTTAATGTAGAACAAAAAGAAATTGATTTTTCATTACTGGATGCACAAAATACGCCTGTAACAGATTTATTGGATAATGTTGAACTTCCAGATGATCATTCTCGTCGTTATAATAATCATGGTAATCAACGAGATAATGGACGTTATCGAAACAATAATAGTAATAATAAAGGCTCACGTAATAAGAATGGAAATAAGAAACCCTTTTATAAAGGTAATAGAAAAAATCAATCTAAAGATAAACGATAAAATTTAATTTGAGGGGGCGTTCAAATATTATGGTCAAAAATAATGGACTGAAGCATGATAAACCATTGGCTCAAAATAAAAAAGCAAGTCACGATTATCGGATTTTAGATACTGTTGAAGCAGGAATGGTTTTAACAGGAACTGAAATTAAATCAATTCGAGCTAGTCGTATTAATTTAAAAGATGGTTTTGCACAAGTGCGTAATGGCGAAGCATGGTTAATGAACGTCCATATTTCAATATATGATCAAGGCAACCAATTTAATCATGATCCTTTACGAAATCGTAAGTTACTTTTGCATAAAAAGCAGTTACAGCAATTAGCTGAACAGACTAGTAAAAAAGGAACGACTCTTGTTCCACTTAAAGTTTATATAAAAAATGGATTTGCTAAAGTTCTAATTGGTATTGCTGAAGGTAAGCATGATTATGATAAACGTGAAACAATTAAAAAACGCGATCAAGAACGTGAGATAAGAAGAACTTTAAAAAATTATCGTTAATATTGATTATTATAGCAAAAGAGCCACTAAATAATATTCCATTTGGAAATATTATTTAGTGGCTCTTTTGCTATAGAGATTTATTTAATTAACCATATTTTTAGGATGACCCGCTAAAAAGGCTTTTAAGTTATCAACAGCAATATTCATCAAGCGTTGTCGTGTTTCAATTGGTGCCCATGCAATATGGGGAGTTAAGAAACTATTTTTTGCGGTTAAAAGTGGATTGTCAGAATTAATTGGTTCATTTGAAACAACATCGGCTCCTAAAGCATAGATTTTACCTTGATTTAAAGCTTTAGCAACATCAGTTTCATTTAGCAAACCACCACGAGCAGTATTGATGATAATAACACCAGGTTTCATCTGAACAATAGCTTTAGTATCTATCATATTTGTTGTTTCAGCTGTTTGAGGTACATGTAAGCTGATGATATCGGCTGTAGCATAAAGTGTTTCTAAAGAAACTTGCTTAAGCCATGAAGCAGAGACTTTTTTAGGATTATGGTTGTAAAAAATGACATTCATCCCAAAGGCATGTGCAAGTTGCGCGACGGCTTTACCGATACTGCCAAAACCAATGATACCAAAAGTTTTGCCAGTTAAGGACATTAAAGGTGTTTTCCAAAAAGTAAAGTCAGCTGACTTAGTCCATTCGCCATTTTGAACAGCTTGATTATGGAGACCAACTTGATTAGTTATTTCTAGTAATAATGCTAGAGTATGCTGTGCCACTGCATCAGTTCCATAACTTGGAATATTGGTAACAGTAATATTATTCTCTGTAGCTGCTTTTACATCGACGACATTGAATCCCGTTGCTAAAACACCAATATATTTTAATTGAGGTGCTTGAGAAATAACTTTTTTTGACAGCGGAGTCTTGTTCGTTAAAATAATTTCAGCATCTTTAATACGTTCAAGGATTATCTTTTCATTAGCAATAGTACGATCATAGTAAGTAAATTCGCCTAGTTGTTTAAAACCATCCCAAGACAAATCACCTGGATTAAGACCGTAACCATCTAAGTCGATAATTTTCATGGAAAACATCTCTTTTCTATATAGGAAATGACATATTAAGTAATTTTCAGTTGCAAGTGTTGATAATTATGTGCACTAATTTTTAAGGTAGTAACTTTATAGAATCCAAACCGACGATATAGTTTAGCTGCAGTAGGATTTTTAAAATCCACGTCTAAACCGATTATTTTTTTATGGTGAGTTAATGCTATTTTAGGAAGATAATTTAATAAGGCACTGGCAATACCTTGACCACGAAATTTTGGATTGACAACTAATGAGTCAAGATACCATTCATTATTAAATGATTCAGAAGAATCCTCATCATAAATACTTTTAATACGTGGTAAACCTACTTGCGGGAAATAATGACATAGTAGAGAATCAACTGCACAGTTACTTTCATCTGGATAGCCAAAGGCCATACCTGCAACATTACCATTTACTTCAGCAACGATAATCTGTGCTTTTTGTTTACGGCACTCTTTAGTCTTAAAAGCAAGTTCTAAAGCTTTGTTAACCTTGGAAGAAGGATACCTTTTAAAGATTGGTAGTTCCATTTGCTTTAAGATAATTTTAAAGAGTGCCATTATTTGGGGGACATCATCAGATGTCGATTGTCGAATAATTAAAATAAAAAAAACTTCTTTCTTTGTTTTTAGCTATCAAAGCTAATATGAAGATGACCTTGCTGTTGATGTGCGTGGCTGCCTGAACTAGATTTAGCCCAGAAGTCGAGAATTGCAACTACACAAATACATAGCGGCTCATCATCTTGATGTGTTATCTGTAGTTCTAGAAATTTACCAGAAGAAAGTTCCACTTCATGAAGACTTAAAATACAGGTTCTTCCATGATAAATTTTATAATTAAAGGTTAAGGAATTTCCCAAGATAAACCAATTAAGTTTTTGAATAAAGAGCATTTCATGACCGACACCATAGTATCTACGTAATGAGCCAACCAGTTTATGCTGCTCAAAAAGCTCAAATTTAGGTAAAAGGCCAAGAGAACGTTGCTTAATTTCAGCCAACAAGACACCATCAATGTCATAAACTGACATTGCAGCAGGGTGCATGCCCCAACGGCCCGTTAAAAGATAAACAACCTTGCCTTGTTCATCTTTAATTGTCGTTGAACCACGACTAGAAAGATTATTACGACTTGAGTATAATTTGCGCACGTTCTCTCACCTCCCTAGCTAGTTGTTTTCTTGTAAGATTTCCTCGATAGCCTTACCAACGCCATCTTCAGTATTATTTTTGGCTAAGCGATTAGCCAAGCGTTTCACTTCAATACTACCATTGCTCATAGCATAACTAATACCAGCAACTTTTAGCATTGAAACATCATTGTTATTATCACCAATTGCCATTACATTATCTAAAGGGATGTTCAAGCTATCTGCAAAAGACTGTAAAGCTATTCCTTTTTGAGCGTTAATGCTGTTAATTTCAATATTTGAGTCAGAAGAGGCAGTTACTTTTAAAGCTGGGTTCTTTGATATTTCTTCACGTAAAGGATTCAGTACTTTAGGTCCTTCTTGACTAAAAGCAACAATTTTTAAGATTGACATATGCGGATCATTTATTAAAGTAAAATAATCATCAACGTAATTAATATTCATAAGTTCCATTCGTGCGGATGCTAATGTAACGGCAAGCTTGTACGGTGTATCTGGACTAACTCTTGAGAGCAATTCAGCAAAATTTGCAATTCTTTTAGCTTTGTTATCTGAATAGACGCCTGTTGTTGTAACTAATTCAAAGTAAAGACCACTTTTCTTTAATGTCGAACAAATCTTGTTAGCAAGTTGGTCAGTTAGCGCAACGGTTTTAGTAAGTTTTCCATTTTCATCATACATTTGTGCGCCATTGATAGTAATCATAGGACAGCTAATATTGACTTTATCTAACAGCGGCTTTATTTCATTAATAGCACGTCCAGTTGAAATAATAAAATGTACGCCTTGGCTTTGAGCTTGTTTAATAGCTTTTGCATTATAGTCTGAGATGACCATTTCATCATTTAATAAAGTACCATCCATATCTGAAGCAATAATTTGAATCATAAGATAAAAACCTCACTTATTGGCTATTTTTGTACTTCTTCATTTTACCATGAATAACTATTTTTTTAAATTTTGTGAATTTAATCTGAAATTGAAAAAAATGAATAGTGTATTTACAAAACGTTTATGGTAGAATATAAACCGAGGTGTTCAAAAATGAAAGCGTTTATCCAAAATGACTGGCAAGAAATATTAAAACCAGAATTTGAGTCAGTTTACTATGAGCATTTGCATAATTTTTTAAGAGATGAGTATACCCACTATAATATTCATCCAGATATGTATCATATCTTTGAAGCGTTCGAATGGACGCCTTTTTCCAAAGTAAAAGTAGTTATTTTGGGACAGGATCCTTATCATGGACCACACCAAGCACATGGACTGAGCTTTTCAGTTTTACCAGGTGTAAAAATCCCCCCATCATTAAAAAATATCTATAAAGAACTTGAATCTGACTTAGGAATTAAGCCGGTTTCACATGGGTATCTTGAAAAATGGGCTAAACAAGGAGTGTTACTGTTGAATTCGGTTTTAACAGTACGCGACGGGCAAGCTTTTTCTCACCGCGGTCAGGGGTGGGAAAAGTTGACGGATGTAGCAATTAAAAAGCTTTCAGACAGAGAGCAACCGGTTGTCTTTATTTTATGGGGAAATGCTGCACAAAGCAAAATTGGATTAATTGATGAGACAAAAAACGTAGTTATCAAATCGGCGCATCCAAGTCCGCTTTCAGCAACGCGTGGCTTCTTTGGTTCGCGTCCTTTTTCCAAAACTAATGCTGCTTTAATTGCAATGGGTGAAACGCCAATTGATTGGCAATTACCTGAACAAGCACCTATTGAGAAATAGTATTTTTTAACTAAATATTGGAGGCGAGTTTTTATGGATTTATTTGATAGTTTAAAGGATAAAGTTAGAGGTAAGAATATAAGTATTGTTTTTCCCGAAGGTGACGATACACGTATTGTCAGTGCGGCAATTCGTCTAGCCAAAGACGAACTGTTACATCCAGTTGTTTTAGGTAACAAAGATGAAGTAAGTAAGCTAGCAACAGCAAATGGATATACTTTAACAGATGCGGTGGAAGTTCTTGATCCGAATACATATCCAGCAAGTGATTTTGATGAAATGGTACAAGCTTTTGTTGAAAGACGTAAGGGTAAGAATAGTGAAGAACAAGCCAAAGAAATGTTAAAAGATGTAAACTATTTTGGCACAATGTTAGTTTATATGCACAAAGTAGATGGCTTAGTATCAGGAGCCAAACATCCAACAGGAGATACTGTTCGACCAGCTTTGCAAATTATTAAAACGCGACAAGGTGTAAGCAGAACCAGTGGTGCATTTATTATGTCTAGAAACGAAGGCAAGGAACGATATCTATTTGCTGATTGTGCAATTAATATAAATCCAGCGGCGCAAGAGTTAGCTGAAATTGCAGTTGAAAGTGCACGGACAGCTAGATTATTTGATATTGATCCTAAGGTTGCAATGTTGAGTTTTTCTACAAAGGGTTCTGCAAAGTCAGATGAGGTTACTAAAGTTGCAGAGGCAACAAAGATTGCTCAGAAGCTAGCACCAAATGAACAAATCGATGGTGAGTTGCAATTTGATGCAGCTTTTGTCCCAGTAGTTGCAGCTCAAAAAGCACCACATTCAGATGTTGCTGGAAAAGCAAATGTTTTTGTTTTCCCAGAGCTACAATCAGGTAATATTGGATATAAGATGGCGCAACGCTTTGGTGGATTTGATGCAGTTGGCCCAATTTTACAAGGACTAAATGAACCGGTATCAGATTTATCCCGTGGGTGTAATTCACAAGAAGTTTTTGATGTGGCATTACTAACTGCAGCACAAGCTACGGTTTAAAAGAAAATTGTTTAGGATTAGATTATGAAATTAGTTGTAAAAAATGCACTTGAAACACAACTTTTGGCTGAAAAACTAGCAAAAAGATTAAAACCGCAAGACCTTATTTTGTTAACAGGAGATCTTGGGGCGGGTAAAACAACGTTTACTAAAGGATTGGCTTATGGATTAGGAATTATGCATAATGTTAAGAGTCCAACGTTTACTTTAATACGCGAGTATCATCAAGGAAGGTTACCATTATATCACATGGATGTGTATCGTTTAGAAAATGGCGGTGCAGAAGATTTAGGGCTAGAAGAGTACTTTAATGGTGATGGTGTTAGTGTTGTTGAGTGGGCACAATTTATTCCTTCAGAATTACCCTCAACGTATCTAGAGATAACGATAGTTAAAGATAATGCCAATGATGAAAGGCGAACTTTAATTTTAGAACCAAAGGGTGATAGATATGAGCGCCTTATTGAAGAATTGAAACAAGATATAGTATGAAAAATAATTTAAAATACCATAAGACTGAATCTAGATGATATCAGTTTTATGGTATTTTTAGTGGTTTATTTTGTTGGATAGGCTGTTACAAAACTTTTCAAATTATTAGCACCAAAGTTTTGAATTTGATAAAGTAAGATGTTAGCACATGCAGTTGCATCGTCTAAGGCGTTATGATGATGTTGCAAAGGAATTTGAAGTTCAGAACAAATAGTATTTAACTTTTGATTAGGAAAATTATTAAAAAAATAACGGCTAGTTTTCAAAGTGTCTAAAACTGCAAAGGTTGGGATATCCAAATTATAGTGTTCCAGGGTTTTGGCTAAGACACTACAATCGAAAGTGGCATTATGAGCAACTACAATTTTTTCAGGTGAAAAGAAAGTTGAAATGTGTGGCCATAATTCTGCAAAAGTAGGCGCATCTATTGTATCTTCTTGATGGATACCATGGATACAGGTATTATAAGTTGAAAAAGCAGATTGTGGGTTGATTAACGAGTAAAACTCATCAACAATTTGGTTATTACGAACAACGCTTAATGCTAAAGAACAAGCGCTGTTTCGTTTAGAGTTTGCCGTTTCAAAATCAAAAGCTACAAAGTTCATGGTAAAAATTTCCTTTCTTGTTGTTTATTTTATACTAAGTTTAAGTGAGATATATGAAACAAGTCAAGCAACTAGACGGAAAAAATGGTAAAATTAAGTGAGTATTTTTGAATGTGAGGAAATAGAAAAATGAATGAAATAGCACAAAAATTTGTAGCTAATTTTCCTAAGTCAGTTGTTTTAGCTGATGAACCATTGGAAAAATATACGAATACGAATACGGGTGGACCAGCAGATTGCCTTGTGTTTCCAGATAATATTCAAGAAACCCAAAATTTGTTGACTTTTGCAAAGAAAAATAATATTCCTGTTACAGTAATTGGAAATGCAAGTAATTTGATTGTTAAAGATGGAGGCATTCCCGGTTTAGTTCTTATGTTAACTAAGCTAAACAAAATAAGTATTAAAGAAAATGAAGTTATTGCGCAAGCAGGCGCTTCATTAATTAGGGTAACGCAAAGTGCATATCATGCAGGATTTACAGGATTAGAGTTTGCTAGTGGAATACCCGGAAGTATAGGTGGAGCGGTCTTTATGAACGCTGGAGCTTATGGTGGCGAAATGAAAGATGTTATCAAAAAAGTTGAAGTTGTTAGTCGTTTTGGAGAGTTAAAAACATATCAAAATAGTGAATTACATTTTAGTTATCGTCATAGTCGTTTGCAAGAAGAAGATGATGTTGTTTTACAAGTGACTTTTAGTTTAGTTCCTGGAGACAAAAAAGTTATTCGAAGTAAAATGGACCAACTTAATTTTTTGCGAGCTTCTAAACAACCGCTGGAATATCCATCATGCGGTAGTGTTTTTAAGAGGCCTAAAGGACATTTTACCGGAAAATTAATTTGTGATGCTGGATTACAAGGTTATCAAAGTGGTGGCGCTCAAGTTTCAAAAAAGCATGCGGGTTTTATTGTAAATATTGATAATGCAACAGCAACAGATTATTTAAATGTAATTAGTCATATTCAAACTGAAATTAAAGCAAGATTTGATGTTACACTAGAAACGGAAGTTAGAGTAATTGGGATAGATAAGTAATAAAAAAGGGGATTAAGCACATTATGCAAAATCCTCTTTTTGGTACTTATTAAGTAGGGCTATCATTCTTTTTATCAGCGTGGATTGGTGCTTCAGAAACATAAGTATTTGTTGAAGCCTTAGGCGTAGAAACAACTTTTAGATTGTTAGTTGCCTCATAGGTATTGAGTGACATACGTGAAATAAAAAATGCTCCCCAAACAATTAGTTGTAAAATAAGCATAAAACAAATAAAAACTAACATACGGATATTCCACATATTCATTAATTGTTGCATTACCCAATCAGGATTGATGAAGAGATAGGCTGTGTGTAACCGTAAAAAGCGACCAATATAAACGCCAATTGAAGATACCACAAGTAAAAGAATAACAAGAAGTATTTGTAAAAAAGTGCCTTTCTTTTTGAAACGAACCATTAAAACATCAACAATATATTGGACACTCCATGTTCCAATAACAATACTAGCTAAAGCACTTGCAACAAGATTAGTGAAGTTTAGCCATAGATGTAGGTTAAAACTCATTAATCCATTTTTAGGATTATAAGGATTCATACGAGCTAAATGGAACAAGTCTGTTAAAATATAAGGTGCATTTGGATAGAATAAAATCCATAAAACAAACAATAACCAAAAAAGCAGTGCGGGCTGTTTTTCATTCATATGAAAAGATAATTCTATAGGAATATACGCTAAAAATGTATTGAGCAATAAAAAACTGTAAAAAGAATTTTGTTTGAAAATGGTTATATATACATACAGCATATACAACCAGAAGACGACCCTAACAAACCATTTAAATTTTTTTGACATAACGACATCACCTTAAAAGTTTCTACTTACCATTTTAACAAAAGATAAGGAAATATGGCATAAAAATGTACTTTTAACAAATTAATTTAATGTTTTTTTGAAAAAATGAAGGAAGGTGCTAGAACTCGCCAAAAAACAATAGGCGATTACATAAAATTGCTATTGAAGTCGTGATATAATGAAAAGGAATTTGAAAGATGGGAGTATTTGAGTATGACAATCGATTGGGGGAGTATCCTCACATTACGTAATGTTATAAATGTAATTGATATTGCTGCTGTATGGTTTGTAATTTATGAATTAATGATGCTGTTACGAGGTACAAAAGCTGTTCAATTATTTCGAGGTGTTCTGGTTATTGTTTTAATAAAGCTCATTAGTTGGTATGTGGGTTTACAGACTGTTTCTTGGATTATGGATCAAATTATTAATTGGGGAATTATTGCAATGATAATTATTTTTCAACCAGAAATCAGACGAGGATTAGAGCACCTTGGTCGTGGATCAGTTTTTCAATACAATAAAGAGGGAACACAGGAAGGGAAAATTGTTGAAGCTTTGGATAAAGCTATTCAATATATGTCTAAAAGACGAATAGGCGCATTAATTACAATTCAACAGAATACAGGGCTTGAGGATTATATTGAAACAGGGATATCTTTGGATGCTGATATTACAGGGGCATTATTGATTAATATTTTTATTCCAAATACACCATTGCATGATGGGGCCGTAATTATTAAAGATAATAAAATAGCAGTTGCTGCTGCATACTTACCTTTATCGGAAAGTAACTTGATTCCTAAAGAACTTGGAACAAGGCATAGAGCTGCAGTAGGTATTAGTGAAGTAACAGATGCACTCACAATCGTTGTTTCTGAGGAAACAGGTGGCGTTACAATTACAAAAAACAACGAATTATTACGTGATTTGACACAACAAGACTATTTGAAACTTTTACGAAATGAATTGGTTCCAAAACAAGAAGAAATGCATAATAATCCGATTGCACGGTTTTTCGAGAGTGTAATTAAGGGAGGGGGGCATAAACATTGAAATTAGCGCAAGCCTTTAATTCAAAGTGGTTTTATCGCTTGATAGCACTTTTCTTTGCAATTTTGCTTTTCTTATATGTCACCTCCGAAAAAGGTAATACAACCCGGAATGGAGATACTGATTCTGTAACTAATGGGTTAGTATCTAATAAAACAGTAACTATAAGTGTACCATTAAAGTTAAATATAGATAGTGATAAGTATTTTGTTACAGGGTATCCAGAAAATGTAAAGGTAAGATTGAGTGGGCCGTCTGCTTTGGTAACAACTGCAAAAAACACAGAAGATTTTGAGGTGTATGCAAATCTGAATAATTTAAAATTAGGGAAGCATACAGTAACACTAAAATCTTCTGGAATTAGCAGTGAGTTAACATCCAAAATTATACCGAAAAGGATAAAAATTAAGATTAGCAAGCGCAAAACTAAAAAAATGGCAGTTCAAGTTCGTTATGATACTAATAAAATAGCATCAAATTATGCTGCGGGAAGTACATCTGTTTCACAAAAGTATGTAACAGTAACAGGGGCAGCTAAAGACATTAATAACATTGATAAAGTTGTCGCTGATGTTAATTTACCACATAATACCGATTCTTCGTATTCAAAAAGTGTAACATTGCAAGCTTTGGATGAAAATGGTAAGGTATTAAATGTTGTTATCTCACCAACTAATGTAACTGCAACAGTACCTATTTATTCTGCAACATATTCCAAAAAAGTTGCAATTAATTTAGTTTCTGGTGGTGATGGTGTTAGTGGCATGAGTTATAGTTTTTCTTCTTCAACTCAAAATGTCACAATTCAAGGAACAAAGCAAGCATTAAGTAAAATTAGCAAGTTAAATGTGCCGGTTTTTGTTACAGGGATAACATCGAGTACCACTGAGAACGTAAATGTTACATCATCTTTAAATGGCATAACATCAATTTCTCCAGCTACGATTAGTGTTAAAGTTACAGTTACAGAGAACAATTCTAGTAGTTCATCTACAGAATCAGCAAGTTCATCAACAAATAAAACAACATCAACTTCTTCAGTTAGTAGTTCACAAGTAGATGGTAGCGATAAAACATCCAGTAGTTCAAGTAATGATATAAGTACTTCAACAACTACTTCAGCGTCGTCAAGCTCGGAAAAAAATAATACTGACAATTAAAATATAAAACTAGGTAATTAAGAAATGAGGATTTTAAAATGAAATATTTTGGTACAGATGGTGTTCGTGGAATAGCAAATGAAACGCTTAGTCCTGAACTAGCTTTTAAATTAGGTCGTTGTGGCGGATATGTATTAACGCAACATGCAGCTAATGGTAAAACACCCAGAGTGTTAGTGGCGAGAGATACACGTATTTCTGGACAAATGTTAGAGCAAGCAATAACAGCAGGTTTATTATCTGTTGGAATTGAAGTTTTCTCATTAGGTGTGATGACGACACCAGGCGTTGCTTATTTAGTGCGTTTGCAAGATGCAGATGCAGGAGTTATGATTTCAGCATCACATAATCCAGCTCAAGATAATGGAATTAAATTTTTTGGTGGGGATGGATATAAGTTATCTGATGATCAAGAAGAAGAGATTGAAGTTTTACTTGAACAAAAAACGGATACGTTACCACGTCCAGCTGCCAAAGGGTTAGGTACAGTAAATGACTATCATGAGGGTGCACTTAAATATACACAGTTTTTAGAGCAAACAATTCCAGATGATTTAGCAGATTTACGCGTTGCTATTGATGGGGCAAATGGGTCAACAAGTGCCTTAGTTTCACGGTTGTTTGCTGATTTAAATGCTGATTTTGTAACGATGGCAACTAATCCAGATGGAATTAATATTAATAAAAATGTTGGGTCAACTCATCCAGAGGAACTTTCAAAATTTGTGGTTGAACAAGAAGCTCAAGTGGGAGTGGCATTTGATGGTGATGGTGACAGATGTATTGCTATTGATGAAAAAGGAAATGTAGTTGATGGCGATAAAATAATGTATATTTGCGGTAAGTATCTTAGTCAACGTGGTAGATTAAAAAAGGATACTATAGTAACAACAGTTATGAGTAATATTGGACTTTATAAAGCAATGGCAAGCCACGATTTAAATTCTGTAAAAACAAAAGTTGGCGATCGTTATGTTGTTGAGGAGATGCGCAAAAATGGATACAACCTTGGCGGGGAACAATCTGGACATGTTGTTTTCTTAGACTTTAATACAACAGGCGATGGAATGTTAACTGCATTACAGTTATTAAATATAATTAAACAGACAGGAAAACCTCTTTCGAAGCTAGCTGAAGAAGTAGTTACTTATCCACAGGAATTAGTTAATGTGCGTGTAACAGATAAAAAAGCGGCATTAGACAATAAAGTGATTCAAGAGACTATTTCTCGTGTAGAAGAAAAAATGGGGGATGAAGGTCGCGTCTTAGTACGTCCAAGTGGAACAGAGGATTTACTACGAATTATGGCAGAGGCTCAGACCCAAGAAAAAGTTCATGAATATGTAATGGAAATAGTAGATGTTGTTGAAAAAGAAATGGGAATTAAGTAATTAGTATTAATTATTGAATAATTTAAATAATAGTCCGGGACAAAAATCCCGGACTATTTGTATTTTCGAATATTTGCTAAAATGTGGACCAAAAGACAAAAAAGCTGTGCTTAACCATTTAAACTAGATATTTACTTTGTGATGTTAGTACTTTTTAGCTAATGTCACTTTATTCTACTCACTTTTTATTTGAACCGTTTTAGTAAAAAGCTAATTATTCTAAATATTAGATATAGACTGCAACTAATAATTATAAATTGTAGGAATAACAATAATATTGGTAAGAACCAAAAGTTAGTATGAAAGAAAAGTAAAATAGTCGAAAAGTTATTAAATGAATCTCCACCTTGAAGCGTAATTAACAGAAGATGAAGGACTGTTAATATAAAACCAAGAAGTAGACTAGTTTTGAATTGTAATTTATTAATCATAGTAACGTTATTACCCTTTCAATATAGATGCTATTTTCATTATAATGTTTAAAGCAGCTAGTAACAAGAAAATAAAATCACTTAAAAAATTTGACAACGCTTACAAAGAATAGTATATTATAGAAGTAAGGTATTTAAGAACTAATTTACCTTCTAATCAATTCTCTTTCTCTCTTATGCCAACCACTGTAATAAAGCTTATTACAGTGGTTTTGTATTGTGATTTTAATTTTGACATATATTATAATTCTTTGTATAATTTGCAGTGTTAACTTTTATATTATTTATATGGAGGGACAAAAACTGTTGAAAAGCGATGAAATACTAACTTTAATTGAGGAAATAACCCGTAATGATGGAAGTAATTATTTTGAAGTTTCTAATATGGTTCAAAATGGCAGAGCAGAATTAGCAGCTGTACGTGGTTTTATAAAGAGCGTTCGAATTTTACAGTTGAATATTCCACGTTCAACGAATGTAATTAAGTATGAGGAATATATTAATTCGAATTTTGAAATGCCAACTGAGAAAATGGATCATTTTGATGAATGGAAAAAAACTCCAGAAGCTCAAGAAATTCTAGCTAATATATTACGCGAGAATCATATTGCTTAAAAAGTTTTGCAATTAATAATATTATATGATAAAATAATTTATATTGATTGATAATTGCTCAGTAGTTCAGCGGTAGAATAATTGACTGTTAATCAAGAGGTCGCTGGTTCGATCCCAGCCTGAGCAGTAGAGTACAAATAGAGTAGAAGTGGATTTAGTCTTTTTAAGAGACTAAATCCTTTTTTTATTTTATCTGTTCATAAAAATGAGAGTAATACCATGAATTATCTAATTAAATACAATACTTTACATGAATAAATCTCAGGTGGCATCAACCAATTCAAATGCTTTTTGGATAGAGATTTAATTTTTTGAATAGTTCCTAAGCTTTATCTTCTAGATGAATACTCACAGTGCAATGGTATATGTGAATTAGAAAAATAAAACGACTTATCAAGCAATCTGTTAGCTGAATATGTTTTGAAAACTCAGGGACTTATAATAGAAATCTTTTCTTTTAAAAATTGTAGTTAAAATTAGCGTATTTGGATTTTACTGGTAAGCTCTTTATTTTACTTTTGCACTGTACGTAAAGTGTAAATTCAGCATCTAAACCGGTTTATTGTGTCATTGTAATTGTTACATTAATAAAAGAATATTTTTTAGTTTAAATTAATTTTCTTGTTTTTAAAACGTTTTATTATAAAAGTATTGTAATTTTTAGGTTTTTGTTTAAAAATTTATATTTGAAAGAAAACGTTATAAACAAGTGATAGAAAGCGAATACATATAAATATATAAAAATTAGAAGATACACATAAATTCAGTGAAATATGTTATTATATAAATAGGGGGTTATCTTAATGAATTGGTTATAACAACGTAAGGAGGTATTGCTGTGAGTGAAATTAATGAAACAGAATTTATAAAAAGTTTAGCAACATTTGCTACAGGTGAAAATTTCCATCTTGATAGAACTCTTGGAATTCACAAGATTGTTAGAAATGGGAAAAAAGGCTATTTATTTAGTGTTTGGGCACCGAATGCACAGCAAGTTTCAGTTGTAGGTGATTTTAACGACTGGGAAAAACCAGGTATCTTAATGCAAAAAAGTAGTACAGGTGTCTGGTATGTTTTTACAGATTTACCTAAAATTGGCCAGTTATATAAATACAATGTAAAACAAAAAAATGGGCGTGAAATATTTAAAATTGATCCGTTTGCACATGTCTTTGAAAGAAGACCTAATGATGCAGCGGTAATAAGTGATGATGCTGTATATAAATGGAATGATGGTTTATGGCGAGGAAGGCAAAAACGCTCCAATTATTTTGAGAGACCACTTAACATTTATGAGGTACACATGAGTTCATGGAAAAAACATGCAAATGGAATACCCTTTACATTTAAAGATTTAACGCGGGAATTAGTTCCGTATTTAAAAAAGATGGGATACTCACATGTTGAGTTTATGCCATTGATGGAACATCCTTTAGGTGCTTCTTGGGGATATCAGTTAATAGGCTATTATGCACTTTCATCTTTTTTTGGAACACCCAATGACTTTAAGGACTTTGTTAATACATGTCATAAAGAAAATATTGGTGTTCTTGTAGATTGGGTCCCAGGACATTTTTGCCGCAATGATGATGCACTATCTTATTATGATGGAACAGCGACATTTGAATATGAAGATATCGATCGTGCAAATAATGTTGGTTGGGGAGCACTGAATTTTGATTTGGGAAAACCAGAAGTACAATCGTTTTTAATCTCAAGTGCATTATATTGGATTGAAACATTTCATCTTGATGGTTTAAGAGTTGATGCAGTTTCTAATATGATTTATTTAGATTATGATTTAGGGCCTTGGAAGCCTAATAGTGAAGGTGATAATCGCAATTTAGAAGGCTGGCATTTTTTGCGCAAATTTAATAGTGTTATAAAACTAAAACATCCTAAGGTAATTACAATGGCCGAAGAAAGTTCAGCTGATACAAAAGTTACTGGTGTTTTAGAAAATGGGACTTTGGGGTTTGACTATAAATGGAATATGGGCTGGATGAATGACGTTTTAAAGTTTTTTGAAATGGATCCAATTTATCGGAAGTATCATTTAAATTTATTAACTTTCTCATGGATGTATAGAATGTCAGAAAATTTTATTTTACCTCTTTCACATGATGAGGTAGTTCATGGCAAAAAGAGTTTGATGCATAAGATGTGGGGAGATCGCTATCGGCAATTTGCTCAATTACGAACACTATATACTTATCAAGCGACACATCCAGGGAAAAAATTGCTTTTTATGGGAAGTGAGTGGGGTCAGTTTCTAGAATGGAAATATGATAGCGAGCTTGAATGGTCTGATCTAGAAGATGATATGAATAATAGAATGCAGATGTTTACTAAAGCACTCAATAATTTTTATCATGAAAATCGTTCTTTATGGGAGCTAGATGACAAGGAGAATACGTTAGAAGTAATTGATGCAGATAATGCCGATGCAACTGTACTAACATTTATACGTCATGGAAAAAGAAAAAAGGATTTTCTAATTATTGCAATGAATCTAACACCTGTTGAAAGGCGTGCATTTAGAATTGGAGTGCCATATTCAGGTACATATACTGAAGTACTTAATACGGAAATGAAAGAATTTGGTGGAACTTGGACAAGGCATAATACAAACAGTGTTTCTGAGGATGTTGCTTTTAAAGAATTCACAAATTCAATTACTACAACAGTTCCAGCGCTTGGGACAATCATTTTAAAACCGAATGAGATTAATATACGTAAGGATTCTCGCAGTAATTTGATTTGAAAAATCATAGAAGAGAGGTGTGAGATGGATAATGTCCATCTGTTGTTATGAAAAATGAAATGCTTGCGATGATTTTAGCTGGTGGTCAGGGATCACGCTTGAAAAAATTAACTCAAAATATTGCTAAACCAGCTGTACCATTTGGGGGAAGATACCGGATTATTGATTTTACCTTGAGCAATTGTGTTAATTCGGGAGTACGTAACATTGGTGTTATTACACAGTACCAACCTCTGGTATTAAATAATCATATTGGAAATGGTGCAAGTTGGGGCTTAGACCGTTTAGATTCTGGAGTAACAATTTTACAACCATATTCAAGTAAAGAAGGAAGTAAATGGTTTGAGGGGACAGCACATGCGATTTATCAAAATATTGATTATATTGATAGCATAAATCCAGAATATTTATTAGTCTTGTCAGGAGATCACATCTATAAAATGGATTATGAAGATATGCTGCGAGTACATAAAGAAAAAAACGCGGCACTCACCGTTGCTGTTATTGATGTGCCCTGGGATGAGGCTAGTCGATTTGGAATTATGAATACAGATGAAAATAATCGCATCATTGAATTTGAGGAAAAACCAACTGAACCAAAAAGTAATCATGCATCCATGGGTATTTATATTTTCAATTGGTCGAGACTAAGAGAAGTTTTAATTAATGGTTTTACAAAAAATGTACCAATGGTTGATTTTGGTAAAAATGTTATCCCGGCATATATTCAAAGTGGAGATAATGTTTTTGCATACAATTTTTCAGGATACTGGAAGGATGTTGGTACGATTGACTCCTTATGGGAAGCAAATATGGAATTCATTGATGATAAAGGAGGTTTAAATATTAGAGATAAAAGCTGGCGTATATATTCAAAAAACCCAATTGCTCCACCTCAGTTTATTACGCAAACAGCTACGGTAAATGATTCAATGGTAGTCGATGGATGTTTTGTAGCGGGAAAAGTTGAACACAGTATATTGGCAGCTAATGTTCAAGTTAAAGAAGGTTCTACTATTAAAGATAGTGTTATAATGCCAGGAGCTTCAATTGGTAAAAATGTAAAGATTAGTCGGGCAATTATTGGTGAAAATGCGGTAATTGGTGCTAATGCAGAAATTGATGGGACAAAAGAAATAGCTGTAGTGGGAAACTCTGAAGTGATTGGAGTGAAAACAGATGAAGACTAATAAATTATTAAACAATAAAATGTGCGCAATTATTGGTAATGAACATGAGTATAATGGGCTGTTGCCTTTAACAAGTAATCGGCCATTATCAACTTTATATTTTGATTGTAAATATCGAATTATGGATTTTGCTTTATCGAGTGTAGTTAATGCTAATATAAAAAATGTTTTTATGATTATGAATGAAGGAAGAATAAAATCTATTTTTGACCATCTGGGTGGTGGTCGAGAATGGGGATTAGATAGTATTGGAAGTTATCAATATACGAGCTTTTATCAAGACATTTTAAGACGTAAAGCAGAAGGAAAAACATATTTTGATGATGTAATCGACTATCTTCAAAAATCAAAAGCAACATATACTGTTTTTATATCTAATAAAATTTTAGCAAACGTTGATTTACGAGCAGTTCTAAAAATTCACCAAAATCAAAAAAATGCGATAACAGCCGTTTTTAAGCGAGTGAAACGTGAAGATATTGCAAATGATGATCAAATTTTAGAGTTGAGTGAAAATGGAGCAATTACAGATACCAAGAAATTTAATGATTTATCAGATAAAGATGATATTTATAATTTGGCAATGGGCTTTTTTATTGCTAATACGGATTGGCTGATAAATGCACTTTATGTTGGTCAAAATGCAGGTGCCTCAACCAGTATCGAGGAATTTCTTATCAGTGAGTTAACAAAGGCAAAAGCCTCAGCATATGAATATACAGGTTATATGAGCAACATTTACAATATAAAGAATTATTATAAAGCGAATATGAATATGCTTGATCCAGAAAAGTTCAATTCATTACTATTTTCAAGTCAAAAGGTAATTACTAGGACCAAAAATGAAGTAGCAACGTATTTTTCAGCTACGTCAGAAATTTGTCTAAGTCAATTTGCAACTGGATGTATCATCAGAGGGAAAATTGATCATAGTTTAATCTCAAGAAGGTCACTTGTCGAAACAGGTGCGATAGTTAAGGACTCAATAATAATGGGGAGTGCTAATATTGGCGAAAATGCAATTATTAAGTATGCTATATTAGATAAAAATGTGCGTGTAGATCCTGGTGTTAAAATTGAAGGAACTACTGATAAACCGGTAGTTATTGAAAAAAACAAGCATATTACAGCTGATGTATTTGGAGGATAGAAGATGAAAATATTATTTGCAGCAGCAGAGTGTGTGCCATTTTTTAAAACTGGTGGATTAGGTGATGTGGTAGGTGCTCTACCTAAATACTTAGCTAAAAAAGAAAATGAAGTACGGGTTGTTGTGCCATACTTTACTGGTATAAAACAGGAATATAAAGAAAAAATGACCGATTTATTTAACTATACAGTACAAGTTGGTTGGAGAAAGCAATACTGTGGAATAAAAACTTTGACGTTAAATGGTCTGAAATACTATTTTATAGATAATGAATATTATTTTAATCGCCCAGAGTTATATGGTTATTATGATGATGGAGAACGATTCGCATTTTATCAAATGGCTGTGATTGAAATGATGGAACGAATTAATTTTATTCCTGATATATTACATGTTAATGATTACCATACAGCGTTTATTCCTTTTTTATTACAAGAAAAGTATCAGTGGATTAATGCATATCAAAATATAGCAACAGTATTGACAGTGCATAATCTCGAATTTCAAGGACAATACGATAAAAATGTTTTGCCAGATTTGTTTGGTATGGATACAAATCGTTATGATGATGGCACAATTCGTTTTAATGGTGCTGTAAATTTTATGAAAGCAGGTATTTTATATGCTGATAGAATAAATACAGTTAGCCCATCATATGCACAAGAAATTCAGACTCCAGATTTTGGTTGTGGACTGGATAATATTTTAAGAATGGAAAGTGGTAAACTTTCTGGAATTTTAAATGGAATTGATTATGAAACAAATAATCCTGCAATTGATAGAAATTTGAAAACGACTTTTAGTAAAGAGAATATAAGCGGAAAATTAGGTGATAAAAAAGAGCTACAAAAGATATTTAGTTTGCCAGTTCGTTCAGATGTACCAGTAATAGGTGTTGTTAGTCGATTGACCTATCAGAAGGGCTTTCAGTTGGTAGTAGCTGAACTAAATAATTTATTGCAATTTGATTTACAATTTATTTTGTTAGGAACTGGATATCCCGATTTGGAACATAGCTTTAAATATTTTAATGAACAATATCCGGATAAATGCGGAGTTAAAATTGGATTTGACATTGAATTAGCTCAGCAGATTTATGCGGGATGTGATATGTTTTTGATGCCTTCAGCGTTTGAACCATGTGGACTTTCGCAAATGATTTCTATGCGATATGGAGCTTTGCCAATTGTTCATGAAATTGGTGGCTTAAAAGATAGCGTTCAGTCTTACAATCCTATTGAAAACACAGGTACAGGGTTTGGATTTGAAGAATACTCGTCATTTTATTTGGTTGAAGCAATAAAACTAGCATTAGATGTTTATAAAAACAAGCCAGATGTATGGAAAAAATTACAATATAATGCAATGAATCAAGATTTCAGTTGGGAGACAGCTAGTGAAAATTACGAAGAATTGTATAAACAAATAGTTTAGTATCGGTTTATGAGTTTTTTAGTGATAAGTTGCTTCTGACAGGAGGTTTTATTAATGGAAATAACGAAAAAGAATTTTGTGGAGGCATTTCAAAAAAGATTAGAACAAAAATATGCACTAGATGTAAATGACGCAACAAATAACGAATTATATGATGCATTGTCTTCTGTTATTAAATCTGCGTATACAAGTATGTGGCGAAAAACATGGAAAGATTATTTACAAACAGATCAAAAGCAAGTCTACTATTTCTCAATAGAGTTTTTGCCAGGTCGTTTATTAAAGAGTAATTTACTGAACATGGGTTGGTTAGATATTGTAAATGACGGATTAAACGAATTGGGTTTAAATTTAGATGACATTGTACAAGCAGAGTCTGATATGGCACTGGGAAATGGGGGCTTAGGCCGATTAGCATCTTGTTTTATGGATTCCTTAGCATCAGAAGGATTTCCAGGTAATGGAAATGGTATTCGTTATAAGTACGGTTTATTTAAGCAATGTTTTGTGAATGGATATCAAGTAGAGTTACCAAATGAATGGCTTAAAACAGGGGTAGGCAATACTTGGGAGATAAGACGTGACAGTAAAGCTGTTATGGTTAAGATGGGTGGGCATGTTCATCTTGAACAAAAAGGTGATTATTTAGAGCCAGTTTATGATGATGCCACCATTATTCGTGCAGTGCCTTATGATGTTGGAATGGTAGGGTATGAAAATCAACATGTTAATACACTACGTCTATGGGATGCAGAAATTCCAGAGAATGAAGAGATTAAGTATCCAACAATTGAGGCTAGACGCAATATTGAAGATTTAACTTCAGTTTTATATCCAGATGATTCAAATGAAGATGGAAAGCGGTTAAGGTTACAACAAGAGTATTTTTTTGTTTCAGCTGGTGTACAAAGTATTATGCGTCACTATCTTAAGTACAAAAAAAGTCTAAATGTAATCAGTGATTATATTGCTATCCATATTAATGATACTCATCCAGCAATGTGTATTGCAGAATTTATGCGAATTCTACTTGATGAATGTCATCTTTCATGGGAGGATGCATGGAGACAGACTGTTAAAGTTATGAGTTACACAAATCATACAATTCTATCAGAAGCATTGGAAAAATGGGATGTTCAAATGCTCAATAGTGTACAGCCGCGAATTTTGCAAATTATTGCAGAAATAGATAACCGCTATGTGGCATCGTTAGCCGGTAAAGCTGATGGAGATTTCATTGAACGAACACGGATTATTGCTGGACATCAAGTGCATATGGCGCATCTTGCTATTATTGGGTCACATAGCACTAATGGAGTCGCTAAATTACATACGGAACTATTAAAAACGGATGTATTAAAAGACTTTTATACTCTATATCCAGAACGTTTCAATAATAAAACTAATGGTATTGCTGAAAGACGATGGTTACAGTTAGCAAATCCAGCACTAACTAAGGTGATTGATGAAACGATAGGAACTAAGTGGCATACTGATGTAAAGTTATTACACGAGTTAATGGAATATACTAATGACAAGTCGGTAATACAGAAAATTGGGGCTGCCAAGCATGAAAACAAAAAAATTTTGGCAGACTTAATCAAAGTAAAAACAGGAATTGAAGTATCTCCAGAAGCTATTTTTGACGTTCAAATAAAACGATTGCATGCATATAAAAGACAATTGCTTAACTTATTGCGTATTGTCAAAATATATTTGGATTTAAAAGAAAACCCAGATTTGTCAATAGTACCACGTGTCTTTATTTTCGGAGCTAAAGCAGCTCCTAGTTACCATTATGCTAAATCAATAATTAAATGTATCAATGAGGTTGCAAATCTAATAAATAATGATGTTGATATTCAAAATAAATTGAAAGTAGTCTTTTTAGAAAATTATGGAGTAACGTTAGCGGAAAAAATAATTCCTGCAGCTGATGTCAGTGAACAAATTTCAACAGCTTCAAAAGAGGCATCTGGAACAAGTAATATGAAATTAATGCTAGATGGTGCCATAACCGTTGCTACACTTGATGGTGCTAATATCGAAATTAAAGATAGAGTGGGTAATGAGAATATCTTTATCTTTGGATTAACAAAAGACGAAGTTTATAAATATTATGAAAATCATAGCTATCATAGCTCAGACTATTATAACAATAATCCTGTCATTCATAGAGTTTTAGATGCTTTTGTTGATGGAACAATTCCAAACATACAGGCAGAAGGACATGAAATCTTTGATTCATTAACATATTTAAATGATGATTATTTTGTATTGTGTGATTTTGAAGATTACTTACGTGCCCAAAGTGAAATAGATGAAATATATCGTGATCAAAGTAGATGGAATAAGATGAGTTTAATTAATACAGCTAATGGGGGCTTTTTTTCTTCAGACGATACGATTCGAAGCTATGCTAGTGATATTTGGCAAATTAAATCTATAACAAAAGCGAAGAGGGTGGATAATAATGGCAAGTATCCACTATAATTCGTGGATGGAACAGTATAAAATGCCATTTGGAGCTGCAAAAAAAGGTACAGAAATCACAATTGGTTTATTTGTGTCAATCATTGAAAATCCGCGAGTAGAGTTGTTAATTCATAAAGATGGAGAAGATAGCGAAAGCAGTTATTTACTAAATGAAAAGGAAAGTCATTTTTATCAAACTAATTTTACACCAGAAACAGAAGGACTATATTTTTATTACTTCAAAATTAGTTCACAAGATAATGGTGAACAGATAACCTATTTTTATGGAGCAGCTTACGATGGTTTTGGTGGTGAAGGTCGAATTTCAAAGCGCGATGAGTTGTTTTTGTATCAATTAACTTGTTTTGAAAAAGATTTAGTACCGTCTAAATGGTATGCTAGTGCTAATTTTTATCAAATCTTTCCAGATAGATTTTTTAATGGTAATGAAAATGAATATATTACTGGACGTAAAAAAAACAGTTTTATATATGCAACTAAAGAAGATACTCCGTATTATATTAAAGATAATACAGGTGCTGTTGTTCGTTGGGACTTTTTTGGAGGAAACTTACAAGGAATTATAAAAAAGATACCGTATTTAAAACAATTAGGTATTACAGGAGTATATTTAAATCCAATTTTTTTAGCAACGACAAATCATCGTTATGATACAAATGATTTTATGAGGATTGATCCGATGCTTGGCAATGAGAACGACTTTAAAGAACTTTTGGATAAATTGCATAGTGCAGGGATTCATATTATTTTAGATGGTGTATTTAATCATGTTGGTAAAGACAGTTTATATTTTAACGCTCGGAACCTTTACTATGATTCAAGTCAAGGTGCAGCACAAAATGTAAATAGTCCATATTATTCTTGGTTTAAGTTTTATCACTACCCAGATGAGTATGCTTCATGGTGGGGTGTGAAAGATTTACCTGAAGTAGATAAAGAAAATACTAGCTATCAACAGTATATCTATGGTGAGGATAATAGTGTGCTAGCTAAATGGACGAGCATGGGGGTAGATGGTTGGCGCTTGGATGTTGCTGATGAGTTGCCAGAGAATTTCATTAAGGGAATTAAAAACAATCTGTCCGAGTATCAAGAAGAAAAAGTATTACTTGGTGAAGTGTGGGAGGATGCTTCTAATAAAATTGCCCATGAAAAGCGACGTCATTATGTTTCAGGTAATGAATTAGACGGTGTAATGAATTATCCACAGCGAAAATGTATTTTGGATTTATTAGTTAATAATCGGCAACGTTCAATCTATGAAATAGCACGCGAATTAATGAGTTTAAGAGAAAACTATCCGCATAATTTTTATTTTAATTCATTAAATAACTTAGGTACTCATGATACAGAAAGAATATTGACAATTCTTGAAAATGACATAAGAAAACTCAAAGTAGCTTGGGATTTATTATATATGTTACCAGGAGTACCCTGTATTTATTATGGGGATGAAGTTGGAATGACAGGTGGCAAAGATCCGCTTAATAGGGGCTTTTATCCGTGGAATAAAGAAAATACGATAGTATTAAATTATGTAAAGCAATGCATAAAAAGAAGAAAGGAGACAGAGGTTTTACAGAAGGGTGATCTTATCGTAGGTGCTAGTATGTATTGTTTTTCTATCATTCGATATAATCAAGAAAGCATTGGCATTTATGTAGTGAACATTTCAGAAGAGTCTAGAAATTTAGATGAGGAAGAATTTACTTGGTATCATGATAATGATAATTTAGGTGAGTTTATTCATACTGAATTTGGCAATCAAAATTTGACACCATATGAAGGGCAGTGGCGTATTTTAAAGCGACCATAGCGCAATAATTTAGAGCCAAATATCATTAATACAGCAAATAAGCAGAGGACAAGGTTCATTATTTTTTTGAATTTTATCTCCTGCTTTTTTAATTTAATAATAAAAAACAATCAGTGTAAAGACATCTTTACAGATAATAGAAAAAATCGTTGCAATATTTACATAACCTTTACACAACCACCTAAGACCCTTTACAAAAATAACGTAACATGGGAATGGTAGAGGAAAGGATATACACTATGAAAAAGAAAATAAGGACTATATTGCTGACTTTGAGCGCAGTGCTTTTTTTGAGTGCATGTAGTAGCACAAATAAAAATAAGCAGATAACCATTGTAGGTTCGACGGCTTTACAGCCAATCGTTGAAGTCGCAGCTGAAGAGTATCAAACTACTAATGCGAAAATAAGTATTACAGTACAAGGAGGGGGTTCTGGAACTGGTTTGAGTCAAGTTCAAACGGGAGCTGTTACAATTGGAAATTCAGATATTTTTGCAAATCAGCAATCCGGGATTAAGGCAAAAAAATTAGTTGATCATAAAGTAGCTGTTGTTGGAATTGGACCAATTGTTAACAAAAAGACAGGCGTAAAAAATTTATCATTAAAGCAATTACAAGGCATTTTTACAGGTAAATATACAAATTGGAAGCAATTAGGCGGCAAAAATCAAGAAATTATTGTTATTAATCGTGCTCAAGGAAGTGGGACTCGGGCAACTTTTGAACAACATGTGTTACAAGGTAAGAATGCTATAAATACGCAGGAACAAGATTCAAGTGGAACTGTTGAAAAAATGGTTGCCAGTACACCAGGGGCAATTAGTTATGTTGCATTTTCTTACTTTAAAAAAGATGTGACAGCACTGAAAGTCGATAATATAAAACCAACAGATAAAAATGTAACAACGAATACTTGGAAAATTTGGGCATATGAGCATATGTATACAAAAGGCAAGCCTGATAAACAAACACAAAAGTTTTTGGATTATATGCTATCAGCAACTGTTCAAAACAAATTAATTAAAAAGCTTGGTTATATTTCAATTCATGATATGAAAGTGACAACTACAAAGGAAAAAGCAGAGTAAGAGGTATATATGATGGATAAGATTAAAGAAAAAATTCAAAATAACTCAAGGGAAACACGGCAAGAGTTAAGAGGAAGAATATTAACTTATTGTGCAATTGGGTTAATTTTGATTGTGGTTATTTCGATTTTTCTATTTGTTGCACTAAAAGGAATTGCAACCTTTACACAAGATAAGGCAAGTTTAAAAACATTTTTTACTGGAACTAACTGGAATCCAGGTATTTTAGGATCAGATGGTAAACCACTTGTAGGGGCATTGCCTATGATTGCTGGCTCATTTGGTGTAACTATTTTAGCAGCAATTATTGCGACACCTTTTGCTATTGGAACAGCATTATATATGACGGAAATAGCGGGAAAAAAAGGTAGAAATGTCTTGCAATCAGTTATCGAATTATTAGTTGGAATTCCATCAGTTGTGTATGGGTTTATTGGATTAACGGTGGTTGTACCGTTTGTTCGAGATCATTTTGGTGGTTCTGGATATGGTATTTTAGCAGGTTCTTTCATCTTGTTTGTCATGATTTTACCAACAGTGACATCTATGACAGTAGATGCATTGAAAGCTGTTCCTAAGCACTATAAATCAGCATCTTTAGCTTTAGGAGCAACACAGTGGCAGACAATATATAAAGTTTTATTAAAAGCTGCTATTCCTGGAATTTTAACGGCTATAATTTTTGGGATGGCACGTGCATTTGGAGAAGCTTTAGCTGTACAGATGGTCATTGGTAATGCATCACTATTACCAACAAGTTTATTGACTCCAGCTTCTACACTAACGAGTGTATTAACTATGGGAATAGGCAATACAGTAATGGGAACAACAGCAAATAATGCATTATGGTCATTAGCACTAATATTGTTATTGATGTCATTAATATTCAATATATTAGTCAGATGGATTGTTAAGAAAGGGAGAATGTAATCATGAACACAAAATTACAAAATAAAATTGCGATTACGATTATTAAAGCAATTGCAATAATGGTGGTTATTATTCTTGCTTTTTTAATTGGACGGATTCTTCTGCAAGGACTGCCACATATTTCTTGGCATTTTCTAACTTCGCCGTCACGTGCATTTACAGCAGGTGGGGGAATTGGGCCCCAGCTATTTAATTCACTGTATCTTTTGTTGTTAACACTTATTATTTCATTTCCTATTTCGTTAGGGGCGGGAATATATTTATCTGAATATGCACCTAAAAATGGAATTACAACTGTAATTAGAATGGCAATTGAAGTTTTAAGTTCACTGCCTTCGGTTGTTGTTGGTTTATTTGGTTTCTTATTATTTGTTGTTCAGTTCAAATTAGGATACTCAATTCTATCAGGTGCAATAGCATTAACATTTTTCAATTTACCGTTATTAACAAGAAATATAGAAGAATCAATTAATTCTGTTTCAAATCTACAAAGAGAAGCAGGTTTGGCATTAGGTATGTCAAAATGGAGAACTGTAAATAAAATAATTTTACCAGAAGCATTACCTGGTATAGTAACTGGTATAGTGTTAAGTGCTGGTCGAGTTTTTGGTGAAGCTGCTGCTTTAATATATACAGCAGGTCAAAGTGCAACTAACGTTAATTTTAGTAATTGGAATCCATTCAGTTCAACAAGTCCACTAAATTTGATGCGACCAGCTGAAACATTAGCAGTGCATATTTGGAAAATCAATTCAGAGGGTATCATGCCTGATGCAACAGCGGTTTCTGCAGGAGCATCTGCTGTTTTAATTATTGCTGTTTTAGTTTTTAATTTAATGGCACGTTTTTTGGGAAATTATTTGTATAAAAAAATGACATCAGCTGAAACGAAGTAGGGGTAAAATAATATGAGCATAGAACAATATGATTTAACAAAAAACTATATCCGTCCTCTAGATGCGGATAAGCATGAACTTGCAATTGAAACTAAAGATTTGCAAGTATTCTATGGAGAAAACCATGCGTTTCATGATGGAAATTTAAAATTTGAGCGATATAAAATAACTTCACTAATCGGCGCATCAGGATGTGGTAAATCCACATATTTACGTTCTTTAAATCGAATGAATGATGGTATTGGTAGAGTTACAGGCCAAATAATGTACCGGGGTTTAGATATTAATACGAAAAAGATAAATGTTTATGAAGTTCGTAAGCATATAGGGATGGTTTTTCAAAGACCAAATCCATTTTCAAAATCCATTCGTGAAAATATTATATTTGCGCTAAAAGAGGACGGACAAAAAAATAAGAAGAAACTAGACGAAATTGTTGAAAAAAGTCTACGTAGTGCAGCTTTATGGGATGAAGTAAAAGATGATCTTGATAAAAGTGCACTTGCATTATCAGGTGGACAGCAACAACGTCTATGTATTGCACGAGCAATTGCAATGGCACCTGATATTTTATTAATGGATGAACCTTGTAGTGCGTTGGATCCAATTTCTACATTGAAGATTGAGGAAACAATGATTGAATTGAAGAAAAATTATACGATTATTATTGTTACACATAATATGCAACAAGCTTCACGTGTTAGTGATTACACTGCTTTTTTCCATTTGGGTCATGTAATAGAATTTGATAAAACACGCAAAGTTTTTACTAATCCAAAGATTCAAGCAACAGATGACTATGTATCAGGTAATTTTGGTTAGGAGAAGTTAACTATGAATGAATTTATTACAACAAGGGATGTACATTTGTATTACGGATCCAAAGAAGCATTACGTGGAGTCAATTTAGATTTTCCTGATAAGGGAGTTCACGCACTTATTGGTCCTTCAGGATGTGGTAAGTCAACTTACTTACGTTGCTTAAACAGAATGAACGATTTGATTGAAAATGTAAAAATTACAGGTAGCTTTAAAATAAATGGGGAAGATATTTATGGCCCTAAGACAGATACAGTTGAACTAAGAAAAAAAGTTGGGATGGTTTTTCAACAACCTAACCCATTCCCTTTTTCAATATACGAAAATGTAACATATGGACTAAAGCTTTCCGGTATTAAAGATAAACAATTGTTGGATGAACGCGTAGAAATGAGTTTAAAACAAGCAGCTGTTTGGGATGAAGTAAAAGATGATTTAAACAAAAGTGCACTAGCTTTATCTGGTGGACAACAACAGCGTGTATGTATTGCGCGTGTTTTAGCCGTTCGACCACAGGTTATATTATTGGATGAACCAACTAGTGCACTAGATCCAGTATCAAGTAATCTAATTGAAGATATGTTGTTAACTCTTAAAGAACAATATACAATTATTATTGTTACACATAATATGCAACAAGCATCGCGTATTTCTGATACAACTTCTTTTTTCTTGAATGGTGAGCTAATTGAAACTAATGAAACGAAACATATCTTTTTAAATCCTGAAAAACAAGAAACTAATGATTATTTGAGTGGTCGTTTTGGTTAGAGAGAGGGGAAAATAAATAATGAGACGTATGTTAGAGCAACAGATTGATAATTTGAAAAAAGAATTTACAACTATGGGTTTAAACGTCGAATCAGCTATAAGAAATGCAATCCTAGCTTTTCAAGGACATGATTTGGAATTAGCGCAGGAAGTTATTGAAAATGACGAAACAATCAACGGACAAGAAACGCACTTAGAAAAGCAGTGTGCACAGGTCATCGCATTACAACAACCAGTTGCTAGCGATTTAAGGCTAATAATTTCAATGCTTAAAGCTAGTTCAGATTTAGAACGTTTAGGTGATCATGCTGTTAGTGTAGCTAAAGCAACGAAAATATTTGAAAATGAAAAACGTGATGCAGAAATTGAAAAAATTGTGATTGAAATGGCACAAAATGTTCAAAAGATGCTTGAAGAAATAATGAATGCATATGAGGTTTTAGATGATAAAAAAGCAATTGTAATTGCAAATGATGATAATCAAAATAATGAATATTTTAAACAAATTCGAAAATTATCACTTAAAGAAATTCGAACAGACGCAGATTTTGCTGAAAGTGGGATTGACTATTTGAATGTCGCTAATCATATTGAACGGATGGGTGATTATGTAACTAATCTTGCAGAATGGATAATTTATGCAACTAAAGGGAAAATTACCGAGTTGGGTAGAAATGACTTGTAAACGCTATTTTCAATTCATTCAATGAAAATATTGAAAAACCGATAAAAATGATACGTTTGGTTACAGAAATGTGTTAGAATATAAATGTACTCAGAAGAGTAATTTTAGATGTAAACTTTTTAGGAGGCTGTTTTATGTCATTCGTAAACGGTAATGAAATCTTTACTGCTGCCCGCAAAGGTCACTATGCAGTTGGTGCTTTTAACACAAACAACTTGGAATGGACACGTGCTATTCTTAAGGCTGCTCAAGAAAAGAAAACACCTGTTTTGATTCAAGTATCAATGGGTGCAGCTAAATATATGGGCGACTACAAGTTGGTTAAGACTTTAGTTGAAGAAGAAGCACGTGTAATGGGAATTACAGTTCCTGTTATTATGCACTTAGACCATGGTAACTACGAAGCTGCTAAAGAATGTATCGAAGCTGGTTATAACTCAGTAATGTTTGATGGTCATGATTTACCATTTGAAGAAAACTTAGTTAAAACAAAGGAAATTGTTGCATTAGCACATGCTAAGAACATTTCTGTTGAAGCTGAAGTTGGTTCAATTGGTGGCGAAGAAGATGGTATCATTGGTGCCGGTGAATTAGCTGATGTTGAAGAAGCTAAGCAAATTGCTGCTTTAGGTGTAGACTACCTAGCTTGTGGTATTGGTAATATCCATGGTAAGTACCCAGCAAACTGGAAGGGTTTAAACTTTGATCGTTTGAAAGAACTTGCTGATGTAATTGATACTCCACTTGTTTTACATGGTGGTTCAGGAATTCCTCAAGAACAAGTTGTTAAAGCTATCAAGATGGGTGTATCAAAGGTTAATATCAATACTGAATGTCAATTGTCATTTGCTGCAGCAACACGTAAATATGTTGAAGCAGGTAAAGACTTGGAAGGTAAGGGTTACGATCCTCGTAAATTACTTGCACCAGGTACAGATGCAATTACAGATACAGTTAAAGAAATTATTGACTGGCTTGGAACACCATCAGTTGACTAGAATTTAGTTAAGTTGATAAAAAAGAATTCAGATGTTAATCTGGATTCTTTTTTTATATCTTATTGTGTTGAGTTTCGAATAGTTTGGTGCTAATCATTTTGTAAATAACGGCCCGAATTGCAAGATGCTCTGTAAAAGTAATATCGTTCGCATCAATATCTTCAAAAGAAGTGAGCTTTTGTTGTTTTTTAATTTGAATCATTGTTTGGTTAAAGGTATTAGCAAAATAGTTATATGCATTTTCTACAGAAGTATATTCTACTGCCTCTTTAATGCTTTGGCGAATCATTTCTAGAGAATAGATATTTTTTAATAAGCTGATAACAATTAACTCTGCAATATGAGCAGCATGATATTTTTTTTTAATAGGTCTTTGCATTAAGCCCTTTTTGACATAGCTATTTATCATTGATGAAGTAATTGGTGTATCAATTAAATTATCAAGATAACGGTTACCAAGATTTACTAATTGATCCATATAGAGTTCAAAATCAGGGAATTCTGACCAAGTAGGTAGATTGGGCGTATTTAATTGTACTAACCATTTTGTAAAAGCAACTGTATCCATTATAAACTCCTATAACTATTATTAATCTTAGTATAGCATAAATACTACTTAAATAATATTTAAGAACATTATCTAGATCTTAAGTCTAGATAATGTTGATTTTCAATTTAAGGAGAGTTAAAATAGATTATAGACAAATACTGAAAGGGTGATATGATGGATAAGCATTCGCAAATAATCAATGAATTGTGGAGTGCCGTGACACATGGAATTGGGGTAATTTTAAGTGTATGGGGCTTGGTAGAACTAATATTAAAGGGTCTACATACTGGCAATGATACAGCTATTTTTTCATATTTAGTATATGGAATCTCATTGTTAGTGTTATATTGCTGTTCTATGTTATTTCATAGTCTGTATTTTACGAAAGCAAGAAGAATATTTCAGGTTTTTGACCATTGTGGCATTTTCATTTTAATTGCTGGTACTTATACACCATATTGTCTACTCGCAATCAAGGGGACATTAGGTACGGGATTATTAATATCAATCTGGATATTAGCTTTTTTTGGGATGCTATATCATATTTTAGCGCGTAAAAGAATTCAATTAATTGAAACAATAACATTTGTTGTTATGGGCTGGCTCTGTCTAGTTGGAGTCAAGGAACTTGCTACAGCACTAGGAAGTTTTGGTTTAATATTACTTGTAATAGGAGGGGTGATTTTTACATTAGGTGCTTTAGTTTATAGTATTCGAGGCGTAAAGTATGCGCATGTGTATTGGCATATATTTGTAATGTTAGGTTCGTTATCAATGTTCTTTTCAATCTACTATTTTATTCATTAAGTGTATTCATATTGTCTAATGCAAACGCTTGCTCTTTATATAAATATGTGTTACTCTATCCTTAAATTAGGTAGCTCTGAAAGGAGAAAAGCTTATGCCATCAGTTCAATTGACATCAAAGCAAGAAACCGTATTGGATAGTTTTGTGAAAGAAATTAATGTTTTAAATGCTTTAGCTGATATGAAACGTCAACAAATCATTGTCATTTTATGCAAGCATGAAAAAGAAGGCTTAACAGTAACCGAAATAACGAATCAAATGGCTATTACACAGCCAGCAGTATCACACCATCTGAAAATCTTACGTGAAGCAGGACTTGTATCTTTTCGTAAAAACGGTCTTCAGAGTGTATATTATTTGACTGTAAGTGAACCATTAACGCATCTTGAAGAAGTTGTTCATCTATTGAGGACAGAAATAGTTGAAGTATAAGGTCTATTGGAAGCTACTTAATTATATTTAGAACTACAAGAAGCTAATTGGCTACCTGTAGTCTTTTTTTGTTATACTAATAATTATATAAATAAGTTTTTTAGGGAGAAAAAATGGTACAAAAATATTACGCAGTTGCTAGAGGAAGAAAAACAGGTATTTTTAACACTTGGAAAGAATGTGAACAGTTAGTAAAGAACTATCCTAAAGCACGTTATAAAAGCTTTATTAAGATGGAAGAAGCTAAGGTTTGGTTAAAAACAATTTCAGGAGCTAAGGGTAATGAAACGATGCAAGAAAATACAGTTAGTGCGGCAAAAATAATCGTATATACGGATGGTGGTTCTCGAAATCATGGTAATGTTTTAGGACAACACGTAAAAGAAAATGATAAGGCAGCATGGGCATACTATATTATTACACCAACTATGACTTTCAAAAAAAGCGCGGGAGAATACGGCAGTACAAACAATCGAATGGAGATTATGGCATTACTGCGTGCATTGGAAACTTTATTGGAAAAACGATTACAACTAGAATCTATTCAGGTAGTAATGGATTCACGCTATGTTTTAAATTCTATTACTAAAAACTGGCTTAAAAATTGGGAACGAAATAATTGGTGTAAAGCAAATGGACAAGAGGTTTTAAATAAAGAGCTTTGGGAAAGAATTGCCCAGTTATTACCTAAATTTAAAGATCTTCGTTTTAGTTGGACTAAAGGACATGCAGTAAATGCAGGGAATAATGAAGTTGATAGATTATTAAACGAAACAATGGATAAAATGTAGTTCAAATAGCTAAAAAGAAATAAGCTTGAATTTTTACAGTTAGTAAAAATCTCAAGCTTATTTCTATAAAACCAGATAGGATTATTTTTATAGTTATCAGATGTCTGTAAAGTATTTTAAGATATCTGTTTCAGTTAATTGATGACGTGCATCACCTTTTATGTCTAGAACAATGTTACCAGCATTTAGGATGATGGTTCTATTTCCAAATTTTAACGCATCTTTTAATTGGTGCGTAATCATAATGCAAGTTAGTTTTTCTTGTGTAATAATTTTATTTGTTAGTTCTAGTAATTGTTGTGCGGTATTTGGATCAAGGGCGGCAGTATGTTCATCAAGCAATAAGATTTCAGGATGATTAATTGTAGCCATTAAAAAGCTTAATGTTTGGCGTTGCCCACCAGATAGATTTCCTGTAGGTGTGTTGAGAAGGTTGCTTAATCCGTTAGGCAGTTGCGCGGTTAGTTGCTTGAATGAAAGCATATGTTTATGCAAATTACGCAAACGCAGAGTTCTTTTTTGACCACGTTTAAAGGCTAAGAGAAGATTTTCAGCAACGGTCATACGAGGAGCTGTTCCTAGTTTAGGATCTTGAAAAACCTGTGCTATATATTTTGCTCGTTTTGATTCAGTTAAAGTTGTTAAATCTAGACCGTTTAATTTAATGGTGCCTTGATTAGGAAACAAAGATCCATTAATAACATTTAATAACGTTGATTTTCCGGCGCCATTGGTACCAAGAAGGGTTATAAAATCACCGGAATCAATATCAATATTTAGATTCTTCAAGATTTGTTTTTCTTCGTTGTTACCTGCATTTACGGTAGTTATAATATCATGTAGCTCTAAAATATGATCAGTCATGGCTGTTGAACTCCTTTCTTAATTACTTTACCTAGATTAAGCTTATTTTTTAATAATGGTAGCATTAAGCACAGTGCTAGGACAATTGCAGAAATTAATTTAAAATCGTCAGTGCTAAAACCTAGTTTAAGCACAATTAGTAGGACGAAACGATAGAGAATACTCCCGATAACAACAGCAATTAATCGAGCGATTAAAGGTAATTCACCGTATGCAACTTCGCCAATGATAATAGCTGCTAAACCAATAACGATAGTTCCAATTCCCATATTGACATCAGCATAGCCATTATTTTGAGCGATTAAACCGCCAGTTAAGCTGATAAGGCTGTTTGATATCATTAAACCTAGAATTTTCATATTATCTGTATTAATACCTAAAGAACGAGCCATTTTTTCATTATCACCTGTTGCTATAAAAGCTTGACCCAATTCTGTATTTAAGAAAACAGATAATACACATACAACTAAGATAACGACAAAAATACCTAATAGAACTGTATCAAAACCGTCAGGTAATTTTTTGAAGAAAGTGGCAGTTAGAATTGTATTTTTATTAAGTAATCCAACTGTTGCCTTACCTAAAATACGTAAGTTTATTGAATAAATACCAGTCATTACCAAAATTCCAGCTAATAAAATTGGAATTTTACCTTTAGTATAAAGTAGCCCTGTTATTAGCCCGGTTAGTAACCCAGCACATAATGAAAGTAAGGTTGCTATAAGTGGTGAAGCACCATGTACGATAGCAGCAACGCAAATACTTGCACCAAAGGGAAAGGTACCTTCTACTGTCATATCTGGGAAATTAAGAATTCTAAAGGTTAGAAAAAGACCTAAACCTAAAATTCCCCAAATTAATCCTTGACCAATTGCGGATACAATTAAACTCATTTGTAAATTTCCCCCTTAATTTTAGCTTGTTTTAATAATGATTTAGGAATAGTAATACCAAACTTTTTAGCTTGAGTAGTATTGAAAGAATAATTCCCCTTAGAAATATGGGTAATAGCTATTTGATTAGGTTTTTTACCAGAAAGAATTTCGGCAACAATTTTTCCAGTTAGTTTTCCAATATCATATTGACTTACGCTGTAAGTTGCAACAGCTCCAGACTTTACCATGGATGCAACAGAGGCAAAAACAGGAATATTAGCAGCATTGGTATTTTTCAATAATGTTTGAATACCAGAAGCAACTGTATTATCAGTAGGAACATAAACAGCTTGAACCTCACTGGACATTGTTGCAGATACTTGATCAATATCGTTGGTAGATGAGATTGTATATGTTTTAACTGTAATCCCATTATCTTCGGCTAAATGTTTGAACTCTTTATATTCAGCAGTGGATGAATCATCACTTGAAGTGTAAATCACACCAATTGTATTTAAATTTGGCATTAACTTTTTAATTAGTTGAACTTGTTTTCTTACTGGCTCTACATGCTGAGTTCCTGTGATATTACCGTTATTTTTAGGATTAGATAAGCTTTTGACTAATCCAGCACTAACAGGATCACTAATTGCCCCCATCACAATAGGAGTACTAGAAGTAACATTAGCTAATGATTGAGCAGCTGGAGTAGCTATACCGACCATGACATCAACATTTTCATTTTTAAAACGATCACTCATTGATTTAAGATTGCTTTGATCTCCCTGAGCATTTTGATAATCAATCTTTAGGTTTTTACCAACAACATATCCTTTTTCCTTTAATCCAGCGATAATACCGCGGTGAATAGAGTCAAGTGCAGGATGAGTCATTAATTGTAGAATACCAACAACTGGTGTCTTCTTAGTGTTAGTTTTGTTTTGAGTTGGATAAAAAAATGCAATACCTAAAAAGATAAATAGTGCAAAGATTGTTGCTAACAAACGTTTCATAACATTAATTCTCCCTCATTTTAAAGTATGTAAAAAAGAGCATCCCTGTGAAATCGCAGGGATGCTCTTAAAAAAGCAAAACCTGCACAATAAATCTGTGCAGGTAGTAAACAAAAAAGTTAACCAGCACAGATACGATCAAACAGGGTCGCATCTGTACTACAAAACAGAAACAACCTTCTACTGGTTTTGCCAACGAATGTTTAATTCTAAATTTTGCATATAATTCAAGTTAACTCTTCCTTTCCGTTTATAATGATTTTATTATATTCAAAAGGCAAAAAGATGTCAAGAACTAAAAATATTTACATAGTATTGTTGACATCGCTTTCTAAAAACGGTATCATAGTATCTGTAAATAAGTGTGTTACTGATTCGATCAGGCATGAACCTATTACTACTATATTGTAGGACGTCAAATTCGTGTTATGATATATATTAATAGGTTTTTTATTTTCCAATAATCAGGAGGCAGTTAATGAATGCTTTTTATTAAAAACTTCAATAATAATGCTGCACTGGTAAAGGATGACAATGATATTGAGTGGATTGTTGTTGGTAGTGGTGTTAGTTTTGGAAAGCGAAGCGGTGATTTAGTAGATGAAAGTAAAGTCGAAAGACGTTTTAAAGCTGAAGATACAGATAAACCGGCATTAACAACATTCAAAAGTTTACAAGGATTAAGCTTAGAAGCTACCTCAAAAGCCGTTAATCTAGTTGAAAAGGAATTGCTACTTAAATTTAATGATTTTCAATATCTTGCTTTAGCTGATCATATTGATTTTGCGCTTACAAGAATCCAAAATGGAATTGACTTAAATGATGGGACAGTTCGTTGGGAAGTTAGAAAGTTATTTAAAAAGGAATTCGCGGTTGCTCAAGAGGTGGTTAATTTAATTAATGGAGTCACTGGGGCAGCGTTGCCAGACAGTGAAGTTATATTGATGACTTACCATTTAGTTAATGCAGAGTCAGATGGTTCAAAACTGCAAGATACTATTAAGATTACGCGCTTAATTGCTGGCATAATAGACATTGTCCAGTACCAGTACAGATTAGTTTTAGATGTTGATTCATTTAACTATACACGTTTTGTAGGTCATTTGCGTGCATTTATGGTTCAACGATTGAGTAATTCTAATCCCAATGGTGGTGAATTAGATCCGTCACTTCTAATGTTAATGCAACAAAAGTATCCTAAGGCATATGAGACAGTTGAGAGAATTGACACATTTTTACAAAACAAGGCTGGTTGGCGTTTGCATCCTGATGATGAGGTGTATTTAACACTACATATCTGGCGTGTAACGCATAGACAGACCGAAGATTGAATAATATTTTAGGCGTGTTATTAGAATTATTAAAGCATTAGCCCACATAATGGAGTTTAACTCATTTAATAAAATGAGGTTAGCTTGATTTATGTGGGCTTTTAGTTTGTTTAAGGAGGAATAAAGATGGCTTATGAAGAACTATCACAAAAAATTATTGCAGGAGTTGGTGGTAAAGATAATGTAGCCAGTGTGGTACATTGTACAACGAGATTGCGCTTTAAATTAAAAAATGAAAAAATTGCACAAGAAAGTGATTTAAAAAATACAGATGGAGTTATTACAGTTGTTAAATCTGGAGGACAATTTCAGGTGGTTATTGGTAACCATGTTGCTGATGTCTATGATACTTTGATTAAAGAAGGTGGCTTTGCAGATGGTGGCCAAGTAGCGGACGATTATGAAGATGCAAAAAATATGAGTATCCTTGATCGTTTTATTGATTTAGTATCTGGAATATTCACCCCAATTCTAGGTCCATTATGTGCAGCTGGTATGATTAAAGGATTTACAGCTATGTTTGTTGCATTTGGCTGGATAACAACAACTTCAGGAAGCTATATAATGCTTCATGCTATTGGAGATGCATTTTTCTATTTCTTCCCAGTGATTTTAGGGTTTACTGCAGCAAATAAATTTAAAGTTGATAAATTTGTTGGGATGGCAATTGGCGCAGTGTTATGTTATCCAGACATAGTTGCTCTAGATAGCAGTAAAACAGTTTTATATACATTATTTAAAGGTACATTCTTTGCTTCTCAAATTCATACAACATTTTTTGGAATTCCAGTAATTATGACTAACTATACATCATCAGTTATCCCTATAATTTTAGCAGTATGGTTTGCATCATATATAGAACGTTGGGCAAAAAAAGTAATTCCATCTGTAGTAAAGACCTTTTTAGTGCCGTTTGTAACATTATTAGTAACATTACCTATTACATTTATCGTCATTGGACCTATTGCAACATGGTTAAGTACAGCAATTTCAGATGTAACTGTTGCAATTTACAACTTTAGTCCCGTTTTTGCAGGAATTTTGATGGGTGCATTTTGGCAAGTATTTGTTATGTTTGGACTTCATTGGGGGTTTGTGGCAGTTATGCTTACAAACTTGGCATCTAAGGGATTTGATCCAATTGTCGTTCTTTCATTTGGAGCTTCATTTGCCCAAACAGGTGTAGTACTTGCAATGACATTACAGACAAAAGATGAAAAAACACGTAGTATTGGTATTCCAGCAGTAATTTCAGGTATTTTTGGGGTTACAGAGCCAGCTATTTACGGATTATCGCTTCCGAGAAAAAGACCATTTATTTTAAGCTGTATTGGTGCAGCTGTTGGTGGTGGCTTAATTGGATTCTTTGGAACAAAAGCTTATATATATGGTGGATTAGGAATTTTTGCCTTTCCAAGTTATATGAATTCACATACTGGGATTAATATGGCATTTTACGGATCAATTATTGCGGCTACAGTATCATTAATATTAGGATTTGTTTTACAAATTATTTTTGGTAAGAACTATGTTGATATAAAACCAGCAACGGTAGCAGCATCAACTGCTACTACAACTGAAAATGCACCTACGGTTTCAGTTGCTCAAAATGTAGAAAAATATAATAAACCAACTAAATTAACAAGTCCATTGAGTGGTGAAGTAATTGCTTTAGCAGATGTTAAAGATGAAGTTTTTTCTTCTGGAGCAATGGGTAAAGGTGTTGCAATAAAACCAACTGAGGGAGTTGTCGTTGCTCCTGCAGATGGTAAAATAGCGTTAGTTTTTCCGACAGGACATGCAATTGGAATAAATACTTATGATGGTGCAGAATTGTTAATTCATATAGGTATGGATACAGTGGAACTTGATGGTAAGGGTTTTGAAACATTAGTCAAAAAAGATCAGGAAGTTAAAGCTGGACAGGCATTGGTTAAATTTGATATTGCAGCAATTACAAATGCTGGCTATGAGATAACGACGCCAATAATTGTGACTAATACTAAAAATTATCATGATGTGAAAGTTATTGGAACAAAAACAGTAAAACAGCAAGATGAATTGTTAAAACTAGAATAACTACATGAAAAACAAACACTTTAAGTAAGGTTTAAGGTAGTTATAGAGAAGATGGAACATAAATAAGATGGGTATTCTCTAATTATTGATTGATGGGTCTAATAATTAGAGAATATTTTTGTGCTTCTGTTAAAAGCAGTTTACTTTTCTTAAATAAATTAGTAGTATATAATATATAGTATATTTGGGGATGTTATGGATTCGACAGGTATAGGTTGTGCTTAAATTGCGTTTGGTAGGTTGCGACTACCATAAAACGCTCAGTTAAAATATAACTGCAAAAAATAATACAAACTCTTACGCTTTAGCTGCTTAATCGCAGTTGCGTAAATCTGCCTAACATTGTCTATGTGTTAGATACAGGTTTTATAATAAATAGACTTACGTTTATCACTCACATCTGAAGTGATAAAGAGAGGCTTAATCAGATTAGTTACTAATGTTGGCCAAGCCATATGGCGTAATTAGTAATGAAAACTAAATGATATGACTATGAACGTAGATATTTAAGTGGCAATATGCTTGGACGCGGGTTCGATCCCCGCCATCTCCATTGAACTAACTGTATATTTTAATTTTTAAAGTGACTGATTAATTCATCTAAGGATGATTACTTAAATCAGTCTTTTTTATTGTAATATAGATAAAGAAGTAATTTAGACAAGACAGAATTAGACATGGATTGATTTGAGTAAAAGATATGTTAAAATAGAGCGTAAAATCTAATTTTAGAAAATGAAAACAGAATCGTAGCGTATATAATGGTATGATTGAAAAGTAAATTATTTAATGAAGTAAAGATAAATAATATTTAAATACGGTTAGTTTGTGTAATTGTCGCGAAAAATTCTTAAAAAGTTAACAACTTTAAGTTAAGATAATATTAATAGGTATAAAAGGAGAATTTTACTATGAAACTATTAATGGTAGAAGATAATAAATCTGTTTCAGAAATGATGTCAATGTTTTTTAAAAAAGAACAATGGAATGTAGAGTATGCTTATGATGGTGAAGAAGCAGTTGAAAAATTTAAACAAGATCCAGATAGTTGGGACATGATTACATTAGATCTTAACTTACCCAAAAAAGATGGGATGCAAGTTAATGCGGAAATTCGGTCAATTTCAAAAACAGTTCCCATTATTATTTTAACGGCACGTGATTCTGAAAGTGATCAAGTTTTAGGGTTAGAAATGGGTGCAGATGATTATGTAGTTAAGCCGTTTTCACCGATCACACTAATTGCGAGAATTAAAGCATTGCATAGACGTGCTGAAATTCCAAATTCTAGAGTAAGTAGTAATGGAATTAGTCAAGAAAATTATGATGTTGTAACAGATCATTTTAAGTTAAATAGTAAGACGCGTGAAGCATTTTTGGTTGATAAACCAATAAATGATTTAACTCCAAAGGAATTTGACTTACTTAAAACACTAGCTCAAAAACCAAGACAAGTTTTTTCACGAGAACAGTTACTACAATTGGTTTGGGATTATGAATATTATGGTGATGAAAGAACGGTAGATGCTCATATTAAGAAGCTACGTCAAAAAATTGAAAAAGTTGGGCCACAAGTTATTCAAACTGTCTGGGGAGTAGGTTATAAATTTGATGATTCAGAGGTAGTTGCCAAATGAAATTAATTTATCAACAGATGTTGGCATTTTTTGTAGTGATCATCACTTTGTTGGTAATTCTGGGAGTTTCGTTTTTTCATTTAATGAAGGAAAATGTATATAAAACAACATGGTCACAAATGGAAAGCTATGCATACAGTCTTAAAAATTCGTCGATGACGCTACAATCCACTAATTCAGGGCAGAAGCTTGTATTAGATAATGTAAAGTTGCAGACTAGTGAAACCCTACTGCAAAATCAGGAAGTCCATTTTACAATTTATACAGGACGTAAGAAAATTATCTATCCATCAAATGGATTTAAATCGACTATTTCTAAGTCTGATTGGAAAAAATTGAAGCAAGGAGAGATTTTAAAACGTCGTAAAGATGTTGGCGGGCGCAAAATCTCTGTTAAAAATAAAAAATTAAGTTCATATTTTAAAAATAAAATGCAAAGTAGCAATAAAAATAAACGTTTGCCTGAAATACAAAAGCAACAACAACAAGTTACAACAGATGTTTTTGTTCCATGTTTTGATTCTAGTGGCAATTTAGTGGCGGTTATTTCAGTTGGAGCAATGGTATCTAGTGTAGAGTCTAATCTCCAAGATATTCAAAAAAGTTTACTGTATGCACTGCTAATTTCTGCATTATTAGGTATTTTTGTGAGCTATATTTTAGCTCATTATACAACAAAACGAATTAGTCGTTTGCGTGGTGCAGTGCATCAAATTGCTGAAGGTAATTTTGATGTTAAAATTGAAAATAACGGTCGTGATGAATTAGATTATTTAGCTGGTGACTTTAATCAAATGACGGATTCATTAAAAGAATCACGTGAGGAAATTAAGCGTCAAGAAGATCGGCGACGTCAATTTATGGCAGATGCAGCGCATGAGATGAGAACGCCGCTAACTACAGTTAATGGATTATTGGAAGGATTAGCTTATGATGCCATTCCGGAAGAAAGTAAAGGCAAGAGTATTGAGTTAATGCGCAATGAAACGAATAGACTAATCAGATTGGTAAATGAAAACTTGGATTATGAAAAAATTCGTAGTGGAGCAATTACACTTTCAAAATCAAAATTTGATGCAGTTCAAGTTATTAAAAATATCGTTCAACAGTTAACAAAAAAAGCGAAAGAAGTTGGCGATGAGTTTGAATTGAATATTCCTAAAGAACTAAGTGTTTATGCAGATTATGATAGATTTGTTCAGGTGGTCTTTAACATTACCCAAAACGCGATTCAATTTACTCAAAATGGCAAAATTGGAATTTCAGCAGAAAGAGGATATCACGAAACTATTATACGTATTTCGGATACGGGGATTGGGATGAGCAAAGAACAATTACGTAATATTTGGGAAAGATATTATAAAGCGGATCCGTCTAGGAATAACACTAAGTATGGCGAATCTGGCTTGGGGCTATCCATTGTTCATCAATTAATGCAATTGCATAAAGGAAAAATTGAAGTTACAAGTCAAGAAGGACAAGGAACGACATTTATATTAACATTTCCGGATGAGGAAGTAAGCGAAGTTTAAAATAAATAACTGATTCAATAGCATGGTCATTCAGCTTTACAGTTGAAGACTGTGCTATTTTAGTTTCTAATATTTGTATAGATAATACAAAAAAACCTAATTTTATAAGATATAAAATTAGGCATAGAATATGGTTATGAAGGTTGATTAGTTGAGTTGAAGACTATTTATATCAATGACAGTTGCTTTTTTATGATTAGTAAGTTCTTTTTGATGGGTTAAAATAACAACGTAGTAAGCAGTAGTATCAATAATGTGAAGTAGAATATCTAATAAAAAGTGAGTTTGATTAATATCTAATTCGTCGAAATGATCGGCAATGACCAAGTATTCTTGTTGATTACGAATACCTCTTAAAAGGGTAACAAGGATTTTTTCGAGCGGAGAAAGATTATTGGTTGGAGTAAAAAAAAAGTTGTGGTAAGTTTCTGTAGAGAGTATTTTAGAAATAATTTCAGTATATATTTGGGGCTCTTGTCCATGCTTTTTTAAAAGTTCTATATTGTCACTAACAGATAGATATGGAATTAAACTTTCATTAGAACTAGTAACAAAAGCAATCTGATTTTTTTTTCCTAAATTAGAGTGCTTAAAATGTTCTTTCAAAAACTGGTTTTTTTTTAGACTAGAACCAGAGACATATATAATGTTTAAAGTGTGAGTATTTAGATGAATGGTAGGTTGTATTTGTAAATTTTGCACAGGATCACCTCGAATTTCTTTTATGAAACATCTTTATTTGAATAAATGAACTTATACTTAAAAAAATGCTGCTACTTAAAAATAATGCTAAGAATAGTTTGCAATATTTGCTAAAACTAAGAATTAAGATATCACTTAAAGTACTAGGATCTGTTTTAAGCAAGTTATTTGCAGTTGTTGCAAAAATATCAGATTCAAACAGTCTACCAACGGTATGCTGTATTTCATTAGCGCTTAAACTATTTTTTAATACAAGATTATCATTAAAACTGTTAAGTTCAGATACGAAAAAGGATTCAAAAAAATTTAAACAAACAAATGACAAAATGAAACTAGCAACAATAACAATAACTAATTGTGCAACAACAAAGAAGGTAATTGAAATATCTGTTTGATTTGCCGTGAAGAAAATAGATATTTCATGTTTACGATGTTGTAACACATAAATATTAAGTATTAGTAAGGTTAAAATAAAAAGAATAATTAATATTAATAAGATTAGTTGACTATTGAATATTTGTTGCTGTTTAAATTGAATAATTTCTTCAATAGCTGCACTTGTTCTAAAATCAGTACCTATATTGCTAGTATTAATTTTAAACTGTGCCAATGAAGTTTGTTGGATGAGCTGCAAAGTTATTATTACTAGTAAGCATAAGGAACCAATAAAAGAAAAGCCGATAAAAGTCAGGGTATCTTTAATATGATAGCGTAGACTTGCAAGTATTTTTGGTAAGCAATGCAAACTCGTCACCTCTTTTAAAGTAATTCTATTCAGATAGTTTAAAAGAAAAATATGAATAAATTATGAAAAGGACACGAAAAAAGGAGCAAATTATTTAATAATTTACTCCTTTGTAATGAAATCTTTAGTTGTTTGAACTAGAACTACTACTACTATTAGAAGAATCAGTACTGTTAGTTGAGCTTTTATCTGTTGTTTTTAATTCAGGCGCGTCTGAAGTGTAATCATCAATTGTAGACTTATTACCATTTTGACTCCATAAACTAGTTGAGTTATTACCTAAAAGATTTTGGATTTTTGTTATTTGTCCAAATTCATTTTTGTAGTTGTAATTACTTGAATTAACTGGTGTAAATCCAGTTGGAACATAAAAACGCAATAGATTTTTATTATTGAGTGAATCTGATAATGATAATTCAGTGGAAACCTTTTTATGCGCTTTAGAAACATATTTTTTAATTTTAGCAGATGGATGTGTAATTACATCTCCAGTACTGTTTTGATAAATTGTATTATTTATAACAGTGTATTTTGGCGTTACAAAATCACCGCTTCTAAATGCAACAACTTGGTCATGCTGTTTAGAGAACAAATCGGTTCCAAACTGGATATATTTTGAGGTATTTATTCCTAGTAGATGTAGTAATGTTGGTAAAACATCGATTTCACCACCATATTGGGTTTGAACCCCACCTGTTGTTGTACCAGGAATGTGTATCATAAATGGTACTCGCTGCATTTGAGCATCATCGTAAGAGTTCCAAGTAGAAGCCGATTTTCCTAATAGTGAGGCTAATTTAAGATTACGTGAATCTGAAATGCCATAGTGATCACCATAAATTACAATAATAGAATTGTCATAAAGGCCAGATTTTTTAAGGTATTCAAAAAACTCTTTTACAGCTTGATCTAGATAATGCGCAGTAACAAAGTAATTATCGACAGAACTATCACCTGTATTCGCTGCCTTAAATGTGGTGTTCTGTTTGTCTAATTCAAATGGAAAGTGATTACTTACAGTAATAAATTTAGCATAGAACGGTTGTTGAAGTCGCTCTAAATATTTAACTGAATCGTGAAAAAGTAATTTATCCTTTAGTCCATATTCGGTTAAGTTATTTGAATTTGTATTGTAATAACTGGAGTCAAAGAAATATTGATAACCCATATTTTTATAAGTATTATCACGATTCCAGAAAGAACCAGAGTTTCCATGAAAAACGGCTGAAGTGTATCCAGAAGTTTGTTTTAAGATTGCAGGAGCAGCTTCAAATGTGTTGTCACTACCTAAGGTTGAAAATAATGAACCTTGTGAAAGACCATATGTGCTCGTTTCTAATAAATTTTCAGCATCAGAGGTTTTTCCCTGCCCAACCTGATTGAAGAAGTTAGAGAAGCTATACGTATCATTACTGTTATATAAACTGTTTAAAAAAGGAGTAACTTCTTTTCCGTTTAGTTTAAAATTAATCAGGAACTGTTCGAAGCTTTCTAGATGGATGACGATGACGTTGCGTCCTTTTGCAATACCATACATACTGGAATTTGGTGCTGCATAATGTTTCTTGACAAATGAAATAATATCATTTAAATCAGAACTTTCAGCATCGCTTCTTGTTTGATTAGTTTTAGCTGTTTTTAAACCATCATAGACTGTGAAAGTATCTAAGCCTAAATATTTAACAAGATAGGTACGATCAAAGGTTCTGGTAAGTAACTGGGGTCTACTAATTTCAGCTAGTGTAATATTTAGAAATAAAAAGAAAAGACTAAATGAAGTAACGGCAATAGCAGATTTTCGTGGTATTGGCCGAGAATCAAGTTTAATAAACTTAAATAATAGTAGAAAAAGAACAGCAATAATATCTATGACCATGATAATGTCAGATGGTTGTAATAATGCCATTGAACTGGTACTTAGACCGTTGGAAACAGATGAATAGCCAAAAATGACATTAAAAGTCATAAAATCGGTAAATTCACGATAATAGATAACGTTAAAAAGTAATAATGCAGAATTAGCGATATACAGTAGTAACATAGTTAGATAAGCTGGAATCGTTCGCTTTAAATAAAAAGCTAAACTAAATAGTAACATCGTTGTTGCAATTGGGTTAATTAGTAAAACAAAATATTGATAAATACCGGAAACATCTAAACTAAAGTCAATGCAGTAGATAATAATTGTTTTTAACCAAAACAAACTAGTTAACAACGTAAAGAAACCCCAGCGTGTGTTAAGAAAATTACTAATTTTTTTTAAGTGCACGGCTATGAACCGTCCTTTCCAAGAAAGTGATAATACTTAATTTTAAACCAATAAATTATTCTAAGTCAATTTTACAATGGTTAAATTACTAAAGTTTTAAACATCAGATAATAAATATAAGTTATTAATTTAGGATAGCAATTAAAGTAGTTAAGTTTAATTTGGGAGATATACTTGTAAAAGACTAAGGATAACTGGTAAAATATACTTTTATCCTTAAGAGAGAATCTACAAAGTAAAGAGAGGTATTTTAGTATGTTAATTGCACTAATTCCAGCAATTGCTTGGGGTAGTGTTGGTCTTATTAGCGGAAAACTAGGTGGTAGCGCTAATCAACAAACATTAGGAATGACGTGGGGAGCGTTATTATTTTCCATATTGATGACAGTATTTACGTGGCAACATTTTACAACACATACAACTGTTAAACTATGGATTGTCGGGATTGTTTCTGGCTTTTTTTGGAGTATAGGTCAAAATCAACAATTTCATGCGATGAAGGCAGTAGGGATATCTAAAGCAGTTCCCATTTCAACTGGGGCACAATTAGTGGCTAATGCTCTAGCAGGCGCTTTACTATTTCATGAATGGACAACGGTTAGGCAGTTGACGCTGGGAACAATAGCATTAATTGTTTTAGTGGTAGGCTCTTCATTGACCGCCCTACGTGACAAAACTGCGATAAAAAAGGTGAACGAAAATTGGAGTGTAGGTTATCGCGCTATGCTACTTTCAACATTAGGGTACTTAGGCTATACAGTTATAGTTACATGGGCAAATGTGGATACACAAGCGATGGTTTTACCACAAGCAATGGGAATGGTCGTTGGAGCAACTATATTTGCATATGGCCAAAATATATTTCAAACAGAAACTTTTAAAAATATGTTGACAGGTTTAGTTTGGGGAACCGGAAACTTTTTTATGTTTTTAGCCACAACAACAGTCGGACTAGCTATTAGTTTTTCATTTTCTCAAATGGGAATTGTTATTTCAACTTTTGGATCGATACTTTTTTTGGGCGAGAAAAAAACAAGAAAAGAAATGGGCTATGTTATTATTGGTTCATTGCTAGTTATTGTAGGTGGTATACTATTAGGTCAGTTAAAATAAATATTTTTTAAGATGAATTAAAATAGTTAGATGCAGATATACAACAACGATAAAAATTTATTTTTAAGGTGATTGACTATCTTTTAAGTGGTTTTAAGGATAAATAATAATTTATCGTCAATTTTATGTTTCAAATCATAAAATATATTGTATAATTAAAAATGTAGATAACATATTTTAAGGAGAGATGGAAATGACTCATATTTCATTTGACAGTTCAAATCTTGAGAAGTTCGTTCATTCTAATGAATTAGGTGAAATGCAAGCTTTAGTTACTGCAGTTGATGCAGAATTACGTAATGGTACAGGAGCAGGTAATGATTTTCGTGGTTTTGTCAATCTACCTGTAGAATATGATAAGGAAGAATTTGCACGGATCAAAAAAGCTGCTAAAAAAATCCAATCAGATTCAGATGTTTTAGTTGTGATTGGAATTGGTGGTTCCTATCTTGGAGCACGAGCAGCAATCGAGTTTTTGCACCATTCATTTTATAATTATTTACCAGCTGAAAAAAGAAATGCTCCACAAATTTTCTTTGCAGGAAACTCAATCTCATCGAGTTATGTCCATGATTTGATGGACTTAATTGGTGATCGTGATTTTTCAGTAAATGTTATCTCAAAGTCAGGGACAACAACAGAACCTTCAATTGCATTTAGAATCTTCAAAGAAAAGTTAGTTGCTAAATATGGAGAACAAGGCGCGCGCGAACGTATCTATGCAACAACAGATCGAGCTCGTGGTGCATTGAAAACTGAAGCAGATGCTGAAGGATATGAGACTTTTGTGATTCCTGATGATGTTGGTGGTCGTTTTTCTGTATTGACACCAGTCGGATTATTGCCAATTGCTGCGTCAGGTGCAGATGTTGATAAGTTGATGGAAGGTGCAGCTGCAGCAAGAAATGATTACTCTGATGCAGATTTGGAGAAAAATGAAGCATATCAATATGCAGCGTTACGTAATATTTTATATCGTAAAGGCTATACAACAGAAATTTTGGAAAATTATGAACCATCATTGCAATATTTCTCTGAATGGTGGAAGCAATTAATGGGTGAATCAGAAGGAAAAGATCAAAAAGGTATTTACCCATCTTCTGCAAACTTTTCAACAGATTTACATTCATTAGGCCAATATATTCAAGAAGGCCGTCGTAATTTGATGGAAACTGTTGTTAAGGTTGGTAAACCTAATCATGATATTGAAATTCCAAAGGAAAAAGAAAATTTAGATGGTTTAGGTTATTTAGAAGGCAAGTCAATGGACTTTGTTAATACTAAAGCATTCCAAGGTGTTGTATTAGCACATACTGACGGTGATGTGCCAAATATGATTGTGAACATTCCAGATCAAACAGCCTTTACTTTAGGTTATACAATCTACTTCTTTGAAATTGCTGTTTCAATTTCTGGATACTTAAATGGAATTAATCCATTTAATCAACCAGGTGTTGAAGCTTATAAGAAGAATATGTTCGCTTTACTTGGTCGCCCAGGATATGAAGAATTGACTAAGGAATTAACTGCTCGTTTGAATAAATAGTTATTCAAAGAATTAGTGTTAAGTGAATTAATCTAATTAATTTAAGACTTTGAAATTAGTGTTATACTAGTTTCAAAGTCTTTTTATAATGAGGTGATGAAATGGCGATAAAAAAGAATCTTGGGATAAGTCTATTAGGGGCGAGTGCAGCTGCTTTTATTTTTAGCGAGTATCTATTTAAGGTTGCCTTTAAAAGAATTGATTATGTTCCCGAGACATCTAAAGACAAACAAAAGTATGCACATCGATATTGGGATTATGTTGCTTGGTTTAAAGAAGTTAATAAGGAACATTGGACTTTTTCTTTGAATGATGGTGATGATTTAATGTCCGCATACTATATTCCGGCTAAAAATGGAAAGTCAAAGAAATGTGTGATAATAGCTCATGGTTATAAAGGAAACGGTGAGACCATGACAGGTTATGCAAAAATGTTTTATGATATGGGATACAATATTTTATTACCAGATGATCGTGGACATGGTCAAAGTGCTGGTAAATATATAAACTTCGGATGGTTAGATCGAATAGATTACTTGAGTTGGTTAAATAAAATAGTTATGCGCGTAGGTCAAGATGCAAAAATTGTTTTGTTTGGAGTCAGTATGGGCGGTTCAACAGTCGAGATGATGAGTGGTGAAAAATTGCCACAACAAGTAAAATGTATTATTGCAGATTGTGGTTATTCAAGCATTAATGAAGAGTTAACATATTTATTGAGACAACAGTTTCATTTGCCTAAATATCCATTTTATCCACTTGTAAGTACAATTAATCATCGTCGTTTAGGGTACTATTTGAATGACGTTTCAGCAAAAGATCAATTAGCTAAAAATAAATTACCAATAATGTTTATTCATGGTGAAAAAGATACATATGTTCCTAGTTATATGGCGTTAGAAAATTATCAAGCAACTACATCTGCAAAAGAACTGTGGATTGTTGATGGAGCAACACATGCTGAAAGCTTTTGGTATGATACAAAAGAATATACGCGTCGGATAAACAATTTTTTGGAAAAATATATTTAGTTTTCCTGCTTAATAAGAAATAGATTATTAATATTAAGAAAATGCTATTTTTTTCTTAGATAGCTTGGTACAATTATAAGAAAGATGAAAAGATAGAGGTGACCAATAATGGCAACAAATATTCGGTATGGAATTATGGGCTCTTCTCAAACGGCAACGAGATTTGCAAGTGCAATTAAAGCTGTTGCAGGTAGTGAGGTTTTAGCGGTAGCTGGACGTGAATTATCCGCAGCTAAAAAACAAGCTGATAAACTTGGGATAAAGCAAGCATATGGGAGTTATGAAGAATTATGCAACGATGATAATATTGATGTTATCTATATTCCATCGTACAATCGAGCACACTATGCTTGTGCTAAATTTGCTTTGAATAATAATAAACATGTCTTGATGGAAAAGCCCTTTACTCATCATAAAGTAGGAGCAGAAGAACTATTTCAACTTGCTGCTAACAAAGGGTTATTTTTAATGGAAGCACAAAGAGCTATATTTTTACCATTGCTTTTACGTGTAAAGAAGTTGTTAGCTGAAAAAGCAATTGGTGAAGTTAAGTTTATTGATATAAAAAATTATCATAAAGTAGGAATTCCAAATGAATGGATTACTGACTTAGCAGCAGGCGGTGGTGCTTTAAATTATGGAGGAAGTTATCCACTAGAAGTTGTTTCATACTTATTAGAAAATAGTATTTCTGAATTTGCAGGATTAGGTGCAAATAAGATTGGTGAAGCAGATAGCAGTTGTACATTAACTTTTAAAAGTAACAATGTTCTAGTTAATGCGTTTATTACGACTAGTTTTAAAGGTGAAAGTGAGATGATAATTACTGGAACCGAAGGTAAGATAATTATTCCTAATTATTGGGAAGCAACAACGGCAGTTATTGAAAATCAAAAGGGTACACAACAATTAGTTGATCAATCTAATAAAAGCTCATTAGCGTATACAATTGAGCATGTTGCAACTTGTTTAAAAGAAAAGAAGACGACAAGTCCAATTGTAACTCCAAAATTAACAATATCATCTTTAGCGATTATTGAAACGCTATATCAAAAATGGTATGGAGATCCATTGAATTAATAAGGATAAGAGATACTAAATACTAAGCAATAAATTTCAATAAGAGGTGCTAATATAATGAAGAAAAGAATTAAGGGTTCATGTACCACTGTTTTAGTTGGGAAAAAAGCATCTATCGACGGTTCTACGATTATTTCACGCAATGATGATGGACACGAAGCGTTAGATCCAAAGCGGTTTGTTGTCATTAACCCAGAAGAACAGCCCCGACAATATCAAGCTATCATAAGTGGGATTAAAGTTGAGTTACCTGATAACCCGTTACGTTATACTTCAATTCCCAATTCAGTTTTAACAAATGGAATTTGGCCTGCAGCAGGAATCAATAGTGAAAATATTGCAATGTCGGCAACTGAAACAATTACAACAAATTCGCGAATACTAGGTGTAGATCCATTAGAAGTAAGTGGAATTGGTGAAGAGGATTTAGTAACGCTAGTGTTACCATATATTCATAGCGCTAGAGAAGGTGTAACACGATTAGGAGCGTTACTTGAAAAGTATGGGACATATGAGTCCAACGGAATCGCTTTTTCAGATAAGGATGAAATTTGGTGGCTAGAAACAATTGGAGGACACAATTGGGCAGCTAAGAGAATTCCTGATGAAGCTTATGTAGTTGCACCGAATAGAATGAATATTGATGAATTTGATTTCAAATCAGATGATACAATGTTTTCATCTGATTTAGAAAATATTATTATTAAGTATAAGTTGAATCCAGATTTTAAAAATATCAATCTACGTCACATTTTTGGGAGTGCATCGATAAAAGACACTGTTTATAATAATCCACGTACTTGGTATGGGCAAAAGTTTTTTAATCCGGAAATAGTGCATGATCCGATGGAACAAGATTTACCGTTTATCTGTTATCCAAATCGGAAAATTTCGATAGAAGATGTCAAATTTGTATTAAGTTCTCATTTTGAAAACACAAAATATGATGTATATGGTTCCGGTTCAAAAGAGGATAAAAAGTTGTTTCGCCCAATTGGGATAAATCGTAATCATGATGTGCATATTTTGCAAATACGTAATGATGTTCCAGCTGAAATTGCAGGAATTCATTGGTTAGCTTTTGGTGCAAATACTTTTAATACAGTTGTACCATTTTATGCAAATGTTAGAGATACACCAGAAAGTTATAAAAATGCAGATGAAAACTTTAATTTAAATCAGATGTATTGGTTGAGTTGTACAACTGCTTTATTGGGAGATACTGATTATGATTTTTATGTTGATATGCGTAATAGCTATGAGCTAGCTGCTATGGCTGCCTATCGAAACATAGAAAATAAGACAGATGCAAATTTAACTGGACAAGATATTAATAGCTATCTTGAAAAAGCTAATCAAAAGTTAGCTGATGAAGCATTGAAGTACCAAACCAAGCTTTTAGGAGATATGGTAATTGCAGGTTCAGAAAAGATGAAATTACGCTACAATCTGAACGATTAATATATATAAAAGAGGATTTGAAACTCTATTTTGAGCTTCAAATCCTTTTATATATATATGATAAAAATAAGTGCTAATGCATAGTCGCTATAACTTTTACAAAATTATAGACCAAATACAGTCTTATATAATAAAGCAGCACTGATACCAGCACAAATCGGAGCTGCTACTGGAACCCAGGCATAACTCCATTGAGAAGAGCCTTTATGTTTTAAGGGTAAAAGTGCATGAACCAAACGGGGACCCAAATCACGAGCTGGATTAAGAGCAGGGCCTGTAGGACCACCAAAGGAAGTAACAAGAACCATAACCAATAAACCAATTCCAATAAAGCCAGCACCTTGATTTCCATGAGCGAAAACTGGTGAATTTGTTATTGCAAGTGCTGAAAAAACTAAGGTAAATGTACCAAAAAATTCGGTGACAAAACCGTTGAAATAATTTTTTGTAGCATCAATCGTTGAAAAAGTCCCTAGAATGGATTCTGGGTTTTCTGTAATATCGTAGTGTGGTTTGAAACATAGAACGACTATTAATTGACCAATAATAGCACCTAGAAATTGAACGCATAAATATGGTAAAACTTCGCTCCATGGAAACGCACCAGCTACAGCTAATCCAATAGTAAATGCAGGATTAATATGATTGCCAGAAACTGAACCAAACATTAAAGCGGGAATCATTACCCCAAAACCATAACCGACAGCAATGGTAAGCCAGCCACTTTTTTCTCCTTTCGTTCCTCTTAGTTCAACGTCGGCAACTGACCCGTTCCCTAAAATAACCATGATTGCAGTTCCAAAAAACTCAGCTGCTAATCTTGTTGTCAATGCAAAATGCATGATATCCTCCTGAAAGTATGTATTAAATTTTTAATTGCTATATGTAACAATTTAATAATTGCATATTATATATAATAAGTATCTAAGTGTGCAATGTCAATAAGCTTTCTAAATATTTTTCAAAGATGCCTAATATAATCTTTACATTTTCAAAAAATCATGAAAATGATATTTTATTTAATTATTTAAAATAATCAGCTTTTTTAGTTGTAATTTTGTCCAAATATTTTAGAATAATAGTTAGTGACCTAAGGAGGTTTTAGGATGATATCAAAAGTAGTAGAAAAAATGCTTGGTAGTCGTAAGAATAGTTATTTAATTCCGGCTGATATGGTTGCTAATGTATCAGAAAGTAATCATTTAAACCATGCATTGCTTGTATTAACTAAGGTTAAATATGCTAAAATACCAGTATTGGATAAAAAGCAGCATATAAAAGGACTACTTTCTCTCTCGATGATTACAGATACAATGCTAGGGTTAAATGGCATTGATCCTAGTCACTTAACTCGTTTAACCGTGGCTGATGTGATGGATACAGAGGTACCTACAATTCATCAACCTTATGATATAGAAGAAATTTTACATTTACTTGTAAATCAACCATTTTTAGTGGTCGTAGATGATGATAGTCTGTTTAAGGGGATTATTACTCGACGAGAAGTGATGAAAGAAGTCAATTATCTAGCACACGAGTTAGAAAAAGAGTATGAAGTAAAACCGAATCCAGGTTATGTAAAAATATAGTAACAAAAACAATAGTTTAAATTAAGAGGAGGTAGTTTTATTTGGCAAAGTTAGATGCAAATGAAATTATTAGTACAATTGCGAATTCAGAAAAAAAGACACCGGTAAAGGTTTTCGTAAAGGGTGAGTTAACTAAAGTAAATGCACCAGAAACAATTGAAACATATTTTGCAGAAACAGCAGGTGTATTATTTGGTGATTGGAAAGATGTCGAAATATTTTTAAAGGACACTCCAGAGATTAAACAATATCATATTGAAAATGATGGCCGTAATACTGGTGTTCCGATGATTGATAAGAAACAATTTAATGCTAGAATTGAGCCTGGCGCAGTTATTCGAGACCAAGTAGAAATTGGTGATAACGCAGTTATTATGATGGGTGCTGTTATTAACATCGGTGCTGAAATTGGAGAGGCATCAATGATTGATATGGGGGCTATTTTAGGTGGCCGTGCTTTAGTAGGCAAACATTGTCATATTGGGGCAGGATCAGTGTTGGCGGGAGTTGTTGAACCACCTTCAGCACAGCCAGTAACAATTGAAGATAATGTTTTGATAGGGGCTAATGCTGTCATACTAGAAGGTGTTCGTGTAGGTAAAGGAGCCATTGTTGCCGCTGGTGCAGTAGTTACTAAAGATGTTGCTCCATATACTGTTGTTGCAGGTACTCCAGCTCAAAAAATTAAAGATGTAAAAGATGTAGCATTAGGTAAAAAAGAAATTGTGGATGATTTACGTAAGTTGTAGACTGTGCAAGTATAAAATTATCTTTAATTATTAGAACAATAAAAAAAGTCAAGAGCCCAGGACAAAAGCCTGGGCTCTTCGTATCTTCGAATGTTTATTGTTAGAATTTGAGCACAAAGGTTGTTGTCGCACTTAAACTCGTAAACTAGAGCCCCAAAAAGTGTTGCATTTAATTTGATAATTCAAAATATAAAGAACAAGAGTTGAAAGATTTATCTATGAAAGTAGCTTTTAAACACAAAATTTTTGCGGTATGATGTAAAATATAAGCATACTTTAAACTAAAAGAGGGTAACTTTATGGCATTTAACGAAGCAGAATTGATTAAGATTAGGCGTGAATTGCATCAAATTCCAGAAATCGGAATGCAAGAATTTATGACATCTGAAAAGTTATTAAAGATTATAAAAAGACTTCCTCAGAAATATTTGGAAATTAAAGTTTGGAAAACAGCTATTGTCGTACATGTTTTAGGAAAAAAGGCAACTAAAACTATTGGATATAGAACAGATATTGATGGTTTACCAGTAACCGAGGAAACTGGATTACCATTTTCTTCAAAGAGACCAGGATATATGCATGCATGTGGGCACGATATCCATATGACAGTGGCGTTAGGCATCTTAAGTCACTTTGCAGATGAGCAACCTGAATGTAATTTAACTTTCCTTTTCCAACCGTCTGAAGAAATATTGAGTGGTGGTAAACAAGTATATGAAAATGGTGTGCTTGATGAATGGATGCCTGATGAAATATATGCTTTTCATGATAATCCACAGTTACCCGCAGGGGCAATTGGATGTAGAATGGGAACATTATTTGCAGGAACTTGTGAAATCCATGCAACATTTATAGGGAAAAGTGGGCATGCAGCTTATCCGCATATGGCAAATGACATGGTTGTTGCAGGGGCACAATTTGTAAACCAAATTCAAACGATTGTAAGTAGAAATATTGATCCAATCCAATCAGGTGTTATAACATTAGGTCATTTTAATGCAGGAACAACAGGTAATATAATTGCTGGTAAATGCCAGATAGATGGAACCATCAGGGCCTTGACACAAAAAAATAATTTATTCATTCAAAAAAGAGTACAACAAATTGCTAAAGGAATAGAAGATAGTTTTGACTGTGAGGTAAAGTTAATTTTACAGCAAGGTGGATATTATCCTGTAGAAAATAATAAAAAAACTACAGCTTATTTCATAGATTATATGCAACACAATCAAGATGTTAATTTTATAGAAACTGCACCAGCAATGACTGGGGAAGATTTTGGCTTTTTGCTGTCTAAAATTCCTGGGACGATGTTTTGGTTAGGCGTAGATAGTCCATATTCATTACATTCAGAGCATTTAGCGCCTAAAGAAGATGCAATAATGAAAGGTGTTAACGCAATGGTTGGTTATCTAAAGAAAAGACAAAAAGATATTTTTGCAGCTGAATATTAAAAATAATGTAATTAATATCAATTGCATAAGTATAGCGAGAAAAGAGGAGCTTAGGACTTGGTCCCGAGTTCCTCTTTTTTCTGAATGTAGGGTGCTAAAATATGTATCTAAAGACAGGTAATTGTGCTTAACCACGTAATTAAGACAACACAAGCTCTAGATTATCTAATTCACGAGGTTAATATGCTCTAGCTAACTATTTTTTCAGTCTTTTAGTTAGAAGATACTTCGTACTTTCTTTGCTAGAACAGTTATTTAGGAGCAATATTTAATGGTGATGATGGGATTACAAAACCGTTTTTGTGTAAGGCTTTCAGATACTGAGTCAAAAAAGCACGTTGAATAGGTGCTTGAGCACCATTTTTGGTATAAATTGCAATGCGAAAAACCATACGACCACTGCCTGCATCAACAACTCCTAAAATTAAAGGCCCTTTAGTTATATCAGGATATTTAGGAGTTAGTTCGACATTTACAGTAGAAATAATTTTTTTCATTTCATCTATTGATTTATTACGATCAATTTGGATATCAATTAGAGCACGCATATCACTGCGCGAAAGGTTACTAACAATAGTAATGCTACGATTAGGTATATAATTTAGAGTACCATCATAGCCTAGAATTTGGGTTGTACGTAATCCAACTGAGTAAACTGTCCCCTCAATAGTTCCAATTTTAACTTCATCGCCTACTGAGAGTTGTTGCTCAAGTAAAATAAAGCCACCTGTTATCACATCATTAACAAAACCTTGTGCGCCTAAACCAATTGCGACAGATAAGATTCCGGCACCGGCAATCAATGTACCTACAGGGACACCTAAGATAGACAAAACAGCATAGAAATAAAATAATAAAACGGAATAGTGAAAAATATTACGAATTAAAGCTTTCATTGTTTTGAGTCGGTTACTTGCTACATGTTGTAGATTGTGAGAATGTTTGAAACTTTGCTTGATAATTTTATTACCTACTAAATTGATGAACAAAAACAAGATAGAAATTAATATAAGGATAATAACTGTTGAAATTATTTTACTAAATATACCATCCCAGTTAATTGAAGAAATATATCTAGATAAGATATTTGTTTGTTTAGATACCTGATTACTTACAGAAAGTGTAGCTAATCCATTTTCTAATAGCATAAAGTGTTTCAATGCATGAGATCTCCTTCGATTTTTTAGTTAGTATAATAATAACAAATTTTGTGATTAACTGCGAAAAAAGTTAAGAGATAGTTAATCATTTAGCAAACAGTTATCTTTTAATTGCAGTTTTGGCAGTGTAATGCTATCCTAAAAATAAGTAAATGAATGCGGAAAGCGGGAAAAATTATGATATTAACATTTGGGCAGTTGGCTGGGTTAATAGCAGCGGGGGCATTTGCTGTTTTAGTTGTTGTAATCTGTATTGTATTAAAACATGTCGTAAAAACGTTAGAGGAAACGACAAAGAGCATTACTACTTTGACAGAAGATGTAAATGGTATTGCAGGTGAAGTAGAGGAATTAGTTAGTAAAACGAATGTTTTAATGGATGATATAAATAGCAAAAGTGAAAAGCTGGACCCATTATTTGATACAATGGCAGAACTTAGTGAAAGTGTGTCAGATTTGAATACAGCTAGTCGCAACGTTGTTGAGAAGGTATCTGATTCAGCAAAATCAGCTACACAAGCAACGATGTTATTTAAAGCAAGTAAACAAATTTTAAAATTTTATAATAAACACAAGAAGAATTCAACTAATTAAGTTGGATGATAAATTGGAGGCAATAGTACAATGAAGAAAACTTTTCTATTGGGTTTAGGATTAGTCGCTGGAGCTACTTTTTATGTATCGAAAAAATTAACAGAAGAACAACGTGACAAAATTGCTTTGAAACTTGATGAAGCAATTTTAGATGGTCGTGAGGCAACCCTTAAGTATGATCGATATCTACATGAATTTATGCATGCTAACCAACTTGAATTGTCGCCTTTGAAAGATAAATTTCTTGAAAAAAAAGATGCAATTACAGAAAACGAGGCAGTTAATGATGCAATGACATCATTAAAACAAGCAACATCTGAGTTGCGTGCTAGACTTAAAGAAGCAAGTAAAGAATTAAGCGAAGGAACTCTAGATGAAAATAACGAAAATCTACAAGATGATATTGTGATAGATGGACGCTCTGCTTTTGGAGAAGCAAAAGATGTTGCTGATTTTGAAAGTGAACATCCAACAGAAACTTTTTATCCTAAAGATACTGAAAAATAATAAAACCAGAAATGATTTTAACGTTTAAATCATTTCTGGTTTTATTATTATACTATTGATTATTTAATAGGTAGCATTCTAAGCTCTTTTGAAGAATGAGTAAATGAATTTGCGCCAGTATCAGTAATATAGACACAGTCTTCAATGCGTACTCCAGAAAAACCAGGAACATAAATACCTGGTTCAATTGAGAAGCACATTCCAGGTTTAAGTACCATATCATTTCCTTCCATGATTGAAGGAAATTCATGATCACTCTGTCCCATTCCATGCCCTAATCGGTGGATAAAATATTGACCATAGCCTGCTTTAGTAATGATATCGCGAGCTATTTTATCTAATTGAGCGGCTGTAATCCCTGGTTTAGCAGCAGCTTGAGCAGTTAGTTGTGCCTCTAAGCAGACATCGTAAATTTCTTTAGATTTGGCATCTATTTGTCCGAATGCTACAGTACGTGATGCATCAGAAACGTAACCTGAATAAACAGTCCCTAAATCAAAAAGACATAGTTCATTTGCTTTAATATTGTCAGCTTTAGGTGCACCATGTGGATCAGCCGCATTTGCTCCACTTTGTACAATTGTGTCAAAACTCATATGCAGAATACCTTTTTTCTTCAAGGCGTATTCAATTTCAGCAACAACATCTTGTTCAGTTCTTGCGGTAGATAATGAGTTGAAGCCAACTTCAAAAGCGTAGTCAGCCCATTTACCAGCGACTTTCAGAAGCTCAATTTCCGCCGCTGTTTTAAAAAGTTTCTCATGCTCGATTACAGGAGTTAAATTTCCTGTAAATTCAGCGTTGGGAAATTGTTGTTTAATTGCTTCATAGCGTGTAACTGTTAAGTTTCCCTTTTCTATTGCCCATTTTTGAGGATCAGAGATTAGATTAGCAATATGATTTTTGATTAATAAAAAAGGATCTTCATGATCTAGATAACCATAAACAGGGAATTTCCAACCAGTTTCTTTAACAGCCTCAACTTCAAGTGCAGGTGCAAAAATAAAAGGATCTTTATCTGGAAAGATAAATAAAGCCAAAACACGCTCAATTGGGTCACTGCCAAAACCAGTGAGATATTGGATGTTTTTATAATCACTAATATAAGCAATATCATAGCTATTATCAGCGAGCCATTCTTGGACTTTTGTAATGTGTGACATAAACATCGCCTCGTAAAATAAGATAGTTAAAACAATTTTATTATAGCACAATCCCTATAATGAAATTTGCAAGAATAAAGAGACATTTGTGTATCCAAAATAAATAATTATATTTTATGGAACAGGAAGATTATTTTGAAAAAGAATATGAAAATAAAAATGAAAATTTTCTTTGAAACGCTTGCATTTTTTGCTAAACTTTGCTAAATTAGATAGGACATAGTGAAAGCAATTTTGAAAATTAAATTTTTTAAGGAGAAGAAAAATGGAAAAGCAAACAATTACAATATACGATGTTGCTCGTGAAGCAGGTGTTTCAATGGCAACTGTTTCTAGAGTCGTTAATGGTAATCCAAATGTTAAACCTGCAACAAGAAAAAAGGTTCTTGAGGTAATTGAGCGTCTAGATTATCGTCCTAATGCAGTTGCACGTGGATTAGCAAGTAAAAAAACAACTACCGTTGGTGTCATTATTCCAGATGTAACTAATATTTATTTTTCATCTTTAGCACGGGGTATTGATGATGTAGCTGCAATGTATAAATATAATATTATTTTAGCTAACTCTGATGGTAATACACGGAAAGAAATTCAAGTTTTAAATACTTTGTTAGCTAAACAAGTTGATGGAATTATTTTTATGGGTAATAATTTAACAGACGAACTGCGTGCTCAATTTGAACGTTCTAAGACGCCAATAGTTTTGGCAGGGTCTATTGATCCAAAAGGTGAAGTAGAAAGTGTGCATATTGATTATGTAGCAGCTGTTGAAGAAGCAGTGGCAGATTTAATTAATCATGGTAATAAGCGTGTAGCATTTATTTCGGGTTCGCTTGCGGATCCAATAAATGGACAATATCGTTTAAAGGGCTATAAAAATGTTTTAGCAAAACATGGAATTAAATATGATCCTGATTTGGTATTTGAAACAGATTACAGTTATCGTGCAGGAGAAGTCTTATGGCCAGCAATGGTTGCAACAAAGGCGACAGCTGCTTATGTTGGAGATGATGAATTAGCTGCCGGCGTTATTAATGGTGCACAAGATTCTGGTATTAAAGTACCCGATGAATTTGAAGTGGTTACAAGTAATAATTCTAAATTAACAGAAATTGTGCGACCACAAATGACCTCAATAACACAACCACTTTATGATATTGGTGCTGTTGCTATGCGCTTTTTGACAAAGATGATGAACAAAGAAACGATGACAGAAAAAACAATTGAATTGCCATATGGCTATATCAAGCGCTCTTCCACAAAATAAAATATTGTTATAAGAAGGTGCAATTAAATTCTATTTACTCGGAAATTTAATGCACCTTTTTTATTGAATTAGTAAGAGGTGAATAGTTGCGTGCGCAAGATAGCTTTAAAGTCTAAGATAAATATATATATTTTTTTTGTACTCATAATAATGTTAGTGCTGTTTATCAGTTCTTCGATGACATATAAGCAACAAACGGTTGTTCCAGGATTAGCTAAGTATTTACCTAATAAACCTTTTGAAAGTACACTTAGATACATTTCTTTTCATTATGCTGGTGAAACTGTTGCAATTAAAGAAATAGGTTATTATAAATTTGTTGAATTTTTTATTAGAAAGGGTGCACATTTTTTTATTTATTGTATGATGGGTGCATTTTTTTATCTAGGTTTAAAAGATAAGTTAGAAGCTATTTTTTTAACAGTGTTTGTCAGTTGGTTAGCTACATTAGGTTATGCAGCATTTGACGAATTTCATCAGATGTTGACGGGGGGACGAACCCCATTATTTCAAGATGTTATGTTAGATGGCAGTGGTGCATTTTTGGGAATTATTTTAGCTACTATTTTTTTGATGTTTTGGAATAAAAAAAAGCAAAATGGAATTTATTGGTAGATAGCATTGCTAAAAGATTACAGATTTGGTATTATGAAAGTTGGCTTGTTAGCTAAATTTGAATTTAATCGGAAAGAGGTATTCGAACATGTCAGGACATTCAAAATGGCATAATATACAGGGCCGTAAAAACGCTCAAGATGCTAAACGCGGAAAAGTTTTCCAAAAAATTTCACGAGAAATATATATGGCTGCAAAGAGTGGTGGTCCTGACCCAGACGCCAATCCACAACTTCGTTTGATGATGGATAAAGCTCGTGCAGCAAATATGCCTAAAGACAATATAAAACGTGCATTAGATAAAGCATCTGGTGCTAATGGTGCAAATTATGAAGAAATTACCTATGAAGGCTATGGCCCAGCTGGTGTTGCAATTCTAGTGCACACATTAACTGATAACCGTAATAGGACAGCTTCAGCGGTTAGAGCTGACTTTAATCGCAATGGTGGTGCTTTAGGCGAAACTGGTTCGGTGAATTTCATGTTTGATCGCAAGGGTTATATTGCTATTTCTCGTGAAGAACTAGATGTAGATGAAGATCAAATGTTTGAAGATATTCTTGAAGCAGGTGCTGAGGATATGCAAACAAGTGATGAAGTATTTGAAATCTATACTGATCCTAAAACATTCGTTGGTGTAAGAGATGTTTTAGAGAAGAAATATGATTTAGCAAATGCTGAACTTACGATGATTCCTCAAAATACAGTTCCAGTTCCTGAAAATAAAATTGAACAATTGCAACGATTAATTGATCGTTTGGAAGATGAAGATGATGTTTCTGAAGTCTATACATCTGCAGAATTTCCAGATGAGGATTAATTAGCAATATTAATAATTGGCAATAGTTAGATAGCTCTCTTTTGATAAACTTCAAAGGAGAGCTTTTTGGTGCACCATTACATAAATTACAGAAGCAATTTTTAAATAGTTTATTTGAGCAATATAATATAATATAATATCTATGAGTGCAGTAAATGAATATAGAAGGGTACTATATAAAGATATATAGTTTAATAGGATAAGATAATGAATAAAGTAACAGTATTAGGAAGCTTAAATGTAGACACAATTTTAAAGGTTCAGCGACTACCTAAACCTGGAGAAACATTACAGATAATTTCAAAGCAAAATGCTGGTGGTGGAAAGGGAGCAAATCAGGGAATTGCAGCAGCTCGAAGCAATGCACAAACTTCTTTTATTGGTAAAATCGGAAAAGATGAAAATGGAAAAATGATGTGTGAGGTTTTACGTTCTGCTGGAATTGATATAACTAATGTGACAACTGCATCTTCTGGAACAGGGCAAGCATTTATTTTACTGCAGAAAAATGGAGAAAATAGTATCCTTGTTTATGGAGGGGCAAATCAAGAGCTAACAGCAGCAGATGTGCAAAAGGCAAAAAATAAGATTGTCAATTCAGATTTTTTAGTTACCCAGTTTGAAACACCACTTGAGTGTGCGATAGAAGGATTTAAAATAGCTAAAAATGCAGGAGTAGCAACAATTTTAAATCCAGCTCCAGCTAAAAAAATCCCAACTGAATTGATGCAAAATGTGGATTTAATAACCCCTAATGAAACTGAAGCTGAGTTATTAACAGGAATTAAAGTGATTGATGAAAAAACACAATGTTTGGCCGCAGAAAAATTACTAGAGTTTGGTGCCAAGAATGTTATTATTACACTCGGAAGTAAGGGGGCATTCTATCAAACAAAAAATGAGCGAGGGTTTGTTCCGGCACTTAGAGTGGATGCGGTGGATACGACTGCGGCCGGAGATACTTTTTTAGGAGTACTTAGTTCACAATTAGACAAAGATTTCAGCAATATAAAGGAAGCAATTAAATTTGCAAATAAAGCATCAGCGTTAGCCGTACAAAAACTAGGCGCTATACCGTCAATACCTAGCTATAAAGAAATAAAAAGATCGTTATAAAAAAGCATTTTAATACGAAAAAGTACTTAGAAAAACATTAATGATTATTTTTTAATTAATCGTTAATTAATTTTTTAAGTACTTTTTTATATTTTAATAAAAAAACGAGTATTATTTGCGTATTTATATTGTAACAGGAGGATGAAAAATATGAATTCACAATTAAGAGAAATTTTTAAAAAGGCAGTTGAAAAAAGAGCAAGCGATATTTACTTTTTACCTAAAAAGGATAGCTATACTATTAGTTATGCAACGCAAGGGTTTCATTTGAAGCAAATGTCTTTTCAATTTGAAATAGTACGTCAGTGGTTAAACTATCTAAAATTTAAAGCCAATATGGCATTAAGTGAGCATCGTCGGCCTCAGCTAGGTTCATGGATTTACGAAGCGGGAAAAGAAAAAATATTTTGTCGTTTATCTACAGTAGGTGATTTTTTAGATAATGAATCTTTGGTAGTGCGACTAATATATGGACAAAAGGAAGAAAAAGCTGGCTATTTTTTTTCCGACCAATGGACGAAAATAATGCAAGCTTGCAATAAGAGAGGATTAGTCTTGTTTGCTGGACCAATGGGATCTGGTAAAACGACATCGATGTATCAATTCGCAAGACAAATGAAAAATAAGCAAGTCTTATGTATTGAGGATCCTATAGAAATACATGAACCTAACTTTTTACAATTACAAGTTAATGAAAAGGCTGAGATGACTTATTCGGAATTACTGAAAGTTGCTTTACGACATCATCCAGATGCATTTATTATTGGTGAAATTCGAGATGAAAAAACAGCACAGGCAGTTATTAAAGCTGCATTAAGTGGGCATTTAATTTTTAGTACTGTTCATGCGCAAGATGCAGGTGGTGTAATAACACGACTGCAAAATTTAGGGGTCTCAAAAGATGAAATACTACAAGCTGTTCAAATGGTTTCTTATCAACGCCTTTTACCAACAATAGATGGAAATAGCAAGGTTCTTTTCGATCAAATTGACAACTTAGAAATTAGAAAGGGAAATTATTGTTTGCTAAGAATGACGGAAGAATGGAGTGAACGTCTTGAAATTTGTGTTAAGAATAAATGGATTAGTAACGAGACAAAAAAGCAATTTAGCAAAGGTTAAAGTCTGGTCTGCCAGAAAACAGGCAGTATTTTTTAAATTATTAGCTGATCTGTTAAAGTCAGGCTTTTCACTCCAACAGGCTTTAGAAAGTATTGTGGTATTACAACCTGAACAAGCAGTCGAAATTAAGCATATACTAACAATGCTTTCAAATGGAGATCAAATTAGCCAAGCAATGAAAGATGTGGTATCTAAAAATACATTTTATCAACTTGTTATTGCTGAAAGACATGGACAACTAGATGATAGTGTGCATCAATTGGGAGAAATACTGGAGCGCAGAGTACGGCAACAAGAAAAAATAAGGATGTTACTATTATATCCAGCTATTCTATTTATATTATTAGCAAGTATTATTACTGGAGCTCAAATATGGTTAAAACCAGCTTTAAATCAATTTGGAATAATGAATAGTTATTCTAAAGAATTTAGTTATATCAATTTAGTATATTACTGTATATGGATTTTACTAAGTGCAGCTGTTGTGTATTGTTTAAAAATACTATATTGGTGGAAGAAGCAATCTACATTGTCAAAGCATCATTGGTATAGTCAATTGCCAATTATTGGAAGTGTATACAGGCAATATTGCTATTATTATGTATCACTGAATTTAGGCTTGTTACTCAGTAGTGGTTTAGATTTTCACCAAATTTGTCAATATTTACTTAACTTTGAACACAATTCATTACTATATCAGATGGGAAGACAACTAACTTCTTGGTTGGAAAAAGGAGAAGAAATAAAAGATTTTGTTAAATTATATCCATTCATACCTACGGAAATGGGGATTTTTTTCAGTAAAGGTCAAACTCAAGAGAAGCTAAGTAGCGAGATGCTAGTATATTCACGATTAGCATATCAAAAACTAATGCGTAAATTTGATCAACTGATAGGTCTAGTACAGCCACTACTTTTTTTAGTAATTGCAATTATCATTGTCGGAACATATCTAACAATTTTATTGCCGCTTTATAAAAATATGGGGGAATTATATAAATGAAAATAAAGAATAAAGTACAGGGTTTTACATTAATTGAAATGGTTGTCGTCCTTTTCATCATTAGTTTACTATTGTTAATAGTTATTCCAAATGTGACAGAGCAAAGACAGCATGCTAATGTCATAAGTGATAGTGCACTAAAAACCGAATTATCGACACAACGACAACTATATTTGAGCGATAATCCAACTGAATCAACAGTATCATTAGAAAAATTACAAGAGGAAAAGTATTTGTCAAGTCAGCAAGTTAAGCAGATAAAAGAACGTAACTTAGATGATTAATAAAAAAAACGATGCTTTTACTTTAATTGAAGTAATTATTGTTCTTGGAATTACTGCAGCTATATTTATATTAGGATTCTCTATTACAAAAAATACAAAGCAACGATTGGATGAGAGACAGTTTTGGAAAACTTTTGATCAAGCTTGGTCACAAGTAGCTACTGAATCTGAACAAATGAAAACTAATGCGCAAATAGAATTTTATTCGACAAAAATAAATTTTATATATTATAGTTCAACAACAAAAGGATATAAGCGCAATACAAAAATTATAAAAATACCAACTACATTTAAATTAACAAGCAATTGGGCAACGGTATATTTTTTTGAAAATGGTGGGGCAAAGATGCAAAGTGTAAGTTATTACTCCTCAGTGACAAAAAAACAATATGTTTTTATACCTCAGATTGGATATGGGAGGCGTTATCGAATTGAAGAGAAATAGTTGTGGCTTTATTCTCGTAGATAGTTTAGTTGGCTTATTGCTAATTACAACCGGTGTTACACTTTTTTGTAGTAATCAATATTTTTTTGAAAAGCAAAAAAACAAATTAATAGATACATCAGATAATTATACAGAGTTAGTTAATAAAGGTAAGCAGATGATTTTAGATGGTGGTTCAACTAAAATTAGCAAATTTGAACTTAAGGATATTAAAGTTGAAGTACAAGAATAAAAAAGCAGCATTTACTTTATTAGAAACGCTTATAGCATTAGTGATAAGTGCAATAGGAATTTTGTTAGTTACTGGAATAATATTTAACATATCTAAAAATCTTGAAAAACAAAAACAAGAATATAAGGCTAGAGTGGTACAAATGGTTCAAGTGATAGAATCGGATACTTTGATGTTGGAGTATAGAGAAAGTAATTATAAGGGGAGTGAGATAAGTTTTTATAGTGCTACTAAAAAATCGATGTATAATTTGAAATTTCAAAATAATAAAATATGGCTTAACCAAGATGGTCAAGGGTATATGCCATTATTGTTTGAAGTAGAGAGCTTTAAGTCGAATTGGAATAATAACAAACATAGTTTAAACATTAATATAAAGATGCATGGTTATGAATTTAATAGAACAGTGATTTTAGCTACATATAAGGGGAAAGTAGATGATGAATAGACTAAGTGCAACATTATTATATACAGGGGGAATGTTACTGTTGTTACTTTCAACAATTTTTGTTGGACAGAGTATTTATTATCAATTTCAACTTAGTATGTATTCGCACAATATTCAATACAATAAAGCAAAGGTATTATATAATATGGCAATGCTTAATCGTTTAGAAAAAGGCAAGCAGATGAAAACAAATATTGGAACAATAAAATATGAAGGCGATAGTTACCAAGTGTATTTAACTAGTCAGCAAAAATATATTTTTTATGTATCAAAAAATAGTAGCAGTGCAAGTGAGTAGCTGGTAAGCTTGAAATTTATATTAAATATAGTTACACTTGAACAATAAAATAATGAGGTGAAGTGGTTTGGATATGGAGAGTATGAAAAATATTGTTGAACGATTTCAAAAGTTATCACAAATTGTAAAAATTTTACAAAAAGATTTAGATATAAGTTATATGGATGCTTTAATTGAAACAATTGACAATATTAATTCAGGAGAAATACATGTTGAAGAAGGGTTACCACATAAGGAAGTAAGAAGAGAATTAGAAAAGAAATATGCAGAGGCTAATTTTAATGGTTTAAGTAATGAAGAAAAGCGTAAAGTATTCCAGTACTTAATATTACAAGCTTATAAAAAAGAAATGTTTCAAGCCAATCATCTGATGACACCGGATACGGTAGCTATTTTTATGTATAGTATATTAGATAAAGTATTATTAAGAAAAAAGGAAAATACTCTGTTAGATATTACTGTTGGAACAGGAAATTTATTATGTTTTGTTATGGACAAACTACAAAAAAGTGGGACTAAAGTGCAAGCATTTGGTATTGATAATGACGATTCATTAATTGCATTAGCAGGCTTAAATGTAGAGTTAGAAAAACTTCAAGTTGAATTGTTTCACCAAGATGCGCTTGATGGATTAGTAATTCCACAGGTTGATACTGTAATCAGTGATTTGCCAGTAGGGTACTATCCAATTGATGAAAAAGTTAAGGAGTTTAAAACACGTGCAGCAACAGGACATTCATATGTGCATCATCTATTAATTGAACAGGCAATAAACCAGTTGAAAGACGGAGGAATAGGAATCTTTTTAGTTCCTCAAAATCTATTTGAAACGGAGGAATCTAAGAAGTTATTAGAATATATACAATCAGATGCATATTTGCAAGGAATGTTGGGCATACCGTTAGAACTATTTAAAAATAAAAAAGATCAAAAATCGATTTTAATTCTACAAAAAAAGGGTGGGAGTGCTAAACAAGCGGATCAAATTCTTTTAGGTAATTTTCCAAGTATTTTTGATAAAAAAGCGCTAGAAAAATTTCGAGATGAGTTAGATAGTTGGTCAGAAAGAAATTTTAGAAAGCAAAACTAGTTAAAAACCTTTATTTCAATAATTATACAAGGGTAAGCTGTTGGTGTAAAAATTATCCAAAGCGAAAAACATTCTTCTTATTTTAAAATTAAGTATTGTATAGTGTGATGAATTATTTTCATCATTTCATGAAACTGCTGAATTTTACTACATTTTCGGAACGTGTTATACTAGAAAATGCAAGTCTAAAGTTAGAGAGTTTAATTACATCGTAATGATACTTTAAGTCTAATTTTAAAGATAAGGAGTCGTAGTATAAATGGCACAAGAGAAAGGATATGCAAGAAACCTTAAAAGTCGCCATGTACAATTAATCGCTTTGGGTGGGACAATCGGAACGGGATTGTTTTTAGGCTCAGGAAAATCTATTCATTTAGCGGGACCATCGATAGTGTTAGCATATTTGATAACTGGGATAGTTTGTTTTTTACTGATGCGTGCGATGGGAGAATTATTACTTTCAGATCTAGAAACGAGATCCTTTATTGATTTCATTTCAAAATATTTAGGTAAAGATATTGGACTTATTACAGGGTGGACATACTGGGTTTGTTGGATTACCATAGCGATGGCAGATGTTACTGCAACTGGAATGTATGTTCAGTATTGGTTTCCAAATATTCCTCGGTGGCTGCCTGGATTAATAACAATTGTCGTTCTTTTATGTTTGAATTTAATTACAGTTGGTCTTTTTGGTGAAACAGAGTTTTGGTTTGCTCTGATAAAAATTATAGCAATAGTGGCGTTAATAATTATTGGAGTTATATTAGTTCTTATTAACTATAAAACACCACAAGGACATGCTAGCTTTGGAAATTTAATTAATTATGGTGGCATATTTCCAAAGGGTTTTAGAGGATTTTTAATGTCATTTCAGATGGTAACTTTTGGTTTTATTGGAATTGAGATGATAGGGGTGACTGCCTCTGAGGCAGAAAATCCAACTAGAGTAATTCCTAAAGCAATTAATGAGATACCAACTCGAATTATTATTTTTTATGTAGGATCTTTAATAGCTTTGATGGCTATTTATCCATGGACAAAAATTACTACTACTGAAAGTCCGTTTGTGCAAGTATTCCAAAATGTAGGAGTTACAATGGCTGCGGGAATTATTAATTTTGTAGTATTAACGGCAGCGGCTTCGGCATGTAATAGTTCATTATTTAGTACAGGAAGAATGTTATTTTCTTTGACGTATGACAATAAAAAGAATTGGTTCGCTCGAAAAATGAGAAAACTATCACGAACACAAGTGCCTGCCAATAGTATTATTTTTTCGGCAGTTATAATTGCGATAGCTGTTATGGCTGAGTTTATTGTACCTAGTGCAACAACATTATTTACATTTATTTCAAGTGTTGCAACGACATGTTTTCTTTTTGTGTGGGGGGCTATCGTAATTGCACATTTGCATTATCGTGAAGATTTGAGAAAAAAAGAAAAAATGGCTAGCAGAAATTTTAAGATGCCATTTTATCCAGTTTCTAATTATTTAATTATCATTTTTTTGATTTTTGTTGGATGCATTATGTGTTTTGAAAAGACAACTTTTTTGGCTTTATTAGCGGCGTTAATGTGGTTTATTGCATTATATGTAGTTATACGCATTCGAAAAAAAGCAAGATAATTATTTTATATGCACTTAAGCAAAAATGAATTTATGCTTGAGTGCTTTTTTTATTATAAGAATCGTTGTAATATTAGTAATATATATTAAGCGGTGCAGGAGGATTTTATTTGAAAACAGAAAAAAAAGAACGACGGGAGGCACAACTAGCTAAAAAAGCAGAAGCAATTCAAGCTTTTGCTAGTGATGTACAGATGCAAGACTCTACAAATATTTCAATTGATGGACATCCGTATACTTTACTAGTTAATTATCGCGAAGGATTTCAGATAGAGAAGTTACGCGAACGGTTCAGTAAGATTTTGACTAAATATGATTACATTGTCGGTGATTGGGGATATGATCAATTACGCTTACACGGCTTTTATGAGGTTGAAAGTAAAAAAGGAGTACCTAGTCAAAATATTGATCGCCTTGAGGATTATTTGTATGAATATTGTAACTTTGGATGTGCATACTTTGTATTGCATAATTTAGAAGTACAACAGCCAGAGCCAATTCCAGCGGGTACAAAGCGTAAATTTAAGAAAAATAAGATGGATACACATAGAAAGGTCCCTTCAAAAGTAAAAAAACAGAGAGATAAGATCTATGGTGATGAAAAAAAATATGATGGTAATAAAAATAAAGTTCATAAATTTAAAACGCCAAGGAATGTACAACCTAAAAAACAGCAAACAAAAAAGCATCATTTTACAATTCGCCAAAAAGGCTGAACTTTAGAGAGGATATTTTATGAAAAGCTATAAGGGATATTTAATTGATTTAGATGGCACAATATATAAAGGAAAAATAAGAATTCCAGCAGCTAAAAGATTTGTTGAACGATTACAAGAAAAAAATATTCCATTTTTATTTGTAACTAACAATAGTACACAGACGCCAGAAAAAGTAGTTGAAAATTTGCGGGTGAATTTTGATATTTATGTAGAAACAAATAATATCTATACTACAGCAATAGCAACGGCAGACTATATTGCTGACTTAGATTCTAATAAACGTTCAGTTTATGCGATAGGTGAGTTAGGCTTGAAACAAGCACTACTTGATCGGAATTTTTATTTTGAGGAAACTAGGCCAGACTATGTTGTTGTTGGTTTAGATTATGATGTTACATATCATAAATTTGAATTAGCTACTCTTGCTATTAAACGTGGTGCAAAATTTATAGGGACGAATGCGGATACTAATTTACCTAATGAAAGAGGTTTAGTACCTGGTGCAGGCTCTGTAATTGCACTTGTTGAATGTTCAACACAGCAAAAGGCGACTTACATTGGTAAACCAGAAGCGATTATCATGGAAAAAGCCTTAAAGAGGATTGGGTTAAAAAAAGATGATGTTGTAATGGTAGGCGATAATTATATGACTGATATTCAAGCTGGAATAAATTTTGGAATTGATACGATGCTTGTTTATACAGGGGTATCGACAAAAGAACAAATTCAAAAGGTTAATATAAAACCAACAATAGAGTTAGATTCTTTGGATGAATGGCAAATAGAAAATGATTAAACTTAGAGTGACAGAAATTTTGCAAATTTTTGGCTTGTTCTTAGCGCTATTTGCAATCTGTATAGCAATAACTATTAATTTTCATCCACTATATTATTTTATGGTAACTAAGGAGAATCTTGGTGAAAAAGCAGGTGTTAGTAACGCACACTTAATTAAGTCGTATAAGGATTTGCTAAATTTTTTGAATTTCCCATGGATTACGGAGTTACATATGAAATTGCCAACATCATATGCAGCTATGCAACATTATCGTGATGTTAAGGCACTTTTTTTTAAAGATTATGTTGTCGCTACTATGGGTATTCCGTATAGCTATTGGTATTTAAAAAAACTTAGAATACAAAAGTGTATGTGGATTTTAATACAACCAATATATTATTTAATAATTATGATAGTCTTAATACTGTTTGCAATGTTAATTAATTTTAATAATTTTTTTATAGTATTTCATAAAATATTATTTCGAAACAATGATTGGTTGTTTGATCCAAATTTGGATCCTATTATTAATGCTTTGCCGGAATCTTATTTTATGGCGTGCTTTATTTTGTTTTTAAGCTTATTTTTTGCTTGTTTGATTGGGCTACTGATGTGTGGAAAAAATGAATTAAAAAAGAAATAGTGGATTTTTTTGCAAAAAAAGTCTAAACATAAACAATGCTAATGTGTAAGAATATACGCATTTAATGTTTATGTTTAGACCTTTTTTATTAATTGTCTATAGATTTATTTTTGCTAAAACGTGTTTTTATAAAAGCTATTAGAGCAGGTAATATAGAGACTAAAATAATACCCAGGACAATCATTGAAAAGTGTTTTTTGACGAATGGAAAATTTCCAAAGAAATGACCACCACCACAGCAGATAGCTACCCAAGCAGTTGCGCCAATAACGTTGTAGCGAATAAATTGTGTATATTTGTAGCCACTTGCTCCAGCAACGAAAGGAGCAAAGGTACGAATAATTGGCATAAACCTAGCCAATGTAATTGAAATACCACCGTGTTTTTCAAAAAATCTTTCGGTTTTGGCAATATTTTCTTCTTTAATAAATTTACCAAAAAATTTGTGTTTAACAATAGATTTACCCACTTTTTGACCAATAAAAAAGTTTAATGAATCTCCAGCTATAGGGGCAATTAAAAATAAAACTACAAAAATCCAAGTATGCAAATGATAAATTGGATTAGCAGCTAGAGCACATGCTGCAAAAAGTAATGAGTCTCCGGGTAAGAAGGGCATAATAACAGCCCCGGTTTCAATAAAAATGATAAAAAATAAGATAATATATGTCCAATTGCCAAACGTGTTCACGATTGTAACCAGATGTGAATCGATGTGTAGGACAAAATCGATGAAAAACTGTAACAGATTCAATGTGATAACTCCTTTAATATTGTTTATCGTTATATTCAATAAAATTAACTTTAGTTACTTCCCTTTAGAGAATTAAATTGTTTAATTAATTGAGTACTATGTGCGGGTTGTCGTTTATCGGGATAAACGTACAATAAAGCATTATTTACAGCACTAGGTGCTTCACCTAAACCGGTAGCAATTAAATCTAATTTTCCAGGATGGTATGCACTGTCTCCAATTGCATATATACCTGGTAAGTTTGTTTCTTGAGACTGATTTACTTTAATGACACGGTTTTCCATTTGAAGATTCCAACTAGACAATAATTTATTATCTGAAATAAAACCATAATTAACTAGTAAATGATCAACAGTAAGTTCCTTTTTATCATCAGAACGAGCTTTTTTTAAATTTAACTTAATTTTATTTTCAGAAGCTTTTTCCAGAGAGGAAATAGTAAATGGTGTATCAAATATAGTTTTTGTTGAACGAAGTTTTTCTAAATTTGCTTCCAATGCCCTAAATTTATCGCGTCGATGAATAATATGAATGGATTTTGCAATAGGATAAAGTGCTAAAGCCCAGTCAATTGCAGAATCACCACCACCAGCGATGGCAAGATCTTTATTTTTAAAAATCTGTGGATTAGTAATGAAATAATGTAACTGTTCGTTTTCGAATTCTTTAGCATTTTCAATAGCTAGTCTACGCGGTTCAAATGCACCTATACCTGCGGCAATAATAATGCTGCGACTGTAAGTAATTCGCTTTGACGTTTTAATAGCATAACCTAAATCTGTTTTACTAAAACTTTCGACAGTTTCACCTAAAAAGATATCAGGATTGAATTTTGTGGTTTGATATATCAAGTGCTGTATTAGTTTTTCACCTGTAATTTCATAGAAGCCGGGGACATCATATATATTTTTAGCTGCAAAAAGAGTACTGACTTGTCCGCCGAGTTGATCTAGGCTTTCAATAATTTGTGTTTTAGCTAAACGCATACGTGCATAGGTGGCAGCAAATAACCCGACTGGGCCACCACCTATGATTGTTATATCATAATAATTTTGCTCTGTCATTTGAGACATAAACTCCTTCCAAATGCATTAAATATAGCTTTAGATTAGCACAATTTTTAGTTAAGTCAAAATACTATAATATTAAATATTAGTGTATGTTATAATAACAGATAAAGACTCTAATATTAAACTGGAGGAAATATAATGACGTATCCACAATTGATTTTGACGGATTTAAAGGGCCCAAAAGCAACTATTAAAACAAATTTTGGTGATATAGAAGTACAACTATTTGCTAAACAAGCACCTAAAACAGTAGAAAATTTTGTAGGCTTATCAGAAAAAGGATATTATGATGGCGTAATTTTTCATCGTGTAATTAAAGATTTTATGATTCAAGGCGGAGATCCAACTGGTACTGGTATGGGAGGAGAAAGTATTTGGGGTCAACCATTTGAAGATGAATTTTCGAGTGATCTTTTTAATTTACGTGGTGCGCTGTCAATGGCAAATGCTGGACCATCTACAAATGGTAGTCAATTTTTTATTGTTCAAAATAAGAATATGGCTCCGCAAATGTTGGAACAAATGAAAGCTGCAAAGTATCCAGAAGAAATAATAGCGGCCTACGAAAAAGGCGGGACACCTTGGCTTGATCATCGACATACAGTTTTTGGACAAGTAATAAAGGGAATGAATATTGTCGACAAAATTGCAAACATTAAAACGAAACGTCAAGATAAACCATCTGAGGATGTTGTAATTGAAACTATATTAATTGAGAAATAGATATATTTGTAGGAACATAGAAAGTGAGTTTTAGTAACAATGCTAAAGGTTGAGAAAATTCGATTTGCGCTTTGTTGATTGACTCACTTTTTAATTATATTTAAACTTGTAACATTATTTTTATAATAAATAACTGTTCTACTAATATAAAGGAGTTTAACATGGATTATAAAATTGGAATGATATTGGAAGGAAGGATAACAGGAATTCAACCATATGGTGCTTTTGTAGCGCTAGATGAAAATACGCAAGGGTTAATTCATATTTCTGAATGTCGTCACGGGTATGTAAACAATATTGAAGACTTTCTTAAAGTAGGACAGAAAGTTAAAGTAATTATAATTGATATTGATGAATATACCGGTAAAATATCACTATCTGTTCGATGTTTAGAAAAACCTTTTGATTTTTCAAAGACAGATAATCGAATTCATTATCAGCATAAAAAATTTTGGACTAATAAGCATCTTCAAAGTGGATTTGCTCCTATCGATCAGCGATTGGATAAGTGGATTAAAAGAGCTTTAGATGATATAGAACAAGAAAAATAGAGAATTTTAAATTTGTACTTGACTAAAGCTGATAAGATTGGTATCATATTTTTTGTTGTCAAGAATAGGTGTTATAGTTTTTCTTTTGAACATATTAAATATTTAAAAGTGGTTATTGACATCAGCTTGAGACTAAAGTATAATAAAATGGTTGTCAGTTATTAACTGGTGACTAAAGTAGATCTTTGAAAACTGAACAAAGTTTTTAGACAAATCAAATGTGTAGGGCTATCTATTCGAAAGAATAGGTACAAACATTTGCGAAGTCAATTCGCTAGTAACAAATTAATGAGTCACAAATTCTAAAATGAGAGTTTGATCCTGGCTCAGGACGAACGCTGGCGGCGTGCCTAATACATGCAAGTCGAACGCTTTGCTTATCACCGTAGCTTGCTACACCGATAAGCATTGAGTGGCGAACGGGTGAGTAACACGTGGGTAACCTGCCCAAAAGAGGGGGATAACACTTGGAAACAGGTGCTA